>JBEGVZ010000026.1:0-67101 GCA_041178085.1 Pseudomonadota bacterium | reverse complement strand
GCCGTCCACCATCTGTCCGCTGAAGCACGAATCAAACATGGCGTAGAAACGTTTGACAGGGGTCTGACGCGCATCCCTCACGACATCCGTCACCTTGGAGAACGGCAACATCCCGCCGACTGTCATGAGCGTGCCACTTTCTGCACCGTGACCGCTGAAGTACCAGAAGATAGTCCCGTTTTCGCCAGCATCGACCGCTGCCTTCCGGGTGGCGTCCAGGATTTGCTCAGACGTTGCTTCATTAATCAGTACAACCTTGAATCCGTTGCCACCTTGCGGATCCTCAAGCACGGCCTTCATGCTTTCAAGGTCCTCCGGTATCCCAGGCAAGCCGTTGGGAGCACCGAACAACAAGGCAATGTTCTGCGCGGAGGGGTCGTAGGATAGCTCGCGAAGCTTTCCAGCGGCGTTGTTCCGCTGAACGCAAGCACTCGTCATCGCCATGACACCAGCCATAAGACCTGCCATTGACGCGACCTTCAACCTGTTGACCATGAACTTCGACTTCATGAGTGTCTCCGTTTCCGAACCTTTTTGGATTCCGTCCTGACTGGGGCTGCAAGGGGTGAGCCAAGCGGAACTTTAAGCGCAACCTGCCGTGATGATTGGAAATGGCCGGAACCCCAGGGTCGCCCGGATGCAGAAGTCATTGACATCCCGTACGAAATGGCAAGACCGTTGACAGGGGCAACCCGTTGCTGCCACCATCCCTCAGAAAATACTGCCTAATCAGAGGGATACCCCGCGAACATGATCCACGTGGAAAAACTACGGAAGGTTTACGACGGCCGCCCGGCTATCGAGGACGTGACGTTCGAGATTGCCCAGGGACAGACGGTGGGCCTGCTGGGACTGAATGGCGCCGGCAAGAGCACTGTGCTCAAGATCCTTGGCGCCATGCTGATGCCATCATCCGGCACTGCCCGCGTCGGTGGTTTCTCGATCGAAGACTCACCACAGGAAGTCAGGCGCCTCATCGGCTTTCTGCCCGACCAGCCACCGCTTTATGACGAAATGTCAGTACGGGATTACCTGAAATTTGTGGCCGGATTGAAGGGCATCACGTCAGCCAAGGCTGCTTCTGCAGCCGATGCCGCAATTGACAGGACAAACCTTGCCGATGTCGCCAACGACCCGATCGAGTCGCTTTCCCATGGTTTCCGGCAGCGGACCGGCATCGCCCAGGCAATTGTCCACCAGCCAAAGGTGGTGATCCTGGATGAACCGATCAACGGCCTGGATCCCCTGCAGATTGTTGAAATGAGGGACCTGATCCTGGCGCTCAGGGGCGATCATACAATTATCCTGTCCAGCCACATTCTCTCGGAGATCACCCGCACGTGTGACCGGATCATGGTGATCGACGGGGGGCGTGTCAGCGCGGAGGGCAGCGAAGCAGAGCTTAGAAGCCGTATGCAAGGCCGTCACAATATCGACGTCGAGATTGCCAACCCGGACCACCCCGCGGCGGCGCGGATATCCGGCACGCTGCAAGGGATAAAGGGAGTCCAAGAAGTCTCAGTTCAGGGCCACACGATCAGCATCCAGGCTTCCGACGACTGCCGCAGCGAGATCGCCCGGGCCGTGGTCGAGTCCGGGGTTGGCTTGAACGGCCTGCTGCGGCGTGATGACGGACTGGAAAGCCTGTTCATGAAGCTGGTGCAAAAGGGAGCTGCGAATGAATAAGATGTTCCTGGTCGCAGGACGAGAACTCGGTTGTTTCTTCAAGACTTGGATGGGCTGGATTGTCATCGCCGCAGCCCTGTTCATCGATGGGCTGCTGTTCAACGCGTTTGCCATGGGCCAGCAGGCCAAGCTGTCCACGGAGGTTTTGGGGGACTTCTTCTATTTTGCCAGCGGAATCTCGATCGTCGCGGGCATCTTGCTCGCGATGCGTTTGATCGCCGAGGAAAAGCAAAACGGCACCATCACTCTTCTGTATAGCAGCCCAGTGACGGAACGTGAGCTTGTTTACGGAAAGTTCCTGTCCGCAGCCGTTTTCATGATGCTGCTTCACCTGGCATCCCTGTACCTGCCTGCTCTGATCATGATGAAAGGAAAAATCTCTCCCGGTCATCTTGCCGCCGGCTATCTGAACCTTGCCCTGATCGGCTGGGCCGCAATCGCCATAACACTTTTTGCATCGTCCATGGCGGCAAACCAGCTGGTGGCCGCCGTGACCGGGACCATGATCACGGTTGCCCTGCTTGTGCTATGGATCGTGTCTGATATTGCGAGTCCGCCATTCAAAGACATTTTCAGCCACCTTGCACTGCATAACAAGCACTTCAGTTCCCTTGCGAAGGGGATCGTCAAACTGAGCGACGTCGTCTATTACTTGAGCGTGACCTTCTTCTTCCTGGAGTGCTCAGTCCGCGTGGTGGAGTCACGGAGGTGGCAAGGATGAATTCTCTCGCTTTCATTGCAGGCGTGGTCCTGCTTTTTGCCAGCGAACGTTACTTTCAAGGCACAAGCGCAACCATCTGGCTGCGATCCGTGTCAGCGATCATGATCGCAGCCGGACTCCTGCTCGACCTGGCGGAGCAAAAAGGCTGGGTGCGCAAAGAAATGCGCAGGCCAGGACTCGGCTGGCAGGTCGCATGGAAACTTCTGTTGACGTCTGGTGTGATCACCTGGGCCGTCTGGCAATTCGTACCCAATGGTCCGACGGGCCCGCTCGGAGGGCACTTGTGGCGCATCCTTCTCGGACTCTGGTTGGTCCTGGTGATCACCGGGCTGGCGACAGGATTCGCCGTGGAATGGGCTTCACGCCACACGTCTGGAACCTCTGACCCCTCAAGGATTACCAAAGCATGGCAGGCAGGCCTCGCGACCGGCATGCTACTTTGCTCCCTCGTTGCATTGAATTACGCGGCAGTACGCCGTGACATAACCAGGGACTGGAGCTACCTGAAGGTCACTGCGCCGAGTGAAGCGACCATTAATGTGGTCAAGGCCAGCCAGTCGCCAGTCTCCCTTGCCTTGTTCTTCCAACGCGACAATGAGGTCTTGCCCTACGTCGAATCCTTTGTCCAACAACTCGCCAGCGCCGCCAACGCAGGCGGGGAAAAAATCGCAATCAAGGTGATTGACAAGGACATGGATCCGGCAGCCGCAGAAAAGTTCAAGACCAGTCGCTCCGGAATCATCATTGCCGAAGCCGGGACAAGAACTGAGCGAATCGACCTTGGCCCTACCCTGGCTACAGCAAGACCCATCCTGAAAAAACTCGACAGTGAGATCCAGCGCATACTCATAGCCCTCACATCCCGGGAAAAAAACGCCTATGTGATGCGCGGGCACAAGGAGCTAAGTCCAGACGTTGACTCTAATGGCTCACCGCTGGCTTCATCGCGCCTTTTTGAGGGCTTCCTGCGCGACCTTAACTGGAACCTCAAGACCTTTGGACTGGCGGAAGGCAGCGCGACAAAGGTCCCGGACGACGCCGCCATGGTGATGTTGATCGGTCCGCGGGAATCCTTGATGAAGGAAGAAGTTGAGGCGCTGAAGGAATACGCCGCACGTGGTGGTTCCTTGTTCATCGCACTCGATACCGAAGGTCGCCAGGACGCATTGAACCCATGGCTTGCATCCATCGGAATTGAATTTGATCCACTGCCGGTCGCCAACGAACGCAGCCACGTCACTGCGACCCGCTCTCCTGCGGACAATTGGATTTTGTTCACGACCTCATTTGGCAGCCACGAATCAACCAAGACGCTTTCCCGCAATGACGACAAAATTGCCTTGCTGACCTTTGCGTCTGGCTCATTCTCGATCACGCCGGATGTTGCCGGCTGGCGGAACACCATCACGGTCAGGTCACTCACGGACTCATTCATCGACCGGAACCGTAACTACGCCTTCGATGAGAAGAGCGAAAAACGTGGCTCCGTTGCCATCGGCGTGGCTTCAGCCAACACTGGAGGCAAGGATGGGAAGATGGTCCTTGCGGCGGATTCCGCAGTGTTTTCGGACGCCCTCATTCGCAACCCGGGCAACCTTGCCTTTGCCGCCGACGCCATCAAGTGGCTGGCGGGAGAACAAGCTCTGGCAGGAAAAATGGCCGACGAGGAGGACGTCCGGATTCGCCACACCGGTAAACAAGACCTGATCTGGTTCTACGGTTCCATCATCGTCGTACCAGCATCTGTCTTGCTGGCAGGGGCCGTGACCATCCGCAGCAGCCGCAAACGCCGCAGAAAGGATGCAAAGTCATGAGCAAGCGTCGATCCGCGCAAAAAAGCAAGATATCCTTCCTTGGCAACGACACACTGAGATACGGCGGGATGTTGCTGGCAAGTCTTGGCCTCGCATGGTGGGCCAGCACCCCAAAATCCCTGACCGAAGGTGAGGCGGTGAGGTTGGGCTCCGTCCAACCAGGCAACATCAGCAAGATCACCTACAAGACACCCAACTCTGGCTTTACCGCTACGCGTCGCGCGGCAGACGGCCAGTTCTGGATCGAGGCGGGCGAAAACCGATTCCTGGCCGGAGAGCGTTTCACCGAGACGCTTGGCTTTTTCAAGCCGCTCGAGGCGAAACGGATCATTTCCGAAACCTCACGATTGAGCGAAGATCAGCTCAAGGCGTTTGGACTCAACCCCCCTTTGACGACGCTGACCATTGAGACCAGCAACAAGGAATCCACGCCGCTGGTTTTGCAATTCGGCACCAACAGCTTCGGCACCACCGACCGCTACGGACTCTCGCTGGATGGCAAAAGGGTTGTGCTGTTTGAGGCTGACATGGTCTCTGGTTACGACAACCCGGTCGCACGTTTCTTTGACCGTACCGTCCTGTCGCCGCGCCAGATCACGGAAGCGGATGCCGCTGAGATCGAGAAAGGCGCCAGTAAAAAACGCTTTCCCAGAGCAGATAAAAAGCAGGGCAACAACGACCGGCCGCCCTTTGAGGGTGCCGTGGCCGACTGGCTGGAGAAATATGAGAAACTACGCGCCATCCGTTTCGCCGACCAGGCAACCGAAGAGAAGCTTTCTGGCAAGCAACCGGAGCTTGTCCTGAAACTCTTGAAGGGCGATTCCGTGGCTCATGAGCTGGCGATCAAGACCCTCGACAACACCTGGTGGGTATTTTCATCTGCCGCCAGGGCTCATCTTGAAATCAGCGCAAACCGCGCCGAGCCTGTCGTGAAGGATGCGGAGAATCTTCTTTGACATGAGTCGCACGTGGTTACACAGGATTCCGTTAATGCTTCTTGCGCTGGGCTTGCCGGCCGGACGGGAACCGGACATGGCATCATCCAGCAAGACGCAGGCTCAAGTGATTTACCAGCTGCCAGTCAGAACCTGGGCCGCAACCGGGCAGGGACGGGAACACACCGGACGGCTGGATGCGTTGACCACTGATCATCTGCGTTCCTTGCGCGAACTCGGCGTGGATTACGTGTGGTTGACCGGCGTTGTGGAACACGCAACCCCGGACAATACAGATCCCGACGTGGTCAAAGGTGACGCAGGGAGTTACTTCGCCATCCATGACGCATGGGATGTTGACCCGGCGATTGGCACCATCGACGATTTCAAGGATGCACTGAATCGCGCCCACGGCGTCGGCCTCAAGATCGTGATCGACCTGATCCCAAACCATACGGCACGCATGCACCGCACCAATGTCCCGGGGCGGGCAGACTTCGGCAATGGTGACGACCCCAGTGTTTTCTTCTCGCCGGCCAATCATTATTTCTACCTGCCTGGCCAGACGTTCGTTCCTCCTGCGTCAAGAAAAAGCGCCCGACAGCATGATGGCATCTTCGACACCGATCCGGGCACTCCCGGAATACAGCCGGAACGACCGGCACGGGTCACGGGCAACAACCTGCGTGCGGCCAGGCCATCCATCAACGACTGGTATGAAACGGCAAAACTCAATTACGGTTACGATTTTTCCACGGGCCAAGGTCATTACGACCCGCGACCGCGCACTTGGGACATGATGCTCGAGGTCGCACGCCACTGGATTGAACTCGGAGTTGATGGATTCCGCATTGATTTTGCCCACAGCGTGCCACTGGAATTCTGGCGTTACTTCTGCACAGGTGTCAGGCGCAAAAATCCTGAACTTTTCCTGATGGCCGAAGTTTATGAAAACGATACCGGCATGCGTGTACCAGGCTTTTCCTACGAGGCCCTTCTGGCCACAGGCATCGACGCTGTTTACATGTCGGAACTTTACTGGGGGCTTCACGCCCGGGCTGCTGGGCATGCAGATGCGCCACGCGTCACGCCGGTAAACCTTCCCCTGCAGCGATCCCAGCTGATGGAAATGAAACGCCCTGGCTTCATTGCGTACATCGAGAACCACGACGAAGTTCGAGTTGCTTCCCGCCACTTCGCCCCCGGCATCAGGGATGCCGCGGGCCGGGCCAAGTACGGGCTTGGACTTGCTGCCTATGCTGCGCTGCTACCCGCACACTTTCTTGTCCACGGCGGCCAGGAGCTTGGCGAGGATGCGACTCGACATGGCAACTTTGCCGGCGACAACGGCAAGACGTCGATCTTCGATCACGTGCACCAGCCAGCGGTTCTTTCCTGGTTGCAAGGGGACCCGGATGTCGCATCCAGGGCACTGCGTGAAGGCTATGCAAAGCTGCTGGACTTGAAGCATTCGGCGCCATTCAAACTGCCAAACACCAGGGCAGCCAGAACGATGATCGATCTTTCTGGACCCAATGGCTGGAAACCTGAGGCGAAGTGGATCACTTCCTACTTGCGGCACGGTGCTGTGCCCGGGGACGCCTGGCTGGTCGTCACCAATACGGATCCAGCCAATGCCCATGAAACCACAATCCACTTCACCGCGCAGGACGGCACAGACACCACCGGTGCGCTCGGTGCGATGGGGGTTATCAACTCGCCGGACACTCGCTACCTGTTTGTCGACCAGTTCATGAGTAAGGGCTGGACTCCTTCTGATCCAGCCGTTTTGCCTGGGCAAGGCGTTCCAGGGGACGTACTACATCGTTCGGGGAATGTACCGAGCGGGCTTTACCTGGGCGCTATGGAACCAGGAACGACGTTAGTTCTCAGAGTGTCCCGGGTTCCTTGATCGGGGCACTCGCCCCCGCTCAGACCCGCCACCACAACGACCAGCCCAAAGCGCAGATAATACGTACAGGCAAATCACTGTATTTGTTGGAGAAAATTAGATCGCTCCGGCGCCGCTATAGTTTATCGACCGATAAACCGAAACGATCAGACAAGTTTTGTTAAACCGGGGGAGGCAATCAAGACATGGGCAAGCGCTCGACAATTTCCGACACCAATGGGTTTTCGGGTCTGTTAAAGGTTGCAGCTGCCGGGATACTCGCCGGCTCGTTCCTGGCATCGTGCAAAGCGTCCCAGGATTCCTCCGTAAAGACCTTGGATGCCGTCGCAGCTGGTGGCATCACCAAGCTTTACCAATGCAAAGGCAACAATGAGGTTCTGATTCCCGATAACCGGATCGTCCTCGATAAGAGCAGTTCCCTGCAGAGCAGGGGGAGCGAGGAACAGGCCTCCCTGAAAAAAGCGGTTCGAGACTACTTCTCTGCGCTCGACCCGGCGATGCAGAAACTTTTTCTCACCCTTGGCGGCCAGGTGATGATCACTGACCCGTCAAAAATTGGCGACTACTGCAAGAACGCCCAGACTGCCAGCGGGCAGACGACGGGAGACATCACTGACGGTTGCTTCGTCTTCGCTGACGACCCGCAGGGAAACCAGAAAACGATCTTCACGATTGTCCACAGCGCTTCCCCGGATCGTATCCGTTACTTTGGACCACAAATCTTCGGTTACCTGTACGCGCAGCTTTACTCGCGCTTTGCCGCGCCAACAAGGCAAGGTGCCAGCTTCAGCATCAACCAGAAAGAAAGCATGCAGTTTGTGTCGTTCAAGGAACAACTGGCTGACGCGTTCCTGGCCGACCTCCTTGCATCGAAAAAGTACACTCTTGCACCGCTGAAACCAATCATGGGTGAAGAGGTGGAATCTGAATTGCGTGCCGCAAAATCGAAAACCTCGCTGCTTGATCTGGTCAGCTTCAGGCGAGCCGGAGAATCGCGAACACTCGACTCCGGAATCGTTGAAGCGCGCCGCAGCCAGGTGAGGGATTACTTCCTTGCCCATGCGGAGCAATCACTCAGCTGCAACAGCGAGTCGCTTGCCGTGATGAAGGCCGACTTCCCGTCTTCCTACAAGGTTTACGACCAGGTGCACCAGGCGCTGCTGCAAATTTCACGTGAACTTACGGGAAACGCGACCCCTCCGGGAGAAGTGCGCAGCGGCTTCCTCGCCCTTGACGGATCAGATCCCACCTTAGCGAAAGAGAATGAACTCGCCCTGAATTTCGACATCGGTAGTTTGATGAAAATGTTCATGCCGCTGCTGGGGCAGCTTGGCGGTGGGGGCGGCGGCGCGGGGGGCCTCGGCAACCTGTCATCCCTGTTCAGCCAATTGCTCGGCGGTGGGGGCGGCGGCGGTGGCGGCCTGCCATCCCTGATGCCGCCGCAAGCAAATCGCATCAACCCGGGCCAGCTGGGCAAGAACGCCGGCATCTTTAGCAACCTGGCAGCCAGCGGGTGTTCTGGAGGCAACTGCGGTAGCGGCAACTGTGGTGGCGGCATGGCCTGCGGAGGAGACTGCTCATCTTGCCAGGGGGGCGTCGGGGGTTCTTGTGGCAGCTGTACCGTCATGACGGGAGGTTGAATCTCCCGAAAACCGGGTGAATACTGCGGAATCCGATCGGCCTCTGAAGAAAACACCCCAAGTTCCTCTGAACTTGGGGTTTTTAATTATCTAATAAAATCAGGTATTTACACTTAAATTTATAATACTTAAAAGTAAATCAATAAAATACTTTACTTATACTAATAGAAATAATACGTTGCGCGCGCTTCGTCATAAACACCAAACACGGAGTCCGCATGCGCAGCGTCCTCGGTTCCAAGGCGACAGTGACAGCAACCAGGCCATTCCTGATCCTGGCTACAATCCTGAGTATCAACCTGAGCAGCTGCGGAGGCCCCGCAGACTTCGCAAACAAAGATGGCGCACGCCTGGCGGCGGACGGAGTCTCCTTCGACCCCGTTCCCATAGATGTGGCAATCGACTGTAACTACCACATCCTGCAGGGAACCCAGCGCTTCCGTGGTACTTACTTCGTGATCCCGAAAGTCACTCTGGCACGGGACCTTGAAAACAAGACATCGATCAAGCTGCTGCCCCTGGACAACGGTAACATCGCATTCGACTTTGCCGTCAACCTCCATCGCGGCACCGAGTCACGAAACATCGTCGGTGGCCCGACTGAGTCCGAGCGCTTCGCCCATACATGTAACTTCACCAAATTGCGGGATTCGATCAACAAGCACTACGAAGAGCTAAAGCAGCCGGAAAACAAAGTCTGGTCTCTGTCGCCACTGCCAATCACAAACATCGAGATGCGCATCGACGGGATCGGAACACCGGTGATGCTTTCTCCGGACGGGACAGACCTCACGACCTGGCTGGGCGAGACAATCAGCTCAACCATCGAGCTCAGCAAACCGGACTCCCAGCGCATGCTCTCAAAGCTCAGCCGCGGCCTGGGCATCCAGTTGGTGGCATCGCTCAAATTCGAAGCGCGGGAGACCCGCGAATTTGGCAGCATGACGTTCAACGGCAAAGCTGTTGCCAGCGCACTTCAGTCCAGCCTTGGTTACGATGGCCCGGTCAATGCAGGCGTTGTGCTTGAGTCCGAGTTGAAATCAAAGCTGGCGGACGCAATCCGCACGACCAGCGCAGAGGCAGTCATCGAGTCGGACTCCGACCAACTTTCTGAAGCAGCAAACGCCCTGATCAAGATGATGATGGAGAAAATCAGCCCGGAAAAACTTATGGCGGCTGATGCCAACAAATCCCGCACGATACGGGACGACCGCGATGATGAAGACTCCAGCGGAACCACCCGCCGCAAAACCACCCGCGAAACTGATCGCAGAAACAGTGATTCCCGCAGAACCACGCACGATAACGAAGAAGATGACGAAGAAGACAACGAGGAAAAAGTAAAAAAGAAGGATCCGTGGGACGTCGACCGTCCTTCATCCAGCATTCGTGACCGGGTGATCCGGGGCACGTCATCTCTGACTGCAAACCAGGCAGCAGATGAAGATCAAAAAAAGGCGGAAAAAACGACTGAATCGGGAGCTGAAGAAAAACCAAAAGCCGGCAGGTCAGAGGATGATGCGGAAGACGAGCAACCTGCAGCTAAAAAGCCTGCCCGCAATCCGCTCGCACCGATGGCGTTCAAAGTGTCTGCTGTGATCGATTTCCTGCGCTCGCAAACAGATTCCAAAATCCAGTACCGGATCCTGGGCAAACTTGTGTCCGAAACTGCTACCACGCGCTCACGGATGATCTCCGGGAAGGTGGGATCTGCCGACGAACGCACAATGGAAGTGAGTTCTGGCGTCGAAGCCCAAAATCTCGGCGTCGAACTCGATAAGGACCAGACCCTGACGATCATCGTTCCTGAACGGAAGCTCTTCCGCCCGGAAATTTCCAGGAAAGATCCGGTCTATTTCTCAAAGGCTGGACTGCTTGAGGTCCAGCAACGTGACGGTGTCAGCCTTGAGTTCCCGCAGCTTGTCGACTGGGGCCGGAGAATCAACGAATACACCCCGAACGAACTCGCAGGTCCCCGCGCCTACGTTTACGAATCCAAGTGGAATCCCTTCAACTGGGCGTTCTATGTGTGGGGCAAGCAAGAGTCTGAAATCTCCGAGTTGCTGGCCTCGCGGGAAGCACCGACGGCAAAAGAAAAAGCCAGTTTGCGGATAAACTTCAGCCGGATCGCCAGGACCTACACCCTGGAGGAACTCTTGACACAGGCCAATGCGCCCGAACAGAAAGGCGCACTCCAGGTCAACGCCCATGACGACGAATCCATCACCATCACGGCAAACCAGCGCCTTGGTGGAGTTACGATCCAGAATGCTGAGAAATTTGAGACCAGCAAAGTTGTGGCGGCCTGGTACTTCCAGGAGAAATGGTCCTCCTGGAACCATGACCGCCTTCAGCACTCGCTCACGTGGTCCGGCAAGACGAAAATGAAGTCCGTGCCAGCAGGCCGCTCCTCTTTCACGGTCCGGTTGCTGCAAAGCCAAGTGATCCCAGACGTCGCATTCCAGGAAAACTGAGCAGGTATCGTTCGAAACGCGCGCACGAATCATTTGGGGGTGGAGCCAGGGCAACCGGCACCACCCCCTGTCATTTTTGCAAGTGCAGCGAAACAACTTAATCCAATAGTTACGGTAACTTGGAACCTGCCACTCAGGCTGGGAACGGAATATCCGAAAGCAATCTTATTAGCAAAGGAAGCGCCATTGGGATTGTTCAAAAAAGGGCATCAAACCGCCACCGATGCCGTCGGAGCCTTTACCATCATCAAACGGGTGGTACCGACCGCTGGCGGTTTCTACTGCGGAATCTGCCGGGCCCTTCACCCGACGTGGTCTGCCGCCTCGATTTGTGTTGAGGGCTGCTGGGAAACACAGCTCCACGCCCAGCCAACTGTTGCGATTCGTAAAGGCATGTTCGTTCTTCATCGTTGCCGCTTCTGCAAGCGGGAGTATGCCGACCCGGCAGACGCAACAGCTTGTGCACAGCAGTGCTCCGAAACCATGGTCGCGGACGCAAACCAAGAGGCCAGCCAGGCAACTGTGAAGACGCTTTCTACGGCTGTGAAAAAAATGGAACTGCCTTTCACGATCAGTGCGCGGACGGTCAGTCCTGTGGTACTTCATGAGATGTCAAGAACGGCACTGATGCCGTTCCAGATACACAACCGGCTTCTTGATCAAAAAATCATCAAGCCGTTGTTCAAGGCCGTATTGAAGCACGCGGCAGCGATCGCAACGGGTTACAAACCCCTTACGAAGAGCAACCAGACTCATGGAGGAAATGGAATGACGGACGCACGGACAAAGGATGCCAATAATGGCAACCAGGCGGCAAAGGGCAAGGATCCCAACAAGAAGTTTTTTCGCGATGGCGCCAAGTACGTATGCGCTGTCTGCCGCGCCAAGTTCTTCACCAAGATCGAAGTCGAATCCTGCTGGGACAAGCACTGAACGCAAAAAAGCCCGGGCCTGAAACCCGGGCTTTAATCTGCCAGAAAACCTAACTGGCACTCAGTCGATCGAACTGACCACCATCACATCATCGATGAACCATCCGTCGCGGTCGATGGATGAATCTGATGTCAGCTTGAAGCGGACCTGGAGCGTTTGGCTCGATGCCAGTACGCCCGAGAGGTCGTACTGCCGCGTGACCCAACCACTATCACCAGTGAGTGTGTCAAGCGCGGTCCATGTCGTGCCGTCCGTGGATACTTCCACGGATCCGTTGTCATAACGGTTCTCGAGGTTCCAGCGCATGCGTACGACAAGCGATGAATCAGACTTGGAGACGTTCCATACTGGCAGCGTCAGGCTAGTGTCGTTGTTGGACGGGTAGTCAGCGCCGGGGCTGTCAGAGAACACCTTGTTGTCTGGATCCTCACTGGTTGGTGCATCTTCAACGCCCCATGTACCAGTGGCGACGACGTCAGCCAGCGAGCTGGCCGTATTGCGGGCGACGACCTGGACCTGGCGCACCGCGTAGGGTACCGGAGCAGAAAGGCTGCTCATGTTGCCCACGTTATCCGTCGCACGAATCGCGAGGTATCCCTGGCTGTTGAAATCAAGACCCGAAATCACAACCGAAGCTTCGCGAGTGTCTGTATTGACCGAAAAAGAAGCTTTGGCGCGCCGTGCAGCTGCCCAGCCCTCTGCATCGGTGATCGGCGTCGATGAAATACGGACCTCGTAGCCCTTCGCAAGGCCGGAGTCGCCGTCATCGCCGGTCGCAGTGAAATTGAAGGTGACCGAATCCCTGGTAGCACCTACTGCCCGGATCCCGGCAACCGCGCCAGGGGCAATCGAGTCTACTTCAAGAGAGTTTTCCAGGTTCAAGCGACCGCCAGTGGTCGTCTTGCCCTGCAGAGACTGGACCTGGTCAACGCCATTGAGAAGGCGAGCCTTGACCTGAGCAGCATTCAGCTCAGGAAATGCTGACTTCACAAGTGCAGCGGCTCCTGCCACATGCGGGGTCGCCATCGAGGTTCCACTGTATTTGGTGTAACCGTGACCTTCCGGAATCGAACTGAGGATGTCCACGCCTGGTGCGCCAAGGTCAACACTCGTCGAACCGAAGCAGCTGAAGTAAGCCATGCCGTCCTTGTTGTCAGTTGCTGCAACTGCAATGACGTTATCGTGATCGTACGAAGATGGATAATGCGGGTCAGAGTCGTTGTCAGCGCTGCTGTTACCGGCTGCGGCGACAAAAAGGATGTTTTTTGACTGCGCTTCGGCAATCGCCGCTGCCATGGTGTCGGAGAAGCCGCCGCCGCCCCAGCTGTTGCTGGTCAACTGGACGCCAATCTTTGTCCCGTACTCAATCGCCTTGACTGCGTCTTCGAGGGTTCCAGAACCGCCGCCAGAGAGGAACTTGATCCCGACCAGGCTGACGTCCCAGTTGACACCGACCACACCGACCCCGTCATTGCCCTTGCCGCCGATGGTGCCAGCACAGTGGGTACCATGGCTGTTGTCGTCCATCGGATCATTGTCATTGTTGACGAAGTCCCAGCCGCGGAAGTCATCGACATAACCGTTGTTGTCATCGTCAACGCCGTTGGTCTGCTTGTCGCGGCCTTCGCTGTCTGTTCCCGTCTCGCCCGGGTTGGTCCAGTAATTCGGGGCAATGTCTGGATGCGTGTAATCAATACCTGTGTCAATCACGCCAACCACAACATTTTTCGAACCCGTCGAAACTTCCCACGCCTCTGGAGCGTTGATGTCTGCATTTGCAGTGCCGCCCGTTGAGCCATCGTTGTGCATGCCGTAGAGTTGCGCAAAGTTGGGGTCGTTGGGGAATTTTGCATCCATGCGAATGATGGTGTTCGCCTCGACGTACAGGACGTCAGGGCGTGACGCAATTTGCTGCGCAACGGCCATCAGTGAGTTGCGAGACTCCTTGCCCGGAAAGGTTACCTTCATCGCACCAGTCCGCGAGAACGGAATGGCACTGAATGCACCATAACCTGCCAGCACGCCCAGTGCGGATTTCTCGGCCGATGCGCCACGCTTAAACTTCACGATCAGCTGGCCAGGGACATGCTCCTTGTCGAGGTTGAATGTTTTCAGCGGAGCTGCTGAAACGACAGTCGCGGTCAGCGCGGCAATAATTGCCGGGAAAACCAGCCAGTGGGTGCGGCACATGGTTAACAGGCGCATGAAAACCCCCAAAAAGTCGGCGTGTTCAGGAAGATTGTCCGGGATTCATTCAAAATTATACGGGTAGGCAAAATTTGTTGTCCAGCTGGCCAAGATTTTCACGCCGTCAAAATCAAGGGAAACCACGCCGCAAACAAGGGTTCTGGCCAGATGTTGCAAAAATGCCAATTTTGGCTCTGACCTTTCCCAAAAAAGAAAGTCTGCAAAGGGAAAGGAATCGCAAATCAAGGCACCCAGCAAATCGGCGAAGCGCCGCGGGCGACAAGCCATTCGTTGATTTTCTTAAAATGCCCGCAACCGAAAAAACCACGGTAGGCGGACAGAGGCGAAGGATGTGGCGCCTTCAGGATCAGATGACGCGCCGGGTCAATGAGCCGGGCCTTGGCCTGTGCGTGTGAGCCCCATAACACAAAAACCAGCCCTTCACGCTCCCGGTTAAGGACATCAAGGACCTCGTCCGTGAATTTTTCCCAGCCCCGGTCACGATGACTTTCCGGTTTACCAGCCTCGACCGTCAGAACCGTATTGAGCAGCAGAACGCCCTGCCTGGCCCACGCCGTGAGGTCGCCATCTTTGGGCGGAAGGCAACCGAACTCATCCCGGATTTCCTTAAAAATATTAAGCAGGGAGGGCGGCACAGGTGTGCCCTTGCGAACGGAGAAACAAAGGCCGTGGGCCTGTCCAGGACCGTGGTAGGGATCTTGTCCCAGGATAACGACTTTTACCTGGTCGAAAGGGCAAGAGTCAAAAGCCCCAAAAATCTCCTGGGCAGGGGGGAAAATCTTTTTGCCGGATGCATGTTCACGGCGCAGGAATTCCCTCAAATCATTCATGAAGGGTTGGGAGAACACCCGGGCCAGCCGAGCATTCCACGATGGTTCCAGGGCATTCTGACCGGGGGAAATGAGCTTGTACTCGTCGGCGGATTTCATGGACGAAGTGGGTACCACGATCGCCGGCAAATTCTCACGGGAAAAATGACAGGGCAGGACCAATGCTGCGGTCCTGCCCCATCGTTTTACACGCCCCAAATGACCGGACGAGGTCAATCAACGGTTCCGGCGCATTCCCGTACGCCAGGACCGCGGGGCAACGCGGTCTTATCACCGCGCCATTCGCCGCCGGGCCATCTCAAATTTCAGGATGTCCTCGGCGTCTACCGGCTCCGAATCAATGTCAAATTCCGTTTTGGAGGAGAACGCATAGTTCTTGTCCATCGGATCCAGCAGCCGGAGCTGCCGCTTTGACTTATGTCCTTTCAACTTTTCCTTGTGGCGTTTGAGCTGTGTCGCGAGCTTGTCCACCATGTGGTCGATCGACCCGTACATGTCCCCGCAAACGTGCTGCACCTCCAAGTTAAAGCCATCACCCCCGTGCAAAGAGCAGTGGGCCGAGTGGCTTAGATGTTCGACGGTAAAAGTCACGTGGGCCTCGATGGGCTTTGTGACAAACTTCTGGACCCGGTCGAGAATTTTCTCCTCGGCGTAACGGGTCAGGGCGGGGGACGTCTCCATGTGCTTGAAAGCAAAGCGGAATTGCATAAAAAGCTCCTTCAGGTCCATATCCACAAGTTGGCAAACCGACAAACCCTACAGATTTCTTGTCGGCCCACCCCCGGTAACCCTTAGGGAAATTCTTGTGCCTTGCAAAAAGGCAGCACTTTCATTAATCGTTTTCAATGGATAGCCATGCTGATGCCAGCCACTGGGGAATGTCGGATGACACCGTTTGACAACCAGCAACCCCCACCCCCTGCCGGGTATAGCCGTGAAGGTCGTACCGACGCGGAACTGCGCGCTGAGGCAGGTGCCTCCTCGACCCTGCGCGGGGAAGTGGAACGCGTCACTTACGCCAACCAGGAAAACGGCTACAGTGTCCTGCGGGTGCGCGACACCAGCACCAACGTCACAGTGACGGCCACCGGGCACTTCGTTGATATCAGCGCCGGGGAACTGTTCCAGTTCACAGGAACGTGGAGTTTTCACCCCCAGTATGGCCGCCAGTTCAAGGTTGAGCGGGCGCTGCCAGTGCGACCGACCTCCAGGCCGGCGATGATCCGTTATTTGTCTTCTGGCCTGATCAAGGGCATCGGCGAAAAGACCGCCGAAAAGATCGTCGCCCACTTCGGCGAGGACACGTTCAAGATCCTTGACGAAAACCCGGCTTGCCTGACCCAGGTCCAGAGCATCGCGCGCAAGAAAGCCCAGGTCATCATCGACGCCTGGCAATCACAACGCGCTGCAGCAGATGTGATGATGTTCCTGAACCAGCACGGCATCACGCCAAATTTCGCCCGGAAGATTTTCAAGCTATACGGCGCAGCGACGATCGAGATCGTGTCCACGGACCCTTATCGACTGGCCGAAGACCTGCACGGAATCGGCTTCCTGAAAGCCGATGCCATTGCGCTCAATGTTGGAATTGCCAAAGACTCACCGCAGCGCGTCCGCGCAGCAATCCTGTACCAGCTGCAACAAGCGGAGGAAAAAGGGCATTGCTACCTGACCAGCCCACAGCTTTCCTCTGGCCTGTCGCAGACACTCGACTTGCCGGAGGCACAACTTGGGATGCGCCTTGAGGGCGAACTGCGCGCATTGCAAAACTCAGGCGCGGTGATCACGGAAAACACTTTCTCACCGACCGGGGAAAAGGCCGAAGGGCATTACCGCGGTGAACTCATGGCCGCAGAGGCCGACGTGGCAGCGGGCATCGCGCGACTCCTCGAGCACCCCGTGGAAGTTGACCCGGCGCGCATCGAGAACTGGGTGACGCGTTACATTGCTGCCTCTGGGACAACTTTGAGCGAGGCCCAGCTACAGGCAGTGAAACACGCTGTACAGAGCGGCATTTTTGTCCTGACCGGTGGACCTGGCGTCGGCAAGACCACCACCGCCAATGTGATCATCCGCCTGTTCAAGGCTATGGGCAAAAAAGTTGCACTTGCAGCACCGACCGGTCGCGCAGCGCAGCGACTGAGCGAAGTGGCTGCGGAAAAAGCCAAGACCATCCACCGCCTGCTCGAGTGGGCGCCTGCAGCGGGCGGTTTCACCCGTTCGGCAGATAATCCACTCGATGCCCAGGTGATCATCATCGACGAGGCCTCGATGATTGACGTCCGCCTCATGGCGAGCCTGGTCAAGGCCCTGCCAGACAAGTCCCAGCTCGTACTGATCGGGGACGTTGACCAGCTGCCGTCGGTAGGACCAGGCAACGTCCTTCGTGACCTGATTGAGTGCCGGCAAGTTCCATTCATCAAATTGGATCAAATCTTCCGTCAGGCAAACGAGTCACACATCGTCCGCACCGCCCACACGATCAATCGCGGACAGGAACCGGAATTCAGTGACAATTCTGGACAGCCCAGCGACTGCCAATTCATCGAAGTCGACACCGCGGAAGACGTCTTGACCACAGTGAAGCGCCTGGTTGCAGAGGAAATCCCGGCGAAACTCGGCCTGGATCCGGTGCGAGACATTCAGGTGCTGACGCCGATGAACCGCGGTGACTTGGGGACACAAACCTTCAACGACGAACTGCAAAGACTCCTGAACCCGGATCGTGGGGCATCGCCAGGGAGTAACAAGCGCAACTTCCGCAAGGGCGACAAAGTCATTCAGCTCGTCAACAACTACGACCTCGGCGTTTTCAACGGCGACATCGGGTTTGTCCAGGAAGCTGGCGTTGACGGTGGAAAAGTCCTGGTGGCGTTCCCCGATGGACGCCTGATCGCCTACGGCAATGAGGAGGCCGGCGACCTGCGCCTGGCTTACGCAATCACGATTCACAAGTCGCAAGGCAGTGAATTCCCGGCTGTCGTGATCCCGGTTTCAATGCAGCACTACATCATGCTGCAACGCAACCTGATCTACACAGGCCTGACCCGGGCCCGGAAATTTGCGATCTTTGTCGGCTCGAAGCGTGCGCTTGGCCATGCTGTTCGCAACCAGGTCTCTGCAAAGCGCCAGACACAATTGATCGAACGACTGCGCAAGGCGCTCAGATGATCCCGTCCGCCCGTTTATGGCTGTGGGTCGTCGCCGTGCTTGCGATCCGGTTTCTGGTTGCCGCCGTACTTCCCGTTACGACGGATGAAGCCTATTACGCCATCTGGTCAACAAATCTTTCATGGGGATATTTCGACCACCCGCCGATGGTTGCCCTGGGTGGATTGTTACGCGACCTTGCTGGCCCAGAATTTTCTGCAAATCCCCTTATCATGCGCCTGCCAGTGGTACTTCTTGCATCTCTGATCATTCCGGCCTCTCTGCATGCCGTAGCGAGGCGCCTCGGAGCCCGGCAGCCAACTCTTGCTGTTTTCATTTTCTGCGCAAGCTTTGCCGGAATTGCCAGTGGCGTCTTGCTGACTCCAGATGCATTCCTGATGGTTTTCTGGACGGCTTCCCTGCTGGCCGCGATCCTGGTGATCGATGGTTTGATGAAACCGCTGGAACGGCTTCCCGTGCTCAATGCGATCACCTGTGGAATCTTTTTCGGTCTGGGGATGCTGGCAAAATATACCTTTGCCCTGATGCCATTGATTTTCACATGGATGCTGCTCTTCAACCGCTCACTGCGCACAGTCCCGCTGACAAGGCGTGCCAGTGCCTTCGCACTGACCACGGTGACAGCGGTACTCGTATTCTCGCCGCACGTGATCTGGAACGCCCGGCACCAATGGGCTACTTTCGGCTTCCAGCTGCGCCATGGTTTTGCCGGTGATCACGGAGCTGCCCCCCTGGAGGATGGATTTGAGCCACCTCCAGCCCCTTCGCGACTGCCTTACTCCCGCCTGGACGATAGACTCGCTGGTTTTTTCTCCCAATACGATGCCGTGCTCAGCAAAAGATCCGCAGTGGTCAAACCGGCGCCTCCAAGGCGGACGAAGGGAAAGCTGGAACAAGGTGCGAAATGGTTCTGGGAATACCTCGGCAGTCAGCTAGCTGCTCCCGGACTTCTCCTGCCGGCTGCAGCGATCATGATTTTCCGGGAACGCAGAACAAGGCGCCCAGTGGCAAGGTCAGAAAAACCTGATCCGGCCCTGGCACTCACCAGGTTGGCAGCCTGGGTTCCCTTTGCATTCTTTGGCTTGTTCGCACCGTTCACCAAAGTCGAAGCCAACTGGCCAGCGATGGGATTTGCGGGAGTTGCTATCCTCGCTGCCCTGCATCCTGCGTGGTCGCTGGGCGAAGAGCGAAAACCCCGACTTGAACACTCCCTGCTTCCGGCTGGCATTGGCAATGCTTTGATCCTGCTGGCCATCGCCACGCTTGCGATCCAGCCACAACTCCGCGCCGCTATCTCCAGCAAGCCCGATCGCATCAGCGAGGAAACCAGCGGATTCAGTTCGATTGCAAACTTTGTTGCCGGCAGATGGAACCAGCGCAACACACCACTGTTCGTCGACAAATACCAGTGGACTGCAATGATCAAGTTACACCGGCCAGATGCTTCGGTGCAGCAGATCCGCGGCATCACCCGCGACGCGGAATTCACGCGAGCAGGCAAGTGGCAGTCAGTGGACGCCTCCACGTTTCGCAAATTACCTGGCATTTCGCTTCTGACAAGTGAGGATCGCCCGCCGCGCTTTGAGGCATTCGCTCCGGCCGGAGTCGAAATGCTTTGCGTAAAACCGGACGGAAGCCTGGGTAACACCCTGGAGGTCGGATCGGATCCCCTCGCCAGTTGCCACCGGACGTTATTTTTATATGATTACAGGCCCTGGTAGATGTTTTGTTCGTGGCCTTCATATGGCCCGGGGACCATTGCCTGATCAACCAGGAAGCGCTTGATCGCGTGTCGTGCGTATCGGATCCCGTAACGTTTCAAGATCTCATAACAAGCAAACATCATCAGGTCTGCCGTCTGGTAGCGACGGGAAACACTAAATTGCAAGGCGGTACGGATCAGCTGGCACAACGCCTTGTCCATCTTCTTGTCCATCAGGCCAAGGGTTGTCACCTTCAGACGGCGCATCAGTTCGATGGTCTGCAAGCGATCAGACGATGCCGGCACGATCTTCTGGCCCGTTATCAGCTCAAATAAAATCAGCCCCGCACAATAGATGTCAGTTTGCTGGACGATCGGCTCGTTCGAAATATGCTCAGGCGAATAGTATCCCGGGGTTCCGATCATGTAATTGCGGTAGTCCTCAACTTCAAGACGGCAAGCCAGCCCAAAGTCCGTGACCAGCACGCGACCACGCTTATCGACAAGGTAGTTTGCTGCAGAAAGATCCGAGTGAATGGTGTCGTGCAAGTGCAGGTGATCGATGCCCTGAAGCATGTCGATCACGATGCATAATGCCACCAGGGGGGGCACTCTCTTCACCAGCTTGAGGAAAGCATATCCTGACCATCCATCCACAAACTCTGTGACGATGTAGCAATTGGGTGGATTGAAGAAACTTCCCAGGTAGCTGACGATATGCTTGTGGTGCAGGCTGGATACAATCAGCAATTCACGATGGAAGATGCCAAGGAACTTGCTGTTGCGTGCGTACTTGTCGTGCAGCACTTTGATCGCAACAGAGTTTCCGTTACGCTCGTCGACACCACGAAAAACCCGCCCAAGCCCCCCCGAACCGATCTCCCCGACGACCTTGTAGGGGCCGATCTTCGCAGGGATCTGCGGTGACGACAGCTGGTTTTTTGATTGATTCGACACCACTCCCACCCTATCACGGCCGCACGGTTCAAAAGGAATCCAGTGTGTGTATCGGTTGATCCGGCAGCAGGTAAACTTGCTGGTGGCATCTAAGTTTTGGCAAATGACCGAAATTTAACTATTTCCCGTGGTGCATCGGAAGCTTGCCGCTGCCGGTTTCAGGGAGGTGAACCTCATATTTTCTGGAACGCATCCGATCACCACTTGGGTTGCGTGACAAAGTGCCAGTAGCTAACCCCGGAGGTACCCGTGGCGAATCAAGAATCAATCAAATCCCGCGACCTGAACATGACGGTTCTGATGACGCCAGACATGGTGAATTTCTCTGGCAACGTGCACGGCGGGGCAATGCTGAAGTTACTGGACCAGGTGGCATACGCCTGTGCTGTCCGTTATTCGGGGCGTTATGCCGTCACTCTCGCGGTGGAAAAGGTGGTATTCAAGCAGCCCGTGCATGTCGGCGAGCTTGCCACGTTCATGGCCCGGGTTAACTATGTTGGCAAGACATCGATGGAAATCGGCATCAAGGTGGTCACCGAGAATCCTCGAAACGGCGAGTGCCGCCACGTGATGACTTGCTTTTTTTATATGGTTTCCGTGGATGAAAACAGGAATCCGGTGGAACTTGTGCCGTTCACACCGGAAACCGGGGAAGAGAAGACTAGATGGGCCGACGCGGTGCGACGCAAGCAGCAACTGTCGGCCTGAAGGATACTTCAACCCTGGATTTTAGCGACGATAGACACCGTGCATGCGGGGAAACACGTAACCGGAGCCACGACGGTACTCAATCGCGTTGCTAACTCCGGAACCGACGCCCTGGATCACATTCGCACCGCCGCGAATCACAGCACCTGTTCCACGAGCGGCGAACCGTGCTGCACCGAAGGCAACACGTCCGGTGCCACGAACCACACCAGCACCAACGCGGGCAGCACCATATCCTACCCGGCCGACTCCGCGCGCGGCAAACATCCCGACTCGCCCGGCACCGACAAGGACCCGACCGACTGGACCGAGGGCAAGCTCTGTCGATTTCGTATCGAGGGACTGCTCGGACCAGATCTGACGAAGTTCGGCGTCCAGTTCGAGGAATCCAGCATGGGCGCTTGGAAACTTTGCTTTCATGTTTTCGCGAGTCCGTGAACTGCAGTAGAAGGAGTCCATCGCCTCGGCAAATGCGTAATGGCCAAGTTCAGCTGCCTTGAGACTTGAACGCAACTTCCGGTAATTGCTGGTCGAAGCAGCTGGCAACGCCGCGATGTCCTTGTCCAGGGCTGTAAGAAGGGAAGACTTCCAGCCCACGAAAGATTCGTCTTCAAACTCACCAATTGCAGGCTTGCCCTCTTGATCCGCAACCAGGCGGGAGAGGTGCATGGATACTGCCTGGCTCATCCTGCGTACAAGCGCATGACGGATCGCAGCATCGTTGTCTTTGATGTAGATGCCTAGGCGGACCTGGCCGTCGCCCTGGCTCTCCGAAACGATACAGGATTCGAGCTCAGGACGCCCGGAAATGCGGACGCGCCCGTCAAGCACCCTGCCCTGACGCCGGGCAATCTGGCAGTCATCAATGCCTTCGTCCGACTTGCCGTCGAAGGCTTTGTCCGAGACGACGATACGATTGCCCGTCGCGAAATAAAGGTTCAGCAGGTTCACCGGCATGGAGCCCATTGCCGTCGCCAGCGATTCCTTGCGGCTTTCACTGGCCTGAACCAGGCTCAGACCCTCAATCAGCCCGGCTACGTTGTCGTCAATCGGATCAGACAGGCGGTCCGCGCCACAAGCATTCTCGATGATCGTCTCACCGGCAGCGAAATTTTCCAGGGTTTTCACGTCAGCGGAATCGGGACTTACATCCAGGCTTTTACACGAAATCCCGGTAGCTGAAATGACTAGACACAACGATAACAGTTTCCGCTTTGCAACCATGCGCCATCCTTCCGTTCAATAGATCCAACGAGCAGCAACCACCAAGGATTCGCCTTATCGGAATTTTGGCGAAAAACTTTAGTGGAAATTTTTAGTTGGCGAAAACGCACAACAAAACAGCCCTGAATAAACCTGGCAATCAGCGCAGCACTTCCTCGACTTCCTCGGCAACATCGCTGGATGAAGTAATCTTCTTCAGTTCAGCAAGGAGCAGGGCAACAGCCGGCGTCTTGCGACGGCGGACACTTTCCACATAAGCGATCTGGACCCATTGGGGCATGCGGGACATCATGATCGCAACTTGAGCTCTGTCCTTGGGCAAGTAGGATTCGATCGCCTGTTGCGCCAGGTCGGCCAGCGCATTGTTGCGAGAAACGGCATAGTAAATCAAGTGCTCGGAATTGGGATTCGAGAGCGGCGCCTGGTAAGAAGAAATGTGTTTCAGGGCAATGAGGCACGTATAAACATTCACTGAATTTTGCGTCAATTGGCGAAGCTCCTCGGGCGATGCAAGCGACAGATAGTCAAGAAAGTCACCAGACGCACGTGTCGGATCGATGTTTGCCATCGACAGTGCAAACGCCTCCTGGCCAGTCTGCATCAAACCCTGACGCAGCAAAGTGTAAGCAGACTTCAATCTGTTGGCCTGGACCGCCACGGCCATCTGGGGAATCAGGATCGACGCCTCGTCGCTTTCACTCACAGCCCGCCCAAGTTCCTGGTCCATTGCTGCAGCGATCGGTCGTGATGGCATCGCGGCCGCGATTTGCCACCCCAGCTGCCTTGCAACAGGACGGCCCGAGGTTACCAGAGATTGAAAGAGCTGGACGGAAGCCGGTAATGGCGAGGATTGATAAAGAGCCACGGAATTGGCAAGCCGGATATTATCGTAGGCGATGATTCCATCACGGATTCCAGCCTCGATCATGCGGTGAGCAGAAGCCCACTGCCTTCTGTGACTGATCAACCGCCGGGCATCCTCCAGGGACTCGCCGCCGGAGTTTATTGCCGTTTCGATGGCCTGTTCCAAAGTCATTCCGCTGGTGACCCTTGGCGACCGGTCCGGTGCAGCCACAGGCTCGTCCATGCCTGTCGCTTCCCGGGCACCGGACCCACGGTTATCTTGAGCACGCGCACCGCTTGCGGCTGACGGTCCTTCCCCGGATGTCATGCTGACGCAGGCCGGCAGAGGCAAGCTTAGGAGCATCAATAAAAGGTATCCTTGGAATGGAATGACCTGCTTCATGTCGTGCTCCCGCTAAAACTGACTTCAAAACTGACGGATCCCGCCACGGATGCTTTGAGTTGCCCCGCGTCGGGCCGGCCCACATCCTTTTCCGACTGGATCAGAATCGTTACTGTCGAATGAGAGAATTGTACCAAGGATACCGGGTACCGCAAAAAAATTTGTGCAAGCGGCCGTGGATCAACGCCAACAACCGGAAAACCCTTTTCTTCAGCAAGCTTACCTGCGACCAGTACACCCGCGACGCGGGCCATGCGCCGGATCAACGCAGGAGCTGTGCAAGCAACCCTGCTGGCTGGTTTTACTGATAAATCCGCCTGAGCCCAGACGACCATCTGGCGCATGAATCGGATGTCACGCTGCAACCTCAATCCCCACCAGCCCAGCCCACAAGCAAAAAGGGCGGAGGCGAGATGAAAAACCAGCGCCAGGCTTACCCCCATGGGGCCTCCTTTACGCGGCGTTGTGCGCGCAAGGCCCGGCGTGCATGGCGACTAGCCGCGTAAAACGGAGCAACCAACAACAAGGCAAGCAAACCCAGATCCCAGGAATTCCGCGGTTTACCCTGCGGATCGAAAACGATGCCACAGCCTGGTGTCACTCGCTGGATTCTGGCTGAAGTGAAGGCACCAGTGGGAACATTCTGCAAAGTGCCCTGCGCCTGAACCAAACCGGCTCCCAGCAAGGGCCGCGGGACGACTTCACCGCCGATCCGGGCGTAGTAGAAACGGTAATTGAGATTGCTCTCATCGTCTCCCCGGTAAATGCCGGGATCCGCCGTCGACGTGATGCGTCCGATTAGATCCGCCGCCGAGATGCCTGGCTTGTATGCCACCATGAGCCCCATGACGCCTGCCACCACCGGCGCGGCCATGGATGTGCCGCTTTTGGGGACGCTGCCGCCGCCCGGTGCCGTTGATTCAATCTCGACACCAGGAGCCGAGATATCCACCCAGCTGCCAAAATTGCTGGACGATGCCTTGGAGTTATTGGAGTCAAGGGCAGCTACGGCGACGGCGTCCTGAAGTGCCGCGGGATAAGCCCGCAACATGGTATCCTCGTTTCCTGCCGCGCTGACGACCACAATTCCGTTTCCGGCTCTGCGCAACGTTGCAACCATGACCGCGATGGCGCGGTTGCGGGTGAACTGCCCAAAGGAGGCGTTCACAACGCGGATCGCGTTGCCGTACCGCCCCCTGAATAGCGAGACATACTTCAAACCCGCAAGTTGCGACGCATCGGTGATGCCACCACCAGCGGAAGTCGCCTTGACGGGCAGGATCTTGCAAAACGGGCAGACTCCGGCCGGGGCACCGACCGTGCCTGCGGAAACGTCGGGCTCGGCCGCGATGATCCCGGCCACGTGGGTTCCATGGGGACATTTGCGATCTTCGCCATCACAAGGCTGCCCCTCGCCGGAAACACCATCCGGCAAGACTGCCCCGTTGCCAAGGCTGCCGCCTTTCATTGCGGTCACATTGCATCCGTGCACATCGTCTGAACATCCACTTGATCCCGGGCTGGGATTCTCGAAGATCTGATTCTTCAGTTGGGGGTGCGCGTAATCCACGCCGTTGTCAATCACTGCGATGATCGGCGGAGAATCGAGGATGTCCTGATTACCGGGCTTGTCCAGGTCCTTTTCAGGATCCGGATTGGTAAACCTGGCCAAAGCCGCGGCGACCTTGGTCACCGCAAGGTGGGGCACGACAGTCTTGTCGTAAGCTGCTGCCCAGGTTTTGAAAGTCTCGTCGGCGGCATCCAGCGTGCCATAAAGATCACTGATACCGTTGGCTTCTGCAAACCATGTCTTGCCCGCAGCTTCCCACTCTCCCAACACAGAACGCGCCTCGTCATCCGAGGCAAAATCAACCTTCGCAACCGCAGCCACTGAAGAGGGCGGAGGCAACACCCCAAAAACACCGTTACCCGTCAGAAGCCCCGACAACTCCGATCCGATTTCTGGCGACGACAAGTCGAGTGCCGTGATGAAATCAACCGACCTAACCCTTGGGTCCGATGCAAAAGAGCGTGACAGCGTCGTTTGATGAAAGCGCGATTCCATTGCGAAGTTTGCAAAATGCAATGACTCGCGGGCGGCATTGGCACGAAAGGCGACGATCCAGGAGCCCGGAACATTTTTTTGCGGGGGTGGCTGGGCATTTTCGCCACTAAGATCGAAATAGCCGCGGTCACGCCCGGGACTGACGGATGGGTCGACCGGATTTCCACCCGGTCCGGTATCTGGAAATGCCGGCCCACAAGCCTGAATCTGCTGCAGGAACGCCGTCGCAATCAGAGCGGCAACCACACCCGCACGCGAGCGGCGAAATTTTTTTTCACCAATTGACATTTTCATACCCCGGGCCATCCGGATGATTATACATGACGATCACGGCGAACGTTGTACATTGGTTACAGGGGCACCACGCACAAAACTTCGACAGGAGATCGTGTCCATGAGCAACGTGGCTCAACTCTGGGCGAGTCAGACCATAAACGGGCAAAAAGCCCTGGTGCTGGACGGCGGGGATACCCAGGCACTGCGGCAAAAAGCACATGACCTCAAGGGCGCCATGCGCACCCTGGAATTGGCATGCGAACTGGGCGCTTTTCAGGCCCTTGGCGGCGAAAAATCAGAGGCCGTCACCCGGGCGATACAGATCCTGACGGCCGAAGCACAAATCATCCTCCAAGCGTACCAGGACAAGTGAAACAGGGGGCAGCCAGCCCTGCGGCTATCGCTCCCGCGATTTACGATTGGTCAAAAGGCCGACAAGCTGGTAAAAACGAACATGGGAAATTTGCTCCAACCTGCTGGTATCTTCGCTGTTTCAGCTCCATCCGGAACTGGCAAGACGACGTTGAATAGCCGGCTCCACAACCAGCACCCGGATGTCGAGATCTCAGTAAGCCTGACCACCCGCCCGCAGCGGACGGGGGAAGTCGACGGCATGCACTATCACTTTGTCGACCGGACTGAGTTCCAGCGACACATCAACGCCGGAAAAATGCTGGAATGGGCCGAGGTCTTTGGCAACCTCTACGGTACAAGCCACGCGGAAATTGAGCGAATTACGGGCAGGGGTCACAAGGTTATTCTGGAGATTGATGTCCAGGGCTGGAAGACGATCAAGCCGAAACTCCCCGGGGCAATCTCCATTTTCATTCTTCCTCCGTCGATGGAGGACCTATGGAAAAGACTCGAAAAGCGCGGAACAGATGCACCGGAAGTACGATGGCGCCGCTTCAAGACCGCGCGGGATGAAATTGCCGCCGGGCGCATCTATGATTACTTCATCGTCAACGACCAGCTTGAACGCGCTTACGCGGAGCTGGAAGCCATCATCGTCGGCGGAGAAACCGGAAAAATCTCGGGCGCCGGGGGCGTGGCATTGTGTGACCGCCTGCTCGAAGAATTCGAGCTCAGCGGCAACATATTGAAATTAAAGAAAAATTTCGATAGAAATTCACTCTGACCAACGAGTTTTTTCGAGGTCCACCTGAGTTACGACCAAAAAACGCCGATAAATCTTGAGGATGGGCGTGAGGGTACCCGGGTGGATGAAACAAACCAGACATCGACTGCCGAGCTTCTTTTTGAGGAGCTACACGGCACTCTCAAGGGGTACCTGCCCGGCCAGGATCTGACTGCGCTGGAGAAAGCCTACAAGTTTGGCGCGGAGCGCCACGGTCCGCAGCTGCGCGCAACCGGTGAACCCTATATCACCCATCCTCTCAATGTCGCGCTGATACTCACCAAATTCAAGGCCGACTTGCCCTCAATCGTAGCCGCCATCCTGCACGATGTGGTGGAGGACACGGAAACACCGCTGGCCGAAGTCGAGCAACTGTTCGGAAAGCAGGTTGCAGACCTGGTCGACGGCATGACCAAGATCGGCAAGATCGAATTCCGCTCCAGCCAGGAACGTATGGCGGAGAACTTTCGCAAGATGGTCTTTGCGATGGCAAAGGACGTTCGCGTCATCCTGATCAAACTTGCCGATCGCCTGCATAACATGCGCACCATCGAAGTCCTTCCACCAGCAAAACGCAAGCGCATCGCTCAGGAAACCATCGATATATACGCACCGCTTGCCAGCCGCCTTGGGATTTATGGGATCAAAAGTGAACTGGAAGACCTCTGCCTGCGGCAAATGAAAACGGACGTCTACAAAGACCTGAAATCCAAGGTTGCGGCAAAAAAGGCAGAACGCCTGGCACACATCGAAGAGGTCAAACAGAAGCTAGAGTCCGAACTCAAAAAATACGGTTTCCAGAACGTCATCGTATACGGCAGGCCAAAACATTTCTTTTCGATCTACAAAAAAATGGTCGAGCGCCACCTCGCGTTTGAGGAGGTCAATGACCTCTTCGCATTCAGGATCATCGTCGATTCAGTCAAGGACTGCTACGAGGCTCTGGGCGTTGTCCATGCCATGTGGAAACCGATGCCTGGACGATTCAAGGACTACATCGCGATGCCGAAGGCAAACATGTATCAGTCCCTGCATACGACCGTAATCCGCCCGAATGGTGAACCAGCCGAAATCCAGATCCGTACCCACGAGATGCATGAGACTTGCGAGTACGGGATTGCTGCACACTGGAGCTACAAAGAGAAAGGCTCAGGCTCGAACGCAGCGGTCGATCCGCGTTCTCCCAACACTGACCTCAAGAAATTTGCCTGGCTACGTCAGATCATGGAGTGGCAGACGGAGTTGAAAGACCCGGAGGAATTTCTGGAAGCGGTCAAGGTTGACCTTTTCGATGATGAGATCTTCATCTTCACTCCCAAGGGCGACGTGATCCGCCTGCCACACGGGGCGACGCCACTTGATTTCGCCTTCAACGTCCACTCCGCGATCGGACTGACGACCGTTGGTGCCAAGGTCAACGGCAAAATCGTTCCGATCAAGAAGAAACTCAAGTCGGGCGACATCGTCGAAATCCTCACTTCGCCCAACCAGAAACCCAACAAGGACTGGCTGAACTACGTCACCAGTTCGCGCGCCAAGAACAAGATCCGCTCTTACCTGCGCAGCCAACAGAGGGAAAAGAGCCGGAAAATGGGCCGTTCACTGATGGAGCAGGCATGCGAGGCGCGCGGACTTGACCTGGAAAAGCTGCTTAAGCAAGGCCATGGCGAGGCGCTTGCCCGCGCCGGCAAGGAAAGTGGCGTCGATGACATGCTGGCCTCCATTGGATACGGCAAGCTCGACGCCCGCGAAGTCCTGGCCCGCGTCCTGCCAGAAAAAGATGTGCGCAGTGATGGCGCTGCGTCAGCCAAGGCCACTGACGGAACAGCCGGCACCAATGCTGCCAGCCGCGGCGACGGAACTGCTGACGCAAGCGGCACAGCGACAACGACGAGCCAGCAGCTATCCCACGTCAAGGCGGGGCCAAGCCACGGCATCCTGGTCAGCGGCATCGACAACGTGCTGGTCAATTTCGGGCGTTGCTGCAATCCCCTTCCCGGCGAAGAAATCCAAGGTTTCATCACCAGGGGGCGTGGTGTCACCGTCCACCGCGTCAGCTGTTCCAGGGCGCTTGACCTCGATCCACAACGTCGCGTGTCCGTCCAATGGGCGGGGGGCACACCTGGCGACAGCACCGCACAGGGCAGCCACCACGCTTTCATACGGGTCATCACACGGGATCGACCGGGCGTCCTGGCCGATGTCACGATGGCAATCGCGTCCTGTGGTGCCAATATCCAGCGGGCGAATATACAGGTTTCCAGTGACTTGATGGGGCATCTCGACTTCGAGTTGACCTTGAACAGCCTTTCGCAGCTGCAGGCGATCATCAGGAAAGTCGAATCCCTTCCCGACATCGTCTCGGTAGACCGGCGAAACCCAGGACGCCAACAGAGCGGCCGGATGATGTAAGATAGTCTCTGGATTGCAAAACCGGGAGCCAATATGAAAACGAAACCGTTGAAAATCATTTGTTCTGCGCTCATATTTTGCGCCACGGTAGCAGCAAAGTCTGGCAACAGTGCGACACCATCTTCCTCCAAGCAGGCAAGCGTCCAGGTCGACTGGAGTGCGCAAGGTGACGGCCAGCTGAAGTTCGACTTCAAAACATTGCCGGGCAAGGGCCTCAAAATCAACACCGAGGGTCCTTGGTCCCTTGAGATCAAGACCCATCAGGGCCTGGTCCTCGAAAAGACAAAAATGGGCCGCAGCGATTTCAAGGAAGACCTGGCTGGATTTTCAATGGTTTCCAAACCTGAAAAAAAATTGGGAAAAATCACCTACAAAATGGTGGTTTTTGTCTGCACAGAGAACAAGTCCCAGTGCTTCCGCGACGTCCAGCAAGGCAGCTTCGACTGGACAATGTGACAAAGCCCCGAATTTGCCTCAAGATTCCCATGCCGTGCGCCGATGCTCCCCTTAAAGGGCTATCAGGGACGGAGTGCAGACTTGCGGAGCATGGTTTCCAAAGTGATCTCGGGCGTGATTCCCGTTCTGGTGGCAGCAGGGGCAGCCATCCCGGAAGGGGCGCTTGCGTGTCCTGCATACTTCAACTTGGATGCGGGGCATGCTTGGATTGGCAAGATTCCACTGTCGACGATCCATCTCTATTCCTACGAACCAAAAGCAGGATGGCTTCCCCTTTCGTTGCAAATCGTACCGGTATCCGATGACCTGTCGATCGACACCGCACGGATTTCACAACCCGGGAAGCAAGGGGCGCAGAAGCAGACGGACACAAGCATAACGTCGCGGGACCGGCTGGTATTTGAGGTGTCAGGCTTCAAGGGCAGATTCGACGGAAAAGCCGCGCTACCCTGCGGTGGACAGGAACTGGTTGAGCTGCAGAAAGCGGGGGACGGCGGCAAACAGGTATTCGCGTACCTTGTCGCCTGCACGCAACATCCGTCCGCGGAGTTTGAACCTCGCTATCCCGTGACTGGCAACCCGGCAAAACGTGAGATTTCGTCCTCGGAATTCGTTTACCAATACCACCCCAGGAACGAGTTGCTCTACGAAAGTCTGAATGCCAAAACCAGCAGCGGAGAATGGGTCCGCAGCGCCTACGAGGCGGAAATCACGATCCGCCTCGACATCAAAAGGTTCTTCACACTGGAGTTCAACAACGAAGACATAGAGTCCTATGTGATGGCATCCACTGCCGGGCCAGTCGGATTTGTCGAAGGAATTTCGTTCTACCTGCGCCTGCTTGCATTCAAGATCGACCTCAAGATGAGCACCATCGCCTCCTTTTTCGAGAAGTCAGCGAACATCCCGATGGTGATAGACGTTCCACGCAACGCCCCTGAGAACCTCCACCCGGGCAGCGGATCTCTATATTCCTTCAAGCTCGACCGCGCGACCTTTGACCCTGGGCATCCACAAAGCAACATGCCAGTACAAAAAGCCGGCACGACGCTGGTGGAACATCAAGAAAAGACGCGCAGGATCCTGGAACAGTGCCCGGGGGTTGAGTGCCGTTTCAGGCTCATGGGAAAACTAGGCGAAGACCCCATCGCTCTGGACATGATCTTGGCGCGCAACATCGTGGAAATGGGTTTCTTTCCCAATCTCGTGCTTGATGTCGTGGAATTCCGGAAGGCTGGCGACTGGAAAAAGGACGGGCGCGCAGACGGATCTTCCCGGGGAGTGTACTTTGAAACCTCTGGCCTTGCAAAAGGGCGTTACGCGATCGACACATGGATCCTGTTCGGCAAAGACGTCTCATCGGAGACCGTCTGCCCCGCCAAAGTCGTTACAACCGGGCAGCGCTTCAACGGGAACTCAAGGCAATAGTCCCTGGGTCTTGGCAAGCACACCACACAGCTTGTAGAGCATCCGGCAACCGACATTGGCGTCCCACTCGCTCTGGCCGGATGGATCTGGCGAAACCTCACAAAGATCAAAGCCAACGACCTTCCGTCCTGAACCTGCCAGAAGTTCAAGCAAGTAAACTGCCTCGTCAAAGCCCAGGCCACCAGGCACCGGCGTACCAGTCGAAGGACAGCACACGGGATCAAGCCCATCGATATCAAACGAAATGTAAACTTTGGCAGGTAGCTGCGAAATGATGTCCTCGCAGATTGAGTGCCAAGATTCCCCGCGCGCCTTTCGCCGGAACAATTCCCGCTGGTAGAAAACGGAGCCTCGCTTGCCAAGGGCAAGCATGTAATCGCGCTCTTCCTCACAGAAATCGCGGATGCCGACCTGCACCAGCCTGGACACGGCAGGTATGCGTTCCATGACGTTATGAAAGATCGACGCATGGGAGAAGGTGAAGCCTTCGTAGGCGTCACGCAGATCGTGATGGGCATCGAAATGCAGGACCCCGAAACCATCCTTGTGTTTTTCAGCCAATGCCTCCATCAGCCCGAATGGCGAAGCATGGTCTCCGCCCACAACAGCAGCAAAAGATCCACGATCAAGGATTCCCCTGGCGGCCTCACGCACATAGCGGTTCAAGGAAGCGCCGCCCTCATTCACGGCCGCAAGGTCACCCTTGTCCGCTTCCCCCTCACCAAGGTCAGCCATCACTTTTTCTGCCCTGACGCGAAGCACGGCGTTCAGGCGCTCAATCTCATCCGGATGCGGCAAGAACGAGATGCCGGAGCGGTACACCTTGCCGAAGCTGACATCATCCAGGTCGAGCTGGTGGCTCGCGGCAATGATTGCCGCCGGGCCATTTGCTGTCCCGGGCCTGTAGGAAGTCGTCACATCCCAGGGTGAGGGAATCAAAACCAGTTTGGCTTCCGAAGGATCCAGGTCAGCGCCAAGGAAACCGGCATCCTCTGCCGGCGGTGTCCCGCGCTCAAGGCGCTCCATCGCAACTTTCCACGAATCATATGCGGGTTTTCCGGGCAAATTGACCTTCACTTGGGGACCCCTTTTTCTATCGCTTCGAAGAGTTGCCTTTCATTCCAGATTTTCACCCCGAGTTCGAGTGCTTTTTTCATCTTGGACGACCCGGACGATGGGTCTTCCGTGACCACGGCGAATGTATTGCCGCTGACGGCCGAGCCAAGCTTCCCCCCTGCCGTCTTGATTGCCTTCTCAATCTCGGAACGCGGGCGGGACAGGGCACCTGTGATGACAAACTGAAGGCCAGCCAAAGGGGCATCAGCGCCGGGAACATAGGCCTCGGGCGCATGCGGTTTGACCCCGGCGGCCTGCAGGTCACGAATCCACTCCCTGCGCGCAGCCAAGCCACGAACAATCTGGGTCGCTGATTTCTCCGCAAAACCTTCAATCGCAGCAATCTGTTCAACAGAGGCACCAAGGATCCCATCAATCCCGTGAAAATGCTCCAGTAGCTTTTCCCACGTGGTCCGCCCGGCCCCCTCAACACCCAGCCCATTCAGGAATGAAGCCAAAGGCAAGGTGCGGCTGGCCTGAATGTGAGCGTGAAGCTTTGCCGCCATCTTTTCTCGCGTTTGGGGGATCACGAGAAAATCTTCCACCTTCAATCGATAGAGATCCGCCATAGTCTTGACCAGGCCAGCATCCATGAGCGGCAGCAACCGCTTGTCGTTGAGGTCGTCAATTTCAGCACATTTGATCCAATTCAGGATCGCGCCCAGCTGCTGCGCCGGGCACCCGGTCGCATCAGGACACTTCAAACGCACGTCATCGGCAACCAGGCGCGCACCACATTCCGGACATTTTTCGGGCCAATGGTAATTTCCAGGCCCGGCCTCGACCACGGCAAGGAACTTCGGGATGACCTCCCCGGAGCGGACAATTTCGATCCGGTCCCCGGCCTTCAAATTCCAGGCCTTGACGTGGGCGGCATTGTGCAAAGTGATATTGCTGATCGACGCCCCGCTGAGGAACACCGGCTCAATGACCGCGACTGGAGTAACAATGCCGAGTCGCGAAGTGGCCCATGTGATTTGTTTAACCACGGATACCGCTGTCTGACCCTGCCACTTGAACGACAACTTGTAGCGCGGATGATGGGATGTGCTGCCAAGCTCCTCATGCAGCGCGAGTTCGTCGTAGGAAAAGACTGCACCGTCCAACCCGATCTCGTCCTCTTCCATTAACTTTTTGACGTATGCAAGGTAGCGGTCGACACCTTCCTGGGTGAGGATTTTCTGCGGATGAGGAAGGGAAAATCCCGCCTTGCCCAGCCACTTGAACTTCTCGACTTCAGTCTTGAACCGGGGGGCTCCCTCACCATCCGGCATGTAATCAAATGCGAAAAACGAGAAATAACGTGCCAGATCGAAATGCTGCTTGCGACCAAGGAGCCCGGCCACGATGTTGCGCGGACTGGTCGGACGTTCAAGCCCAAGCTTCACCATCTCATCGGCAAGGCGGATGAAGTTACCTTCGGAGCAATAAAGCTCCCCACGGATCTCACATGAAATCCCACCAGCAAGGTGATGTGGGATGTCTGCGATCCAGGCCGCCTTGGCAGTCACATCCTCCCCAACCCGGCCGTTTCCGCGTGTCTTTGCCAGCACCATCCGACCAGATTCGTACACAACACTCAGACTGTTGCCATCTACCTTGAGCGTTCCCATCACGGGACGAGTTCCTGCCCAACGATGCAGCTCAGAAAGTTCATAGGTCTTATCGAGCGAAAGCATCGGTGTCCGGTGTTCCACTTTCCGGCCAGCTTCTGGTCCGGCCGCAACAGATCCATCACCGACCACCTGCAAAACCGGATGTTCCGGGGCAATTTTCCGCAACTCATCTTCCAGCGCATCATACGCCGCATCAGAAATTTCGGGCTTCCCTGCGTAGTAGGCTCGCTTGTGGTGCATGATCTGGTGAGCGAGCTCGGCCACCCGCGCGACCGCGGCGGGCCGTTCGATGCCCTCGACCACCTCAATTGCGTTGTCTGGCGCACGAGTCATGTCGAATTCCCGCCTCTATTTCCTTGCTGCCAGAAGTGTTTCCAGCTGGGTGACAAGCTTCGGATCACCCGGCGAAACCGCAGGATCAAAGCGCCCGACGACCCGGCCCTGACGATCGACAAGGAACTTTTCAAAGTTCCAGGAAACTTCGCCCTTCACCGGAGAGTTCTCAACCAGAAAGCGGTAAACAGGTTGCTTGTCTGGACCGATCACCTTGCCTTTTGCCATCATCGGGAACCGGACCTTGTAATTGAGGTCACAGAACTTCTTGATGTCACTGTTTGACCCTGGCTCCTGCGCCGCAAAATCATTGCTCGGGAATGCGACCACGACAAACCCGCGTGACTTGTACTTTTCATAAAGTGACTGCAAGTCCTTGTACTGGCCAGTAAAGCCACAACGAGATGCGGTATTGACGACCAGCACAACCTGCCCCTTGTACTCACTCATCTTCACGGCCTTGCCGCCGATGCTATCTGCCTGATGCTCGAAAAAAGACTTGGACGCAGCACTGCCCGCAGGGGGTGCACCCAGAAAAAAAACAGCCAAACAAAACCTGACTAGCATCGAATTCATGACCAGCCCTCCATTGCGCACAGGTTTCACCAGACTGAAATACGCTGCTCCGGTTTCAGCACCATCTTGTCACCTTCCTTGCAAGCGAAGGCCTCCTGGAAACCGGGCTGGTGCTTCACCTGCTCGTTGACCCGTGCCTTGATCGCAGAATGCGGGTCGGTTTTCAGGAGCAGTTCTGCCATCTTGGGGCGCACTACCCCGCACCACACACGGGCATACTGGGTGAAGAAATCACGCTTGGCGGAGTTTGGCGGAATCACCTCGGACCCACTGGCCATGCTGAACGCAGTCTTGTAGCCAAATGTGAGACCCACGAGGTCACCAATGTTCTCGCCGAGCGTGAGCTTTCCGTTGTGTCCGATGGCATCAAACTGCGCCACCAGGCCACCGGTAATTTTCTTGAAATCACCCAGGTCTTCTTCCGTCATCCATTGCTTGAGGCGCCCGTCCTTGTCGTACCGGGAACCCTTGTCGTCTATTCCGTGGCCCAATTCGTGGCCGATGACCGCGCCAACGGCACCCAGGTTCACGTGATCCATGGCCTTGGGGTCATAGAAGGGATACTGGAGGATCCCGATCGGCATCACGAATTTGTTATCCGCCGAGGAATAATACGCGTTAACTGTGAGCGGCGACATGCTCCAACGGTCACGGTTGCGCGGCTTGCCAAGGCGTCCAAACATCCTGGCCGTCAAAAGTTTTTCCAGCGTCATCGCATTGCTGTGACGGGCCCACGGCAAATAATCGCCGTCGGGGTTGAAGTCCCATTCCTCTTCGTTTTGCGGCTTCACCAGCTGCAACCTTGCGACCTTGATCTTTTCGATCGCCGCCTTGCGACTGGGTTCCTCCAGCCACTTGTTTTGCTCAAGGCCGCGAATGATTTCCGCACGGACTTTCTCGGCAAGGGCGATGAACCTCGCGGTCGGAAAGCCAGGGAACAACTTATCGACCAGGTCAGCGTCCAGCTCCTTGCCAAACTGGCCGATGACTGCCTGCGCACACCGCTCTTCACGCACAGGACGCTTTTCAGGACCACCCAGGTGCTTCCGCAGGAACTGGAAGTTCTTGTTGAAGAAAGAAGGATAGGCATCATCCATGAATCCGGCCAGAGCATGCCAACGGAAAACATCTTTCAATGTCTCGACATCGCCCTTGGCCATCTGCTGGTCCAACCAGGCAAGGTTGTCCGGGGTCATGTCCCGCAAAAGAGTTTTCTCCGGCACCTGATCCAGCGCCGGTGCAAGAAATAAATTCGAGTGCCGGGCTGCGAAGGCCTTTTTGTCGATGTAACGTTTCGAGCTGTACAGTTCACGCATCTCGGCCGGGAGCGGAAAGGTCTGGGCAAACTGTTTTTCGAAGGCAACCACCCGGGCCGCCCGCTTACCAGGATCAGACAGCTTCAAGGCAACGAAGAATTCGCGCATCACTGACTCGAGGTCTTTTGTTACGTCCTTTTTGTCGTAGTAGCTGCGCTCGGGGAGCGTCTTGAGGGTCGCAAGAAGCAGAAAGTCCTCAACGTCTGGATCGTCCTGGTTGGGCACCGCACCGATATCGAACCCGCTGGGTTGACCAGCCGGCAGGCGACTGCCAGCCCATTTTGCCACGTCGGCACCGCTCTTGAGGCCATCAATCTCCGACAAGGTACGCGCGACGATTTCCCGTTCATCCTTGGCGCTGCCTTTCGGATCCATGCAAGCCTGGAAGTTATCGCGCAGGTCTTTGGTGCGTCCCTCGTGCTTCTTCTTTTCAACCAGAAGTCCGGCGAGATATTTCTTTTTCTGGTCAAGCAGTCGCTCGCCCGAATCATTGAAGGCAAAAATGTGCCGTGAACGGTCGGGACGCAGCTGGAAGGAATCGATCACCTCAGAGCAAGCGTAACCATAAAAATCCTCGCACGGATTTATCTTGGAGCTGACTGGAAACTCCCGCCTGTCCGGGATCTTGCTTGATTTCCCTGCCGGCATTGCGGCAAGGAGGGCGGGAACAAAAGCCAGGACACCAAGGGCAAGACGGACTCCACCCCGGGGAGTGGAAGATGGCACGAGCACTGACCTGATCACGGGGACCTCCTGCGGATACCTGATTGATCCTCCGATCTTTTGACCAAGTGCCGGTAAATGCAATAAGATTCCGGCGGGAGGCCGCCGCAATTGCCGGAAATCACCAAGCAGGACGCTGAAATTCAGGCGAAGGTCGCCGCCCTCTACGACCGGTTCCCCTACCCGAATTACCCGTTGCTGGGAAAGCCACGTTGGCAAGACGGTTATCTGACCTCGTCCTGGTTTGCTGGTCGCCTGGTCGCAAGCCGGCTAGTCGCGCCGGCCGGGGACACCCTCGTCGCCGGTTGCGGAGAAATATTGCCCTACATCATCAGAAAGTGGGAGGCGCCCGGCAATGCCGTCGCCAACGTCGACTTGTCCCGTCGCAGCCTGCGTCGTGGACGACTGCGAACTCTGCTTTGCCGTGGTGCATCCGAATTCCACCACAAGGACATCGTAGAGTTTCTTGCGAGCTGTGCCCGGGAGGGTCGCCAATTTGCCCACATTGAGACCTTCGGCATGCTCCATCACATGGCTGACCCGGGTCCGGCCATCGCAGCCATGGCGCAGCAGCTGCTACCCGGAGGGACCATCCGTGCAATGGTCTACAACTCCCCTGGAAGATGGTGGATTCACCGCATCCAGGACGAGTTCCGGAACTCAGGGATCGACATCCTTGGCGGCGATCCGGTCGCAGCCACGCGCGAAGCCAAATCAAGGATTCTGGCTATGGCGGCAACGTCCCCAGAACTGGCCGCCAAGGTGAAAGCGATTGGCAAGGTCACACTGGACAATCCAGCCCGGGTTGCTGACATGTTCTTGCACCCACACGAGCTACGCTGGCCGGTCGAGAGATGGTTTGAAGTGTTCGCTGGCGCCGGACTGCAACTGGCCGGCATCTTTGATCGCTATGGGGAACTCGATGACCTGCCAAACCCGCTCCTGGATCCTGCCTCGGTGATACGTGAACTCCCGCGCAGAGCGAACGCGCAGCAATTTGAAGGCAACCTGGAAATGTTCTGGTTCAAGCCTGTCAGCGACGCCAGGCACTCTCCGCAAGGCAGGGACGCACTGCACCTGCGCAGGCTTAAATTGCGCCTGCCACCCCTGCAGTGGTTCGACTTCGAAGAAACCAGGGATCTTGGAATTCACAACAGGCTCCAGATATGGCATGCCTTTCTGGACGGAAAAAAGCTGACGCCGTCTGCATGGGGAAAATCAGTCGCCACGCTCAAGCGGCTTGCGCGACTGGGGGCGATCCTGCCAGAACAGGTTGATCAGAATCTTCGCTCTGATTTTTATGCGCCATTTTGAGGAGTTTTCCATGGCCCCGATCCGGTTCTTCCCAATCCTTGTCCTCTTGGCCGCTATCAATCCATTTACACCATGCTCCCCCGCCCTGGCTGCCGCAAAGCCTGCAGCCATGACCCAAGCACCAAAGCCTGCAGCGACTACAGCCCGCGAAGAAACGGGATCAGATGACGAAGGCCAGACCCCCCAGACGGAAAACAGCGGATTGCAACCTGGCGATCAAGCAGCATTCACCAGGACTTCGACACCACCGCGCTTAAAACACTCGATTGGTATCGAACTTGCCAACCCTGAATTTGGCGTACTGGGCACAACGGCAATCAATTATGGCTACATGACGCCGAAAACAGGCGTTGAGTTTTACCTCGGTTATTCAAAAACCGCAGACACCGTCAACCACAGCGAAACAACCAGCAACAACGAAGTGTCGACGCCCAAGACAAGAACCGTCGCCATAGCCGATACGGGCAAGGTCAACCCTCGTCAGATCACTTTCGGCGTGCAACCAAAATACGTCGTTTTTGCCGACCGCTGGCTGCGTGCCACGGCAGGGTTCATGTTTGCCTACACTTCGACTGGCAGTGTCTCGTATAAGACCGGAAGCACCACGACTTCATGGAGCGATACAGCGCAGGAAACCACCTACTCGGTGCAGCGCAATGATGTCGGCAATGTATCCTCTTCAACCACCGGCCGCTTGTTGCTGGGACCAAGGGTCGGGACAGACTTCTACTTGCGCTGGTTCCCGCACCTGTCGCTCGGTTTTTCGACTGGACTGTTATTCGGGTCTGGTGGACAGACCACCACCAAAACTGACACCGAGGACAAGTCATTCAGCGTCACCAACGGCGCTGAACAAGTGCCAACCGTGCACACGAAAAACTCGGCAAAAAGCACGCAGACCCCTGGGACCACCGGGGAAACGGTCGCCATCGGCGGCAGTACCTTCAATTTGATGGGTTCGTTTACACTGCGCTACGTCTGGTGATCACGCAGCAGATCGGGGCGGAGCCTGCGCGTCCGCTCCATCGCCTGCTCACGCCGCCACTTCTGAATCGCGGCATGATCTCCGCTGAGCAAAACAGATGGTACCGGCATGCCCTCGTAAACTGACGGGCGGGTATAAAGGGGATATTCAAGAAGCCCCTGCATGCCATCAGAGAACGAGTCGTCGCGCGCGCTGGCAGAGTTACCCAAAGCCCCAGGTAGCATCCGGACGATGCTGTCGACCATGGCGAGGACCGGGAGTTCACCACCTGACACGACAAAATCGCCGATCGAAAACTCTTCATCGACGTGCAGGTCCAGGAAACGCTGATCGATACCAGCAAAACGGCCACAAACAAAAACCAGCTTCTTATTGATCGCAGCAAGCCTTCGGGCATCTTGCTGGCCCCAAGCCCGCGCACCGGGAGCCGTCGAAATGACGTGCACGGCGGACTCGTTCCCGTCAGCAGGGACCATCGCAGAGAGGGCCTTGCCAAGGACATCGGCACGCAAGACCATGCCGTCTCCGCCACCATAGGGCGCATCATCGACGCTGGCATGCTTGTCGATTGCATAATCCCGCAGATCAATGCTTTCAAAGGCAAGGGAGCCTGATCCCATGGCTGCACGCAATGCACCAAATCCCGCGTAAGCCGCAACAAAAGCTGGATGCACGGAAATGACAGAGATTTGCAGCATGTTATCCCTTGATCCAGAACTCTTCGAACACTGCGGCCTCGACCAGAAGATTGATCCGCCTGTCGCTGCTGCGGAAATTCATGTCCACGTACACGGGCACGAATGGCAGGTCGAGGCGCTGACCGTTTGCATTTTCCAGCACCGCGATATCGCTTGCGCCGTAATTGACCATGTCGACGATCCGGCCCATGAGATTACCGGTGGAATCAAAGACCTCCGCGCCGGCGATATCCGACCAAAGGTACTCAGCAGACTCGTCCACTTGCAGGCTGCTGCGAGCGATCCAGATTTTCTCGCCACGCATTCCCTCTACGAAAGTCCTGTCGGACACTTCGACCAGGCCCAACACCGGGCGGTCGGGTTGCAGCGAGCCGCGAGCAACTGAAAATACACGTCCGTGTTCCGGGTCTGGCCCGAGTACCACTTGCCGGCAGGATGCCGGAAAAGGCTCCGAACGTCCCGAAATGAAAAAGGCACCGCGCAAGCCATGAGGCTTGCCAACGGTGCCGATCAACAACCAACGGTCTTCGCCAGACTTCAGCAAATCACCGCCGAAGGGCTTCCTGGATGGATCCCCGGACGACAGATTACTTGGCTTTTTTAGCGCGTGCCGGTGTGGTCTTCGCACGTTCGAGCTTCACGTTCTGGATCTTGGCGATCTTGGCAACCGTGTTGCTCAACTCTGCGCCTTTTTCGTACCAGAAGCGAAGACGTGCCTCGTCCATGACAATCTTGGACGGCTCACCGGCAGGGTCGTAATGACCGAGGCGGTCGAGGACCTGGCCCCTGAGCTTCTTGCGGGAGTCAGTGGCGACGATGTGATAAAAGGGACGATGCGTGCTGCCATGGCGCTGGAGACGAACACAAACGGCCATGATTCCTCCAAAAACTTGCGAAAATTGAAACCTTCGACGTCGATCCGGACCTGCCGGAAGCCCCGTTTGATAACACAGCGAAGTGGTGCTGGCGACAGCTTTCTTCAGAAAACGCCGCCTCCGTGATACCATCAAGGATATTGGCCACTTGAGCGAAAAAGAGGTCTTGGTGGAAGTCACATTTTGGGGAACCAGAGGCTCGATCCCCCGGACCATGCCGGACAGTGAATTCCTGGGTCTGTTGGTGGCCGCAACCAACCAAGCAAAATCACTTGGTATTTTGACGCTCGATGAGTTTGCAAAGGCGGCCCAGGATGGTCGCCTCGGCAGGCCGCTCAGTTATGGCGGTGCCACCATGTGCACCGAAGTCCGGGCGGGCGAGCATTCCGTGTTTGTCGACATGGGCTCCGGCATCCGCGATGCCGGGACACAGGCGATGCAACGCGGCCAGAAAGAGTTCCACATCCTGCTCACCCACATGCACTGGGATCACCTGATCGGATTTCCTTTTTTTCTCCCCCTGCACTCGAAAAACTGCACCATCCACATCCACCACGTACACAAAAATGCACCGGAATTCGTGAAAATCAAGTTCAACGGGGTCAATTTCCCCCTGATCTGGGACCAGCTGCAAGCCAAGGTCGAATTCCACCACCACAAAGTCTACGAACCGTTCAAAGTCGGGGCGTTACAAATCGCTTCGTTCGCCCTCGACCACCCCGGCGGCTGCTTCGGCTACCGGGTCGACCACAAGGGACAGGCGGTCAGCGTCGCGGTCGACGGGGAGTTCAAGCGCAGGACCCCCAAGGAACTCGGTAAAGACCTGAAATTCCTTCAGAATCTTGACCTCATGGTCTTCGACTCCCAATACGACCGGGTCGAGCTTGAGAACCGCTTTGATTGGGGCCACTGCACGCCCGTGATAGGCGTCGAGCTAGCCCTGAGAGAACGAATCAAGTCCGTCGCTTTTGTTCACCACGACCCTTGGTCAACGCCCCACAAGCTCCAGTCAATGGCCAAGGAAGCCGCAGACTTTCTGGCTGCCAATGCCCGGAATTACGGCGATGTCTGGAAAGACATACCATCCGGCGGACCAAAGCTGATCATGGGATACGATGGGCTTGTTCTGGATCTCGACAAGCTATAGAGTCCACAGCTGAAATTTCAGTATTCAACCTGCTCGAAAAGGAAGCGGGGAATGATCCATTCTTCACGGTCCGGTATGTCCATGGTGGCGGCGATTGTCGCCCTCGTGTTGTTGTCCTCCGAAGCGTTCGCGATTGGCTCGATCACCAGCACGGGGTCACTGCCGCGTGACACCAGTCGCGGTTTTTTCGACCTGAGCGTGGTGGTGAAGGACGTCCTGCCCAGTGACGTCGCACTCAAGCCGAAAGAATCATCCCTCAATCAACGGCTTGGACTGCTCCTGCCTGACATAAGCGCGTCGGAAGCCCTTGGCACGGACCCGGCAGGTACTGCGGCCGTCGCTTTCTACCTTGAGTTTCGTGACGACGCGGCGACCGAAACAAATGCCAACGGCAATAGCGACATGACCTTTTACATCCGGGTCATTCAGGTATCCGCCAACGGACTTTCCAACCTCATCAAACAAAGCTCCGACCAGAAGACGGTGAAGCTGCGTTTCAAATATTATGAAGACCAAACCCAGAAGGGCGACGCCGTAGATGGCACCGTGACGGTGAACCCGACCGTGGTCAACGAAGCTCCGGAGAACCTGCGTATCATCGGCAGCCACCGCTCCCTCGACGTGTCCTTCGATCGTAAAACCAGCATTGCCTTTGTCGGTGCATCGGATGCTGCTTCCACTGGTTCACCGACCGATGCCACGGTCATCTCATTTCGCCTCGGGGCAAGCTATCCAGCCCTGCCGGCGAAAGTGTTCTCGCCCAGTTCTGAATCGGACCCGGCCAGCTCATGCACCTTTGATGAATCGCTTGCCTCGGGCGGCGCGTGCATCACTTGTCCGGACAAGGCATACCTCGATACCGCCGCGCTTGCCCTGCTCGACCCGGAGAACATCAAGGTCAAAAGTGCCAGCAACGGCAACCGCCAAATCAACGGACTGGAAAACGACGTGTCCTACGCCGTCGTCGCCATGTACCAGCCAGATGCGCTCAAGCGGAGCCTCTGCCTGACAGCAACGCCAAGCGCAAATATCACACTGACTGAACTGAACGGGGAAGGCGAGGCCACCGAGGAAGACTTGCGATGCTTCATCGCAACCGCGACGTACGGTACACCCCTCCACAAAAATTTGCGCCCGTTGCGTTGGTTCCGGGATGGAATCGCTCGATTGCATCCAGCAGGAAGCGAGCTGGTAGAAACCTATTACCGGCTCAGTCCGCCCGCGGCAGAGTGGATTTCCCGGCATCCGATGGCTGCAAAACTCGTTGCTGCTGCGCTTTGGGTCCCCGTGACTTCGCTTGAACTTGCCATGACAGGTGCCAGGATTACCGGTTTGAATGCTTCGACAGCGGTGGCAACGATGCTCGCGGGTTTGGCGATGGTGACTGCAGTGTTTGGCGGCACGGTAATGCGCCTGAGGCGCTCCCGGCAAAGCCTGGGCGGGACCCGCGCATGACCAGCAACGCGGCCGTTTCGGCGCTTGCACATTCCATGTTCCACTCGGTGATTTATCCCGACGGCAGTACCCTTGGCGGTGATTCTGCCACGACTGCCGAGCGCAACAAGGACGACGCACTTACCCTCAGGAGGGTGGTCCGTTTTGTGCCTGCACCAACCGCAAGAATCGAGGAAGTTCCGATCGTGGTCTTCGACTTTGAGACCACCGGCCTCGACATCAACCAGGACCGGATCATCGAGATCGGGGCGGAAAAACTCGTGGGTTTCGAAGTCGTCGATACGTTCTCAACTTTTATTTCCACCGAAGTTGAGCTTAGCGCCCAGATCCAGCAACTTACCGGCATCACTCCGGACATGCTCACCGGCCAACCCCGGGTAGAGGATGTTCTGCCGGAATTCCTTCAGTTTGTTGACGGCAGCCTCATGGTGGCCCACAACGCGGAGTTTGACTTTACAATGCTGAGGGCAGCGGCCTTGCGCCTCGGCTATGAAGTTGACCTTCCTTGTTTCTGTACACTGAAAATGGCGCGAACCATCCTGCCAAAACTGGAAAATCGCAAACTCGATACGCTGGCCGCTCATTACAACCTGACTTTCAGCAGCCGCCACAGGTCCATGGGGGACGTGCGCGTCACTGCGGAAGTCCTGAAAAACTTGCTGACCGTCGATGGCGACGGCCTCGATTGCTGGAAAGACCTGGAGCCGTTCAACGTCACATGAAAATCCAAAGCCAGATTTCAACCAAATCCGCTGACTTCAAGGCCAACCACTCGTTTCACCTGCAAGCCGCAGACGACCTCGCAGCGAAGACCGCACGCGGACTCCAAGTCTCCCAAGCGGGCGCCGCAAAGCGGTCCGATGGCAAGCTCTCCGTGCGGGACCGGGTACACGCGCTGGTCGATCCCGAATCATCCTTCATGGAACTTTCGCCACTTGCCGGCGAAGGGCTGTATGAAGACGACGTGCCCGCCGGCGGTATCGTCACGGGTGTAGGCCTGGTGCACGGCCGGCCTTGCATGATCGTGGCGAACGATCATTCGGTGAAAGGCGGGACTTATTACCCCATCACGGTGAAAAAGCACCTGCGCGCTCAAGAGATCGCCGCACAATTGCACTTGCCATGTGTCTATCTGGTGGACTCTGGTGGCGCATTTCTGCCGATGCAGGACGAAGTCTTTCCCGACAAGGACGACTTCGGACGCATCTTCTTCAACCAGGCGCGAATGAGCGCTGCCGGTATCCAGCAAATCGCTTCAGTGCATGGATTCTGCACCGCGGGCGGCGCTTATATCCCGGCCATGTCGGACCAAAGCGTCATCGTTCGCGGCAACGGGACCATTTTTCTTGCAGGCCCGCCCCTCGTGAAGGCTGCCACGGGCGAAGACGTCACGGCAGAAGAGCTGGGCGGCGCGGATGTCCATACGCGCATCAGTGGCGTTGCCGACCACATTGCGGAGAATGACGTCCATGCCGTTGGTATCGTCCGCCGCATCGTCGAGCACCTGGGCCAACCTGTGCGCCCGCTAGTGGCCTTGCGCGCTGCATCAGGACCAGCATACGACCCGGCAGAAATCCTTGGCATCCTGCCCCAAGACCCGCGCAAGTTTTTCGATGTCCGCGAGATCATCGCCCGCGTGGTGGACGATTCCGAACTTTTCGAATTCAAGCCAAACTACGCGACCACATTGGTCACTGGGTTTGCGCACATCAACGGTGTGCCGGTGGGAATCATCGCCAACAACGGCGTCCTGTTTTCGGAATCGGCCCTTAAGGCTTCCCATTTCATCGAGCTCTGCACGCAGGAAAACACGCCCCTCCTGTTTCTGCAGAACATCACTGGATTCATCGTTGGCAAAAAGTATGAACACGGCGGCATAGCCCGTGACGGGGCCAAGATGGTACACGCCGTCGCCAATGCACGGGTTCCCAAAGTGACCATGGTGGTGGGTGGAAGTTTTGGGGCCGGCAACTACGGCATGTGCGGACGAGCTTACGATCCGGCCTACCTGTTCATGTGGCCCAACTCCCGCATCTCTGTCATGGGCGGCGAGCAAGCGGCGGACGTCCTTGCAACCGTCAAGGAACAGCAACTTGCCAAGAAAGGCCAGGCTCTGAGCGCTGGCGAACGTGAAAAAATCCGCACGCCAATCCTTGAAAAATATACGCGGGAAGGATCTGCGTATTATTCAACGGCGCGTTTGTGGGATGACGGTGTGATTGATCCACGCAATTCAAGAGCCATGCTATCCATGGCGCTGACTTCCACGCTCTATCACGAATGGGAAAAAACCCGTTTCGGAATCTTCAGGATGTGATCCATGACGACCAGGACCAAAAAAGATGTAATCCGTATCGGTAATGCCGGTGGCTACTGGGGCGATGATCCGGATGCGTTGAAGCGCCAGGTGCGGGGGGGACACCTCGACTACATTTCGATGGACTTCCTGGCCGAAGTGACGATGTCGATCATGCAAAAGCAGCGGGCGAACGATCCAAAACTCGGCTATGCGCGTGACTTCCTGGGCATGCTTGAGGAAGTGTTGCCGGACATCATGAAGTCCGGAACCCGGATCATCACGAACGCTGGTGGCGTCAACCCGCAAGGTTGTGCCGAGGCCATCACAGCCTTGGGGCGCAAGCTCGGACTGTCACCCCGCGTGGCGATCGTTTACGGAGACGACATCCTGTCTGACATCCCGCGCCTTCAAGGCGAGGGCTGCGATTTCCGCAACATGGAATCTGGCTCGGCCTTCACGGGCGTGGCGTCAAGGATCGAATCGGCAAACATATATTTTGGCGCGGCTCCAGTCGCCGATGCCCTGAAGTGGGAACCAAACATCATCGTCACCGGCCGGGTCACTGACACCGGGATCACCATCGGTGCGATGTTGCACGAGTTCGGCTGGGCTCCCACAGACTGGGACAAGCTTGCCCACGGCGTCGTCGCCGGTCACATCATCGAATGCGGCACACAGGCCACGGGGGGCAATTTCACCGACTGGCGAAAGGTTCCCTCTTTCAGCAACATGGGTTTTCCGATCATCGAAGTCCATCGCGACGGAACCTTCTACGTCACCAAGCACCCGGGCAGTGGTGGCCTTGTCTCTACGGACACGGTCCGCGAGCAGCTCTTCTATGAAATGGGCAATCCTCACAGCTACATCACTCCGGATGTGGTTGCTGACTTTGCCACGATCCGCCTTGAGCAGGCTGGCGCAGACCGCGTGAAAGTCAGTGGAATCAGGGGCTACGAACCGACTCCGCTCTACAAGGTTTCAATGGCTTACGCAGATGGATTCAAGAGCCTTGGCGCAATTGCCATTTCCGGCCCGGACGCTCGCGCCAAGGCCGAAGCGTTCGCACGGATTTTCTGGGAGAAATGCGGCAAGGACGGACTGAGCGAAACTTCAACCGAATACTTTGGATGGAATGCCTGCCATCGCTCCCTTGGCGGAATGGATGACGGCAACGAAATCCTGCTGCGCCTGGGCGCCCGCAGTGCAGATGAAAAAAAACTGCGGCGTTTTGGCAAACTGATCCCCAGCCTGATTTTGTCCGGCCCACCCGGCGTATGCGTGCTCGGCGGAGTGCCAAAGGCCCAGGAAATTGTCAGTTACTGGCCGGCCCTGATGCCAAAGTCCGCCGTGCGTCCAAAGATCGCCATGTGCGAGGAAGGACGCGGGATACACAGTGAAACCGTTGTCCCGCCCGAACAGTCGGGCAAATTTGATCCTGCCAGGTTCAAGCCGGACCAGGTTGCAGACCGAGCCTCCTGTGACATCAAGACCGCCATGCAAATCCAGGCCAACCCCGAGGCCACAGCCCTCTCTGCGATTTGCCTTGGACGCAGCGGCGACAAGGGCGACATGGCAAATATCGGCATCATGGCGCGCAGCGCAAAAGCCTATGACTTCCTTGGCTCGTACCTGACTGCACAACGCGTCAAAGACCTTTTTCAGGAGCTTTGCCACGGCAGCGTCACCCGTTACGCCCTGCCCAACATGTCAGGCTTCAACTTCCTGCTGGACGAGGCACTCGGCGGGGGTGGCACGGTGACACTCAGGACAGACGCGCAGGGCAAGACCTTTGCCCAGGCACTGCTGCGACACAAGACCCTCATACCCAAGGATGTGCTGAACAGCGTATCTCCCGGGGCGGATCGATGAGTGCAATTTCCAGCATCTTCACGACACGGCTGGTCCTTGACGCTGAAGGCCGCAGCAAGGCGATTGCAGTGCTGCTTGATCGGCCGTCTGCAGCCAACGCCCTGAGCGGGGACATGCTGGATTCATTGGCAGCGGAATTGAAAAGAGCCCGCGAAGAACTCCAGAAAGACCCGACAATCCGCTGCCTCATTCTGGCCGGCCGTGGACGTCATTTTTGTGCCGGAGCAGACCTCGCCTGGATGCAGCAAAGCGCCGCGCTTTCGCATGCGGAGAACCTTGCAGACGCCTCTCGATTGACTGCCGTATTTGAAGCGCTGGCCAACTTCCCGCGACCGACCATTGGCGTCGTGCGAGGTGCCGCTTACGGTGGTGCCGTCGGCCTGATTGCCTGCTGCGACATTGTGATCGCGGAGGACACCAGCAAGTTCTGCCTTAGCGAAGCACGACTGGGACTGATCCCGGCCGTAATCATGCCTTATCTTACCCGGCGCATCGCGCCTGGATTCTTGCGACGCGCGGCGTTGACCTCACGCGTGATCACTGCTGAAGAGGCAAAGTCATGCGGACTTGTCGACATCATCACGGCGCCTTCAGAGGTCAATGAGGCGCTCCGGAATGAAATTGATCAGGTGCTTCAGGCGGGTCCAGCTGCCCAGGCAGCCGTGAAGGAACTGATTGAAAAGGTCCGGATGAACAAAGGCGCCCAGGGAGAATACACCGCCCAGGCGATTGCAGCGGCGCGCACTGGTCCAGAGGGGCAGGCGGGCCTGACCGCTTTCTTTTCCAGGACACCAGCGCCGTGGTCGGCCAAGACCAGTGAGGCGCTCAACTTTTCCCAACTCATGGCACAGGAATCGCAGTGAAGATCAAACGACTCTTTATCGCCAATCGCGGAGAAATCGCACGCAGGATCGCCTTGACCGCGCAGCGCCTTGGCATTGAGACCGTCGCCGTCACGGACCGCACAACTCCGCCAGCATACTTGGCTGACGTGATCACCCTTTTTCACCACGTCGAAGAAGAAACCACAGCCCTGTATTTGAATGCCGCAGAAATGATCCGCATCGCAAAAGCCAATGGCTGCGATGCGGTGCACCCTGGCTTCGGTTTCCTTTCGGAAAACGCAGCCTTCGCTGCAGATGTGAACAAAGCCGGGCTGACCTGGGTTGGTCCGAATCCGGACGCTATCGAAGCCATGGCCAGCAAGGCGGCTGCCAGGTCGCTGGCAATCAAGGCAAAAGTCCCGTGCATTGAGGGGCTGGATGGAATTGACATCGAGAATGACCCGGCCAAGGGACGCGATGCACTGAAAAAATTTGCTTTAGCAACTGGCTTCCCGCTTTTAATCAAAGCTGCTTACGGCGGCGGCGGCAAGGGCATGCGCATCGTTCGCGACGTGGAGTCCTTGCTCGAACAGGCTGCGCGTGCCGCGTCGGAAGCACGCAGTTCCTTCGGCAACGGGCTGCTCGTCGTCGAACGCTACCTTGAAAGCCCGCGCCACGTCGAAGTGCAGATCCTTGCCGACAAGCACGGTCAGGCAGTCGCCATCGGTGATCGTGACTGCTCACTCCAAAGGCGTCACCAGAAAATCATTGAAGAGGCGCCAGCGCCTGAGCTTCACGATACCACTCGCAAGGCAATGCATGATGCGGCCATCGGGCTTGCGAAATCTGTTGGCTACGATTCGGCCGGAACGGTTGAGTTCCTGGTCGACGGCAACGCGCCTGCCTCTGCAAGTCAGCCTTTCTTTTTCCTGGAAATGAACACGAGGCTGCAGGTTGAGCATCCCGTCACGGAGGAGGTCTTCGGTCTTGACCTGGTCGAATGGCAACTTCTCATCGCCTGCGGCGCAAAAATGCCAGCTGCGTTCGGTTCGCTGAAACCCCGCGGCCATTCCGTCGAAGCCAGGATCTATGCCGAGGATGTTCATAACAATTTCTTCCCGGCCCCCGGGCCGGTATCGGCATTTATCACCCCCTGCAGCCCGGGCATCCGCTGGGAAACCGGCCTCGACATGGTGGATGAAGTGACTTCAAGGTTCGACCCCATGGTGGCAAAGCTGGTCGCAACCGGGGAATCCCGTCCAGCTGCCCTGGCCCGGCTCAATCAGGCGCTTGGACAGATGTTCCTTGCAAATCAGGCGAACAACATTGCCCTGTTGACCTGGTTGTCCGGCACAAGCCGTTTCAAGGACCACGCGGTCAGCACCCATTTCATCGCCGACCAGATGCCGGCATTCAAGTCATGGGAAGCCTTGGCGCGGGCTGAAGTTGAAGCGGGTGCAACAGCGGCCTTGGACGCGGTCGCCTACTCCACTGGAACGGCCTCCCCGGCACCCACAGGCGCAACCACCGAATCACTGACCCGTCTGGCCTTCGGTGGCGCGCGTGCGATCGCAACCACGGCGCCACAGGGAGACTTGTCCGGGCCGGCCAGGCTTCACCACGAAAAAGTAACTGCGCGCGACGCCACCACAGTAACGCGCATGGGACTCGGATCGGTCAAAGTAAAGGGTCGTAGCGTGCCATTTCATTTCGCCGTCCAGAAAACAGGCGGAAATCGCACGATCCATGTCAATCTCTGTGGCCATGACTTTCAGCGTAGCATCGAGAAACCAGGCCTTTCAGCGCTCGCGGGCCTGGGCGCCAGCGGCCAGGGGGGCCAGACAAACAACCGGCACGTTTCCGCCCCGGTGCCCGGCAAGATTGTTGCAATCAAGGTCATCGCGGGTTCCAGTGTCGAAGAAGGGGCTCCGGTGCTCGTGATCGAGTCCATGAAAATGGAATTCGAGGTCAAGTCGCAAAGGGCCGGCCGAATAGAAAGCATCGAGGTCGCCATCGGCGACCAGGTTACCGCCGGTCAGACGGTCGCACGCTGGAGCGAATAGGCCGAGTCGGGTAAGATGGATGCTCCGGACAAGGTGGAGAACAAGTCATGAGCGTCCAAAGTTTTTACAGGGAATCCGGTTTCAAGCTTTTGGCACTCGCAAAGTTGACCCCTTGCGAGTACAGCATCGTCCTGTATCTGCTGAATTGCGCCGTGTCCGGGCTCGACCAGATCATCACCACCGAGAATGAACTTGCGCTGATGCTTCACTGGGAACCGGTGGAGATCCGTAACGCAATCAGCGCGCTTGCCACCAGGAACATCATCCGGGTTGGTTATGGTGACTTGACCCAGGCGCCCAAAATCCAGTCCATCCGGATGGCCATGCAGTTTGACACACACAAATGGCATCACGAGGAAGGCAGCGCCCGCTCCTCCCACGATGCCCTGGTCTTTCCCTTCCGCCGTCAGGAGTCCACAAACCTGCACGTCCTCGACGGCCACCGCCGCGACAAGGAAAAGAACCACCGCAGCGCAGAAACCCACACCTGGGAACGGGTCATGGAATCCTTCGTGCGCAACAGGAGCATGGACGACAAGGAAATCTCCGCCTCCGAGCAAGCAGCCAGGACGTTATGCGAGACCCATCCGGTAGACCAGGTTCTCCTCATGCTACGTCATTTCGGCCAGCGCATCCCGACGCTTTCCCTGCTTGCCAGTTCCTGGCAACACTTTCAGCTCCTGTTCGAGGAGGAAACCCAGAAGGTTGACCTGCTGGAGGCACGGCAAAAGCACCAGGAACTTGACCAGCAGGTTCGTGATGCGGCAACAGACTTCTTCAATCGCAAGAACGAGCTCGATTTGAACGAGGAAGAGCAGGCTGTGCTGCAGATACTGTCCAGTCACCGCCATCCGCGGCGCCAGTTGTTCTGGGCATGGCAGATGCGCAACCGGTACCCCAACCTGGCCCGGTTCTTTGCGGACACAAACAAATTGATGTTGTCTGTTACCAGCGCCGGAACGATCGTCCGGAAGCCGACGGAGCCTTGAGGCCGCAAAAAGGTCGTAGCCTCAAGCAGCCTCAAGCGGCAGATGGAAGGCAAGTCCATCCACCTCGATGTTGAATCCTTTCACGTCCGCGCGGATCAACAGTTCCTTGCCAGCGAACCTGACCGTGCGAGATCCAGCAAACGGGATCACGCCCGGATCCACAGCGATTGATGCGCCGTTGGAGAATGTCACGGTAAACTTGCCATCCTTGCCGATCTCCATCCCCTCGATGTTCATCGAGGATGCATTCAAGGCAGAAGTCGAAGGTTCCGTGGCTTGCTCCAAGGGTTCCCGGGACTCAGGCATCTCCACCACATTATCGGGCATGGAAGCCAACAAGGCATCCCGCTCTTCCGCATTCTCATCGATCACGACCGGAATATTTGCCTCGTCTGCGATGGATTGCTCGAGGGCGCGCTCAGTCATTTCCTCATCGACTGCCACAGTATTGGGATCCACAACCTCATCGCCTGGATTTGCTGCTACCACCGCTTCACTGGCTTCACCTGAATCTGTGGTTTGAGGAGCTGCAGGCGCATCGGCGACCAGATCCTCCGCGACACCACCAGCGTCGCCACTATACGGAGCCAGCGCCTTGACGAACGCGGTCATGCCAGCCCTTTCGATCACAGCCGCCAGCGATTCACCCGGCTGGGCAAGTTCGCGGTAAACATCAACGACATCCTTGACCTTGCCGACAACCTCCGCTGCGGGGATGCCTTCTCCGGCAAAGGTGCCAAGCTCTGGCACAAGGGCTTGTTTGCCACCCAGCGTCATCCGGTAGCCTTCCTCGGTCCCTACCACGGCAATGTCCAGCGTATGGCAGGGAACACAACAGTTTGCACAACCGTTGATACCAATTTTGAGCGCACAATCAGAGGACACACCGGCCAGGGCCTCCGTGATCTCCATCGAAGCCTTGAGCGCATCCTGCTTGCTCTCCGGACACAGAGCCCCGATGCAAGCCACCGGTTGATGCACACCCGCCTGGTAATCACGCACGGTCAGTCCGCCGGCAGCCAGGTCGCGGGTGATTGATTCCGCCTGTTCAGGGGTCACGAACATGGCGATCCGCTGGTCTTCGGTTGCCTTCATGATCAGCGAGTGCTGGTCTGCGATTGCAGCGATCTTTTTGAGGTGCGCGGAATTGTACAATCCGCCCGGAACCTCGGCCAAAACAGCAACCGACCCGTTCTTGAGTTTGAATGGCGCTGACATAAGTTCATTGCTCCATCTAGGCTTGGCTTTCCACCTGCTCAGCCTGGACTATCGGCACCAAAAAGCCTGGCTTGAATAACGAAAAACCCCGCCTGCCGGAGCAAGCGGGGTTTATGCAGTGCAAGGCCAGGATATCCCAGCCATGCCCGGCTTAATTTTGACTCAAGTCAAATTTTCCATGTAGTCACGCAAGCGCTGGTTCATCAGTGCCTTCGAAACCCAGAAAGTGGATGCCAGTTGCTGAACGATATCCAGCGAGCTGTCGATCCGTTCGACTTCGCGCGGCATGAATTCACCGGGGACGAGAAGGAGGCCGGCGAACGCATTACTTTGGACGTCCAGGACTTCAGCTGGCGACGAGCGGAACGCCTGGCCAAACGGATGTCCGGAACGAACGATCCAGTTGAACAGCTCCTTGGCACTCAGGAAGCGGATGAATGAGCGGCTGTCACTTGCCCGGTGACGGATGGTCAAACGAAGATCCACACCCTCGCCGGTGTACTCAGCGATAAAAGGCTTGTCCAAGCTCGACTCGGCCACCAGGGATACCGCCGGGAACATCTGCAGCACTTCCGGGATATAAATCGGGGCTTCAGTGAAGCGACCCTGCTCAATGATGGCGCTAACCATGGCGAGGATTGCTGGACGATTGACGTCAAACAGGGTTTCGAAGGAGGCCTGGGCGCCATCGCCTTGCCAGCGCCCTGGATTCTTGAAGTATTCCTTCTTGAGATTTTCCAGGTGGCGGCCAGAGATCGAGAAAGCACCGTAGCCACGGTACTCGAATACTGCCTCATCAAGACCGACAGCTCCGGAAGCAATGTCAATGATCAGGCGTTCGTCGACATTGAGGTGGTCGGCAAGACCGCGAAGGGTCGAAAGAGCACGGATGTTCTTTTTGCCTTTCTTCCAATGGCTGCAGTCCGCAGGATCGTAGCCAAGAATGGCACCCACGTCCTGGTCGATAACCTTGACGTTGCCTTCGTAGCGGATCTCCAGTGCTTCCTTGCAGAAACGGAACAAGGTCGCCGAATGCGGATAACGGTTCTCTTCCGTCTTCTTCATAGCGTCAAACCTCCGTGTCGACACTTCGATAGCCCGCCACGCTGCCTCATGCTGCGCTAAAAGCCTGTTTTTTCAACTTTATGGGAGAAGCTGTATTCAATTAGAAACGATTTTTTGGGACCGGTCAAGGATCGCGCCGGACAAGAAGAACCCCGGACAGGCCGGGGTTCTTGGCATTCTAGAAAAGACAGGGAGGAAAACCTTCAGGCTTTCGTGGGTTCCAGAAGTGCGATGGCAATAGGCCCCGGTATGGTTGAGACCTTGCACTTGCTGATAACGCTGGTCACACGGGCCAGGAGTTCCTTGGCGCGCTGGGGCGATTCCCGCTCACGTCCACGCAGACGGACCACGATCTTCACCTTGTCTCCACGCTCGATGAATTTATTGATCGAGTTGATCTTGGTTTGCAGGTCGTGATCGCTGATGTTGATCTTTAGCTGGATTTCCTTGAGCTCGGAGCCCTTCTGCTGCTTGGACTTGGCTTTCTTCTGCTCATAAAGAAGTTTCTTGAAGTCTTGCAAACGGACGACGGGTGGCGTGGACTTGTCGCTGACGAGACAAAGATCGAGCCCCTCCTCTTCCGCCCTGCGGAGAGCGTCCTGGACTGATACGATTTCGTTGGTGTCTTCGCCGACGAGGCGGACTTGGGGGTACAAACGGGCGTTAGAGCGGTTGATGACTTCCAAAAGCGGGATTTCCTTTCGACAGTTGACTCGGATAGCCTGCCGTCAAGTTCGACAGGCACGATACTTTCTTATACAAAATACCAGAATTTTCCAGCAAGATTGAGGTCTTGAACCATCTACCCGGCCCACTCTGAATTGGTCGGGGAATTAACCAATAATTACAAGTATATACCAAATGTCGAAAAAACCAGGCATCCCGACCGACCCGATCGAACAGGCATTCAAGCTCGGCGAACACTGGGTTCCGGGCGTGTGGCGGTACATGCTTCCGCCAGCGATCGCGGACATGACCTACCCCCAGGAACGACGGGCGACGTGCCTGAATTGCCCGCGAGCCCGCTTCGAAGGCTGGCGCCCGGACTACCGCTGCTGCACCTATCATCCCCGCGTTCCCAACTTTCTCCTGGGACTTGCGCTCAACCACCCAGCTTCCTCGACAATCGTGCGCCGGCTGGTCGATGATGGCTACATCCTGCCGGAGGGCATGGTTTCATCGCCGTCCCAGTGGGCGTTTTACCTGTCCGACACGGCCAACGAACGCTTTGGAAAGAGCGAGAAGGTGCTGTGTCCGTTCCTGGAAAAAAAATCAGGGATGTGCAACCTTTACGCTTTCCGTAACTCAGTCTGCTCAACTTTCTTTTGTCACCACGACAACGGAGACAAAGGAGAGCGCTTCTGGGGCAGCATTCAGACACTCGCCCAGCAAGTCGAAATGGCCATCGGTCAGTGGGCGCTGACCCGGCAAGGCTTTGACGTCAAGGCCATGATGACCAGGATGAACGGCCTGGCATCCAAAGCAGAGCGCGCGTCCGACCCCGAAACCGGAGCCTGGACCAAGCAGGCATTGAAGGTCATCTGGGGCAAGCACTACGGGCAGGAACTTGAACTTCTGGAAGGCTGCGCGGACCTGGTCAGGAAACACCGTGACGATCTTTGGAAAATCGCCAACACGATTGAGATTCTTGAACCCCATAAATTCGACCGTGCAGCGGTCAAGGTGGTCCCGCGCAAATACCGGTCTGAGATTGACGAGGACTACTTTGAAACGGGTGACACGGCGCCACCGCGCGACATCTGGCAAAGTTTTGTCAAACTTCACCGCAGCCTCTGGAAGCTGCCGGAGGGCCCGGTCAAGTTGAGCGAACGGGTACGGGTCATTGAAAACCCCCGGAACGACGAGATGTCGCGTGCTTTCACCGATTGCACACACATGGTCGAGTTCCGCGCCCGCCGCAACGCGCGAGAGCCAGAGTGGCGTGAATTCATCCACTCAGGACCAGCCAACGCCCTCATGTGGTTTTCCCGCAAGCGCAAGGTCAATGAAGATCTGCTGGGACACCTGGCCACCATGATGGATCAGGGACCAGCCAGCTTTGTTGCGGAATGGTCAGGAAAAAAAGTTTTGGTCCGCGCCTAGCACGGACCGCCCCCTTGGACTAGAATCCCCCTACTCAAACCCATTGGAGGACTGCTCATGATGAACCAGTTGAAAACTTCGTTAATCGCCCTTTCCTTTGCTGCTGCAACACCGGCCCTGGCTGCAACCTGGACGGCTGACAGTGCGCACTCTGCAGCCCACTTCAAGATCAAGCACATGATGGTAGCCAATGTGAACGGCGACATCACCGGAGTTGATGCCACCGTAAACATTGACGACAAGGACATCACCAAATCCACCGTTGAGGCAACGCTCGATGTCGCGACGATCAACACCAACAATGCCAAGCGTGACGAGCACCTGCGTGCCCCTGACTTTTTTGACACGGCGAAATACCCGAAGATCAAGTTTGTCTCGAAGAAAGTCGCCAAGGCCGGAAAAGACAAGCTCAAGGTTACGGGCGCACTCACCATCCGTGATGTCACCAAGGACGTGACCCTAAACGTTGAAGGTCCTACCGCTGCATTCAAGGATCCCTGGGGCAACATGAAGCGTGGCCTCAGCGCATCGACCGAGATCAACCGCAAGGACTTCGGCCTCACCTGGAACAAGGCTCTGGAGACCGGTGGCGTCGTGGTCGGCGAGAAGGTCAAGATCGAGATCGAGATGGAACTTCAGCCACAAGCAGAGAAGAAGCCGGCTCACTGAGCCGGTTTTTTTTGACCAGAAGGGAGAATGAGCATGCCAGTCAGCAAGAAAAAAACGGCGAAGAAATCTGCACGGAAGAAGACGGCGAAGAAAAAAACGGTGAAAAAGGCGGCAGCCAAAAAAACCGTGAAGAAGTCGTCACGGCCGGTGGCCCGGAAGGTCACAGGCAGCGGAATGCCGTCTGTCGGCACACGCGCACCATCGTTCAAACTTCCAAGCACTTCCGGCGAGCTGGTTGATTCGGGGTCCTTCCTTGGACGGAACGCCATCGTCCTTTACTTCTATCCCAAGGACGATACACCCGGCTGCACGGTGGAGGCATGCTCGTTCCGCGACAACCATTCCCGAATCCTGTCCACTGGTACCGTGGTTGTGGGTGTGAGCGGCGACAGCGTGGAGAGTCACAAGCGCTTCACTGCGAAGTACAAGCTGCCATTTCTACTGCTCGCTGATACCGCTCACGACCTGGCCAAAAGCTATGGCGTATGGGTCGAAAAGAACAATTACGGCAAGAAGTACATGGGCATCCAGCGCGCAACCTTCCTGATCAACAAAGACGGAAAGGTTGCGGCTGCATGGCCCAAGGTCAAGGTAGACGGACACACCGACGAAGTCATGGATGCGATCACCTCGCTGCTATAGCAGCGAGGCCGCAAGGGTTGCCAGCTCACTACGCTCACCGCGCTGAAGCGTGATGTGGGCGGCAACCTTGGCGCTGCGGAAGCGCTCGATCACATAAGTCAAACCGTTGTTCTCGGAATCGATGTAGGGGTTGTCGATCTGGTAAGGGTCGCCCGTCAGGACGATCTTCGTCCCTTCCCCGGCACGGGTCAAAATCGTCTTGATCTCATGAGGCGTCAGGTTCTGTGCCTCATCCACCACAAAGTATTGATGGGGAAGTGAGCGGCCACGGATGTAGGTCAATGGCTCGACCTGCAACATCCCCTGGTTGATCAACTCCTGGTAGCTCTTGCTGAATCTTTTGTGGCGCCCGCCAGCACCGCCGCCCAGCAATAACTCAAGATTATCGAAGATTGGCTGCATCCAGGGATTCAGTTTTTCATCCAGGTCGCCCGGCAGGAATCCCAGATCCCGCCCGAGAGGGAAGATCGGGCGGGCCACCAGAAGCTTGTGGTACTCGTCCTCATCCGTTGTTTTTGCAAGCCCGGCCGCAATTGCCATCAGGGTTTTGCCCGTACCGGCGCCGCCACTTAACGTTACCAGCTTGATGTTGTCGTCCAGCAATGCCTCAAGGGCAAAGGTCTGCTCGATGTTGCGGGGATAGATGCCCCAGACCCCTTCCGAATGGGGTTCGAGCATCCGGACCATCTCATCGCGTGGATCAAACATCCCGTACACGAACTGGTTGGCGTCATCCTGGTCTTCCAGGATCACGAACTCGTTCGGATAGAGATCCGTAACCGGGGACTTCATCTCCCTGCGATTGTAAAAATCATTGATCAGCTGGGAGCTTGCCTTGACGTTCCGGTAACCTGAATAGAGATGCGAGATATCGACCTTGTCGGCCTCAAAATCCTCCGCCGCAATGCCAAAGGCGTCTGCCTTGATCCGGAGGTTTGAGTCTTTGGTGATGATGATCACCTTGCGTCCATCACCAAACTGCTTTTGCAGGGTCAAGGCGATCGACAAGATGTGGTTGTCCGTGTTGTCTGCCAGCACGTCGGGAAGAACGTTCATGTTGTGCCCGAGGTAGACGAACAAGCTGCCAGATTCCTTGTTTTCGTCAAAAAGGCGGATCCCCGATGAAAGGGTCCCCTTTTCGCGCAAGCGGTCAAGGATTCGCGATACCTCACGGGCATTGCGGCCAGTTTCACTCAAGTCCTTCTTGAACGTGTCGACTTCCTCGATCACGGAGATCGGGATGACCACATCGTTGTCGTCAAACTTGAAGATACTGTCAGGGTTGTTGAGGAGGATATTGGTATCGAGGATAAATACTTTTTTCATAGACCTCGCCGCAAGGTGATGCGAACCGTGCTGGATTCAGGGCCACTGCTTTGTTGGAAAAACGATAACACAAAAAAAGGTTGGCTGTCATGGCAGCAAGATAGCCCCCCTCTGGGGGGCTGTCCCACGGTGACTGCCCCCCGCCTATCCGGTATCCTTGAGGGTGGGGAAGCTTCCCTTTAAGAGGTGTGCCATGGCCAGCCAGGACCGCAGTGACAACCAGCCTCAAGAGCTTTATCCCGCGACCTCCAACGCCAACGTGGCGAACCTGCTGGATGGCTTCACGGCCACCAGCAAGAACCTGTTCAAGCAGCGAAAAACAGTCATAACCTTCCCGGACTTCCTGGCACTGGTGCAAAAGCAACCACGTCGGATGATCCGCAACAGCGCCACCTACCTGCGGGATGCGTTTGATCATTTTGGCAGGACCGGCGACCGCTTCCGGATTTTTGACATCGGCACCGAAAGGCACATACCGATTATTGGCGGCGAGCAAGTCCAGAAAGACTTTTACAACATCCTCCAGGCATTTGTCCGTCAAGGCTATGCCAACAAATTGATCATGCTGCACGGTCCCAACGGTTCGGCCAAGACTTCAACGGTCGAGTCGGTTGCCCATGCGATGCAAATGTATAGTGAGCAGGAAGAGGGCGCCGTCTACCGTTTCAACTGGGTTTTCCCCAACGACCGGAGCGCCGCGCCAAAGACCAAAGGTGAGTCCGGTCCGATCGGCTTCGGGAAGTCTGCGGACAACCACACGCAGCCTGCTTCTTACGCCCTTCTTGAAGAGGGCGATATCGCCTCAAAGCTGGTTTCGGAATTCAAGGAAAACCCGGTCTACCTGATCCCGATGCCACAAAGGGAGCAATGGCTAAAAACCTGGATCGCACAGAACGAGGGTTGCGCCCCGGAGGAAGTCGAACTGCCCCCGCACATACTGCTCGGCGGGCTGTCGAAAAGGAACCAGTTGATCTTCGAGAACCTGTTGAATGCCTATGAAGGTGACGCCTCAAAAGTCCTGCGACACATCCAGATCGAACGTTTCTTTTATTCCCGGCAGTACCGCGTCGGAATCTCCACGGTCGAACCGCAGATGTCGGTGGATGCGCAGGAGAAGCAGTTGACGATGGACAAGAACCTGGCAAACCTGCCGGGCGTCCTGCAAAACATCCGTTTCTTTGAGGCGCAAGGCGAGTTGATGGAGGCCAATCGCGGCATCCTTGAATTTTCGGACCTGTTGAAGCGACCGGTCGAGACATTCAAGTACCTGTTGTCGACCGTTGAGCGTGGCATGATCTCCCTGCCGTCCGCCACCGCGCTGCTCGATGTGGTGTTTGTCGCAACCAGCAACGAGAAACACCTGGACGCGTTCAAGACAATTCCCGACTTCAGCTCATTCCGCGGCAGGTTTGAATTCATCAAGGTCCCCTACCTGTTGCGGCCTGGCATGGAGGCGCGAATCTACGAACCCGACAAAAGGGCGCTCGCTAAGTCCTACGAGATCATCCCACACACCATCGAACTACTGGCTGTATGGGCAGTGATGACCCGGCTCAAGCAACCTGATCCAGAAGCTTACGACTCCCAGGTGCGTGGACTGATCGCACGCCTGGAACCGCGCAACAAAGTGCGCTTGTACGAACGCCAGGCTATTGCCGGGATGAAGCCGGGTGAAGAGCAGCAATTGAAGGAACTGCGCCACCAGATCATGGAGGAATCGACGGGATCGGTGGTCTACGAAGGAAGATTCGGCGCGTCCCCCAGAGAAGTCCGGCAAATCCTCTACCGTGCGGCCCAGGGATGCCGGGACAACCTGCTGGGACCCCAGGATATATTCCGGGAGCTCGACCTCCTGGTCAAGGATCGCTCCGTTTATGACTTTCTGCAATTTGAGCCCCGCGGCAAATATCACGATGCTGCGCTGTTCGTGAAAATGATCCAGGACGAGTTTGCCGACACCTTTGAACACGAACTGCTGGCATCCCTGACCTTGGTTGAAGAGCAACAATACGAAATCCTGCTTCATCGTTATGTCGAAAACATCGTCGCCGAGATCAAGAAGGAGAAGATCTACAACCAGAAAACCTCCTCCTACGAACCAGTTAACCAGAACATGATGAAGGACCTGGAAAAAATCCTGGGCGTCACCGCAAACGTAGAAAAACACCGGGAAGGAGTACTGGCCAGGATTGCGGCATGGAAAATCGAGAATCCCTCGGCAAAAGTCGACATCCAGGGGATCTTCCCCGACTTGGTCCGCAAGGTGCAGGATCATTACTTCGAAGAAAAATCAAAAGTCATCGAAGCGGCACAAAAAGCCATGCTGGCAATGGGCACTGACCTGGAACGACAAATGGGTGAGCAGGAGAGAGAGCTTGCCAAGACGGGATACAAGCAACTCCATACGCGCTTTGGCTATTCAGAACGGGCGGCACGCAGCAGCCTGAAGTTCCTGATCAACAACAAGAGAAATCGCCAGAAAAAATGACCGCCTCAATCGGAGGCGGTCACAGCAGGGCGCTGCCCCCCCAAAAACCACTATCAAGGTGGCCACATAAGGGCCCAAACCCTGCGCGTACGCCGAAGGACTTTGACCCCTGCCCCTTTGGCCTCCAACTCATCCATGTCGGGAACACGTGGAACCGGAATGGACTTGGGAATCAGGATGCACACACTACGATCACCGATCAGGCCACCGAACGCAGAGTGACTGCGCTTCAGGTGCTGGGTTCCCGTATCCTCAAAAAGGTCCGGATCGGGTACCCGGGCGGTCTTCAGGACTTTCCTGACCTTGTCCCACGCTAACAGGTCCGGCGGGTACTCAGCGGTGGGCAATCCGCTTTCAGTCTCTTCGATTCCGGGATGTGAAATGAGCGAACCCTGATCAGTCAGAAAAGCGGACGAATCGCCCCCCTGCGTGTTCGATGAACTGGTGCCTTTGGTTTTTTCGGCTTCAGGAATCCCGGCGGAGAAATCGATGGTTGAACCGGCGGACTGATCGAGCTTCTGCGCATCCTTAACGGCCTGGTCAAAATAACGCTTCGCCTTGAAAAAACTACCCTTCGACTTTTCCCATACCTTGCCAAACCACTGCGCGGCATCCGTCGGGCGCTGCCAGCGCATGTAGGCAAGTCCAAGGTTGAATCCGAGCTTGATCCAGTCTGAATCGTCATCCACGAAACGAATGGCCGACATGTAATGCTGGACCCCTTCGCTAATCTTGCCTTCACGCACCATCAAGACACCGATTGCATTCAACATGGACGCAAGATTGCCTTGCATGCGCGACATGTCGATGGACGACATGTGCCTAACCATATTTTCCGCAATATTAAGTCCGCTGGTAACCCGCTCATCCTCCTGATCGATCCCCGCCGCCACGGTAAAAGTGTCCCGGGCCTCCTGCCCCTTCATCAGCCTGATCTGAACATCGCCAAGCAGGCAAAGGCGCTCAAGGTTCCGCGGAGCGAGTGCTGCAGCCCGCATCAACAAGCGCGACGCTGCCGGGTAATTACCGTCGGCCATTTTCTTTCGCCCCAACTCAATAAGGGCCGGGGCGCAATCCGGTTCCAGGCCAAGCAAGTCCTGTAAAAGGACGTCGGCCAAGGCCTCCATGCCGCGCTGCCTGAGCAGGTTGATGGCGATGAAATAAACCGGCGCTGGTCGCGGCGCATCGCGCAGCCGGGTGCGGATATTCTCCCAACGTTCACCAATGAAATTAGCCCGCGGTTCAAGCGAATTGATTTCCGCGGCAAGGCGCGCGCCCTCACCATCGAAAAAATCGCGCTCCCGGTAAAGCTCCCCCAGTTTTTTAAACACAAAATTTGCGTGGGAAGGCTTTTCCACCAAGGTCAAAAGAGGGAATTCAGCTGCCAGACGAAAATCTCTTTTTTCCAGGAAACCCGAAACCACCACCACGGGCGTACGGTCGAAGATGGCCTGCGCACGGATCCGGTTCAACAGCGCCAATCCGCCCAGGTCAGGCAAGCGCCAATCCAGGACGAAGGCGTCGACTGCTGCACCGCTACCAATGATACGCGCTGCTGATGCACCATCTTCAAAAGGCAAAACCTCTTTGACACCGGCATCGCGGAACGCCCGCTCAAACGCAAACAGGACTGATTTGTCATCGTCAACAATCACAACCCGGCGCGGCATCCAGCCAAGCAATTCCGCTGGCTCCAACGCTTTGGACAAACCACCGGCGGCTGTTGAGGACGTATCCTGGCTCACAGGTCCGCTCACCGGCCCATCCGTGCATCGACCACGCGTGCAACCATGCCAGGATCAGCCTCATGGGGCAAAGTGACGTGATCCGTTCCTTTATGCTGCTCGTTGAATTCAGCGCAGGTCGAAATTGAATTCTTGTTGCGCGCCCAGGCACGCCTTGCGACTCCGCCCATAACATCCCAGGGCATGGCCATATCGACCACCTGGCTGGCACGGTCGCTACCATCGAGGACCATGCCGAAGCCACCATTGATGGACTTGCCGATGCCGACGCCACCGCCGTTGTGCAGGGCAACCAGTGTCATGCCCCGCGCTGCGTTGCCGGCAAAGATCTGAGTCGCCATGTCGGCCATGATGTTCGAGCCGTCTTTGATGTTTGATGTCTCGCGGAACGGAGAATCAGTACCGCCGGTATCGTGGTGATCACGACCAAGCATCACTGGACCGATCTCACCGCTTCGCACCATCTCATTGAACTTGAGCGCGATCGCACGACGCCCCCCCGCATCCTGATAAAGGATGCGCGCCTGAGATCCGACCACAAGCCGGTTCTTGCCGGCGTCTTCCACCCAGGCAAGATTGTCACGGTCTTGATAGCGGAGCTGGGGGCGGATCCCGCGGATCACGTCCGCAGCCGCCCTGTCCGTGCGAGCAAGGTCTTCCGGTTTTCCGCTCAGGCAAACCCAGCGGAAAGGCCCGTAGCCATAATCAAAAAGCTCTGGCCCGAGGATATCTTCGACATAACTCGGGAAGACAAATCCATCGCGTTCGTCGCGACCGTTCTTTGCAATCTCCTTGATGCCCGTGTCAAACACAGACTTCATGAAGGCATTGCCGTAATCAAAAAAGTACGTCCCGCGCGCGACAAGGTCCTTGACCGCCCGGTAATGTTCCCCGAGGGTCGCATCCACCAGCTTGCGGAACTTCAACGGATCCTCTGCCAGCAGCCGGGTTCGTTCCTCAAAATCAACTCCGCGCGGACAGTAACCACCTTCATACACGGCATGGCAACTCGTCTGGTCAGAAAGCAGATCGATCTGCAAATGGTTCTCGACCGCGTACTGCAGCAAATCAACAATATTTCCATGAAACGCGATTGCCCGGCCGCGGCGTTCCTTCATCGCTTTCGAGGCTGCTGCGAAAGCAGCTTCAGGCGACCTGGCAACTTCGCTGACCCAGCCCTGGCTGCGCCGGGTCTCAATGCGTGACGGGTCTACTTCAGCGATGATCCCTGCACCACCAGCAATCTCAACGGCCTTGCCCTGCGCACCGCTCATGCCACCAAGGCCACTGGTCACGAACAGCTTCCCCGCCAGATTTTGATTCTCCTTGAGCCCAAGCTTCAAGCGACCAGCGAGCATGATCGTATTGTAAGTGCCATGAACGATTCCCTGGGGACCGATGTACATCCAGCCACCGGCTGTCATCTGTCCGTAATTGGCCACACCGATGGCTGCCGCGCGGTGCCATGATTCCGGGTTGTCGTACATGCCAATCATCAATGCGTTTGTGGTGATCACCCGGGGCGCCATCGGGTGGGATTTGAAAACACCCATCGGATGTCCGGAATAAAGGGCGAGCGTCTGTTCCCTGGTCAGATTTTCCAGGTACTTCTTGATCAGGCAGTACTGCATCCAGTTCTGACAGACCTGCCCCGTTTCTCCGTAAGTCACAAGTTCATAGGGATAAAGGGCAATTTCGAAATCAAGGTTATTATCGATCATCAGCTGCAGGGCCTTGCCCTCAAGGCAACGACCTTTGTACTCACTGACCGGTCGCGCTTTGATGGCGCCTTGGGGGCGGAAGCGGTATCCGTAGATCCGGCCGCGCGTCATCAGCTCCTCAAGAAATTCCGGCGCCATGGTTTCATGGAAACGCCGCGGGATATAACGCAACGCATTGGCAAGGGCCAGCTCAACATCCTGACGGTCCAGCCGAAGCGGCCGCACCGGGGCACGGCGGATCCCGGCCTCGAAGTCTGCCCTTGGCGGCAGGGACTCACCCTCTTCCAACAGCTGGAATTGCATTTCGCGAAAGGATTCACGATTATCAGTCATGTCTACGACCTCCGGAACGTCCTATTCTATACCACAGCGACAACAGGCGCCGCCTCATGAGACATGACAGCCAGCAAAAAACCAGACTTTCCCGGAGGGCCGAGGTGGTGGCACTGGCTCGCCTCGGTCTGCCGGTGATCATGAGCCGGGTCGGCCTCTACACCATGGAGGTTGTCGATACCTTGATCGTCGGACAGGTCGGAGCACCCGCCCTCGCTGGAGTTGGCACGGGCGGTGCCATCTTCTGGTTTGTAGCGGTGACTGCATCGGCCCTGCTTCTGCCCTTGGATGCCATGATCTCACGACGACTGGGCTCCGGCCACGTCAAGGATTCGCATAACCTCCTGTTGCACGGCCTGCTGATCGCTCTCGCCCTTTCGGCAATGGGCATTACCCTTCTTGGCGTAGTGAGCGCAAACCTCAGTTCATTTGGCATCGGAGCCGAAATGCTGGGCCCGGCACATACCTTTCTGGCGACAATCCTGTGGAGCTTCCCCCTGGTCCTGGCTACCAGCTTGATGAATTCCTTCTGGCAGGCGCGCAAACGCCCCTTGCCAATGGCGCTGATCATCATCTTGGCCAACTTGTTGAACTATATCGCCAACCGGGCATGGGTCCTGGGGGAATTCGGCTTTCAGGCCCTTGGCGTCCAGGGTTCTGCCCTTGCCACCATCGCCGCGCGCATCTTCATTGTGGTGGCGATCCTCGCATATTCGAGCCTTGCCTACCGTTTCATGCTCTTCCAGGTCTTCAAAGACGCATGGTCACCATCCTGGCAGCTGGTGAAGCGAATCCTCAGGCAGGGTATACCGGCAGCAGCCCAGGCGGCTGCCGAAGTCGGCGCTTTTTCGCTTTCGACCATCGTGGTCACACGCCTTGGTGCCCAAGCCACTGCAGCCCACCAGATTCTTCTGCGTATCGCATCGTTCACGTTCATGTTCCCGCTTGGTATCTCACAGGCAACTTCAGTGATGGTCGGCCATCACATTGGAGAGGGGAACGATGCGCGGGCGCGGCAGGCCGGGTGGTCAGGAATACTGCTCGGAGGCGGAATCATGGCGATCAGCACCCTTATCATCATTGGGTTTCCTGGAATCATCTACGGTAGCTTCACCAATGACCCGGAAGTGTTGAGGATCGGATTGGGCTGCCTGCTGTGTGTTGGACTTTTTCAAACCTTTGACGGAATCCAGGTCGCGGCGACGGGGGCACTCCGTGGCGTCGGCAACACCAAAGCTTCGATGTACGCCAACTTGCTCGGTTATTACCTGCTAGGTCTGCCTCTCGGACTTTGGCTTTGTTTTTTCCGCGACATGAATGTGCTGGGACTGTGGATTGGACTGGCGACCGGACTGGTCGCCGTTTCATTCTGGCTTGTGTTCGTATGGTACCGCTGGCCGATCGATCATATCAACGGCCAACAGCTTGCTTCCGACTGAAATTGAGCGCCGACTCTTCTTTGCCAAGCGCGTCTTCCGACTGCTCCAGGAAGCTCACCGTGTCACCCGCCATTTGAAGCGTGATGACACGGGTCTTGTAAATCTTCCAAGGTTTCTTGTTGAACCACGTATAAGGCCGCGAAGACATGGTCGTCCGGCTGACCAGAATCAGCTCTTTTCCGGCCTCATTGGCTTCTATGGTGTCAATGGTCTCAATC
>JBEGVZ010000025.1:0-5769 GCA_041178085.1 Pseudomonadota bacterium | reverse complement strand
CGCAAGGGTTGCGATAGCACTGAGGAACATCAGGGCGACCCGGGAGGCCGTCTTTTTGTTGTTCGATTGCATGGTCCGATTCCTTTCTAAGAAGTTCACGGATTTCTATTTGTATTTAGCGAATAATTATAATCATCACTCCTGAAGCCGGCGGGTGTTTATTAATAAATTATGATCGAACCCCTAAACTGTTAAGTATAATAATCTATAATTAATAAAATATTTCTATAAAACAGCCTTCGGTTTGCAATAGAACTTAAGGAGCCAACTATTATGAAGCTTTCAAACATCGCATGTGCCCTGTTTTCAACCATCCTGCTGTCCGCGTGTGGCCAACATGAAATGTCAGGTGGTAAAGATGCCCTGAAGTTTGCGCCGCCCTCTGCCGTCAGTGCCCCAGCCCCGGGCGGACGCGAAGTCATGCTAAAAGTGGTGCTGCAAAGTGATTCCGGATATTCGCCAGATCCCGGGATGTACTGGGTATTTACGGCGGATGAATTCCACGTCGAAGTGAACAAATCCGTGACTCAAGGTCGCCTCTGGAAAAATCGCGCTCCGCTCGCCGACCTCGTTTGCCGTGAAATCTCCTATCGCTCGATCGAGTGTTCGGCAAATGCCAGCGACGGCAACTCCTACCTGTTCCGTGCCATCATGGCGGCCGATTACCCGCGCCTCTTTCCCAACCCGTTTTTGACGGTGACCCCCGCTTCGGTGTGGCCGCCTGTTCACCGTGATCCAGTTCAGGGTGAAAGGCACCTGAATTCGATGGACTACAACACCATGTTCCAGGCCATGGCCCAGGCTGCCAGTGCAGAAACGGCGGCAGGGCGCAAGCCAGCTTGTTCGACCCTTACAGAAGTGTCGCTCAAGATCTTTACCGAGAAGGGCTTCATTTACCCGGTTCCGAATGACGATGATCGCCTATCCGTGACTCTCGCGGCAAACCTGCTGGGCGGGTACCCAACTTACCTTTGCTACTGAACCAACTAACTAACGATTACAAAGAAAGGTCATTACCATGTCATCTAAACTTGCAGCGCTCTTGCTCCTCGCAATTCCCGGGCAGTTGCTTGCCGACCGCATCCGCGTCGTACCGACGGAACTTCGCTGCGAACAGGTCGACGACGCCGACCAGTGGCTTGAAGTTGGAGTGGCTGGATCAGAAAACGGCGATACGAAAATCATCGTGGTGCGTCACGATTACGACGACAATTCGGCGCGCCTTGTCACTGAGCAGGGCGTTCTGTGGCGTTGGAAAAATCTGGATCAGGTGATCCTGGAAAATCGCGCCCAGACCATCCGCCTTGAATATGCGCTGCGTGCGACAAGGCAGGAAGGCACACTGTCGATGATTGCGGACGGTCCCGGATCCATCATGAACCTCAAGATGGACTGCTGGCGCGCCAACCCAAACGAGCGGCAGACGATCCGGTTTCAAGTTGGATCCAACTAACTGATTTCATTTGATTTTGTATTTTATGGTTATTTTATTACATTCTATTAATATATTGACATTGCAATAGAATATCATAGAATAGCGAGACGGGTCGCCTCCTGGCGGCCCGGGGCGCGTTGAAGATGAACCGAGTCACAAGCAGGTCCCGATCCATGTCCCAGCTGTTGAATCTAACCCTGACCCGGCGCTTTATGGTATCCGCAGCTCTTTTTTCGGCCGTTGCTTGTTCGGCTGCACGCCCTGGGCTTGAAGAACGCACTCCCAAGGTTCCTCGCGACACGCGGCGGCTCGACCCACCGCGCCCCGATGGCACGGTGACGAGTGGCGGTGGACTTCTGCATGGCGCCAAGGCCAATCCCTGGTTCCTTGCCGGCCAGAGCCCTGCAACGTGGTGTGTTGAAATCGATTCTGCAGCCTTCTCCTTGCCTGCGGAACAGGCCACCAGCTTGATCGAGGAATCTCTCTCTGCCTGGCAAGAAGTGACCAAGGTGGAATTCAAGCCTGAAGCCTGCAAAACCACGACAGATCTCCGCTTCCTCCTGGGCAAGACAAACCCTGTTGACGGGGCAGCGTTGCGGCGCGGGGGAATGCACCATTCGAGTGACTTGAAGTCAGCGGCCGCATTAGCTGTGCAAACCGCATACGATAAATCGGCGTTGCGCGGACGTGGCTTCATTTACATGAGTCCCGACGTGGGGCCGCGCGCCCTGGCTGGCGCGAAATCCGTCGAGCGTCCTTGGTCGCGCCTGGACGGTCAGTTGTTCAAAGTGACGATCCTGCATGAACTTGGACATGTCGCGGGCTTGCAGCACAATGCAGAAGCGAACGGACTCATGGGTGCACGCACGATCGAATACCTTGTGGACCGTGACAGTGTGACCCTGGCCGAAGCCGATCCCGCAGCGCGGGCCAGGTTCGATGACTATGTCGCTTCGCTCGTCCCGGGCTCCTTGGTGGACTTTCCCGAATACAGCCACTTTGAGCGTTGCACATCGCGCGAGTGCACACGCCTCATTGTCAGCAGGCGCAGTGAAAAGTCCGTGATCGTCGACGTTTGGAAGGCACCTGCCGGTACGCGCAGTTTCTGGAGTGACGCCGGATTTACATTGATGGGTTCCATGGAACTTAACGCGGTGCAAACAGAGCCAGTGATCCTGTCGAGAATCTTCAAAGACAAAAACTACGAGCCGTCGATCACTGGCCAAAAAGTGCGCTTCACGGGCCGCTACGTAGCCAACGATGGTGCGGGGTCAGATGCCCGGCCGGCAACCATGACATGGACGACTGGTAACGCACCGCAGCTGAACGTTTTTGACGGCAGCAATATCATCCCGGTTTTCGAGTAGTTGGGTGGTGACTCCGGTGGAAATCTTTGGCTTCAGTGATTATCGCGAATACATGACCCACCGGATTTCTTCGGACGAGGAAGGCCGTGGCTATCAGAAAAAACTTGCCGTTGCGGCAGGGTGCCAGTCTTCATACCTGTCCCAGGTTCTTTCAGGGCAAGCCAATTTGACTGTGGAGCAGGCAGTTGGCCTGTGCGTATGGTGGCAATTTGACGAGGACGAAACAGACTTTTTCCTGGCGCTGGTCCAGATCGACCGGGCCGGGACGCCGAAGCTACGCGAACATCTGCAGCAGAAGATTGACCAGCTGAGGACGCGCCGCCGAAAACTCAGCAATCGGTTCCGTGATGCAGGGGAAATCACGCCGGGCCAGGAAACAGAGTACTATTCGACCTGGTATTTGCCGATCATTCACACAATGGTCTCTGTCCCACGTTTTCGCAAGCCGGCCGCTATAGCGGCAGCTCTCAGCATGCCCCAGTCAGCAGTCGAGTCAGCACTGGCAAACCTCGAAAAAGCAGGCCTTGTCCAGCAAAAAGACGGCCTGTGGTCGAACACGGCACGTAGCATCCACCTGAAAAGCGATTCGCCGCTGAACTATGTCTATCACGGCAATATCAGGCAACTCGCAGGCAGGTCGATGCAGCGGACGGAGCCGGGGCAAAGCATTCACTATTCTGCGGTCTATTCCCTGAGTGAAAAGGATTTTGATCGCCTGAAGCAGCAATTCATCACTGCCATTGAAGAATCGCGAAGCGTTGTGCGCGATTCGAAGGAAGAGGCCGTGGTTGTGTTTGGCCTCGATTTCTTCAGGATTTGAACGGCTCGACTGCAAGCGTCCGTTGTCGGCGAATTCATGTCCCGGATTAATCTGCAGCGTTGCCGCGCGAGAAGCCTCTGACCTGCCGTCAGTCTAGCCTTAGACTGCCCCCGCATCAGCCAGGTCTGGCGTCGTTCCGTCAGGTGCCTCTAGTCATCCCACCGTCAATCACAAGGCTTTGGCCCGTCATGTAAGAGCTTTGCTCCGAGGCCAGAAAACCGACCAGTTGAGCGACTTCTTCCACCGACCCGTAGCGGTTCATCGCGTTTTTTTGCGAGCAAATCCGGACTCGCCGGGAAGGAGTCAATCATTCCCGGGAGGACATTGTTCATCCGAATATTGTCGGGCGCATGGCGTTCCGCAAAAAGCTTCGTGAATGCACCAAGGCCTGCCCTGATCACAGATGAAACAGGGAATTTCAGGTTCGGTTCCACAGCGGCAGCAGTTGATATGTTGACGATCGATCCGCCTCCCTGAGCCAGCATGACTGGTACGACGAGCTGGCTCATGGTGACGACATTCAGGAGCATCATGTCCAGGCCGGCATGCCAATCCTGCGGGCTCAGCGCCAGGAGGTCCCCCTTGGGAGGGTGGCCTGTGTTGTTGATCACGGCGTCGATACGACCGTATTGGGCCATGGTTTCCTTGACGATGTGCGCGAGATCTTCCCGGCTGGTCACAGAACCGGTGTGGCCGATGCCACCGAGCTCGTGCGCAAGTTTCTCAGCCGAACCAGACGGTGAAAGCAGGGCAAGTTTAAATCCCATTGCGTGTAGGCGTCGCGCGCAAGCTGCGCCGATCCCCTTGCCAGAAGCAGTCACAATGGCTGTCTTGATATGGTTCATGGTTATGTCGCCCCAAGATGCATTTGTTGCGTTCGAGACTGCCCGGGTTCGGGATTCCTTGCAACAAGCCCTTCAGGCGGCGAATTAATTGGCAAATTGGAGGTGGAAGATAGGGGTGTTCACGGCGCGGCTACTGAGGCAAGGGGAACCCACCAAGTTAAGGTGGGCGCCATCGACTTCCCCTTCAGGCTTCCCCCTAACGCACGAGGCGGGGGGCTTGCACACCGGTGAAGGATCTGGCTCCCTTGTTGTCTTTATCGGTTCTCCTGCGGATCAACAACCTGCCGCCGTGAACACTTTCAGCATAGCAAATCCCGGCCGTTTTCGCAGCCCGGAAATCATAGTTTTTGGCGCTATTCAGCGGCCTGGAGCACTTGGATCGGAAGTTGCATGAGGCTGGTTTCCCCCTCGCTCAGAAGTCCGCGCGCGGCGAGCAATTTTTCGCTGACCCTTACGTGATAGGCGATGTGTTCCATGCCAAATTCACGCCCTTCCTCGATGCCATGGAGCATGTGTGCAATTTCTGGCTTGAGTGCATCGTAGAAGCGTTCAGGCAGCTTGAACTCGAGTTCGCCGGCGAGCAAAGAATAGTCTTTGCGCACCACCATCTCAAAGTTTTTCAACTTGCAGTTGCGCATCATCGAGGCGGATGGCGCTTTCATGCGGAAGCCATCATCCAGGGACTCAATCGTGACGCTGTTAAGAGTAGCGAGCTGACCTTCTGCGGCGGCGAGGAGCTTCAAGGCTTCTTCCTGCAGAACTTTGTCGCTGATGCGCTCGACGGATGGCGTAGTGGCCTTCAGGAAGGCTTGCAGTGAACTGCGCTGGTCATCCAGGGCACGACGCATTGCGGTCTCGACTTCGGCCAGGCTGTTCGCGCCAGTGATTGCTTCGTACAAGTTGCAGTGATGCCGTGCGGAAATCGCCTCCAGCCCGGTCGGCTTGCTTTCTTCGCCGTTCGATGGCGTTAGCTCTCCTGAGCATTCACGGGCCTTGTCGACTGACATGAGCTTAAGCATCTCCAGAGTATCGCCCTTGACACTCATGCTGCCGCCCAGGATCGTGTTCAACTTGCGTCCGTGGACGCGGTACTCGTCAGCCTGTGTCGCAGGCTTGCGCTCGAAGCGCAGGCTCATGGACGTATCGAGTTCGATACGGCCCTTCGCCCAGCTCACATTTTCGACGACAGACTTCTTGTTGACCTTGTACATGTCGCGGACCAGATCGGTTCCTGCAGGATCGATCTGGTAATCAAGGCTCAGGAACACTTTGCTGCCCTTGATTGCCTCGTTGGTTGCCTTT
>JBEGVZ010000024.1:0-12104 GCA_041178085.1 Pseudomonadota bacterium | reverse complement strand
ACCGGAGCCTTAGATGATTTCCCCGCTCCAAAGTGCCCTGACAAAATCCGTCAGGCTCAGATGAGATACCCCATCGATCTCCATGGATCTTGGTGAGGCGTTGACAACGATCAGTCGATCAAACGACCCCTCATCTTTGAGTTTTAGCAGGTTTTTGTGGTCACGGTTCGATGTGTGCCCAGCTGATTTTGCTTCAATTCCAACGCGTCCTTCCAAAATAAAATCAACCTCGATTCCGGTTTCAGTTCGCCAGTAATTGAGGTTGGAAGTTTTTTGGGAGTAGGAAAGGTAGGCGTTTATCTCAAGAGCGATTGCTTGCTCAAAACAAGTCCCCCAACGTTCTGTCAAGGGTGGGACAATTTTGATCCCCGCGGCCGCATTGGCGATGCCGCAATCGCTAAAATAGAATTTGGATGTTGCAACCGGGCGACGGGATTTTCCGTCTTGCCAGGGCTCAATTTGAATCGCTAACAATGTATCAACGAGTATTTGAAAATGCTCACGTAACGTATTGGCTTTGACCTGTGCGTCACTGGCCATCTTTGCATAGTTGATCTGTTGGCCATTGGACAGTCCCGCTACTTTCAGGAAGCGGCTGAAAGCCGGCAAGTTTCTAACGGCGGCCTCTGTTTTGATTTCATCATTCAAGTAAGTATCGAGGTAATCACGAAGATCCAGATATGGCTCAGGACCAAGATAGACCGCGGGTAATCCGCCGAAGTTAAGGTAGCGATCAAGGTCGAATCTATTTTCTGCGATTAGTTCGTACATCGTCAGCGGATGGAGGGATGCCTTGCGGGCGCGACCTCCGAGCATGTTCGCGTGTTCCCGTTTAAGACGCCTGGCGCTTGATCCAGTCAGTAGGAACCTGAGCCTCTTCGCCTTGTCGCTTTGGATGATCAAGTGGACTTCGTTCAGAAGTTCTGGAATGCGTTGAATTTCATCGATGACGATGATGGAGTGGGGCGACTGGGCCACAAGTGCGCGTAACTGCGACGGCGAATTGGAAAGATTCAGGTACAAGTCTGAATCGAGCAGGCTAAGAATTTCGCTCTGGCCTGCCAATTGATGTTCGATCAAGAAGCTTTTGCCAGTTCCCCTGGCGCCAAACAAGAAGTGCGTCTTTTTTTTTAGTAATTGCGGTATGTTAAGGGTTCTTTGTAAAATCTTAATACCCAATGTTGAAAAACGTCTGAATTCTACATTAGCACCGTAAATATCCGATTGCAAAGACTTTCTTGGGCATTGGCTCGGCATTCTATTGTCTGTGATTTTAAATGAGCTTCGCAAAGTGTGGCAGGCAAAACTCTCGATTAGTCGAAAACACGGGCTCAAAATTCAAATTAGGGCCCAGTGGTGAATTTTTTTGCAACGATTGCGTCAGGGCAAAATGGAGCGGACGACGGGTCTCGAACCCGCGACCTCCAGCTTGGGAAGCTAGCGCTCTACCAACTGAGCTACGTCCGCGTCAGAACCGGCTGGTTCCGGACAATTCCGGGGCTCACATGCCACCCCGAGGAAAATAAAGTTATAGCCCGTCTGTCCACCCCCGGCAACCCCTTGGTTGATCGGGGGAAATTGTCCTAGAATCAGGGTTCCGGAGAGACCCGGACAAGCGGCAAGACCGCAAAGCTTCGCCATGGAGGGATCCAGAACACCATGACTACGACCACGACCCCGGGGACCTCCCCCGAAACATCTCAATTCGCCCCCGCGCAGGAGCAGGCTTTTGCCGCCGCCGGCGCCATCCTTAATCGCACCGTCGAGGAAATGTCGCGCCGCATCGTCGGCCAGCGTGATCTGCAAAAGAAGATGCTGATCGCCCTCATGGCCGATGGCCACATCCTTCTTGAAGGGCTGCCGGGCCTGGCAAAAACCACTGCGATCAAAACTCTCAGCGAAGTGGCACGCCTGGAATTCCGTCGCATCCAGTTCACGCCTGACTTGTTGCCATCGGACGTTGTCGGTACACAAGTTTACGACCCGCGGAGTGGCAGCTTTTCGGTCAAGCGCGGCCCCGTATTTGCTAACCTGATTTTAGCTGACGAGATCAACCGCGCCCCGGCCAAGGTCCAGTCTGCCTTGCTGGAAGCCATGCAAGAACGTCAAGTGACCCTGGCCGGTGAAACCCAGCCACTTGCGGCCCCCTTCCTGGTCATGGCCACGCAAAACCCGATTGAACAAGAGGGGACGTATCCGTTGCCGGAAGCCCAGCTGGACCGCTTCCTGTTCAAGATCGTCGTGGGTTACGGAACGCTGGAGGACGAGATGGAAATCATGTCCCGCGCCGTGACCGAAGATCAACACCGCCCCGCGGCGGTCCTCTCGGCCCAGGACATTCTTGGCTTGCAAGGTCTCGTCCGGAAAGTCCACGTATCGGAAAAAATCCGCCGTTACATCGCCAACGTCGTCATCGCAACGCGCGATCCCGGATCGGCAAAACTTTTGGACCTGAAGCCCCTCATCCAAGTCGGTGCGTCGCCCCGCGCATCGATCAGCCTTGAAAAAGCCGCCCGCGCCCAGGCCATCATGGAAGGACGCTCCTATGTGACGCCGCAAGACGTCAAGGATGTCGGCCTGGAGGTCCTGCGCCACCGGATCATTCGTTCGTATGAGGCCGAAGCCGATAACGTTTCCGCCGACGAGATCGTTCGCAAGGTGTTCGATCATGTCGAAGTTCCCTGAGGCCAGCCCAAAAGCCAGCTTGAGCCCGGAGGTCCTGCGCCAGATTCGCAGGCTTGAGCTCCGGGCCGGCCGTGCCGTGACCGACGTCATGGCGGGGCAGTACGTCAGCGTCTTCAAGGGCCGCGGGATGGAGTTTGACGAAGTCCGTGAATACGTCGCCGGTGATGACGTGCGGTTGATCGACTGGAACGTCACGGCTCGCTTGAACGTCCCGCACATCAAGATCCTGCGCGAGGAACGTGAACTTACCGTCCTGATCGTTTGTGACGTGAGCGCGTCGCAGGCATTTCAAGGTTTTCACCGTCCGAAACGGGAAGTCGCCGCCGAGATGGCGGCTGTATTGGCGTTTCTTGCATCACGCAGCCAGGACCGCGTCGGCCTCGTGTTGGCGTCAGATGAAGTCGAGGAATTTGTCCCGCCGCGCAAGGGGCGGGGCCACGTTTGGAATTTGATCCGCGAAGTGCTGACCTACAAATCAAAGGGCAGCGGGACGGGGCTTGATGGTGCATTGCGTTTTGTCGATCAAGTGCAGAAACGTCGCGCCCTGGTTTTTGTGCTGTCTGATTTCCTTGGTGGTTTTCCGGCGACGCTGGGTCAGGTGGCACGTCAGCACGATGTCGTGGCCATCCGCATTTGCGATCCCCTTGAACGTGAAGTTCCACGCGGCGCAGGCCTGGTCGAGGTGACGGACGCAGAGTCTGGCCAGGCGGTTGTCGTGGACGCCGACGATGACGAGTTCCGCACCAACTTTCACCGCTGGTGGCAGACACACGACGAGCAGTTTTTCGCTTGGGTACGAAGGAGCGGCGCCAAATCCTTTGATGCCGCCACTTCAGCCGACACGGTGGATCCCCTGGCAGCATTTTTGCGGGGAGCGCAGTCATGAATACGCCTCCGCATGGGCTGAAGCCCCGCTTTGAACTCGGAATCGACTGGTTTCAAGTCGCTATTTGGGCCGCTGTTGTCGTGGCCGTATTAGCCGTCGCATGGGCGCTCTGGCGCCGGTGGCGCGCTCGTCCGCAACCACTTCAAGTCACACCACAACCCACCGGCCCCGGCCGTGTTAGCGTGCTTGCAGACCGGGTGCGGGCCCTGCAGGTAGCCGATCCGTTTGACGCCCGCGCGCGCGAGGATTTTTATTTCGAGCTTGGGATCGCATTTCGCACGGCAATTGAATGGCGTACGGGGATTGGCGCGACTTCCTTGACGCTGCGCGAACTGCGGGAACCGCTGCAAAAAAAATTGCCCTTGCCCCGCGATGAAGTGTCCGCGGCCATGACGCTTTTGGAGCGTTCGGAAGGAATCAAGTTCGCTGGCGCCCCTGCCACACCAACAGAAGCGACAGCGGCGCGCGACGCAACACTGCGGCTGATATCACGCTTGTTCCCCGGGGAGGTACGTCCAAGGTGACACCTTCTACCGGAATTTTTGGCGGTGTTTTTGGTTTTGACCAGCCGTGGTTTTTGCTTTTGCTGGCGGTGCCCCTGGCTTTTTTTGTCGCGGGTCACGTGCGCAGCCCTTCTCGCAAGGCGCGTCTGCAAGTCAGCAGCGCATCCCCTTGGCAAGCTGCATGGCAGGCGACCACCGCAGGCCGCGGCCCACACAACTTGCTCCGGCGGGTTGTGACAAACATCGCCCCCCGTTTTTCCCTGTGGGTCCGGTGCTTTGCGCTGGTCCTTGCGATCATCGCCCTGGCCCGTCCCCAGGCCGGCCCGCGCGGTCGCAGCCGCAACGTCGACGGCCTGGACATCCAACTCGTCATCGACACCTCGGGTAGCATGAAGGCGCAGGATTTTGTCCTCGAGGGGCAGCGCCCAACGCGGCTTGAAGTGGTCAAGGCGGTCATCGATAAATTCATCGCTGCGCGCACGGATGATCGCATCGGCCTCGTGGTGTTCGGAACCGAGGCCTTCACGCAAGCCCCGCTGACCTTGGATCACCAACTTCTTGAACAGTTTTTGAAACACATCCAGATCAGCATGGCTGGTGACGCCACAGCGATCGGCGATGGTCTTGCCACAGCCGTCAAGCGACTTTCAGGCGATGGCGGACAAACCTCGACGAGTCGCCAGGGCAAGATCGTGATCCTTTTGACCGACGGCGCCAACAATGCGGGACGGATTGATCCACTGAGTGCGGCCGAGGCCGCCAAAGCCCTTAACATAAAAGTTTATACGATCGGGGTAGGCAGCCGCGGCAAGGTACCCATCGAGTCCAACGGCCGCACGGTCCAGGCCGAAGTCGATATCGACGAAACGTTGCTGGAAAAGATCGCGGTCATGACAGGTGGCCGCTTTTTCCGCGCCACTGATACCCAAGCCCTGATCGACGTCTATGCAGAGATCGATCGCCTGGAAAAAACCCGCAACCGTGCCCCGGTCCGCGAAGTCCGCCGGGAGTTGTATGCCAGCTTCGTCTGGCCAGCTTTGATCCTCCTTTTATTCGATATTCTTTTTGCCATGAGCAGATTCCGGCTGGTGCCAAGATGATAACCTTTGCCGACCACAAACTGACTTGGACACTGGTTTTCCTGATTCCCCTTGTGTGGCTGATGCGCTGGGGATGGGGGCGCGTGGGCGACCGCCTGCGCCAGTTCGGGGTCGCGGGCAAGTTGTCGCGGAGTTCCATGCGGCGACGCACCCGTCTTGAACGCGTGGCAACGGTCCTGGTCGTTGCATCGATGGTGATCGCCCTGGCCGGCCCCCGCGCAGGGTTTGACGAAGTCGAGGTGCAGTCCACCGGCGCGGATATTTTCGTTGCGCTCGACCTGTCGAACAGCATGCTTGCCGATGACGTCCGTCCATCGCGTTTTGAACGCGCCCGTCGCGAGGTTTTCGATTTGCTGGAACACGTGGGTGAGTATGGGCGCGCCGACCGCATCGGCCTGGTCGGATTTGCCGGGGTCAGTTTTGTGCAATGCCCGCTGACCGCGGACACGGCTGCTCTCAAGGAATACCTGCTTCTGATGACCCCAGGTGACATGCCCGTCCAAGGCACGGACATCGGCGGCGCCATTCGGACGGCGCTTGAGGCGATGGACGCAGGTGGTGCTGGTGCCGGGGTCGCGTCTGCGCGCGCCATCGTTGTGATCAGCGACGGTGAAGACCTTGAGGGTGAATCGGATGCCGCCGTGAAGGCCGCCGTGGAGCGGGGCGTCCGCGTGTTTACCGTTGGCGTTGGGACGGCAGAGGGCGCCGCTGTGCCCGACGTTCGCTCTGGTGGACTTAAAAAGGATGCGCGCGGCAACGTCGTGATATCGCGTTTCAATGGTCAAAGCCTTGAAAGAATCGCCGCCAAGACGGGGGGCAACTACGTCGAGTTGGGCTCTCCGGGCAGCACCGTCAAGAACCTTGATTTCGTGGCAGTTCTGGGTGAGACGGTGCATGAATCAGGAAAGATGAAACTCTGGCACGAGAAGTTTCAGTTGCCTCTTGGTGTCGGTGTCGTGGTCCTTGCCTGGCTGACGTGGTCGGCTCTTGCCGGCGCAGGTTCGACAGCATCGGTCATGGTCTTTTTTCTGGCTGGAATTCTTGCCGCTGCCGTGACGTTTGGTGGCGGCGCAGCGCAAGCCGCAAAATCACCGGATCATCGGAAAATAAAAGAGATTTATAACCAGGGAATCGATGCCTACGAGGCCGGGGATTACGCCCGTGCACGCGCGTTGTTCGACCAGGCTGCGAAGGTTGGGGATGGGGAGGTTTCTGCGCGTTCACTTTATAATCAAGGTAACGCGGCCGTCGGCGCCAATGACCTTGATGGCGCAGAAAAAGCCTACGAGGAAGCATTAAAGCGTACGCCGGATGATCGCCAAGCGGCAGAAAACCTGGCCTGGGTCCGGGAACAGAAAAAAAAGCAGCAACAGAATCAACAACAGAATCAGGGCCAACAGGATCAACAGCAACAAGATCAGCAGGCAAATCAGGATCAGCAGCAGCAACAAGGCCAACAACAGAAGCAGGATCAACAGCGGCAGGATCAAGGGAAGTCTTCTTCGCAGCCCGAACAAGCGACAAACGGTGGGCAAGACAAGCAGAAAAATTCCCCCAGCGAAGCGGACGGGAAAAAAGATCAGCAACAGCAATCCGCTGGTGAGCCAAAAGAACTTTCGCCAGAGCAGGCCCGGCAGATGCTTAAGAGTGTCGACGACTTGAAGTCCAAGTATCTTTATTTCATGCTGCCGAAAGACCAGCAGGAAAAGGCTCAAAATCCGCCCGAAAAAGACTGGTAAGATGGATTTGACGACGAAAAAGGTGGTGGCAGCGTGACACGGATTCTGTTTCACAATTTGATTTTGACTTTGACGGTGTTTCTGTTGTCAGGTCCGGTGCGGGCTGCCCAGGGAAGTGTCGAGGCGCTCATTGACAAGACGCAGGGCAGCCTGGACGACCGCTTTGTCGTTACTTTGACCATTAACGGCAAGTTGAAGGGCGATGTTGAGGCGCCTGTGATCGATGGATGTGAAGTCGTCAATTCGGGCGTTGCCCAGAACATGCAGTGGATCAACGGCGAATTCAGCTCCGAGGTTCAACACACGTTCGTGATTGTTCCCCAGCGGGAAGGCACATTCACCGTGCCCTCCTGGAAACTCAAAGTCGGCGGGGAAGATGTGACCACGCTGCCACTGAAGTTCACCGTGCAAGGCGGCGCCGGCAGCGGCCAGCAGCCCCCTAATGCCCGGCAGCCATCCGGGCAATCCGCGCCCAAAAGCGCGGACGGCGACGACCTGTATATCGAGCGGGAAGTGCCGTCACGCGCACCCTTTGTGGGGGAAGCCTTTACCAGCACTGTCCGAGTCTTTCACAAGGTGCAGATGACGGCCGCGACTCCCAAACGGGACAGTGCCCCCGAATTCCGGATGCTGTCCGTTCCCGGGGACAAAACCTATCAGCGTGTCATCAACGGGGTTCGCTACCAGGTTGTTGAATTCAAGGAAGTGCTGATCCCGCTGAAGCCCGGGACGCACACCATCCCGCCATACCGCTTGCAAGCGAACATCCTGCGGCCGGGCGCGACTCCACGCGGGGGCAGTGTTTTTGACTTCTTAAATAACCGCTTTTTTGGCGGCAGCATGGGGTCGTTGCACGGCTTGTTTGGCCGCGAAGAGACAGTAGAGGTCAAGGGAAAACCAGTTAGCGTTACGGTCAAGTCACTGCCGCCCGGCGCCCCTGCGGGATTTAGTGGCCTCGTTGGTGAATTTTCGCTGACCGCAACGCCGCAGGAACGTGAAGTCCAGGCGGGGGACAGCGTCACGGTTGCGGTGACCGTCGAGGGCACTGGGGCGCTTGACACATTGACTCTGGAAAGAGTGGAAGACGATTTACGCCGCGCCGGCAAGGTCTACCCGGACAAGCCCACACTCAAGGAAGAATTCAAGACCGACGCCGCTGGCCAGACCGAGTTGCGTTCGCGCAAGGAATTCAAGCTTGCGCTTGTCCCGAACCAGCAGGAAGGTGCCGTAGATCTTCCTGCGGTTTCCCTGGTCTTTTTCAATCCGCAATCTAGCAGTTACTCCAGTGTCGAGGCTCTTCCCGGCACCATTCAGGTAACGCCCGCTGTGGACAGGCCTGCATCCAGAAAATCGCCCGAAGCCAAAGGGGAACAGCCTGAGTCGCAGCCCCAGCGGCAACGTATCCCGCGCGCCCTTGTCACTTTGATCCTGGCCGTGACTGGTGTTGGTCTGGCGGCTGCGGCATGGTCGCGTACGAGGAAGAAAAGGCCTTTCACGCAGGTCAGCAATCCCGCGAATTCTCCGCAAGGGGACGTGGAAGACGACGGTCTGATTGGGGCCATGGAGCCCGCCAACGTTGCTGCCGGTTTGACCCAATCGGGCGTCGATGCCTTGCGGATTTCAAAGGAGCATTTCGATGCGGCGTTGCGCGAAGCCGATGCCGGCATGACGGGTCAGGCACTGGTCAGTGTCGGTCATGGACTTCGTGAACTTTTATCAGCTGAGGCCGGGCGTCGCGTTGATGCCATGACTCCGCGCGAGATTCGCGGGTTGGGCGTTTCGACGGAGCGCGCAGATACGGCCCTGGCACTGCTCGATCAGGTTGAAGACGCAATCTTTGCAGATCGCCCGGTAACCAGAGATTTCATCCACAATCTGGTCGAACGCGCCCGCCTCAAAACGCCCTGAGGAACGTCGACCACAACCAGTCGACGCCGGTGTGCAGCAATGCCGGAGCTGCAAGGCTGCGTCGCCCCGTTCTCTCATAAACGTTTGCGTAGGCGATCCCTGCCATGGTTGCCAACATGACATAACGCCAATCGCCGACAGGATCGTTGTTCAAATGGCTCAGTCCAAAGATGATCGCCGTCAGCCATTTGGCAAGCAGCTGCCGGTTCAGGGCGCGTGGCCACGCAAATTTTTCCAGCGTGGGTTGCATCAGTCCCCGGAATAAAAGTTCCTCTGGCAGGGCCACTGTCAAGTACAGTCCAAGCGCCTCGACGGGGTAGTGCCAAATCGGCGCAATTTTAGGATTCCACGCAAAAAAACCAGTCAAAAGCCCAAAGCCAATCGCCAGTGGCGTGAACCAAAGCTGGTCGCGCATGGTCGCTGCAAAATCCCTCAGGTCCGGCAGGATCCGAAAACTCGCGGTCGAAAAATACATGTCAGCGCCTGCGATGCGCATCGCAGAGATTGCAAGTACGCAAGAGATCCAGACGTTCAGCATGTAGGCAGCCCCGCCCTCTGGCCATGGCCAGACCGGTGCCAGAAGTCCGCTATCAAACGGCGCCCAGATCAGCGCGATGATGCCAAGGAACCACAAAGGGCGTGCGTTTGAAGTCCGTCCACGGGCTGCGACACCGAGTGCCAACGGCGCGGTGATCATGGTCAGGAAGATACCGCTACCGCGTAAAGTGATGTCCGCATCAGGCAACCACGCAAACAGGACGCCCAGAGCATAAAACCCATAAGCAACAAGCGCCCAGACCCATGTTGCGATGGCGACGCGCGCCGGATGCCGTGTCGCGGCTTTCGTCCATGCGTGGACGGTGCTTCCGGCTGTCCCCTGCATGCCGGCAAACAGAAATCCAGCCGCCACCAGCGCAAATGCCACAAGCAGGCCGGCGCTTGCCAGGTGCCACGGGACTTCCTGGACGTGAAGAATCCCTGCTGCGATAGCCGTCAACAAGACAGAAAAAAGCCCCGCATGGGCGAGGCTCTTGAAGATCGTTTTTTGTTTTTTCATCGGGCTCGTTGATAGATCAAGTATAGGTAATCTGGCTCATACCAGCGCCAAGGCACGTTCACGAACGGGAAGTAATTGTTCCCATATGGATTGTATTGGTTTGTGAAGATGCCGTAAACCGGCAGGTTGATATTTACGTGCTGCCCCCGACCCATGATCGTGAATCCATCGTATTCCCGCTTGGATTCCCAGGAACTGCCACCCCGTCCATTGGCCGAATTTCTTTGTGTTGTATCACGGCAAGCTTCTCGTCCCGCCAGGCTGCGGTCAAACGGGTTGTGCTGCCGACCAAGCGAATCGTAACGGGTGAAACCAAATTCCTGTTTCATCGCACACGGGATGTTGCATTTTTGGGCGGTGGCTAGGGTGACTGTTTTCACGTCTTCAAGTGTCGTGTGGCGCGCGACACGGCGCAAGTCATCCAACGCGGCATCGATTTTCTCTTGGCATCTTTCCAGTTCGTCCTGCTCCAGCCTGGTGGCTTCATCGACCAGATCCCGGGCGTCGAAATCACTGGAGATCGTTTTCGAGGAGTTCAGGGGGGTCGCAGATTCGACTGGTCCGGGCGTGCCGTCGGGATTGAGGGCAATTTTTACGACCAGATTATCCGGAATCCTCGTTGGCGTGACTGAACTTTGGCCAAGAGCGTTCATATCTATCAGGAGGAACAGAAGAAACATCGGAAAGACCGTTTTTTTTCTGATCTGTCTTGCGACCGTTTTATTCAAAATATCTGGATGGTTATGCACTTTTTTAAAACCTCACCAAGTTATCTCGCGATTACCAGAGGTTAGCGCTGCTCTCTAGTCATAATGCATTAATTTTGGACAGCTTTTTTCATGCCGCCTAACCGGAGCTCCCATTCGGCCTTTAGTTGCGGCAGGGGTGTCCGATGTCTTTTCTGAAGGGAATCGCCCCTTTGGGAAGGAAATCGCACTGTGACGACGGTCAGGCCTTGTCGCCCGCAGAGTTCAATGTTCCGACTCGCCATCCTGGCGAACGTAGGAACGTTGGCTTTTGTTGGCGCAGGCTGCAGCACAGACGTTTCCACGGCCGTAGCCCCTGCGGCAATCGTCGCCGGGCAAAGTCCAGCTGACGGAAATTTTGACCAGGGCAACACAGTGAACCAGTCGGTCGGCCCGCGCTTCCGTCTGGAAGTGCCGTCCGCACTGACGCTTGAGGTTCGCGACTGGTCTCCTGTGGGTTCTCCGCGGAAACTCGCTGTGGTCGCGACTTATGCGGACGGCGGGCATGAAGATGTCACCGGTTTCGCAACCTATTCCGAGTCTGATTCGAGTGTCGGCCCCGATTACAAACTTGTCGACATCGGACCGCAAGGTGACGTCAGTTACCGCTTCGCAGGCAACGCGACAGTCACGGCTTCTCTTGTTGGCCTGATAACGCAGCCGGTTGCAGTCTCTGCCAGCCATGCGTCTCCCTCGAATCCCGCTGTGAACTTCGAATCGACTTCCGGAGCCCGCGCATACGTCGACTCCGGTTTGACTTGCACTGCCTCAGGGGCGAGCGACCCGGAAGGTACGCCGGTCCGTTACGTTTTCGAGTGGACGGGCATCACCGGGACGCCCATCAGGCGAACAGCAAGCGATGGCTCGGTGACTGAGACTTACCTTGTCGAGCGCGCAGACCGTGGCAACAAGATCCAGTGCGTGGTCGCAGCCGAGGACGGCGCGGAGGACACCCTTCGTTCTCACTTTGTTGCGGGTGGCGCAGCAGTTCAGGTGTACGACCGCGCGCCGAACGTTCCCTACGTGACGCTGTCTCAGGTCATCGGCACAGAGTTCCGCGTCGGTGGTCGCGTGCGTTGCGAGGCCAAGGGATCCATCGATGCCGATGGCGACCCGATTAAATTCGAGATCCGCTGGAACGGCACCCATGGCGGTCAGTTCATCCGTGAGGCCAATGGGATCGAAACTTATACCCTGACACAAAGCGATATCAGTTCGCCGATCACATGCGAAGCTCGGGCCGTGAGCGACATCTCCGGTGAGATTGCTTTGGCCAGCGACTGGAGCCGAGCAGGTCGCGGTATGCAGCTGTCGACTGATCCCTTGGCTCCAATCATTACAAGCATGACTTTCGTTCACTTGAGCCCGTCACCGGGTTCACTTACCGGGGACCGGGTTTGTAATTCAACGGTCGGTGTACCGATTCCATGGAACAACACAACGAACTCACCGGTTTCGGCTGTCGTAGACCCTGCCCCCT
>JBEGVZ010000023.1:0-39429 GCA_041178085.1 Pseudomonadota bacterium | reverse complement strand
CCGTATCGAGGGGGTGTGTTCGATCGCAGGGAAGAGCCTCTGGCGATCAGCATCCGGACACCATCTCTCGCAGTCAATCCACGTGTATTCAATCCAGACCATCGCCAGGTAAAAAACCTGTCGCGCATACTTGAAATCCCGGCGCGCGAAATCCAGCAGGTCGCCGACAGATCCGGCTACTTCGCGTGGCTTGCACGCCAGGTACACCACAGGGTCGCCGAACGAATCATGGCGATGGGGATTTCGGGTATCTACGAGATCACCGAATCCGCCCGATTTTATCCCGCGGGGCCTGCCGCTGCGCAGCTGCTGGGTTATGTTGGACTCGACAACAAAGGGCTCCACGGCCTTGAACTTTTCTACGACCGGGAACTGCGCGGCCAATCACAGCGGATCAAGGGGGCCCGCGACGCAAAGGGGCGACGTATTTTTACTGGTGATGACCAGGCCGAGCCGGAGGCACCAGGCCACTCGCTCCACTTGACCCTCGATCGCGTGATCCAGGAAATTGCCGAAGAGGCCCTGAAAAAGGGCGCCGAAAAAGCCCGGGCAAAGGGAGCCTTTGCTTTGGTCTCCGATCCGCACACAGGAAAAATCCTTGCGGTTGCCAATCATCCTTCGTTTGATCCCAATGACGTCCGTCAACTCAAGGTCGAACAAACCAGGAACTCCGCCCTTCTTGACCAGTTTGAACCAGGTTCCATCATCAAGCCGTTTGTGATCGCAGGCGCACTGGAAAAGAAAAAAGTCCGCGCCGAGGAAACCTTTGATTGCGAAAACGGCGCATACCGTGTTGGTGGCGTCACCTTCCGCGACGACCATCCGGCCAAGGTTCTTGACGTCGCCGGCACCCTGATCCGGTCCAGTAACATTTGCACCTATAAGATCGCCGAACGACTCGGTAAAGAGACATTTTTCAACACTTACATGGCTTTTGGCTTCAACGGAAACCTGCCTGGAAGTGCCAACAGCGGGGAGTCGGGTGATCTCAACCTGCGCGCTCCACCATGGCCATCCGGGCGAGTCAGCCACTTTGCGTCCTGGCTTCCGATCCGTTTTGCGAACATTGCTTTTGGTCAAGGGATGACCACCACCGGACTCGAGGTTGTCCAGGCCTATGGAGCCCTTGCCAATGGCGGTAACCTCATGCGACCTACCCTTGTCGACCGGATTGAAGCGGCCGATGGGAGCGTCCTTGCCTCGTTTCATCCCGAGGTAGTCCGCCGCGTTGTCTCGCCAGAGGTTGCCCACACAATGAGAAAAATGCTGTCGCGAGTCGTCACGGATCCGCACGGCACAGGTTCGAAGGCTGGCACTACCTCTTATTCTGTTGGCGGCAAGACCGGCACCGCCCAAAAAGTTGACCCGGTCCGGAAGATATACTCGGCGGATAAGCGGATTGCCTCATTTGTCGGATTTGCCCCGGTTGAGGATCCTTACCTGGTGATCCTTGTTGTGATAGACGAGCCGCAAGAAAAACCGGCATATGGCGGCTTGTGGGCGGCACCGGTTTTTTCGGAAATTGCACAGAAATCGTTGAAGTACCTGAATGTTGCGGCTGACCTTGAGGAAGGGCGCTTGTCCCTCTCCAAAGCCGGGGATCACAGTGCCGGGAGACTCTAAGAGCTTGGTTCAAGAAAAAGGTCCATGGTCAAGAAGGCCGATCTCAGGATCGAAGGCACGCAGCGCCCTGGAAAAAGCCGGTCTTTTACTGTGGGCTAGCGGCACGGCAGACGACGCTAAGCCGCTTGGGATTTCTGTTTCCAGTCGATCCGCGGGAAAAAATTCGATCTTTCTCATGTTCTCCGGCACCAGGGCGGACAGCCATGACTTTGCTGAACGCGCCATCGAAGCGGGCTGCCGGACCCTGGTTGGCGATAACGAAGCGAAGCTGACGCGCTTGATGGCTGCGCTACCAGAGGAAATCAGGGCAACTTTGGTCGTCTTTTGTGTAAGCAGTGCCCGTGCTGCTTGGGCAGTCCTGGAAGTAGAAGCTGCCCGTGATCCCGAAAACACCGCTGCCGCAACCCCGGGATCGTTAATTGGCGTGACAGGCACCAACGGCAAGACGAGCACGGTCTGGTTACTGCGCGGTATTTTAGATGCGATGGGCCAACCGACAGTCTCCATTGGCACTCTGGGCCTTTATTTTCGCAATACCCATAACGCCACCAGCCACACCAGCCCGGATCCAGATTTCCTCTACCCGCACCTTGCCGGATATAAAAGTCTTGGTGCAAAAGTCTGCGCCATGGAAGTGTCGTCCCATAGCCTGGCCCAGGAAAAAGTGGTTCCCCTTACTTTCGACGCTGCCGTATTCACAAGTTTCTCCCGCGATCATCTTGATTTTCATGGGACCGAAGAAAACTACTTCGCGACCAAGATGCGACTTTTCAGCGAACGCATGGTTCCGGGCGGTCGAAGGATCCTGCATGCTTCTGTCGCGCATCGGGCAATGGCAACACCCGGGTTCAACCATGCATCGGGGCATGACGACACCTGGATATACGGAATCGGCCTTGACCAGGCCGATTGGCCGGGCCTTAGCTGTGCCAGCGCAAGGATCATTTCATCCCGGCCTGAAGGTACACGGATGAGTCTTTCTGTGTTCGACGCCCGCACCGGAAAGCACCTGGGACTTGAGGTCGAGTTGCCTGTTTTTGGCGATGTGTTCGTTGAAAATGCCACTGCTGCAATTCTTGCGGCAGAAAAAATCACTAAAACCTGGCCGTCTCCCTCCCACCTGCAAGACATCCTTCCTGTGCCTGGGCGGATGGAGCGGGTTGCGTTGGCGGGGCAGAAATTCAAAGCGGACCTTCCAGCTGTATTCGTGGACTATGCCCACACACCTGATGCGCTTGATAAAGCACTCGCCATCGTCCGGCAAATTCGACCTGATTCCAAGTCAAGGATTTGGTGTGTCTTTGGCTGCGGTGGGGACCGGGATCGGGGCAAGCGGCCAGAGATGGCCCGCGTTGCCGCCCAGGGCGCGGACCAGGTGATCATCACCTCGGACAATCCAAGGTCAGAGGATCCCGCTGCTATCCTTAACGAGATCGATGCCGGTTTTGCTGGTGGCCCGTCGACAAATCCCGTGATCAGGCTTGCTGATCGCGCGGATGCAATTGCGGTAGCAATCCGTGATGCAGGACCTTCAGACTTGATCCTGGTGGCAGGCAAGGGGCATGAGGATTATCAGGAAATTTCTGGAGTTCGTCACCACTTTGACGACCGCGCTGAGGCTCGTTCGGCTCTTTCAGTCCGCGCCGGCACAACCAGCGCTGTGGTTATCGGCGGTGGCGTGAGTGGCATCGCCGCGGCGCGACTTGCTGCATCTCGCGGAATGAAGGTCGCCATCAGTGACCGGACTGACATGGATCCTGCATTAAAATCGCAGCTTGAGGCCGCCGGCATCAGCTGCTTCGATGGCGGTCACTCATCCAATCATCTGGACGGCGCAGAGCTTGTCTTGCTCTCACCCGGAGTCCGCGCCGATCATCCACTCCTGCTCGAGGCCAAAAAACGCCTGTTGCCTGTCCGTTCTGAAATTGATTTCGCGTTGCAGGGTTTTTCGGGGCGACTGATTGGCGTCACTGGCACAAATGGTAAATCAACCACGGTCTCGATGCTTGGCCATCTGCTTGGGAAGCTTGCCATACCGGTGTCGGTCGGCGGAAACATCGGCGATCCACCAAGTGACATGGTGATGCGCGGTGAACTGAAGTCAAACGTCGTCCTGGAATTATCTTCATACCAGCTGGAACAAAGCCGGACATTGAGGAGTGACGTCGCCATATTCTCGAGTTTTTCCCACGACCACCTTGAGCGTCACGGCAGCGTGCAGGCTTATTTCCAGGCAAAATGGCGCCTCTTTGATGGAATCAAGCCAGGGGGCCTCTGCTTGATGACGGCGGACGTGGCCGAGGTCGCGGAGAAGTTCAATCTTCGCATCCCGGCATACAGTCACCAAATCGTCATCCCTGGGATCCGATCCGCCAGCACCGCGGAGATCAATTCGCGGCTGGCCATCCTTGCTGCGAAACACCTGGAGTCCCAGTTTGAGGAAGAAGAGTTGCTGGCCACACTGGCTGATTTTCGGGGCCTGCCATACCGGTGCGAACGGATTGGACAAATTGAAGGACACTCTGTCATCAATGACAGCAAATCCACCAACTGCGAATCGACCTGCGCCGCACTGGCCGGGATCGCCACCGGAACACAAATAATCTTGATGATGGGCGGCAAGGGCAAAGGTGAAAGTTACCGGGATATCCTTGCCAGCAAGGATAAAATTAACCTTCTGATCTGTTTCGGGGCATCAGGACAAATCATAGCTGATGAGTTATCCTCAGTAATGAAGACAAAGGTATTCCCGGGCATGAGGGAAGCCGTTGCCTTTGCTGCAAAATCTGCCCGTAGCGCAGGATGCGGGCTGCTGTTCTCACCGGGATGCGCAAGTTTTGATGAGTTCCGGAATTTTGAACACCGCGGACAGGAATTCAACCATGCGGTCTACCAATGGCTCGACAGCAGCCCTGACCAACGCAACGGGAACTAGCCCGGCAAAGCAATGGCGCGTGGACGCTGCGCTGGCCATTGTTTCTAGTGCCGCCATGCTCACGGGCCTTGGGTTGCTTGCTATCTATGCCTCGTCCAGCATGAAAGGTGCCCAGCAATTTGGCGACTCTTTGGTTTTTTTCCGCAAGCAAGCCCTGGTTGCAATCGCTGGCTTCGTAGCAATCCTGGTGATGCAGCAGGTACCTTGGCGCTGGATTGAGCGACTTACGTTGCCAGCATATGTGTTTTCACTTGGTACTCTGGCTCTCGTTTTTATTCCCGGCGTATACACGGTTGGCGGCGGAGCCGCACGCTGGCTTCATCTCGGTGGGATCACCTTTCAGCCGGCTGAAGTGGCAAAGCTGGCCCTGATCATGTTCCTCGCACGAAATCTGGGCCGCCCCCTCGCCGATGTCTCGAGTTTCATGCGGGGCATACTTCCCAATTTAATCGCCTTTGGACTGCTAGCCGTTTGTCTCATGAGGCAACCTGACTTTGGCTCGACCGTACTCCTGGGTTTCCTGACGGTCTCAATGCTTTTCGCGGCCGGGCTGCCTTTTAAATACCTTGCCGGGATGGCCCTTGTGGGCGTCGGCGGGATGGTTGCAGCCGTGGTGGCGGCACCCTACCGCATGGCCCGCCTGATGAGCTTTCTCGATCCTTGGGCGGAAGTCCGCGGCAAAGGTTTCCAAATCATCCAAAGCTATCTTGCCTTCAAGAATGGTGGGTTCTGGGGAACTGGTCTGGGCGAATCCAGGCAAAAGCTTTTTTTCCTGCCAGAGGCCCACACAGATTTCATTCTGTCTGTGATTGGTGAGGAGCTTGGTCTGATCGGGATACTCCTTGTCGCCATGGCTTTTTGCTTCATGACCTGGGTTGGCCTTGCGGTAGCGGCCCGGCAAACCAGCCGATACCGGGCCCTGCTGGCCTTTGGCTGCAGCGTGCTCATCTTTGGCCAGTCGGCCCTGAACATGGGAGTCACGATGGGTCTGCTCCCAACCAAGGGCATGCCCCTTCCGTTTGTAAGCAGTGGAGCTAGCAGTTTGCTGGTCTTCCTGGCCGTGACTGGTGTACTCTCGCGCCTGGCCCGCGAGTCCACGATCCCTGAGGGCCAGGAGACAATGCTCCGCGATGGTCGCCGGCTTGAAGCCCCCTCCACCTAAAAAAATCAAATGCCACTTCATTGGCATCGGCGGTAGCGGCATGTCAGGCCTTGCCGAATATGCTCTCGGCATGGGCTGGGATGTGACCGGGAGTGACGTTGCCGACAATGACAGCCTGCGTCGCATCGAATTGCTCGGGGCGAAGGTTTTCCTTGATCACGGGGCCACAAACCTTGGCGATATCGATGAGGTGATCGTCTCATCTGCGATCAAGCCGGACAATCCAGAGCTGCTCGAAGCTCGCGCGCGCGGTATCCCGGTCCTCCATCGCTCTGATTTTCTTGCCCGGCTGATGCGCGGCGCAAACTCCGTCACTGTGGCAGGAACCCACGGCAAGACGACGACCACAGCGCTGATCACCCACGTGCTCACTTCCTGCGGGGCTGCACCAGGCGCGGTCGTTGGCGGCGTCATGCTGGACGTCCACTCAAGCACAAGAGTTGGTGATGGCAGGTTCTTTGTTGCGGAGGCCGACGAGTCGGACGGCACTTTTTTGAAATACGAGCCGACGCTTGCTGTGCTGACCAACGTCGACCGTGATCACCTGGACTTTTATGGTTCATTTGAAAACATCAAGGCAGCGTTCCATGATTACTTGAAGACATCTGACCCCGATGCCGGCGTCGTCTGCTGCTGGGATGACCCGGTCGTCCGTGAGGTTTCTGAAGGCATCAACCGCCCCAGGCTGACCTACGGCTTTCTTCTTGGCTGCGAAGTCAGGGCAATTGACATCCAGACGAGGGGTTTCGAGACGACCTTTACTGCCGTCGTGGAACGAGACCGTTTACGATGCAAGCTGCCCCTTGCCGGGCGCCATAATGTCCTGAATGCGCTGGCCGGTCTGTCTGTGGCCAGGGCCTTTGGACTGGATGTCAGGATTGCAGCACAGTCACTGGAAACTTTCGCCGGTGTTAGTCGGCGCATGGAGGTTGTTGTCGACGATGAGCAAGTCAAGGTCATCGATGACTATGCCCACAACCCCGGAAAAATCCAGGCCTGCATCGCAGCAGTGAGAAGTGCCTGGCCGTCTCATCACATCACTGTCATTCATCAGCCGCACCGTTATTCACGCCTTGAAACCATGTACGACCTGACCGTGTCTTCCTTTCGGGGAGCCACAAATGTCATCTTGTTGCCGGTCTACGCTGCCGGTGAATCCCCCGTTTCGACCCCCGATCTTGCCGGTCTGGCCAAGGATATCTCCTTGGCTTCTTCAACAAATGCTGTCCTTTGTTCGGACAAATCAGAAGCTTCCCGCATGGCTTTGCAACTTTCCTCCCGTCCAGCGATAATTTTAACTGTAGGTGCTGGAGACGTCTGGAAAGTCGCGAACATCCTGCGGGAGAACCTGGTTGGCTAGACCGTCCGCAATTGCTGGGCAAAAACTTGCAAGAAAACGCCGCAAACACGCTGGCGTCACGCGCCGGAAAATTCTGGGATCTGCGGCGCGTCTTGCCATTGCGTGCGGAATTTGCGCTGTCTTTTATTTTCTACCGTCCTATGTGGCTGGACGGATATCCCATGGCTTCAAGCAGTTTGTCGTGCGCCCCGTGCGGGCCATTGAGTTTGTCGGTGGACAAACTGGTGAACTGCGAGACTTTGACCGCGCAGCACTGTCTGACCGTTTGATTACGGCCGCAAATGGCGGACGTGATCTGAAGGAGCTCGCGCACATCGCCGCAAGCGTCGCTCCACTTGCCCGTGTCAACATCATGCGCACCTCGCCGGGTCGCCTGCTGGTCGCTTTTGAAAAACGGACACCGGCCTTGCGCGCAGGGCCTGGGGGCAATCTATTGGTGGATAACGACGGTTTCGCCTACGGATCATGCTGTGTACTGCCAGGGCAGGAGGAGGAAGCTGCGCTCCCCCTTCTTGAAGGAGTTTCTGTTGCACAGGGGGCGACAGACTCAGTGGTTGGCGAGGCAATTGACCTTAAAGGCAAGCTCAGCAGTGAGGGGCTAGAGCCCGCCGCTCTGCGATACCATGCCCACCGGGGCTACATGGTGATCATGAAGCCAGACATGCTCGAAGTGGCCATGGGGCGTGCGCCTTTTGCTGATAAGATTTCAAGGCTTTCCGAAGTGCTTGGAAGGATCGAACGCCATCGTGTGAGCAGGATCGAACTCGACTATCACGGCAAAGCGTTCATCAAGGAACGAAAGATTTGAGCGGCTCTGGTTGTTTCCGCCATGAGGGGGTTTTTTGGTGAAGCAGAACCACCAAATTTATGCGATCGACCTTGGCACGAGCAAGTTCTGCATTGCTCGCGTCAACCCCGCTGCTTTCGGCGCAAATGGATTGAACCCGTCTGCGCAAGTAATCGACAGCCTTGCGGTGCCCGCACGCGGTACGCGCCGGGGCATGATCGTTGAATTCAACAGTGCGCTGGAATGCCTGGCAGGACTTGTCGAACAAGCCGAGTCCCGGTGGGACTGCGACATTGAACACGCCGTCGTTGGAATCGCCGGCAGCCACCTCCGCAGTCATGTGGCAAAGGGTTCCATCGCCCTCCGGGCAGATCAGCCGATCACGGGCGAGGCTCTGCGCAAGCTCAATGAACAAATGGTGTCTTCTTTTTCGACGAGCAATGCCGCCAGCCAGCGCGATTTACTCGATGCTGTCGCTACAGGCTGGCAAGTCGACCAGAGAGATCCGGTCGACGACCCGACTGGTTTTTCCGGTTCGACCTTGTCTGCCGACTTCTTGATGATCGATGCCGACAAGGGGTATCTGCGCGACGTGGTGCGTCTGGTCAACGGGGCCGGTATCCGCGTGACCCGGCTCGTTTCAGAGCCCCTTGCCTCGGCCCATGTCTGTGCTGGAACCGAATTCAGGTCTCTCGGCTGCTGCGTGGTTGATATCGGCGGCGGTACCAGTGATGGGCTGGTATTTGTCAACGGCAAGCCGGCCCTCGCATTCTCGGTGCCCATGGCCGGTTTTTCCATGACGGCAGACCTTTCTGTTGCCCTCAACATCCCCCATCGGGAGGCTGAGCGGATCAAGACAATTTATGGTCTCTCCGCGTCGGCGGCTGAGTCGATTACCGTTGAATCCATTCATGGCGCACAGAAGCAAGTTTCCGGAGAGCTGGTCGCACGGATCATTGAGGCAAGGTGCAAGGAACTCACGATCGCTGTGGCCAAACAACTGGTGCCGTTCAAAGGCAAGCTTGGCGGCGGCATTTTGCTGACCGGAGGCGGAAGCCAGTTGCAGGGACTGCCTGAATTGATGTCTGCCAGCATGAAGGTCCCGGTTAAGGCGATCAATCCGAAGTTTGTCGACCCGGCCCCTGGATCGCTGGTGACGACACGGTTAGCACCAAAATTTGCGACCGCGCTTGGGCTTCTCGTACTATCCATGGACGAGAATCTGGCGCAATCCAAAGGCGAATCCGCGGATGGTAACTTTACCGGCGCGGCCCTGCCCGCCCCGTCGCTGATCACGCGATTGCGCGACTGGCTCAAGGACATGAGCTAGCAGTCGAAATGTCGGGAAGCTATCTATGTGATTTCCGGCAGATCATTGACACTTTTCTTTCGCCCTACCTATACTAATTAAACAAAGAACCAATTTTATTCATTTTTGTTTCTTTTTGGCTTTTACATGCATGCCAAAACCGATCGAGGAGGTCCCATGGGATTTGAACCGGAATTGATCAATCCGCCGGGAGCTAAAATCAAAGTCATAGGGGTGGGCGGAGGCGGCGGCAACGCCGTGAACACCATGATCCGGGCGGGCCTCGATTGCGTTGAGTTCATCAGCGCGAACACTGACGTGCAGGCGCTGAGGTTCTCCATGGCGGCAACGCACATCCAGATTGGCAAGGAACTGACCAAGGGGCTCGGTGCCGGGGCTGATCCTGACGTTGGTCGTGAATCTGCACTGGAAGACCGTAAAGATATCGAAGCCGCCCTCAAGGGTGCAGACATGGTCTTCATTACGGCCGGTATGGGTGGAGGCACAGGCACTGGCGGTGCCGCTGTCATTGCCCAGATTGCCCGGGAGCTTGGTGCCCTGACCGTGGCTGTCGTGACCAAGCCTTTTAACTTTGAAGGCAAAAGACGACGCAAGTATGCCGAAGCTGGAATCGCCAGACTTCGCGAAGCCGTCGACACCCTGATCACAATCCCGAATCAGCGCCTGCTGCAGATCGCAACGCCAGACCTCAGCATGATCGATGCATTCAAGATGGCAGACAACGTCGTAGTCAATGCAGTCCGCGGGATCAGCGACATCATCAACGTTCCTGGCCTGATCAACGCGGACTTTGCCGACGTCAAGACGGTCATGTCAAACATGGGGCACAGCCTCATGGGGATCGGTCATGCAACGGGTCCCAAGCGCGCAGCCGAAGCCGCCCGCATGGCAATCTCGTCGCCGCTGCTTGACGACCTTGATATCCAGGGAGCTACCGGCGTCCTGATCAGCATCACCGCCGGATCTTCACTGGGCCTGATGGAAGTCGATGAAATCTGTACGATCGTCCAGGAGTCAGCTCATGAGGACGCGACCAGCATTTGGGGCGCCGTCATTGACGAAAGCCTGGGAGACGCCATCCGCGTGACTGTGATCGCAACTGGATTTCCCGTTGACTCTGGTGCCACGACCAGTAACGAAATCCTGCGGCCCGCCCATACCGCCATCTATTCGCCCAATTACGCCACTGGCGCCGATGTGATCACCGGGCAAAGGGCGTCTACGACAAACGTGACACCCGCAAAGCCAGTTGCCCTGACGGCGACATCGCCCGAACGGCATAGCCAGCCAATGGCGGCAATGCAGCCGGATACAATCTCGCAGCAAAAAATCGAAGCCATTGCAGAAGCCCAGGAGCTTGCCCGCTGGACGATCGACCAAACGACGGCTGGTGAAGATCTCCCAATCGACGAGGAGATTATTCCTGCACAGCAGGGTGCGCCTTCCGCTCACGCCAGCGAGCTGACAGAATTTGAAACGAGCTTGGATGATGCCTCGACCGGTGAGCCCAACCGCGCCTTTGAAGAGGAATTTGAGGCGGTAACGGAAGAAGAAACAACTGCTGTCAACGTTCACGGGGCTGACGTGGCTTCAAGCATCTTCGACGACAGCTTTGCGGATGATGATCTGCAAGACTTGGCTGCTACGGCGGATGCGCCGATTGAATCATTCTTCGAAGCTGGTCTGTCTGCATCGGTAGCCGCACAGGAAGCGCCGGTTAACCGGGCTCACAGCCTGGAAATGAATAACATGGACCTCACTGGTGACATTGACCGTAAGATTGACGAGGCGCTTGCTCTGGCACAGAAGCTTCGTGCGGCAGGGGCGACAGCGAAGGCCATTCATCCGGCTGGCGGCGCTTCGGCGAAACCTCAGGTGGCCTCACCGCATACGGCAAACGAGGGCCTCGATGACCTCGACGTCCCAGCCTTCCTGCGTAATGCAAATCAGGATATTTCGCTCGATTAACTGGATGCCGGTGCGGGTGGCGCGGCCACCTGCACCGATTCAGTGAAGCTGATGTATCGACCTGCCGCCGCCGATGATCCATCTGACAAAGCATCCATGAGAGAATCCGATGGCAACTGGGCAAGGGCCAGGAACTGGCGCAAGCGATGGTTCCGGTACTGCATCTCGTTCTTCCTGACCCGCTCAAATAGGGCTGTCAAAAGATTGCCAAGCCAGCCTTTGATGGCGATTTTCTGGCCAGCGAAAAACTTATCGGCCAACAGGCGGAACACTTCTTCAACGGGTAACATCTCCCCCCCGCAAACTTCTCCAACCAGAGAAGGTTCTTCGCGATGGGCCTCCGTGGCCAAGACAATCTTCCTGGCAAAATCATCGACATGCATGGGGCGCAGCTGATTGGCAACCCGAGGGACTGGATACAGCAGGGGTAGCTTCATGGTCCGCAGTATAGCGCGAACAAAGCGGTCATTTGGATTTTCGGGTTCAGCAAGGATGGTTGGGCGCAAGATGACCTTTTCCCGCACGCGGGAATTTAGCAGCATCAGTTCTGCTGCGTATTTCTCACGCAAAAACGGGGATTCTGCATGACGGCTCGCGCCCATCGCGCTGACAAAGACGATTCGCTGGTTACCGACTCTTTCCATCGCTGCAAGCAGGTTGGCCATCATCGCAAGATTACGGGACATGCGCTCGGGGCGGAGCAAGTCTCGGACTTCCCCATTCATCTGTGCTTCGGTCAAAGAACTCGCAAGGCCACCGTCCCAGGCAAGGTGGACAACCGTTGTCACATTGCGCAAGGGGGCTAGTAGAAGTTCCGGCGAAGCCATGTCGGTGCACACAGGGAAAACCTGCGGCAGGGCCTCGGGGAGCCTATGATAATAGGTCGCAATTGTGCTGGTTCCCTGGTTCGAGAAAAGCCGGATGACTTTTTGTCCGATGAAACCGGAACTGCCGGTAACCATGACAGTTGGCGTTGGCTTTCCTCCACGAATCCGCTCGTGATGGCTGGAGGAATTTCCATGGCTTCTATGAGAATGCGGCATTGCGAATCTCTCTTTTGCGCACCGGGTTAGTGATCTCGGGAGCCTAGAGAGAATTATACAAGTTTTTCAGTGATTTTGCGGCGTCCAACCAATGCGGTCTTGAGTTTGCCCATGCGAGGGCCGCGAGACGTCGTTCCGGAAGGCTTTCGGCCGTATGTTGGACAGCTTCCAGCCATTCTCGAGCGTCGGCCGCCGGCGGCAGAGACTTTCCACCCTTTGGGTCGACGATTTCATCGACAGCGCTGCCAGAAGTAAAAACCACTGGATTTCCGAAGGCTTGCGCCTCAGCCGCAGGCAAGCAAAAACCCTCAAAAAGGCTGGTCTGCAGATAAATATCGGTCGATCGATACAAACGGACAAGTGCGTCATGAGACGGATTGACGACCACGTCCAGAGAGCCTTGAGCAACCAGTTCCTCGGCAAGAGCACGATCCTCCGCCGGTAAACCGGCAGTGACCAGGACACCCTTTAAGGTGCCCGCAGCAAGGCGGATGACCTCAAGAAACAACCGGTGACGCTTGTAGGGCTCACTACGACCGACGGTCAGCAGGCGCAGGGGCCCGGCTGCCGGTTGCTCTGCTGGCTTTGGTGTTTCGCATGAAAAAGCCGGAAATCCATTGGGAATGACCTGCGTTTTAGAGGCTGCAAAAGGGAAACGTTCGAGCAGGGTATCGCGGGTCCAATTTGAAACAACAACAATCCGATCGGCAAGTTTCAACGCCTTGGGCAACAGAAGAGCGAATTGAACGCGGGACGCAAGGGATACGTCACCGGGCCGAACCAGCAACGGAATTAGATCGTGAACCGTCAGGACAAAACAAGCCCGGCGTCTGCCACCAGCGGAAAAAACAGGCAGGTTGATATTGCTCAGACCATGGTAGAGAAATCGTCCACGACAAGACGATTTTGCCTCATTGAAGTTGGCATGGGGCGCAAGAATCTTCGACTGATCAATCAACTTGCCAAAAACACCTCGGCGGCCACCGGGAGAAGTGATCAACACTTCAGTTCCGATCGCCGCCAAGTTTTTTTTCAACTCGCTCGCGTGAACATGGATCCCACCAGGACCACGGAGAATCCCGTAGCTATCCCAGAAGACCTGGATGGTCTCACCCCGCAAAGGTCAGACGTGCATTTGCCCGTGCAAGTGCAGATTGTGCTCTCGCGACGTCAACGCCAGAATCTTTCGAAGCAAGGCGCTCTAACGCGCGTTCGCGCGCGCGCTTCGCACGATCGACGTCAATCTGTTCACGCGTCTCGGCCGAGTCAACCAATACGATCACCTGGTCGTTTACGACTTCCATGTAACCGCCATTGACCAGCATCTTGAGGGTATTTTTTCCGTCATGTTCAATACGAAGTTCACCAAGACCAAGCTCCGTCACCAGCGCCGCGTGTCCGGGGAGTATCCCCAGATAGCCATCCTTGCCGGCGACATTGATCAGACTGGCAGGCAACTTAGCCAGCGACTTCGCTGGCGAAACAACCTCGACATTCATTTGCAATTGCGCGTTCATGTCCCCTGCCCCGCCTTTGCTTTACTGCATGGTCCGTGCTTTTTCGCGAACTTCCTCGATACCACCAACGTAAAGGAATGCCTGCTCAGGAATATCGTCATGCTTGCCATCACAGATTTCCTTAAAGCCACGGATCGTATCTTCAATCTTCACGTACTTACCCTTGTTGCCAGTGAACTGTTCGGCAACCGTAAACGGCTGGCTGAAGAAGCGCTGGATTTTACGGGCGCGGGAAACGATCAGTTTGTCCTCGTCAGAGAGTTCATCCATGCCAAGGATCGCAATGATGTCCTGCAGATCCTTGTAACGCTGGAGGATCGACTGGACGCGACGAGCTGTCTGGTAGTGCTCATCACCAACGATCTTCGGATCAAGGATCTTCGAGGAACTGGACAACGGATCAACGGCTGGATAGATGCCAAGCTCGGCGATTTTCCGCTCTAGAACGGTCGAAGCGTCAAGGTGACCGAAGGTCGTGGCTGGAGCCGGATCGGTGTAGTCGTCCGCAGGAACATAAATCGCCTGAACAGACGTAATCGATCCGTTCTTGGTCGTCGTAATACGTTCCTGGAGTTCGCCCATTTCAGAGGCGAGAGTCGGCTGGTAGCCCACCGCGGACGGGATACGTCCGAGGAGTGCCGATACCTCGGCGCCGGCCTGCGTGAAGCGGAAGATGTTGTCGACGAACAAAAGAACGTCCTGATTTTCCTCGTCCCGGAAGTACTCTGCCACCGAGAGTGCCGTCAGGGCGACGCGGGCACGCGCACCAGGTGGCTCGTTCATCTGGCCGTAGACGAGGGCCGTCTTCGAGAGAACCCCTGATTCCTTCATTTCGTGATAGAGGTCGTTTCCTTCGCGCGTGCGTTCACCGACGCCACCGAACACAGAGTAGCCACCGTGCTGGGTAGCAATGTTGTTGATCAGCTCCATGATGAGGACCGTTTTGCCCACGCCTGCGCCACCGAAGAGGCCGATCTTGCCGCCCTTCATGTACGGCGCCATCAGGTCAACGACCTTGATGCCAGTCTCGAGCATTTCAACCTGGGTGGAAAGGTTGGTGAATAAAGGCGCACCACGGTGAATCGGGTAGCGCTTGGCGGTCTTGACTGGACCGGCTTCGTCCACCGGTTCACCGATGACGTTGAGGATTCGGCCAAGGACATCACGACCTACAGGGACCGTGATCTGGTCGCCCGTGTCACGCACATCAACACCACGTGTGAGACCATCTGTGCTGTCCATGGCGATGGTCCGGACGACGCCTTCACCAAGGTGCTGCGCAACCTCAAGTGTCAAATTCTCTTTGTCGGCGTTGATCGACGGGTTGCTGAGTTTCAGGGCGTTGTAGATGGGCGGCAGTCCCCCTTCCGGAAACTCCACGTCAACAACAGGCCCCATGACCTGAACAATTTTTCCGTTTTTGCTGCTGCTTGTAGCCTTGTCCATTTTTTCACTCCAAATCGCTTCGCGAGCGTTTTTTCATTTCAAAACCATTTGCGGGATCAGATCGCCTCTGCGCCGCTGATGATCTCTATCAACTCTTTGGTAATCGCCGCCTGACGCGCCCTGTTGTACTGGAGCGTCAACTTGCGGATGTACTCTTTTGCGTTCTTGGTTGCGGAATCCATGGCAGTCATGCGGGCACCGTGCTCAGATGCGCTGCCCTCGAGGAGCGCCCGGAACACTGTGTTGACAACATGTTTGCGTAACATGCTCTCAAGAACGCTGCGGGTATCGGGTTCAATGATGAAATTGAGCGTCTCGTGTTCGTCATCACCGACTTCAGGTGTCACCACTGGCAACATCTGCTTGATCCGTGGGTTCTGGGACAGGACAGACTTGAACTCCGGGAAGCACAGATAAACGCGGTCATACTCGCCCGAGGTGAACATGGCTCCCAGCGCATCCGAGATTTCCCTGGCGGCCGCATAACCCGGCCTTTCCAGGACTTTTTCGCGCTCAAAAACGACTTTCAGACCCAGTTTGCGGCAAAACATGCCGGCCCGCTTGCCGAGAGTGGCAAAGTGAACTTCGCAACCCTGGACCTCGTTTTCACGGTGAAACTTCATTGCCGTCTTGAATACGTTTGTGTTCAAGCTGCCGCAAAGGCCCCGGTCAGTCGAGACTATCGCCACAAGCACTTTGCGCGGGGTCTCGGTAAACCTGAGGAGTTCCATTCCGTCCAGGTTTTCGACACCAGCGGCAAGCCGGCCGACGATCCGGTCAAATGCGGTGCCGTACGGGCGCGCTGCCAGAACCGCCTGATTTGCACGGGAGAATTTCGCCGCTGACACCAACTTCATGGCATGCGTGATCTTCTGCGTGTTGCGGACGCTGACGATGCGTCGTTTGGTATCCTTCAGACTAGGCATGTGCTCTGAATCCCTTGTCGAATTCTTCGATGCCGCGGCGCAAGTCGGCCTCGACATCCGACAATTTCGCCCGGTTCCTGATTTTCTCAAGGACGTGCTGGTATTTCGCCCGAAGGTGCTGAAGCATTCCAGCTTCCCAGTCCCGGACCTGTTTGACCGGTTTCTGGTCCAGGTAGCCTTTCGTGGCGGCAAAAATGATCGCCACCTGGGAGCCGACATCAAGCGGCTCGTACTGACCCTGCTTCAGGATTTCAACCAGTCGCTCCCCGCGCGCCAGAGTCTTCTGGGTAGCGGCATCGAGGTCAGATCCAAACTGGGCAAAGGCGGCCAATTCACGGTACTGGGCAAGTTCAAGGCGAAGGCTGCCGGCGACTGCCTTCATGGCCGGTACCTGAGCGGCGCCACCGACTCGGGAAACTGAAAGACCGGCGTTGATCGCGGGGCGAATACCGCTGAAGAAGAGGTCGCTTTCGAGGAAAATCTGACCATCGGTGATGGAAATCACGTTGGTCGGAATATAGGCAGAAATATCGCCCGCCTGGGTTTCGATTACCGGGAAAGCCGTAATCGAGCCGGCCCCCTTGGCATCACTCAACTTGCAAGCGCGTTCAAGCAGACGGCTATGCAAGTAGAAAACGTCGCCTGGATAAGCTTCGCGGCCTGGCGGGCGGCGGAGCAAAAGCGAAAGTTCGCGGTAGGCGTTCGCCTGCTTCGACAAGTCGTCGTAGAAAATAACAACGTGCTCGCCGCGGTCGCGAAAGTACTCACCCATCGTGCAACCCGAGTACGGAGCCAGAAATTGCATCGGTGCCGGATCAAGCGCCGTCGCCGCGACGACGATCGTGTAATCCATGGCGCCGGCGCGCTTCAAGCGGTCCACCACCTGGGCGACCGTGGAAGCCTTCTGTCCGATGGCGACGTAAATACAAACGACATTTTGGCCCTTCTGATTGATGATGGTGTCGATGGCAACGGCTGTCTTGCCCGTCTGGCGATCACCGATGATGAGCTCGCGCTGGCCGCGACCGATCGGGGTCATCGCATCAATGGCCTTGAGGCCTGTTTGCAATGGCTCATGGACCGATTTCCGGTCAATGATCCCCGGGGCCTTCACCTCTACTACGCCGCGGCCTTCCGAGTTGATCGGCCCTAGGCCATCAATCGGGTTTCCCAGGGCGTCAACTACCCGGCCAAGAAGGCCGCGGCCAATCGGCACAGAGTTGATCTGCTTGAGGCGCTTAACCGTCTCACCTTCCTCGATGCCTTTCGTGGTGCCGAAGATGGCGACACCGACGTTGTCTTCCTCAAGGTTGAGGACTACGCCACGGGTGCCTTTGGCAAATTCGACAAGCTCTCCGGACATGGCGCCCTCGAGGCCATAGACGCGGGCAATGCCGTCGCCGACTGTCAGGACGGTTCCTGTCTCCTGGAGCTCAACGGATTGGCCATAGTTCTTGATACGCTCACTGATGATCCTGCTAACTTCCTCAACCCTGATCTTCTGCACGGTAACAGCCTCCTGGTTCTCTTAAAGAGCGGCGCTTTTGGTGAGCGCTTCAAGTTTGGTCTTCACACTCATGTCGATCATCTTGTTGCCAAGGCGAACGACAAATCCACCCAGCAACGAGGGGTCCGTTTGCTGACTGGTTTGAATTTTGGTTCCAAGGATTTTCTCAAGGGATGCCGAAAGTTTTTTGATCACCGCGGCGTCCACTTCCACGGCAGTCGTCACATCAGCAAGCACAATGCCTTCTGCCTCATTGATCAGCCTGGCATAGGCCTCGCAGAAAGCGGGGTAGAGATTCACGCGGCCTGCGGCGATCAGAGCGCCAACAAAGGCCTGGAGCTCAGGCTTGGCGCCAGAAGCATTGAAGGCTGCCGCGAAGAGCTTTTTCTTCAAGTCCTGGGGCATCACTGGGCTTTCAAGCACCTTGGCCGCAGGTTCGATGTCAAACAAGGCCCGCGCAGCATTCACATGCCCAAGAAATTCGTGGGCAAGACGGGTATCGCCGTCTGCGATGCGATAGAGGGCCTTTGCATAGCGGTTCGCGATTCTGATGGCACTCACGGCTCGACTCCCTTGTTCAAACGTTCAGCTCACCAAGGCTGCCGACATTTTGGTTGATCAAAGACAAGTGATCCGCAGGTTTCAGATCTGAACGAATCTTGGCCTCGACGGCTGTGCGGACCGAAGCGACAATCTCGGACGTCAGCAGAACGCGTGCGCGCTCGATTTCCGCGTCCGCCATGCGCCGGGCATCCTCAAGAAGATTGCGCGAGAAGGCTTCCGCATCATGAACGATCCGGTCTGCGTCTTTTTGGGCCGCCTCGACAACGGAATTTTTGATGTCTTCTATCTCAGCGTCGAGCTTGCGCAGGCGCTCCGTAAGTTCCCGGTTTTTTTCCAGTGCTTCCTGTTTGGCCCTGGTTGCTTCGCGCAGGTGGCTTTCAAAATCTGCGCGGCGCTTTTCCGCAATCTGACGCAGTGGCTTGCGAAAAAAGAGTACGCACAGCGCGATAAACACCGCGAAGTTAAAGTAAGGGAGAATGATTCCGGTGAGCGTATTTACGTTCTCCATGGTCGGTTCCTAGTGCTTGTTCGTTGCTAGTTTGAAAACTTCATCTGTAAGTCGCTCAATCACCTGCGGCAGCAAACGACGTTGTTCAATCACTTCTTGCTTGATCCGCGATGCAACCGAATCAAACTCATTTTTTGCTTTTTCTTCAGCAGCGCTGATGATCCCTGAGCGCTTGTTCATCGCCTCTGTCTTGATGCGCTCCCGGTCAGATGCGGCCACAGCCGCAGCGGTGTCAATCTGCTCCTGAACCTTGGCAGCAATCTCGTCGCATTCAAAAAGCAAGCGATTGGCATCTGCCTTACTTCCTGCAGTCAGCGCGTCACGCCGGGCGCGCAGACGGAGGTAAGGGTCAAGGAAGAGCTTCCGGATGATCACCATGTTGACGAGAAAAACAACAGCTTGGATTGCGACAACGGAGGGGACTGGTGCGAGGTTCAGTTGTGCCATGAGTGGACCTGTCTACCTTGATGCAAATGGTCGAAAACCACCAAGAGTGGCCGGCGATTTTTACTCAAGAAAATCGGGCGGCTCAAGGTGTATTTGCAGAAATCGCCAGGTTTTTTCGTCTACTTTTCGCCAAGGACCGCGAGCAGTCGTTCCAGCTCCTGGGCAGAGAAATAGGAAATTTCGATTTTCCCGCGGACCCCATTGCCCAGAATTTTTACTTTGGTGCGCAACCTCGACTTGAGATTTTCTGACAGGTATTCAAGATCGGCCTGGTTTTTGGGGCCGCGCGGCTTGTCTGACAGGTCGCCGCCACGCTTGAGGCCGCGGCACAGCTGTTCCGTCTGGCGGACACTCATCTGCTTTTTGATAACCATGTCGCGGGCACGCAGGATCAGCTTTTTATCTTCGAGAGACAAAAGCGCCTTGCCATGCCCCATGGTCAACCGGTCCTCCAGCAGGTCGTCTTGCAGCTCCTTGGGCAGAGACAACAATCGCAGCGCATTGGTGACCGACGTACGATCCTTTCCAACACGGTCCGCGCACTGTTCCTGGGTCAGGCCGTAATCCTTGATCAAGGCCTGATAAGCCTCAGCTTCCTCAATAATATTAAGGTCTTGCCTCTGAATATTCTCGATCAGCGCAAGGCGTAGAAGGTCGTCCTCCGCCCCTTCTTTGACAATTACCGGAACCGATTGCAACCCCGCCAACTGGGAAGCGCGCCAGCGGCGTTCCCCGGCAACAATCATGAATTTGCCGGGTTTATCTTGCATGCGACTGACGACGATGGGCTGAAGAAAGCCGTCCTGGCGAAGGCTAGCCGCCAACTCACCTAGCGCCTTGTCGTCAAACAGCTTTCGGGGCTGTTGGGGATTCGGCTCGATGCTGGTCACATCAATCAACAAAGCACCGTATCCGTCCTTGACGGACGGCCGTTCCCGAAGAGTCTCAGCAGCATCTGGTCGGCTGGCAACAGGCGCTGCTGTATTTTCAGAAAAATCGCCCAAAAGCGAAGTGATTCCTTTACCTAGTGCGCCCCGGCGGGTTGTCCTGTCGTTCATTGTCATGATCAGCCCCCGAGATGCGGGTATTCTTGCCCGCGGTTGGATGGAATAACTTGCTGGCTATCATCGGAAGAGTGGTGCCGTTTTATCAGTTCAGCGGCTACCTCCATGTAGGCGGCTGCCCCCGAACTTCCGATATCGTAGAGAATCACTGGCTTGCCATGGGACGGCGCCTCGGAAAGCTTCACATTCCGGGGAATCACGGTTTTGAAAACTTCGTCACCGAAATGACTACGAATATCTTGTTCGACCTGGAAGCTAAGGTTGTTGCGGCGGTCGTACATAGTGAGAAGGATCCCCTCCTTCTGCAATTCCGGGTTCAGGCGTTTTTTAATCAAGGTAATTGTCTTTAACAGCTGGGATAGCCCCTCCATCGCGTAATACTCGCATTGGAGTGGGATGAGCACTGAATCGGCCGCGGTCAGTGCATTTACGGTAAGTATACCCAATGCTGGCGGACAATCGATCACAACGAAATCATACTGGTCTTTGACTTGAGTCAGAGCGTCCTTCAGACGAACTTCTCTGCCAATAGCGGTTACAAGCTCAATCTCGGCGCCAATCAAATCCTGGTTGGCGGGGGCCAAATCGAGGCACTTTAGTTCCGTGCTTAGGATGATTTTCTTGATGGGCATTTCATCGACCAAGACGGAGTACATGCTTTCGGAGATTTCTCCGGCAGCAAAACCGAGGCCGCTTGCTGCGTTGGCCTGGGGGTCGAGGTCGACTAATAACACCTTTTTTTCGGCGGCAGCTAGACAGGCGGCTATGTTAACAGCCGTAGTTGTCTTGCCCACACCACCCTTTTGATTTGAAACGGCAATGATTCGCGCCATCGATAGAGCCTCAACTCGTAACAGGAAGAATTGACCGGGACATTACCGCAGGCGCTCAACTGAGGCAAGATCATCATTCGCTGAAATGCGATGTTCCACGTGGAACGTTGCACAACCTTCGAGAGGTTATGGAACCCATTGTTCCACGTGGAACATTCGGAAATAAAAGCACCCCCCCCAACCCACTCTAGTGTCGCGCATTGTTCCACGTGGAACAGTCAAAAAAAAACCGCCCCAAACAGGGCGGTCTTTTACTCTCAAAACAGTTCAGGATTACTTGCTGTACCAGAGGAACGCGACGATGAAACCCATGAGTGCCTGGAATTCCATGAAAACCAAACCGAGAATCATCGGCATGAAAAGCTGGTCGCGAGCGTTCGGATTGCGTCCGATACCCTCAAGAGCCGCTGCCACAGCCTTACCTTGGCTAGTCGCTGCGCCAAAGGCCGCAACACCAATCGCCAAACAGGAGGCAAGGGCCACGAGGCCATTTGAACCCGTAGAAGCCGCTGCCGCCTCTGCACCTTCTGCAAAAGCAGAGGTGGCTGCCAACATGCTTCCAACCACAGTTGCTGCTGAAACGATCTTTTTCATAACTCAACCCTCAATAAAAAAATGCGAACCACACTGCACGACACATCAGTGGTCGTGTGAAATCGCCATGGATACATAAATGCTCGTCAAAAGCGTAAACACGAAACTTTGCATTCCTGCCACGATCAACCCGAAGAACATTAGCAACGAAGGAGCAATAACGTACGTCAACCCCGTGAAAACACTAAGAATCAAGTGATCGGCGAAAATATTTCCGGACAGGCGCAGGCTAAGAGAGAACGGCCGCGACATGTGACTGACGAGTTCAATGAAAACAAACAATGGACCAATCCACCACACCGGACCCCAGAACTGCTTAAGGTACCCTGGCCCGTGCTCGCGGAAGCCCGCGATGTTGTATGTCAGGAACACCGTCAAACCCATCGCCAAATTGGTGCTTATATCGACCGTCGCTGGGGTAAAGCCAGGAACAAGACCGCTGAGGTTAGTAGCCAGAATGAAAATGAAAATCGTCGCGAGGAGAGTCAAAAAGCGGCGGTACTCGTGACCACAATTGTCCTTGGCAAGACCGTAAACGAAATCAAGAATCATCTCCACCAGGCTCCGCAAGCCAAAGCGGGACTGGGGAATGACGTCATCACCGGAAGAATTGACACTAGATGAAAAACGGATACCCATCCCAAGGATGAGCAGCGTAACCAGAACCGAACTTGCGACCGGCGCAAATACGTGACTGCCATGATCACTGAAGCCAAGAGCAGCAAGGGTTACGGGGTACCAGTCGACGATACCGCCGGAAGCCGCCACGGCGGGCAACGATCCCAACAAAGTGCCTGCAACGATTGCCATCAGCCGACGCACAAAGGATACCCCACCTGCGCTATTATTTGCCGAGAAGGCCACCAATCAAAACTCTTTCGGCCCGGGACGATAAATCAAACGCCGACCGCTGCCTAGTGGTATTTTCGCATTTTTGCAAGCCTGGAACGGGATAGTAGCGAGATTGAAAGAAAAATAAAAAGCCCAACCACTAAGCCACCAGCAAAGGGAAACAACGTCATCTTCCTCACCCACAAACACCAATAAACACTTCCACCAACAATTGCGGTCTTGGCTGCCATCAGCAGGAACAGAGCCAGAGCTCGCCACCAAACCCTGCGTACTGGCACTGTCTGGCCTTCGCCATTGCTCCCGTCTACCGCAACAACCGGCACCCTCCCAAAAAGAAACCAAACCTGCACGGCCACGGTCAGCCCGAGCAGCACGAATACGCCTACACCACCCAAAAAAGACTCCGCCCCGGACCGGGATGTCGCCAGAATCACTGCCAATCCCTTCGCATTTAAGGATTGTTCCCAGAAGACTTTGGTGTTTTCTCAATTTCGTCGCCGGATTTGCTTTGCGAATCCAGCCTCATCAGCGCACGAATAACTGCATAGAAGCTGTGAGCGATCACAATGAAAGCCAGCGGCACAGTCACCATCAACCACCGGAAGCTTTGGGGATATTCGGCATCAAGCCATTTCGCAGCACCCCAGGCGCCAAAAATAACCACCAGAACTTCGAAGTTAACAGCGAGCAGGTAACTAAACCCGCGCGTCATCTTGTTCATTGACATCCCACCCCCGCAGCCATCGACAAACTTATTTTTAATGAGATCAACATAAAATCACCTGTGGATAAAATCCATTTTAAGCCGAACTAATGTATTGCAAATACCCGTTTTTGCAGGGAAATTCTTTTCCAAAGGAACCTTGCACAAAAAAACAACGACGTGCTAACTTGCCACCAGTTTTTGACTGACACCACATGACACGAACTTGTCACTGGCACAGCGCCGGATGATCCAGTTTCATCCTGCAAGTCGTTGAATCCACGTCTCAGACGGGAATGTATTTGTGAATAGCACCGATCAAATCTGGCAATCCATCAAAACGTACCTCAAAGGCAACATCGACCAGGCGCGTTTTACGCAATGGATCGAACCTTTATCCATCGACAACTCCCGCTCCTCGGCCAGCGCTCTGACTGTTGCACTGCCAAACCCAGTCTACTACCAAGGACTCATTAACGAATTCGCAGACCATTTCAATAAAGCCAAATCGGCATTGGGCCTCACTCAAATAGACCTTCGATTTGAGGTAGGAGAATCTGTCGAGAATCTGATCAGCCTCGACGGTCCTGGAGGAATGGAAATTCCCGAGTGTGACATCTTCCCCGACGAAGCGGACGCGCCCCGCAAGCAACTTCTCGACGACGGAGCCTCCGTCCCGACCACGAACCAACAGCCAATGCAAGGTGCCAACTCGGCGTTCTCCCGCGCGCTATCGCGGGATGTCGGACTAAAAACCGATTACACATTTGACAATTTCGTTCGCGGTACCAGCAACCAGTTCGCCATGGCAACGTGCATGAGCGTTGCCGATAACCCGGGCGCCGCCTACAACCCGCTATTCATTTACGGGAGCACCGGCCTCGGCAAGACACACCTTCTGCATGCCGTAGGCAACCGCGTGCTACAAAAAAATCCACGCGCTGTAGTCACCTACATCAGCAGCGAAAACTTCATGAACGAGATGATTCATTGCCTGCGTCACAACAAAATGTGGGATTTCCGGCAAAAATACCGGTTCTGTGACATTCTCATGATCGACGACATCCAATTCATCGCAAACAAAAAGACCACACAGGAAGAATTTTTCCACACGTTCAACACGCTTTATGCAGCGAAAAAACAAATTGTCCTTACCTCTGACCTTTTCCCGCAAGATATTCCGGACATCGAGGACAGGCTTCGCAACCGCTTCCAGTGGGGACTCATCGCCGACATCCAACCGCCGGACCTGGAACACCGCATCGCGATCTTGAACAAAAAAGCCGAACAAATCGGTGTCACCCTGGCCGCAGATGTCGCCGAATACATCGCCCGCCACGCCAAGAGGAATATCCGTGAACTCGAAGGTGCGCTGCACCGGCTTCATGCCTTCTCAAACCTGCACGCTCGCCCGCTAAACATGGAACTAGCGCTCGAGACCTTTAAGGACGTGCTCGGTGAACCACCGAAACGGCTAACTGTTGAGCACGTGCTCAAAACCGTCGCCGACCATTTCAAGCTCAAAGTTGCCGACCTGAAGTCCAAACGCCGCCAAAGGGCCTTTGCTCATCCACGTCAAATCGCAATGTACCTTGCAAGAAAAATGACCGGCGCTTCGTTCCCTGAGATCGGCGAGAAATTCGGTGGCAAGGACCACACAACGGTCATGCACAATGTTAAAAAGATCGAAGAATCACTGGCGCGGGATCTTGACCTCAAGGCGCACGTGGAATCCCTGGAACGCCAGCTCGAACAGGTTCACTGACAAACAGGACAAAAACCGGTGGATAAAGGTGTGGGTAACATGTTGGCCAATCATGGTAAAACCTCTTGGCAGCCAGAGGGATTGCCTATTGGTAAACCGTGGACAAGGGCGGACCACGTCCCCTTCACCCACTCCCCGACCCCAACTTATCCACAGTTTCGCGGCAGGATTGCCGGCCAAATAAACACCTATTTCATGTTTAATAACAGATACTTAAAAAGTTCTCCCCAGTCGTTGACGCTCTCTACTTCTTCGACTGTTAAGAGAAAAACATTCTTACTTAATACAGTGGGGGAAAGCCCCACTTTCGGAGGGTAATGTCATGAGCATCTCTGTCACCATTTCAAAACCACTTCTCAATCTCGCCATCCAGCGCGTCCAAGGAGCGATCACAGAACGAGCCTTGGCACACATCGGGCTCAAGGTGACCAATGCAGGCCTGCAAGTTACGGCGGCTGACCGGATGCTTGCCATTTTCAGCACCTTTCCTGCCGCCGCAAAGCAGGAGGGAGTTGTCTTCGTCCCGGCCAAAATCTTTTCGGATGTCGTCCGTGAATTGCCGGAGGGCAACATCACCCTTGAGACCGTAGAGCGTCAGCTTTGTATCACCGCTGGTGAGCGCAAAGAGTTCATGATGAAGATTCCACTCGTCGATGAGGCCGTCTGGCGTGATCCGCCTTCCTTTGACACGAATAACTCGGCTGAACTTCCGGCGGTAAAGCTGGTCTACATGATCGATCAGGTCCAATTTTGTGTCAGCCACGACTCCCCAAGGAACTATGGCACCGTGGGCTACCTCCATCGGCCTGGCAAGGGGGCTGGCATCAGACTGGTGGGTTCGGATGGATTCCGCTTGTCTTATTGCGAAGTAGACTTACCCCTTCCAGACGAGTTTCTTGCCAACGGCATTTGTTTGTCCAAAAAAGCGCTGGGTGAGATTGCTCGCCTTGGCTCCGAGGGTTTTGACAAGATCCGGTTATCCATTTCCCAGGACCAGACAACCCTCCTTCTTGAAGTGCCCGACCACCAGGTCTTTGTCCGCCTCTCGGCAGTCAAGTACCCAAAATACGCAGGCGTCATCCCGGATAACAAAAACCCCAAAGTCCTTGTGTCCAGAAACCAGCTCCAGCACGTTGCCAAGCGCGTTCTTCTGGCAGCAGACAAAAGCCGGGCTTTGCAGTTGAGCTTTTCCGAGTCATCTCTTACCCTAAGCTCTCGGACCATGGGCAGTTCCGAAAGCAAGGAAACGGTCCAGCTCGAAGAGTTTTTCGGTCCCAAGTGCGACATGGTTGTGAATGGCAAGTTCCTAGCGGAAATTTTCGCCACCACACCAAGTGAGAAAGTGACCTTGCAGTTCAAGGACGCGGAAGACCCGATCGTTGTGGTGCCGCGGGAAGAGCCGGTGGATTGCAAGTCAAAGCATATTCTGGTTCCGATCCGCGAAACCAGGGCTCAGTAGTGCTGGTTAACCGCCGCGCTGCAAAAGGAGTGCGCATCTGATGGACATGCTGCAACACGAAAAACGGCCGGCTGAAGCTGGCTTGTCTGCGTCGGGGTCAACCCAGGCGGGACACCAGTACTCGGCGGAAAGCATTCAGGTACTCGAAGGGCTTGAGGCAGTTCGCAAGCGCCCAGGGATGTACATTGGCTCCACTTCGCTCGATGGCCTTCACCACCTGGTATACGAAATCGTCGACAACTCAATCGATGAGGCGATGGGTGGTCATGCCGACCAGATCGACGTCACGATTCATGTCGATGGCTCCCTCTCAGTTCGTGACAATGGCCGGGGCATCCCGGTTGAAATGCATCCGAAAGAGAATAAAAGTGCCCTCGAGGTCGTAATGACCGTCCTCCATGCAGGCGGCAAATTTGACGATAAGGCGTTCGCCTTCTCGGGTGGTTTGCACGGGGTCGGCGCTTCTGTTGTCAACGCACTCTCAGAATGGTGCCGGGTGGAAGTCCGCTCGGGTGGCAAGGTCCACATGCAAGGCTATAAGCGTGGCGTGCCCGATGCTCCGCTTGCAGTGATCGGCACCACAGACAGCCGCGGGACTTTTACAGTCTTCAAACCCGATCCGTTGATCTTCCCGGACACTAACTTTCACTTTGAGGTTCTGGCAAAACGCCTTCGCGAGTTGGCCTTCTTGAACCAGGGGATCCAGATCAACCTCGTGGACGAGCGCTCCGACCAGAAATCGGACTTCCGCTACGATGGCGGGCTGATTTCTTTTTGCGAATTTCTCGTCAAGGGTCGCACCCCGCTTCACGCCAACCCCGTTTTCATCAAGGGTGTTCAGAAGCAGGAAGAAAAGACGGTTGCCCAGATCGAATGCGCGCTCCAGTGGACGGATAGCTATAACGAAAGCTTTTTTAGCTACGTCAACAACATCAACACGATGGAGGGCGGGACTCACGTCACCGGCCTGCGCGCTGCCCTGACGCGTGTCGTCAACCAGTTCGCCGAAAACCAGGGGGCCTTCAAGTCTTTCAAGGAAGGCATCACCGGAGATGATATTCGCGAGGGTCTCACCGGAATCGTGTCGGTTCGGGTCAAAAACCCTGAATTTCAGGGTCAGACCAAGACCAAGCTTGGAAATACGGAGGTTCGCCCCTGGGTTGAGGCTCTGGTTACTGAAAAGCTTACGACTTATTTCGACGAGAACCCCGAAGTTGGTCGCCGCGTTGTCCAGAAGATCATCGACGCCGCACGAGCACGCCTGGCTGCCAAGAAGGCGCGCGAGCTTACACGCCGCAAAGGCGCGCTTGATTTTGCCGGCTTGCCCGGAAAGATGGCTGACTGCCAGGAAAAAGATCCAACGGAATGCGAGCTGTTCCTGGTCGAGGGTGATTCCGCAGGTGGTTCCGCCAAGCAGGCACGTGACCGCCGGACTCAGGCGGTCCTCCCACTGCGCGGAAAAATTCTGAACGTCGAAAAAGCGCGATTTGACAAAATGCTGTCATCGCAGGAAATCAAGCTTCTCATCCAGGCCATGGGCACCGGCATTGGCAAGGATGACTTCGATATCAACAAGCTTCGCTACCACAAGATCATCCTGATGACCGACGCTGACGTTGACGGCGCCCACATCAGGACCCTTTTGTTGACGTTCTTTTTCCGCCAGATGCCGCAAATCATCGAGCGAGGTTACCTCTACATAGCCCAGCCACCCCTTTACAAATACAAGAAGGGCAAGGTTGAGCGGTACCTCAAGGACGCTGGCGCTCTCACCGAATTCTTGAGCGAAGCTGGCCTTGCATCTCTTGAGATCAAGGACGTCAATGGCAAGATGCTCGATCGCGCCACGGTCCAGGGACTTCTGATCAAGCTTGGGCGCTACCACGACGTTCTTGAAATGGCGTCGCGCCGTCGGGCCCGCGAAGTTGTGGAATATATCGTGCGTAACGACGATATCGGGCCGCAGGCGTTCGCCGACGAGGCAGCTGCCAAAGCATTTGCAGACCGCCTTTGCCAGGCGCTCAAGGACGACGCAAATCTGGGGCCACGGACCTTCGCCAGCGCCAAGGTCATCTTTGATCCTGAATATTCCCGTTACCGTGCCATCATCGAGACGCGGATCCGTGACATTCCGAAGACATCAACGATCGACGCTGCGGTTTTCTCAGCAGGCGAGTTTCTGGAGTTGCGTCGTATCTACAAGCAACTTGAGGAAATCGCAAAAGCCCCATTCACGTTTGTTCAGTTGGGAAAAAAGGGCCCGGCCAAAACCAACGCGGAGACTGTTGGAGCCGGAGCAGAAGCCGAAGGGGCGGACGCTGAAGGTGCCGCTGGCGACTCAGACCGCAGTGGCATGCTCTTCACCATGGATGCCCTCAAGGAAAAGATTGTCGATGAAGGGCGCAAGGGCGCATACGTCCAGCGTTACAAAGGTCTTGGAGAAATGAATCCGGATCAGCTTTCGGAAACAACCATGAAGCTCGAAAACCGGACGCTTCTTCAGGTCGAGATCGAAGATGCAATGGAAGCGGACCGGTTGTTCAGCACGTTGATGGGTGACGATGTCGAGCCCCGGCGTGAATTCATCCAGCAGAACGCCCTGAGTGTTCGTAACCTCGATATTTGATCAAATGACGTGCGGCGTTGAAGCTGCACCAAGAGGATCCAGATGGAAGTAGCAGTCAAGAACGTAAAGCCGATCAATATCGAAGAGGAGATGAGAACCTCCTTCCTCGATTATTCGATGAGCGTCATCGTTTCTCGCGCATTGCCGGACGTCAGGGACGGACTCAAGCCAGTTCATCGCCGGATCCTTTATGCGATGTACGGCCTGAAGAACTTCCACAACCGGCCCTACTTGAAGTCAGCACGTATCGTCGGTGATGTGATCGGTAAGTACCATCCGCACGGCGACTCCGCGGTCTATGAGGCACTCGTACGTCTGGCTCAGGATTTCGCAATGCGTTACCCCTTGGTCGATGGCCAGGGTAACTTTGGTTCTATCGACGGCGACTCTGCAGCAGCGATGCGTTACACCGAATCGCGGCTGGCCAAGATGGCTGAACTCCTTCTTTCCGATATCGAAAAGGAGACGGTCGATTTCGGACCCAACTACGACAACAAAGAAACAGAGCCCCTCGTTCTCCCGACCAAGCTGCCGCAATTACTTGTTAATGGCGCTGCGGGGATTGCAGTCGGCATGGCCACTAATATACCTCCACACAACTTGCGTGAAGTGGTCGAAGGCCTCGAGGCACTGATTGAAAATCCGGACATCACCATTGACGAGTTGATGAACTACATAAAGGGTCCAGATTTTCCGACTCGGGGACAGATTCACGGCATGGCCGGGATCAAGGAAGCATTCATGACAGGCCGCGGGTCAATTGTGATCCGCGCGCGCACGAAGATTGAAGAAGTTCCAAAATCACAAGGCCGTGAACGGATTGTGATCACGGAAATTCCCTACCAGGTGAATAAAGCGCGCCTTATCGAACGCATCGCTGAGCTGGTTCGTGACAAAAAGCTCGAAGGGATTTCGGACCTTCGGGACGAGTCCGCGGCAGATGAGATCCGCGTGGTCATCGAACTCAAGCGCGGGGAAGTCGCCGACATTGTCCTGAACAATTTGTACAAGATGACTCCGATGCAAAGCAGCTTTGGTGTCAATACGGTGGCCCTCGTCAACGGCGCGCCGAGGATCTTGAACCTCAAACAACTCCTGGAACTGTTCTATAAGCATCGTCGTGAGGTGATCCTCCGCCGCACAGCTTTTGAGCTTCGCGAAGCAGAGGCGCGCGGCCACATCCTTCTTGGCTTGAAGACCGCCGTTGAGAATATCGATGAAATGGTTGCCATCATCCGCGCTGCCGAGGACAGCCAGGCTGCCCATGCACAGTTGGTTGCGCGCTTCGGACTGACCGATATCCAGACCAAAGCCATTCTGGACATGCGTCTTGCCAAGTTGACGGGCCTGGAGCGTGAAAAAATCGTTCAGGAATACAATGAGACAATGGCGCTCATCGCCGACCTTCGTGACATCCTTGATCGCCCGGAACGAGTCACAGCCATCATCAAGGCTGACTTGCTCGAGTTAAAAGAGTCTCATGGCGACGGTCGTCGTACCGAAATCATCCCATCCGAAGCTGACGAACTCAGGATGGAGCACCTTGTCGCGGATGAGGAAGTGGCCGTGACGATCACCCACGGGGGATACGCCAAACGGACGCCACTCAGTCAGTTCCGAGCTCAGAAACGTGGCGGCAAGGGCAAGAGCGGGATGCTTACGAAAGAAGAAGATGTCGTCAAAGACCTCTACATTTCGAGTAACCACCAGTCTCTCCTCTGTTTCACAAACAAAGGACGCGTATACGACATCAAGGTTTACCAGATCCCGGAAGCGCCTCTTCGGGCCCGCGGCAAGCACTTCGCGAACATTATCAAGCTCGAGGAGCAAGAGCGGGTTGTTTCTGTTCTCCCGGTCAAGGAATTTTCGGAAGGGAAATTCATTGTGTCGGTGACGGCGCAAGGCTTCATCAAAAAGACTGAGCTCATGGCCTATGCCAACATCCGCTCAAGCGGCATCATTGGTTTGAAGCTCGAGGACAACGATACGCTCGTCGCCTGCGCGATCACGGACGGAAAGAGTGACGTCTTGATTGCAACCCGTCTGGGCAAAGCAATCCGCTTCAATGAGGACGAAGCCCGTCCGATGGGGCGCGCATCTCGCGGCGTGACAGGCATCCGTTTCTCAGAAGATAATGATTCAGTGATTGGCATGGAAGTTATCACCGGCGACTCAACGATTCTTTCGATCTGCGAGAATGGTTACGGAAAACGCTCGCCGCTTGAGGAATACCGTGTCCAGTCGCGCGGTGGTAAGGGCATCTACACCATCAAGGTTACTGACCGGAACGGACCCGTTGTTGGCATCGTTCAGGTGGCAGAAACAGACGACCTGATGATCATGACATCTGTTGGGAAAGTCATGCGCTTCACCGTGGGCGAGATCGGCGTCATCGGTCGCTTGACCCAGGGGGTCCGTCTGATGAACGTAGAAGATGGTGAACGAATCATCAGTTGTTGCAAAGTGATGCAGTTCGAGGGCGAAGAGGTATAAGGAAGGCACGGTCTTCATGACCAGGATCAACGTCGATGAATCACTGGTTCGCAAGGTCTCTGACCTTGCGAATCTTTATTTGTCGGAAGAGGAAGTTTGCTTTTACCAAGGGCGGCTTGCGAGGATCCTGGACTACGTTGACCAGCTAGACACGGCGCAAGCTCTTGGCAAGGATTGGCGGGGTGACATCTTGCGCGGCGAAACCCCGGAGACTCCGGAAAGGTCGGATGTCGTGACCCCTTCCCTGCCAGTCGAAGAGGCCATGTCCCAGGCTCCCGCGCACAGCGGCACGGCGTTTCAGGTACCGCGAATCATCGAATAAACCACATAGAGTCAATCATGGCGGCGACCCAAACTCCTTGCAGCGAACTGACGGCAAAAAAAATCGTTGGCCTGCTTCAGGCGGGTCAAGCAAGTGCCGAAGAGGTCGCAAAGTCTTTCCTTGAGCGGACCAGGCAAACCCATCAACAGCTGAACAGCCACCTTCACTTTGATGAAAATGCAGCCATCGCAGAGGCTCGTGCGGCCGACCGGCTGATCCGGGAAAAGGGCGTCAGTGAATTGCCGCTGGCTGGTGTTCCAGTTCTGATCAAGGACAACATTTGCGTCAGGGGATCGAAGACCACCTGTGGTTCCCGCATGCTTGGGAACTACGTCGCCCCGTATGATGCGACAGTAATATCCCGCCTGCGTGCAGCCGGGGCCTTTGTCCTCGGCAAAACCAACATGGACGAATTTGCCATGGGGAGTTCGAGCGAGAACTCCGCCTTTGGCCCAGTACGAAACCCCTGGCATTTGGATCATGTCCCAGGCGGCTCATCGGGGGGGTCAGGTGCTGCAGTCGCAGCGGGATTGGCGCCAGTCGCACTTGGTTCGGATACAGGTGGGTCCATCCGCCAGCCGGCCAGCTTTTGCGGTATCACTGGACTGAAGCCAACTTACGGTTCGGTCAGCAGATTCGGCCTGGTGGCTTTTGGATCCTCGCTGGATCAGATTGGCCCCATGACGACCACGGTCGAAGATGCGGCTATGGTCTACGATGTCCTTGCCGGGCTTGATCCGCGTGATTCCACTTCTGTGAACCATCCCCAGTCGGGTTTTGCCGCGGCGCTCTCGACGGCATCGCTCAAGGGGCGGACAATAGGCGTGCCGGACGAACTTTTGGACAAGGGCGTAGACCCCGAGGTCGCGCGCTGCCTTGAGCGGGCCATCGGTGAAGTGCAGGCGGCGGGGGCAACCGTAAAAAAGGTGCGCTTGCCCAACATCGCCAGCAGCGTGGCTGCATACTATGTCATCGCGACGGCCGAAGCGTCGGCCAACCTTGCCCGCTTTGACGGAGTCCGTTACGGATACCGCGCGGAAGGTGCAGGCAGGAAAACTCTGAAAGAACTTTACCGGACAAGCCGAAGCCAGGGATTTGGGCGCGAGGTCAAGCAGAGGATCATGCTAGGCACTTTCGTTTTGTCGTCTGGGTATTACGATGCCTTTTATGCCAAGGCAAACAAGGCGCGTGAATTGATTACCCGGGATTTTTCGGCCGTATTTGATTCTGGCTGCGACTTGATCCTGACGCCTACCTCACCGACTCCGCCCTTCAAGCTCGGCGAAAAATTGTCAGATCCTGTCGCCATGTATCTTTCGGATGTTTGTACGATAGGCGTAAACCTTGCCGGCCTTCCCGCAATTTCTGTTCCTTGCGGTTTGACCACATCCGGTTTGCCGGTCGGCATGCAACTTATTGCCAGGAAGTTCAACGAAAAGTCCTTGCTCACTGGAGCCTACGCCTATGAACGCGCAACCGATTGGCACAAAGCCCGCCCGTGCCTCTGAGCAGACGGTACTCGACCGTTATGAGCCGGTCATTGGGCTTGAGGTCCACTGCCAGCTGAAAACCAGGTCGAAGCTTTTCTGTGGCTGCTCCACCGAATTTGGTTCGCTACCGAATCACAACACCTGTCCCGTATGCCTGGGTCATCCAGGCGTGCTTCCCGCATTGAATGAACAAGCGGTTAATTTTGCAGTTCGTTTCGCCTTGGCCGTGGACGCGAAGGTTCATGAGACGAGCATTTTTGCGCGGAAACAATATTTTTATCCTGACTTGCCCAAGGGATACCAGATCACCCAGTACGATCGACCCTACTGCTCGGACGGAAGGCTCGCCCTTGCCAGCGGCAAGGTGATCCGGATCATGCGGGCCCATCTGGAGGAGGACGCCGGTAAGAACATCCACGGCGATGAATCCAGTTACATCGACTTGAACCGCGCCGGGGTTCCGTTGATCGAGATCGTCAGTCACGCCGATATTCGCAGTCCGGAAGATGCAGCCGATTATCTGCGGCGCTTGCGCTCCATCGTGCGTTCTCTTGATATCTGTGATGGCAACCTTGAGGAGGGATCCTTTCGCTGTGACGCGAACGTTTCGATTCGTCCGCGGGGTGAAGAAAAATATGGCACGCGCTGCGAAATAAAAAATCTGAACTCTTTCCGCAATATCGAGCGTGCCATAAAGTACGAGATTTTGCGTCAGGCGGACTTGCTTGATCACGGTCAGAAGGTTGTTCAGCAGACGATGCTTTTTGATGCCGCCAGCGGCAAGACTCAGGCCATGCGATCAAAAGAAGAAAGCGAAGATTACCGCTATTTTCCCGATCCAGACTTGCTCCCCCTGAGAATTCCGGTAGAGCGCATTGAATCGCAGAGGAAAGTCCTCCCGGAATTGCCCGAGGCAATGGCCAGGCGATTTCAGGAAAAACATGGGCTCTCTTTTTATGATGCAGCTGTTTTGACAGCAGACCGCGACCTGGCAAACTTTTACGAAGCAGTCTTGCGGCGTGTGGGTGGGACTGTCCCGGAGAAGATTGTCGCCAACTGGGTCACCACGGAATATTTGCGTGAGGTGAACAGCCGCGAGTGGGACCTTGGCAACCCGCCCGTTACAGCGAATGAACTGGGTGAACTGATCGAGCTTATTGGCAAGGGTGTTGTGTCTGGCAAGATTGCCAAGAAATTGTTTGAAGAAATGGCAGAGAATGGTCCTGGCAAGGGGCCAAAAGCCATGGTGGAAGCTCAGGGTCTGGTCCAAGTGTCCGACACCGCGGAGATCCGCAAGACCATCAAACAGGTCCTCGATGCCAATCCCGGCCAGGTCGGCGAATATCTTGGGGGGCGGGAGAAAGTTTTTGGGTTCTTCGTGGGTCAGGCAATGAGACTTTGCGGTGGCAAGATGAACCCCCAGTTGATGAACGAGATTTTGAAAGAAGAGCTTGATGCCCGGCGCAGCAGGTGAATTGCAGTTGGAGTCCTTTCTTGACAGCTGGCGAAAGCGCGGCTTGTTCACTCATGCCTTTGTCGCAACGGGTCAGCTGGCAAAGCCCGAGCCGAATGTTTTGGCAACTCTTCTTCCAGACCACCGCGATGTATTTGATCTAGCCTCCCTGACCAAGGCGCTGGTGACGACGCCGGCGGTTTTGAAACTTGTGGCAGAGGGCCAATGGCTCCTGGATGAGCCCCTTGCGACGGCGCCCGTTGTGGTCGGCAATCCAGGATGGTTTGCTGGTGTTCCCTCGCGCCTTTTTGAGTTCACACCCCGCGCTCTCTTGCGGCACGAATCAGGTCTTCCAGCGTGGCGGAATTTTTACGTCCAGTGTCAACGGGACGACGGCTCGTTTGAGAAACAGCCGGTGTTTGAAAATCTGGACGGCGCTGCCGCGGCGATTTCCGGCCAACCCACAAACCGGTACTCGGATATCGGGTTCCTGGTGTTGGGGGTATTTCTGGAAAGGACATATCGGGCTAATTTAACTGATATTTTTAAGATTATTTGTGGCGATTTCAATTACTTGTCCCCAGCTTCTCAACACCTCGGTTTTGCCCCGGACTTCAACGAAGAAACGCGCCGGGAACGTTGCATCCCTACGGGTTGGTGCCCGGTTCGCCAAAGGGATTTGGTTGGCGAAGTGTATGACGAAAATGCCTGGTCACTGGGCGGTCGCTGCGCTCACGCAGGGCTTTTTGGTTCCGGGCGGGCGCTGGTGACTTTTCTTCGCGCCATGCACTTCTCAGCGGCGGGGCGGCGCATGCTTGACCTGCAGGCTGCCGAGCTCGGGGACCTCAAAAATGAAAGCCTCCTTGGCTGGAGGCAGGGCAATGATCCCGCAGCGCGGCCATTTGGTGGTGGCGCGGCCATGGGGCATCTTGGTTTTACCGGGACAGCATTTTGGGTGACAAGTGCCTCTGCAGCAGAACATCCCGACCACTATGCCGTTGTTTTGACCAACCGGACCTGCAGCGGACGCGTCAATCCGCTGATCAGGGAGTTCCGGAGGGAGATTCTGGATATCCTCTGGCGGGCATTGTGAGCGCAAGTGATCCCCTGGATGTTGTGATTGTCGGCGCAGGTATCGCTGGTCTTTCACTTGCGTTTGAGCTGACCCGCAGAAGTTCCATCAGGGTCGCCGTGATTGCCCCGTCAGAACATGTGGCGGGATCCGCTACACCGGTTGCACAGGGCATCAGTGCCATCAAAGGCCTTCTGCTTGCCCGCGAACCATTGTTTCATGCGAAGCTTTCTGCGCACCGGTTTTTGCCGGCCTGGTTGGCGGAGGTTTCCGCCTCCGCAGGCTTGTCGATAGCTCAGAATCATTGCGGTGTTGGCGAACTGTGTCCCGACCTGCCAGCGTATCAGGGTGTTGCCGGCAGGATTTTTCAGCGAAGGTTCCACGGTGCTTTTGGAGTGCTTGCTGGCACGTTCGGCGAGGCAAAGATAAACGGTCTGCTCTATCCAGGGGATTTCTGGTTTGACCCTCGCGGTCTGCTCGATGCGCTGGAAGAGGCTCTCTGCAGAACCCGTGGGGAGCAGGTAACACGAATCCGTGCACGGGTTGTATCCCTGTCTTCGGGAGAACCAACGCAGGCAAAGCTGGATGACGGCTCGAGCATCTTTGCCCGGCATGTTGTCCTGGCCAATGGCTGGCAAGCACCCCAGCTGCTCGCCTCCGCCCCTGCGTCAGTCAGATTGCTCACCATCCCGGGCTGGAAGGAAGTGCCCGGTCAAACGATTGAGTGGGCTCCTCCTTCAGGAAGAACTTTTGTCGCTCCGTATTTCCAACCGGGCGAAAGGTTGGTTTCGTCTTTTGTGCGCGGCACAAAATCCGTCACACTCACGCCGGCTGGCAATATTTTCGCGGGGTCTTGGGAAGGAGATGAACAGGATTTTCTGCCAGGTGTTGCGCAAGAAGCTAGTTTATTTCTTCCAGCCGCAGATCTGCAGAATTCGTCTGTGGGGGCGTCGGTGACAAGGTCAGGAATCCGGTTGCGATGCAAAGACCGGGCGCCCGTCTGTGGTCCGGTCAGCCCAGATGGGCGGAAAGGTATATGGCTTTTTACGGGCTTCTACAAGAATGGCCTGCAGTTGGCCCCCTGGTTGGCGGGGCGGGTCGCAGACGCCCTGCTCGCCGGAAACCCAGACGGTATTCCCGTCTCTTTCTCAACCTGCAGGTTTTTTTAGAAGGCAATCGACATCGACAGCGGGATCACCGCGCCAAAGGTGTTCTTCTTGTGAGTCAGGGCGTCTTTCAAGTCTTTTTGTTCATCGCTTGATTTGGCGATGTTCGGGTCGTTGATGGTTGTTTCCTGCTTCAAGCCGATTCCAGCTAGCGGGACGGCGAGTCGCAGTCCCAGTCCCATTTCAAATGTCCTGCCAAATCGAAGCAGAAATTCCAGCCCGGTCCTGAGTGAGATGACGGACAAGGTTGAATCAAGTGTGGCGATTTCAGTATCGCTGGAATCAGCTTCGTTCTTCAGAATACCGGTGAATTTCGCAACGGAATTTACCAGGTCAAGACCGCTGAAGATCCTCAGGCCGCTCTTTGATGGCGCAGGTTGCAGAAATGCATAGTCGTAATAAATGCCCATGACGGTGTGCGTGTGTTCACTCGAGACATATTTTTGGCGGTTGGTCTGGTCATAGTCGGTCTCCAGGATGAGTGTGCTTGCGAATTGGGGCTTCGCATCTCCCATCACGGCAAGCCGAAAACCGAAAGTGCCCGCACGGGAGGTTTCAAACTCGGCACCAAAGCCAATTTTTTCAAAATTGACTGGTGTGCTTTGCGATTCCCACAACTTGACTCCTGTTTCGCCAGAACCAGGCGCCTTGTAACCAACTTTTGAAATCGACGCGACGCCAAGGCCCATGCCGGAATAAAAGCGGATCCTGCTTCGCCCCGCGGATTTACTGGTGGTCGCAGTCTTTGATGTTTTCGCAGTTTTTTTGCCACCTGCCGCTGACGCTGCATCAGCCTTGGCGGCGCTGTCGCCCTCACCCGCCTCCACCTTGAAGCCCGGCTTTACCTGCGCAGCGGCGCTGATGGGCGACGTTTTGATGACGACGACCGTTTTGGCGACCTTGATCACCTTGCCGCAGGCGACAGTGGTCCCCGCCGTATCGAGCAGGCAAGCGCTCTGGCCAACCGATAACACGGACGCATCCTTGAAAGATGCGAGTACCCAGCCCTTGTCGGCGATGATCTTGGAGACGTTTTGTGCATAGGCTGGGTTGGACAACAGCAAAATGAACGAGAAGCAAGCAAGGCCAGCTTTGGCGAGGAAAGTTGTCGAGTATCGGAACATCTTGAGGTCGCCTTTCAATCGTTTCATGATTTCTCGACGCGGATGGAACGCCAGTCAATCGACCGCGCAAGCCACCCCGTAAATGCCTGGAAGCTAATGGATTCCAGCTCAACCATGAGGGTTTGTTTCCCTGGGCTCAGGCCAGCAAGGTTTTCCACCGGGATTGCGCCCCGGCCGCTTTTGGGGTCAAAAGTACAGCGGACGGCGCCCGTATCACCCGGCCTGCCCAGAGAAAGGTGAACCCGCGCATGCGCTGGCAGGTTATCCCACTGCCAGGACACATTCAGCGGCGCGTTTGTTTCAAGCCGGATTGTTGTCTCTGCATCCGACAGTTTGACCTCGGGGATCGCGGCCCTCTGGGACTGGAAGACTTCTACCGCAGTGAGCCTTCCTGGTGGCCTGGCCTTGACCAGCACATTGCTTCTTTCCGGGGTTTGGTAGGTCCACTCCCACTCTGGATTGCCGTATTGCAGGGTATTGAAAACGGCTATGATCCTCTTTTCGGACGAGGCCCCTTCTGCTGTTGCGAACCCCCGGCTGGCGAAGGCTGTCAGGCCCACGGGTAACTGGTTTGCCCGTCCTGTCCAATTGGGTTGGTCAAGAAGCGGGGTGCAGCCCGTTGCCATCAGGGACTTCGCCATGATGGCATCCGCCTTGAGCGGGGGCTCGAGGCCGATCCGCTGGAATGCAACCGTCCTGAGTGTGCTGTTGAATCGCGCAACAAGGATTTGAGAAAACGTTCCATCCTTGAGACGAATTGCCCCACTGTTGTTGCTTTTCTCGCGGACAATGAGCGCCTCGCCTTTTTCCCTGGGACTCCCATCGCTCCACACGTAAATACCGAAATTGTAAAGGGTCTCGGCGTCCAGGCCGGTGACCGTCTCGTTGAATTCGGTGCGCGACTCTTCGCTCTTGCTGCAGCTGATGCGGGTGGGTTTTGATTCGGGGGGCGTTCCTTCCGGGTCCTGGGAAAAATAAAATAGCTCGCAGAGGGCCGGTGTCTTGGTGGTGAAGCGGATTTGGATCGACGTCCCGTCGGCGATGCGGTCTACCGAAACCGGGTCTGGATTGAGGATCTTGTACTCGCTACGCCTGCTGATGCGGCTTTCCTGGCTCCCCAGTTTGCAGCCAGTCGCCATTGCTGATGCCAGCAACGTTGTAACGACCAGACATGAAAGATGCGTTGAAGCCATTTTCCCGTTGCCTGCAGATGAAAGTCGTGTTTTCTCAAAGATTCTATCAATTTGTTCCCCTCCGATACAGTTTTAGGCGGCCTGAGGGGCCCGTGGG
>JBEGVZ010000022.1:0-39664 GCA_041178085.1 Pseudomonadota bacterium | reverse complement strand
CGAGGGGAGGGCGACCAAGGCAGCCAACACCAAACCCATGAGGGAACTTTGCCGCAATACAACAGGCAAGGCTTTGCGCATGGCCAACCAATTCCAACACTGCTGGGCAAACAAAGCCCCTACCCACGTTGCCCCCGTGAGCAGCAAAAACTGGAAACGCGGAAATACACGGACCGAGCGGATGAACGGGACCATCCCGAAACGCTCTACCCAGAAACCATTCCCGAGCGCCAAGATCGCGCCCGCCAGCATCAAAATGACCCCGGACACAAGCAACTTGTCACGCCTTTGTGGCAACATGAAAATGCCACATATCCCGCACAGCATGAGGACCGGACTGATAAAGGCCGCATACTCCCACCATCCGTAAAATCGCCACGGATGTTGGTAGCTCTCCCACATCAACTCCGGCTGCGACACGAAAGTGAAAAGGGTTTTCTGCAAAATGGAGGGCGGATAGGCCTCCAAGAATATGTCTGGCCGTTTGCGCGCAAGAGACTGGAACAAAACGGGCATGAATTTGTAGGAAGCCAGCATCATGCCAATCAACATGGACACCAAGGTCCGCATCGGAGCCCGGAATGCGATCCACAAGACAAGAAGCAGGGGGAAACCATAAACGAGCGCCTGCACTGACGGGGCAGAAAAAAGCAGGAAACTGGCGAAAACCACCGGCCAGGCAAGAAGTCCGTTACCTTGTTTCCCTGTAGACTTTCGCTCCAGATCCCGCACCGCCGCGAAGGCAACCAAAGGAATCAGATGAAAGAATGCGAACGTCGCATGCCCTTGATTGAAATGGGCACCGAAATAGCCGGAGAAAACCAATGCCAACGAGAAAATCCAAGAGATCGCCCGGGAAACACCGGAAAGGCGTAACAAACCCGCCGTGGACCAGGCGCCAACCACGGACATCACCAGCCAAAGCATCATGATCGCCACTGCCGGCGGAAAAAGATAAATGAACAAGGACGGCCATGTCAGGGCAAAACTCTGGGGGTTGGGCAGTTCAGGCTGCCCACCGCACACGAATAAATTCCAGAGGGGAATTGTGCCGTGATCGTAGAGGTAAATACGCAGGGCACGTGCCGACGAGATGAAAAAGTCCCAGTCCCACGACCAGGTCTGGCCGTCCCAGGGTTCAGCGCTGCTCCATACGCTTTGGGCTTGCGAAAGCATTTGTCAGGTCATCCTTGGAGAACTCGGCCTGCGCCAGGAAGCGACGCACCTTGCCCTCACCATCAAGGATATAGGCTCCTGCCGGATGGGCAAAGCCCCCACCCTGACCCTTGAGCCTTACATAACGGAAATCAAAGTCGGCCAACATGGCTTCAAGCCTTTTGAAATCGCTTTTCGATGCCGCAACACCGTAAACCCAATCTGCCGGCAGTTTCTGGCGGGCGAGCAGCGACTTGAAGCCTTTCCTGGTATCGCCCGGATCAAAACTGACCACCACAACACGCGCCCCGGCAGGTGCGAGGGCCTTCGCGTAGTCCGTCCATGCCAATTCGAATTCCTTCAGGATGGTCGGACAGGTGACTGGGCAGCTGGTGAAAACAGGTATCAGTACGAGCGGCTTACCGGCAAACGCAGCATCCTTCTTCAAATGCAACGCTTTGCCATCAACATTGAGCAGCTTTATATCTGCCAGCTGTCTTCCCTCGTACTTTGCCTGTTCCGGGTAAGCTGATTCAGCGCGTACCACGGCACCATGAAATGTTGCAGAGAAAAAGGCCGCCGCAACATAAACGATGGCGGCCCTGAGGTTATTGGTGATTTTCAGCATCCTGCATTGCTCCCAGAAACTCATTCAATCTCGCAGGGAACGTACTTCACCTTAACGGGATCTGCACCTGAAATTGGCAGGGATGTCTCCATCAAGTCGTCATTTCCAGCATTCAGGCTGCAACGATGGATCGCCTCGACCACACTGGCCCGGAGCACGCTACTATCGCGAAATCGAAGGGAGTTTCCCGATGCGGCAGCAACGCCCCAAATAAAGTCCGGGGCCTGTTGCCAGCGGTAACCGTCGCCACTAGCCTGATCATTCAAGTCCTTCAAGAGTGCCGTGCCAGACAAAGGCTTGGCTTCATCACTGGCAAGCCCATGCCATTCTCCACCCAGAAGTTTTCCATCGGCATCAAACTCAAGCGTGTAACGGAAAACTTCGTGACGGGAAATTTCATCGTCCGGGGAGTAATTAATGAACGGACCATTCTCGACACCGAAGTCAACGCGGGTGACGAAATCAACAATCTGCGCCGTGCCCCTTGCACGTGCTGGTGCGAATGGATCACGAATGGCGCCATCTTCCTGACGGATTTCAAGGGGCGTTGGCTCGCCAGCCTTGCTTTCGTAGCGCCACAATCCTTGATTCCACACTTGCTCTGTTCGCGTCAGATCGATCACGAAACCCCGTGCCGGGATCGCACTGCCCGTTCTGGATCGCCTGCCACCCAGCCAGTTCACAAGAGTCGTATGGAAGGTCGCTGGATTGATGTCGCGACACTCCTTGTAAGACTTGAAGGCAAATGTATCTCGGTTGGCGTTTGAAGCACGTGCGATGGATTCACCCATCACCGCGCGCCACGCAGCATCCGCCTCCTCTTGGCGGACCAGAATACGACCGTTTGACCCACGAACCCACTCACCGTCATCCCCAAGGACGCGGCCAACGAGCTTTCTGTCCGCAGCCCACAGCACAAGGTCAGGGCGTACAGTCCCCTGGTTATCGCCCGAATTGTTGCTGGCAGCGCGCACGGAATACACCACTGGTGATACCACTTGCCGTTGCCAGTCGATCCAGTCGATCCCTTGAACCCAGATCAGATCCGCTGCGGCGGGATTCACTGGCTGATCAGCGGCAGGGCTGATCCTCTGCAAGACAGCCCACGGCGCGGCACCCTGATTGCCACCATCAAAGCGGCTGTGGAAAATTGCGCGGAAGGATGCCCGTTTCTCACGAACAAGCGCGTGCGCTTCGTCATCCCAGACACCAAGCGCAGCGTCAACGATCCGCTGATTTCTATCCCGCGGAATGTCGGAATCCCTGTCCTCGCACCTTGTTCCAGCAAAACGGTTCTGTTCCACCGTGCCGTTATCGGACGCGATTTTAGTCAGCAGCGCCCGCACGTCGCCCTCGGTCATGAGGACCGACTGGCCGGTGCGGCGGTTTTTGGCCAGGACACTGTGACGGGGCGCCGGCAGGGCAATGCTGGCCTGAGCCCATCCGTGGCAATGACCCATCCAGCCCCACGGAATCTCATCTTTTTCATAAGTCCAGCGATTGCCTGCGTAACCCTCAAGTTCGCTGCGTGTCAGAGCAAAATCGGAGTTACCGGATGCAATGTCATATTTCTCGGCCGGCGAGACTCCCCACGACTTTAGCCATCCCCCGGCTGCCAATTGGCGGGCCGCGATTATTGCGGCGTCAATCGCACGACCACTCTCCTGGTCGTAGGCTTCACGATTGTCGTCTTCTGGATCCCCTGCGATTTCAAAAGGAGGAAATGCCTCCGTGTCGATCCACCGGTCGGCAACGCCTGCGGATTGCAGGGGCCAGTAGGAATCGCTCCAGGGTGCGGACGATTCGCCCTGCAAAAACTTGCGCGACAGAAGCTCACGCATGGGCTTGGGTTCCCCAAGCATCAAGCCGGGGTCGTTCGCCGCATCCCACGCCTCGCGCAACCGTGCGAAAGGATCGTGGCGACCACCACTGCCAGCGGGCGAGCAGGAGTACAACAGGAAACCTGCGGTCACTGGCAGTGAGGCGACGAACAAAGCGCGGAATAAGTGGCGTTTGCGACTGGCTGACAACATAAAAAACCTCCCGGCCGGTGATCAATTCCCGGTCGAGAGGTCCAGTTGCAACAAATCCGCCAATGTTGGCTTTACTTGGTCAGGCGATCAACCGCGTGCGGGGTTCCCTCGCGATAACCGGCCGCGCTGATCTCGATGAACTGGGCCTTGCGCTGAAGTCCCTTGATGTCGGAAGCGCCACAATAAGTGAGCCCTGAACGAAGACCGCCAACGACATCCTGAATGATGTCACGCACTGGACCGCGGCATGGTATTTCCACGGCCACTCCCTCTGCAGTCTTCCATTCAGCCATGCCGCCCATGAAGTCTTCTTGAGCTTCTTTCGAAGCCATGCCCCGAAACTGCTTGAACTTCTGGATCTGTCCGCCAGGCAGTGACCTTTCATAGGTTTGGCCCGGGGATTCTTCGGTACCTGCCAGCATGCCACCAAGCATGACAAAGTCTGCACCTGCAGCGAGCGCCTTGACAGCGTCACCCGGCGTACGAATACCACCGTCAGCGATGAGGGCACGATCAACCTTGCGGCACTCCATGATTGCTGTGAGCTGGGGAACGCCGTAACCCGTCTTGATGCGAGTCGTGCACACAGACCCTGGGCCGATACCGACCTTGATCACGTCAGCGCCAGCAGCCGCCAAGTAGTCCGCGCCAGCGTAGGTGGCTACGTTGCCAGCGATGATCATGAGGTTGTCTTTGTAGAGTTCGCGCAGGGTCCGGATGGTCCGGTTCACTTCCTTGGAATGGCCGTGGGCAACATCAACGCAAACGATGTCGGCGCCTGCAGCGACCAGGGCCTCGGCGCGGGTGAGCGAATCAGCTCCCGTGCCGATCGAAAAGCCAGTGCGTGCCGGATGTGGGCACTCCTTGAACACCTGAACGTTTTCTTCGATCGACATGAACCGGTGCAGGATCGCCATGCCGCCCAGGTCGGTAATGGCTTCCGCCATGCGTTGGCCGGTGACCGTGTCCATGTTGGCGCTGGCAACGGGGATTTCAAAGCGTCGGTTTTTCAGCGTGACGGCCGTGGTCACATCCTGACGGGACTTGATTCCGTTATAGCCCGGTACAAGCAAGACGTCGTCGAAGGTCAAACCGCGAAGGATCGCAACCATTAGAAAACCCCCAGATATTTAAAACCCTGCGGTTTCTATTACAAGCTGTGATTTTAATAAAGGCTGAAAAAGGGGTCGTCGCCTCAGGATCGCAAAAAAGGCCGGGCCTCATCCGGTAGCGTCTCGTAGGAAAACATCCCTTGCGAACGATACTGGGGTGACATGATGACGTTGTTGAACACCCTCAGGAAGTCCGCTTTGGTGATCTGAAAAACGCCAACCCCATGAATTTTAACCTGAAATTGATCCGCTGGACGCAGCGGTTCGATCTTGTGCCGGTAAAAAACCAGCCGTTCGCCAGCCCATTCTGCAACCACACGACCAGGGATGACTTTCACCGGTGTGCCTTGCGTCCGGCGCCGCGGCGAAGAATCACGGGAGGGGGACGTTCGCGCGGGCGTGGTTGCCGGGGCTGACTGCTGCCGGATGCGCTCTTGCTCTTCCCATCGACGGCGTTCGGCTTCGGCCTTGCGACGGTCTTCCTCCGATGCCTGATACTCCTGCCAGGTCGATACCTGCTCGGGCGTAAAGAATTCTGGAAGTGCCGGGATTGCGACCTCCACAGCCTCAAGGTCGAAAAGCTCCTCGCGGACCACCAGGATGTCACCCCCCGGGTTGATCACGCGGACACTACCCGGAGAATCCGCCGCCTCCAGGCAAATAAACAGTTTTTGCGTCTTGCGGTTGCGCAGACCCTCAACGAAATCGCCAGTTTGTGCTTTCATATAGTATCTGTCCGATCTTGGAGGTTCTGATGAAGTCCTGGATGAAGTGGATCGCCGTGCCGTTCGTCTTGATTGCGCTGCTCCTTGTGGCTGCGCTGCTTGTACCCTTTCTGGTGGACCTTGAGAAGTTCAAGCCCCAGATCCAGTCGGCCGTCGCCGGCGCCGTCAATGCCGAGCTGGACTTCAAGTCTATCCGTCTGCACGCCATCCCGAAACTGGGGGTCACCGTAAAGTCGGCGTCGGTCAAAAACTCCGACCCTGCCTTTCAGGGAACCACCTTGTTTAAGACAGACGAGATGTTCCTCGCCACCGAATTCTGGCCACTTCTCCAGGGAAAGCTGATCGGGGAGCTGCGAATCATCAACCCGGCCATCGAGATGGTCATGGAAAAAGGCAGCAACAACCTGGCCAGCCTGGCCAAGGTCGACGGGAGCTCCACCAAGGAACCGACGACCGCTCCAGCCCAGAGCCCCGCCCCTGGGGGAGCCCCTTCCGCACCAACCCCTGTAAAGGAACTGCGTGAACGCGTCGTGATCAAATCGATTGCCATCACTGGCGCGGCTGCGGGCGTGAAGAACAACGGCAAGGCTTTGGCGAGCGTCAAAGACCTGGACTTCGTGGTGAACAACATCGGGCTTGATCGCGATATCTCAATCAATCTGTCGACGACGGTCAAAGCAAAGGAATCCGGTGCGGCCGTTCAGGGCCCCCTCACCCTTTCCATGACAACCCGAATCAATAGCTCTGACAGCGAACTATTCAAGTCACTCGACTTCAGTGGCAGGCTTGATCTTGCCGGGATGGCGATCAATTTCCAGAACGCGCTGGTCAAGAAACCGGGACAGGTCATTGCCGCCAGAATCAAGGGAACGGCTACGACAAAAACACTCGACGTTGACGATCTGGGTTTTGAAGTGCTGAATATTTCTGGTGCCGGAAAAGCCAGAATTTCTGACTTCAAGTCACTTGCAACGGCGCTTGAGCTGGCGATCCGAAGCCCTGACATTTCCAGCCTTGGGGCAATTCTGCCCCAGCATGAGAAACTGCTGCAAAAGGCTTCCCTTGAATTTTCAACCAAGGTCAACGGGCCCGTATCTGACCTGTCAGCGGTCAAGGCTGAGGTCGACCTCGCCTCCAAACTTTCTGGCACCGACATCAATCTGACCGTGCGCGCGGATTCGGTTCTGCCAGCAAAAATGCAAATCAAGACAACCAGCAACCGAATGGACCTGGCCGCCCTTTTGAAGCCTTTCATGCCGCCCAAACCAGCTAATCCAGGCGAAGAAAAAAGCGCTCCATCAAATGCCCCGGGTGCGCCGCAGGGGACTGTAGCCGCGCCAGCACCGGGAGGCGCAGCGGGCGACGAAAAAGACTTCGCTCTCTCGCCGGAGCTCAAGGAAAACCTGAAACCTCACGACATAGCAGTCGATGTCCAGATGCGCGAGATCCTTTATGACACGCTCAACATCAAGGACTTGACCCTGCGCGCCGGCTTCAGGAACCTGGAAGCGACGATACAGCAATTCTCGATGCAGACACTCGGCGGCACAATCAAGGCTGCCGGCAAGCTGGAACTGTCACAAGACCCGGTGCAGTTCCAGGGGAACATCGACTTGAACGGCGTATCCTCCAGCGAAGCCATTGCCGTGATCGCACCAGCTCACAAAGACGCAATTCACGGGATTCTGACCACATCGATGTCGGTCAACGCGCGCGGGACTACCCGCAAGACACTCACCAAAACACTCAACGCGAGCGGCTCGTTCCAGCTCAAGGACGCTGAGGTCAAGGGCGCATCTTTCCGGCCGCTGGTGGCTGAGGCGTTCGCTGGTTACGTCGGGGGACTGACTTCAGGCAAAGCCGCTGACAAGGCGTTCAAGAACATTGAGAAATTCCTGGCTTCCCCGCTTGGACAGAAAATACCAGCAGACAAACGCCCCAAGGTGGATGACCTGCGTAAGAAACTGGACGGTGTGAAAAACGTCAAGATTCCCGACAAGTACACTGGCGAGAAAAAACTGGGATCAACCAGTGGCAAGTTTGAAATCAACGACGGAAAGATCAAGATCACGTCAGATGTCGCCAGTGAGTTGGGACAACTCAAACTTGCGGCCACATCCTCACTGGAGGGACAACTCGAAGGCAGCGCGGACGTCAATGTCTCGGAAGTTGAGAAGCAAAAATTGGTGGCACAAAGTGAGTACGTAGCCCTGATGTTCGACAAGAACAAGAACTTGCAACTTCCCTTCCGTATCGGCGGCACGTTGACCAGTCCGAAGCTGACCCTGGTAACCGGGGAATTGACCCGCAACTTCGAGGACAACGCGGCGGCAAGACTCGAGCAGGAAGGAAAAAAAGCACTCGATGCTGCTGCTGTGGATGCTCGGAAGGCACTTGAGGCCGCGGCAAGGGACGCGCTGAAAAAAGCAGCTCCGCAATTGGATGAGGCAAAGAGGAAGCAAGCAGAGGAAAAAGCAAAGGAAGCCCAGAAAAAACTGGAAGCCGATGCCAAGGACAAGATCAAGGGACTGTTCAAGAAGAAGTGATACCAGACTGGCATGCACACCCGGGCTGCGAGCGGCCCGGGTCTGGCTTCGACAACGCTGAATTCACTCCACGAACCAGGCTTTGCCCATCAGCTCTGCCATCATGGGATAAACCTCCCGGGCCTTCACAAAAACAGCAGAATTCTTCAACGACTCATTGGTTGCCACATTGCAATACCAGGTGTCGGTAAATTCCGCGGCGATGAAATTCTGGAATGCAATGCTTGCTGGAAGTGACGCCTGTGCGGCACCAAAATCCTGCTCGTAGCGGGCAATCACGTCATTCTTGCCCGCTGCAGCGAGGTCTGAAAGGACGGCTTCTGCGAGGGATTTACGGACCTCCCGAAACTTCGTGACAACAGAAATCAGCTGCTCGCCTTTGGAACCGAGTTCGGTTTCCGCCGCTTTACCCGCAGAATCTGTTTGCAGCTTGTCGACGGCCGGACCAAACACGCGGTCGATGTACCATTCCGCAAAAGCGTAATAGGAGGTGACAATAAGACCCTTGTGAATGTCCTGGACTCCCTTGCCAAGAACTACTTGTGGCGGCTGGGAAACCTTGCTTGATTCATCTGCCGGGACGATCCAGCAAGCGCGCAAACCAGCTACCCGATTATCCTTGATCACTGCTTGCTCTGCCGCCGACAGCGAAGCCTGAGGCATGGACGACATTGCTTTCGCACAGTCCGCGCCAGGATCGTCAGAGAGGCGGTATGTCGCCGACAGGTCGCTGAACTGGGAAGCAAGGAATGGAGGCAGCGCGGCGGCTGAGCGGATCACGGCCTCTTCCGGGGTTCCATTTGCCAGGGTGCCTGGTCCACAGGCTTGGCCTGAACGCAGAGCAGGATCTCCGGAACTGACCACGTCAATTGACTTGCGGCCAGCACCTTGATTCGTGAAGAGCTTGCATCCTGCCACCACCAGGGACATCGACAACGCCAAAGATGAAACGGCAAAAAAGATAGGGTTTCTCATCGTCAGTAGCCCCGGATGTAGTTGTTCTGTTGGTAACCGTTTTGCTGGTTGTTCGGCTGATAGCTATTCTGGTTGTAAAACCCGTTCCCGTTGTACATGTTACCGGTCCCACCGGAATAGTTGTTGGAACCTGAGTTCAGACTGCCAACCGCCCCATTTACGACGCCGCCCAGAATTCCTGTCAAGCTTGGATCTCCGCCCAGCAGAGCCTGAAGCCCGCCTAGCCCAGCTGCGATGCCAATTCGTGTGCCGAGGTCGGGACCAGTGTTGTTGTTGGTCCCGTTGGGGATCACTGCGTTAGGGCCGTATGGCGTGTAGTTGTTGCTTGAAAACGAAACTGACGCCGTCAAAGTCGAGTCGAACTGGGTCGCTGGAGATATATTGTTGCATGCCTGTGAATTGGCGCCCGAAACCACTTTGCATGCTGTCATGTCGCGCACGACAATCCTTGCTGTCGATGATGCCTGGGCATCTGCAGTCGTCAAGCGACCTTCCACCGAAATCGTATCGCTACCCGATAGCGTCGTCGTCGGTTGCCGAACCGTCAGCCGTGGCAAGGATGGCGAGAAAGTAAGGCTCATCGCCGCGTAGGCCCGCCCGGGATACATCGAGGATCGGGCCGATATTTGCCAGGAAATCTGCTGGTTCACATCACCGACCAGCCGCGGGGAGATCATCCCGTTGACGAGGAGTTGCGGGCTACCGGGCTGGCAGTTTGAAGCAGACGAGCACTGCACGGTGTCACCAGTTGCACCGCTGCCGGACGGGAACGGCCTCTGGTCAGCATTCTTCGGCGGTTCCGATGATTTGCAAGATACCAGGCCGGGAACGGCAAGGCCCGCCATGGTCAAGGCGAGCGATTTGAACCTGCGCAGGCAAGGCATGGGATTTCTCCTCCGGTGAGACGATACTTGATTATAACCCTCCTCGCAGAACAGGCCAAACAACGTCGGAATGACTGACCGCACCAGATCGGGCGTCAATAAATTGACGTCTTCTCCTCATAGGCCCTAACGTCAACAATGGCAGGCCTTTTTGATTTCCCATCACGCGCAAGCTGGACCACCAGACCACGGAAACGTAAATCTCCCGAGGATCCCGCAAGGTGACCAAGGCGAGACAACGCTTCATCTGGAGAACCAGCATGGATCGTTGACAAACAGGCGGCATGACCACTGGCCGCAGCTGCCAAAAAGGCTGAGGCTTCCTGTCCACGGATTTCGCCGATCACAATTCCATCGGGTCGGATGCGAAGCGCCTCACGGAACAGCCAGTCCGTTTCAATTGCACCTGCTCCCGAGATGTTTGGGGGACGGCCCACCAGGTTTACGAAATGGGGCGAGATTCCAGACAGCTCCTCACAGGTTTCAATGATGATCATGCGTCGGTCACACAACAAATCCCTAAGCACCGCGCCAACAAAGGATGACTTCCCAGCACCACATGCACCACTGACAAGTAATGTCCTGCCGATCACAACACCTTGCTCGATCAACTCACGCTGCCCAATGGGCCACAGGAAATCGTCCAACGACAGGGTACTTGTCCGGCTGCGACGGATGCACAGCACAGGTCCATCTCGAACGACTGGCGGAAACAAAGCGTGCCAGCGCGCGGCGATCCCCGGAAGGTTGCCACCTGCAGATGGAAAAAACGGATCGATCCGTGAAAAACAGGTCGTCGCAAGGTCCTGGATCCAGTCGAGCAAGGCGACCGGGGATGAAAAGAAAGCCAGCAAAGGGGGCATCACATCGATCGCAGACCGGTAATGGCCTGCAATCACAGCAGCTGCCGCGCTGTGTGGACCGTTGAACAGGATCTCGTCAAGTTCAGGGTTGGCGTCAAAAGCCAAAGCAAGCGCCCCGAGAAATTCCCGGCCAGCAAGGTCATTCCCATGATGCACAACGAGCCTCCCCGCCTGCATCATTTCGGGTAATCAACTTTCAGGCTTCCGGTGCGGCCACCGCGTGCTTGCATGAGGGACAAACGAAACGGTTGCCGTCACGCTTGGTCACCTTCAGGGTCATGATCGGGAAGTTGCATGCTTCACACTTCTCGGCCACCGGCTTGTCCCACACGGCATAGCTGCACGCCGGGTAGTTCACGCAACCCCAGAACATCTTGCCTGTGCGCGTCTTGCGGGCAACAAGCCCACCGCTACAGCCCTCCTGCGGACAGCTGACTTCAGGCGGTGGACTCTTGACCGTCGGGCAGACCGGGTAATCAATGCAGGCGATGTAATCACCGAAACGCCCGGAACGCGCAATCATGTCCTTGCCGCACTTGACGCACTTGTCGCCAGTGACTTTTGGCATCACGACTTCGATCTTGCCGTCTGCAGAACGGGTGAATTCCTTGGTGCCCCGGCATTTTGGATACTTCGAGCAACCCAGGAACTCGCCACGAGACGACCACTTGATCACCATCATGCCGTCTTCACAACGGTCACACTTGATGTCGGTCGGTTCCGCCTGAGCCTTGACGTTGCGCATCGCCTTTTCTGCGATCTTGAGCTTGCTTTCAAAGTTGCCGTAAAAATCGCCCAGCAACCGGCGCCATTCGACGCTGCCTTCCTCGACCTTGTCGAGCCCGTCTTCCATGCCGGCTGTGAACAGCACGCTCATGATGTCCGGGAATGCATCAACCAGCAGTTCATTGACCTTCTCGCCGAGAATCGTCGGTTCGTAGGTCCGGTTGTCAATCTTGCGGACGTAGCCACGATCGACAATGGTGGAAAGAATGGTCGCGTAGGTTGAAGGACGTCCGATCCCCTTTTCGTCAAGTTCCTTGACCATCGAGGATTCGTTGAACCTTGGCGGCGGCTGGGTGAAATGTTGCTCGGCGGCAATGCTGACCAGCTTGACCACTTCGCCCTCGGAAAGAGGTGGTAAAACCCCTTCCATCGAATTGTCGTCTTCGTCTTCGTTACCGCCGACTGCGTCCTTGCGCCTGGTCGATTCGTCGCGCCCTTCTTCGTAAACCTCAAGAAAACCTTTGAAAATGACCCGGGATCCGTTTGCCCGCAGAAGCAATTTCTTGTCATCTGCGTCGAACTCAACGGTCATCTGGTCAAATATCGCTGGCTTCATCTGACTGGCGACGAAACGGTTCCAGATCAGACGATAAAGCGCGAGCTGCTCCTTCGACAGGTGGCTCACCAGAGTTTCAGGCGGCCGGTCCATCATGGTCGGGCGTACCGCCTCGTGGGCGTCTTGCGCCGATTTCTTCGACCGATAAATTACCGGAGATTCCGGCAAAAGTGTCGGGCCGTAGCGCTTGCTGATGAATTCACGCACGGACGTGAGAGCCTCATCGGACACCCGTGTCGAATCGGTACGCATGTAGGTAATCAAACCAACTGGTCCCTCGCCGCCGATCTCAACACCCTCATAGAGGCTTTGGGCAACCGACATGGTCCTCTTGACGTTGAAACCAAGCTTACGGAAAGCCTCCTGCTGCAACTTTGATGTCGTGAAGGGAGGCACCGGGTTGCGCTTGCGCTCACGGCGCACAATGCTCGCAACTTTGACCGGACCCGAGCCAAGACGCCCCTTGATCTTTTCCGCTTCAGCCGCTGTGCGGATCTCAAGATCCTTGCCAATCTTCTGACCATCAACCGCAGCCAGGCGCGCCACGATTTGCGGAGGCTGTTTTGCATCCAGCTGGGCTTCAACGCTCCAGTATTCTTCTGCCTTGAACTTCCGGATCTCCTGCTCGCGCTCACAAATGAGCCGCACCGCGACGCTTTGGACACGCCCGGCGGACAGCCCACGCTTCACTTTTTTCCAGAGGATCGGGCTGATCTGGTAACCGACAAGACGGTCCAGAATCCGCCTCGCCTGCTGGGATTCAAATTTTCGGGAATCAAGCTCGAGCGGCCTGGCAATGGCGTCCTGAACACCCTTTTTGGTGATTTCCTGGATCAGGACACGCCGGACTTTTTGACTGGGTTTGCGAATCTCTCCGGCGATATGCCATGCAATGGCTTCACCTTCGCGATCAGGGTCAGGCGCAAGGAAAACCGTATCGGCGAGCTGTGCTGCCGAGGTGATGTCCTTGAGCACCTTCTCTTTGCCGGGAATCGTGACGTACTGGGGTTCAAAACCCTTTTCAACGTCAACACCGAGCGAACTCTCCGGCAGGTCCTTCACGTGACCTTTGGAAGCCAGGACTTCGTAATCCTTGCCGAGGTATTTTTTTAGAGCTTTGACTTTGGTAGGAGACTCAACAACAACCAGATACTTCGCCACCGGACCATCCCGTCGAGACACTTCGAACCGGCCGAAAAAGCCGCATTCCGCATTATATGAATGAACCCTAACCAGAAGTCAGTAACAGCCAAGCGCAGAAGGCGGCAAGTACCAACAAAAATATCTCATTGATTACAGATATTTAGGAAAGACCTGACCGGACTTCCGGTCAGGAATAGAACTCCGGAAGCTGATCCTTGAGGATTTGCTCCACTTTGCTCGCATCGCCTCCGCTGCCGCCAGACACAACGTCCGCGATGAACGAGCGGACCTCATGGTCCTCCCAGTCACGGGTATCGATGGCGCGGATGCCTTCGAGTAGTCGTTCGGCCAGATCTGTATGCACGACTTCCCGGCGACGGGCCCGTCCGATTTCTCCCCACACGCGATCAGACACGAACATCCTTTCCATGGGATGTTCTACACGGACACCTGAAGGGCGTGGTGCCAGCATTCCCAGGCACTCCAGCAAATTGCCGGAACGCTCTGCGTGGTCAATCCAGTCGAATGCCTTGAGGATCTCGTCTTCAGAGAACCCCTCCGCCTGCAGTGCCTTGCGCATCATGCCCTCGTCGGCCTGATGCAACCCGTCACGCACGACCATAGAGGCAATTTCACGCACTGCATCCCACCAGGACTTCGGCATGGTACCCCCCACTTCATTGATCGGTTCGACTGCTTGATCTCATCGGAGTCTATCACAGCGTAATCGAAAACAAAGCATCTTGAAATCTGGATCCTGTCAAACCGTGGAACCCCCGGACTGGGAGCCATTTCCAGCCCCTGCCGAACCTGCCAGCAGGAACTCGATTGCCGCTCCGGGGTCGGAAAGGACAGTGGCTCCGTCGGCCATCAAAATCGCGTTACCAGCGGCACGGACATCTGCACAAGGCGGCTGAACAACCCACACATCCCGCCCCTGGGACGCAGCCAGGCGGGCCGTTACCATGGCACCTGACCGCTCCGCAGCCTGGACGATAACAGAGACCATGGACAAGCCCGATACGATTCGGTTGCGGACGAGAAAATCATGGGGCCTGCAAGGGGCATGCACTGCCCGTTCAGATACCAGGCACCCACCGCTTGCGGCAATGTCCGCAAAAATCCGCCCATTGGCTCGAGGATAGGGATTAGCAATCCCGCCTGCCTGGACAGCGATAGCCGGGACGCGGTCAAACCGCGCGGACAACATACCGGAATGGACAGCCGTATCGCACCCGTAAGCGCCACCACTGACAACGCCCAAACCCGCGCGAGCTGCCAACGCACCAAATTCCGCGGCCCACTCGAGGGCCCAGTTCGCAGCACAGCGCGAACCAACCACGGATACCGCTGCCTCCCTGAGGACCATCGCGTCGCCCCCAACAACCAGGCCAAGGGGGGGATCCGGTATTTCCCGCAACAACTGCGGATAGGTAGCATCCCAGAAGGGCAAGTAGGAAAATCCGGAATCGCGGACTTCCTGGAAAAACAAATGACAGGCTTCAGCGAGGCCGGACAAGTCGACGGCAAGAGGACGGGGAAAGACTTCCGGCAGCCCGGGAACAAGGACGTGGGTAGCCTCCTGCCAGAAACTTTCGTTCGTGTCCCACCAGGAAAATTCCCCGTCCTTTGCGACGACGGGAAGGTCCAGAGCAGGATCCAGAAGGCCAGCGAACCCAGCCGGATCGGGTGGCGGAATCCAACGACCAAGTCTTTGGCTGCCGACGTGCAGCATTGCGGTGACCAGATTCAGGAACGCGATGCTCAAGAAAAACCTCCACGGAAAATTTCCAGTGGAGGTCATATGAGATTGCGCGGCGTGTCATCAAAGGGACTTGCGAGTCGTCGTATCCCACATCGCAACTTCGGCGTTCGATTTGACGATGTAGGCTGTTGCAATTTCCCCGCGAACCTCAAGAATGCGCACGGTCGCACGCTTGATCTTGTCGGGAAAAAAGTTTGAACCTGCCTTGGGGCGGGTAATCTCGGGCCGGGTATATACATCCAGGAGGTCACCCTCAGCCACCGATCCGCGCACCTTGAGCTTCAACATGACGATGTTGCCTTCGCCTCCAACCAGCTGGTGCTCGCGGTCGAATCCGATCACGAGCGCTGGAACTTCCTTGGACGGTCCGGCCACCTCGGGGATGAACTGTTTCCGGGTTGCGACAAAGGGAATGATGAAGTCCTCGGGTTCGGGCGGCAGACGTCCGTCAATCACTTTGCCAAGGTAAAGGCCAGACTCTGTGCCCCGCAAGACGCGCACGTGCCCAATGAATTCATACCTGTTGCCAATCAAGTCACCGTCGCCCTCTGGACGGCGATCAACCACCTGGCCACTATCCCGGACAATCGTGTAAATTTCTCCGGGCAAAAGGCGCCCTGATTCCTCGAGGAGGATCTCTCCGGAGTCATCGACCAACATCTGCCCGTTCCCCCCGGCAACCACGTACCCGTCCGGATCTGCCTCAACTGGAACAATGAAAGCAGGCAAATCAACCACCACATCACGACGCCGGAAAATCTTCCCGCTGACGAGAATTTCCCGGGATATTTCCTCAGGCACAGGAATATCGCTCCCGTCGACCAGGTCAAAATTTGAAATCCCCGCGGCATCGACACGATCCTGCAACGGGGATGAAATCACCAGATCCTCGGGAGCAACCGGCCCCTGGTCTACGGGAAGAGCCTCGTCTGAGGTACTGACCAGCAAGTAAGGCGGGATTTCAGGATCTCCCGGATAAAAACGGATTTGCATCCCTGGAAAAACATAATGGGGATTTTTGATCTCGGGATTCAGCGACCAGAGCTTGGGCCAGTACGAAGCCTCACCTAGAAGCTGGTCGCAGATGTCGAAAAGGGTGTCACCAGGCTGCACGGTGTAGCTCTCCGGAGCCTCACCAGCAGCAAGGACCCGGCGTGTCCCGGGTACTGGCGGGGCACCGGCAAAGTCGTTCACTTGAGGGGCTCGAGCCCCCTGGGCGATCAGCGGAAAGAGAAGGCCCGCCGCAGCGGCGAGAGACACCGCGCAGAGGGCGCGAGGCACGCGCGTGCGACCGGGATTGGCATTGACACTTGCTGAAATCAAACTCGCACCCCGATCAAAGAGTCTTTGACATCCTCTCAACCTCGGCCTTCGCCATCTCAGCAACGTCGTCCATCGGATGTTCTGAAATCACACCGCGCAGTCTCTTGATTGCGGTTTCCTTGAGGCCGAGCGCTGATTCAACACGTGCAAGCTCAAGTTTCGCCCTGGGCGCCCATGGACTTGCCGGATGAGCACCGATGAATTCCGTGAACAGCTGCCGCGCGGTCTGCATCTCCTTCAAACCGCTCCAGCAACGGGCAATCCAAAACTTGTGGACTCCCACCGTCAGCCTCGGGTCAAACTTCTGGCCAATTTCGGAAAACGAGACGATCGCCTTGCCGTAACGTCCAGCACGATAATCCTCGTGAGCGGCCGCAAATGCCTTGTCGAATTCGGAACGGGTGGCGGCCGAAATCTCTGGTTCGCCCGCTGGCGCTGCAACGGCAGGTGTGTCCCCTTGACCTGAAGAAGGATGCGCCGCGTGGGCATTATCCGCAGGGCCTTTGGAAAGGTCATCGGCCTCGTGGTCGTTGTGTTCCGGCTTTTTTGCCGCAACTTGTTTTTCAGGTTTTTTGGCAGCGCTGGAAACTGGCTTCAATTTTGCGGAATCGTGGGCCGGAGCCTTCAGTTCATCCGGGACAATACCAAGCGTCAAGCCCCGTTCGATGATCTTCAAGCGTTCCTGCTGGCGAGAGAACTTACCCTCAAGTTCCTCGATCCTTGCGGCAAGCCGGGTCTGCTTGAGCTGTAACTCAGCTACCTCATCGGGATCAACCGCGGTGGATTTGCCGGCAGTCGGGGTACCATCCGGAACATGGGCAGAGGCCTTGCCAGATGTCACCGGGGCGTGGTCATCTTCGCCCCGATCCAGCAACGCACAGGCGGGCAACAGCAAAGCCACCAACAACGTCACAATACACCGGCCCGATGCAGACGCAGAGCCGTGCTGCACGGTTGACCGGGCTTGGTGTAAAAACTGTCCGGCGTTGAATGACATGTCGTCCTGCCCTCCCAAATTAGACGGCACCTGCCGTCGAAAAGTCACGGATCGCCTGCTTCAATGCCACGTTCAGAGCCGGAGAAACTTCCCGGAACTCGCAGCCAATCTTGAAAACGCGCGTGTATTTGTTTTCCGCGTTATTGCCTGTCCAGTCGGCAATCCGCTTTGTCCAGCGTACGATACTTGGGGCGACAATGGGTTCCTGTCCCGGAAAACGTATCGTCGCTGCCTCATCCACCACTCCGCGTTCGAGTTCGGTCCGCGGCCCCGGTACCAGCATCTGCGCACTGAACCCGCCCATGCTGATGTCGCCAATTTTGATCCAACCAAGAAAAGCGTCAAAACCGGTAACAACTGGCGGTGCAACGGGGTCTGTCGCCTTCGGCAGCCAGCTGGAAAGACAAAAGAATGCCGCATGGGTCGGGGGAATCGGATACCGCGCATTCTTCCGCCGTTCGATGTTCACCAGCTCCGTCGGCAATGCCAGGTAGACGGAGTCGCCAACCAGTTTCACAATGAAGGACCCAAAGACCACCTTTGAGTTCATCATGACCAACTCGACAAAACATTGGGAAGACTTTCCCAGAAACTCGACGCCTTTCGCGGATACCCCGCCAATCCGGAGGGCGTGGTAACCTTCAAGCGTAGCGATTTCCGAAAAGACGCCACGCACCGCGACCGTGTCGGTTTCGGACAGGCGGACAAGAGCCTGGATTTTTGATTCACAAGCCTTCAGCAAGACGCGTTCGATACGCTCTGGCGAAGAAATCCGTGCAATGTGATCGCTCGAGGCCATGTCTGTCGTCGCCCCCGGGTGGGCATTTCAAGGTCTGGATAACAATATTTTAGCTGAAATTCCGGAAGCTTTGAATCCGGGCAGCTTTTATGGCAACGTGAAGACCATGGTAACAGGAAGAAAATCACCGGGATTTGATAACTTCGCTGCGACGCTTGCATGCGGATTTCTAGCGTTTTTTATCACTGTGTGCGCTTATGCAAACCCTTCGATACAACCTGCACCACCCGTTGAACCGGGCACAATTAGGGACTCCACCATCGATAACCCGTTTGATGAGGCATATTGGGGATTTGAGCTGACCCGGAACATTCCCTTGTCGCGTTCGCGGGAGGACATGACAGCTGGCAACTGGCAGCCGATGGTGTTTTACCGTTACCGTTTGTCCACAGGATGGCTTCTAGGGGCTCACGCTGGCTTCAAGGAACTGACCCGGAAAGCGCATGATGACGGCCGCGGCAAGTTCGTGGAAAGTTCCGCAATGCCTGTGCTTTCGATCGGTTACGAATCACTGCGCGGCTGGCGCCTTTACCACCCGGTTTACCTCTTTGGTGGCGGCAAGTTCCAGTATCTGCTGCCGGCTGAAAAAGCGACTTTCCCGCTGCGACGCAATGAAGACTACCGGGCGGAATTTGGTATCGCCGGCGTCTTGATGCTTGCAGTGAAGCCTGCGGGAAACTGGCTCATCACCCTGCGTGCCGATCGTTGGCGCGGCACAGCAACGACGCTCCTGCAAGGTCAGGAGTTCGCTGCCGGTGTCCTGGTCAACCTGTGAATTTCTTGGCTAAAGGGGCGTAAAGCCTGCCCCGCAACTTTCCAACCTTACAGCGGTCTCCCATCCTGCCCTGGTCGATGGCCAGAGCTGGGCAAACCCCATGGCCGCCTCGTACTGAGGTGCCTTGACCGGCTCGTCGTGGGTCCGGGCAGACGAATACACGACCGCCCCCTTCGATACCAGGATACGATCGGCCTGGGAGGCGACATCACCTTCACCGGCAAGACGAAACATCTCATTTACCGGATCGGCTGTCTGACAACGCGACGATGAATCGCAAAAACCAGCCGAGGAGTCCTTGAGCCCAAGATTGGCGAGGAAACGGTTAAACGTTGCGACCTCAACTTCCGAAGGGATGAATCCGCCAAGGATGATGCGGCGCGGACAGATGCCCTGCCCCCGCGTCCATTCGCGGATGCGCTCTTCCACAAAAGAGAACCAGATCGGATCCCGGTCAACCCGCGTGGGCATCTGGACATTGAAAACTGCCACCGGTTCGCCAGCCACTTCGACCGCCGCCGCCTGAAGGTAACCGTCCGGACCGACGTTCCAGATTGAGGGCGCCTCACCCGGTTGACGTGACTTCAATCGTAGCGCAGCGGCTGCAGCCACCGTCATCGACTCAGATTCGCTGGAATCCGCAAAACTAGCCACTTCTTCTGTGCGCCAGTCAAATTCAGAGAAACTTCCCGCCGAAAGGATGTTCAAATCCCACTCAACTTCACCCTGAGCCTTGCGCATCATTTGCTGGAACAGGACCAGGTCACCCCGGTGGGCGCGAAAATATTGATCAATGAGCTCAAGGCGATCGCGACGAAAAATCCAGTCGCCGGACCAGTTGACGTTGGCACCCGGGGCAAGCTTTTTCTGGTTGAACAGGTTGAAGGTGTGAACCACGATCGTCCGGTCGTCGTATCCCGAAGAAAGCAGCCGCGTGACGCAGGCGCCAGCGATCAGGCTGATCGCACCTGCGCACAACGCCACTCGTGCTTGCCTCAACAACCGATGTACCTCGAGATTACGAGCCGCTGAATCTCACTCGTGCCCTCGCCGATGCGCAGCAGGGCCGCGTCACGGTAAAAACGCTCGATCGGATATTCCTTCATCAGGCCGTAGCCACCGAAAGTTTGCTGGCCTTCGCGAGCGCAGTATTCCGCAACTTCCGAGCAGTAGAGCTTGGCCATCGCCGCCACCTTCGCATAAGACTTGCCGTTCTGGCGCAGCCAGCATGCCTTGTAAAGAAGCCCCTCGGCTGCTTCGATCCGGGTCGCCATCTCGGCCAGCTTGAATGCCACTGCCTGGTGCTTGCCAAGGGTCACACCAAAAGTCTTCCGCTCATTTGCGTATTTGAGGGTCATCGCAAGGGCACCCTTGGCCAGGCCAAGCCCCATGGCACCGATCGACAGGCGCCCACCATCGAGCGTCTCCATCATGATCTTGAAACCCTCGCCGCGCTTGCCCAGCAGGGCATCTGCTGGCACACGGACATTGTCAAAGTACAGCTCACCCGTATTGGACGCCCGCCACATCATCTTGCCCTTCATCGCACGGCGGGTCAGACCAGGCGCGTTGGCCGGCACAATCAAACAACTCAGTTCAGGACGGCCATCGGCACGACGACCTGTCACAGCCTGAACCGTAAGGCCGGTTGTAATTTCGGACGCACTGTTGGTGATCCAGATCTTGCTTCCGTTGATGACCCATTCTTGATTTTTCTCGTCAAAAACAGCCGTGGTCTTGCTGTTCTGCGCGTCGCTACCCGCTTCGGGTTCCGTCAGGCCAAAGCCCCACATGGCCTCGCCCGTGCACAGGGCGGGCAAGTATTTTTTCTTTTGTTCCTCAGAGCCGTAATAGTACAGCGGACCGGCACCAAGGCTGTTGTGTGCCGCAATGGTGGCCGCCTGCGAGCCATCCACGCGCGCCAGCTCCTCCACTGCCACGATGTAGGAAATGTAATCCATTCCCTGGCCGCCGTATTTCGGCGAAACGATCGTGCCAAACAGACCCAGCTCACCCATTTTCCTGGTTAACGGGACAGAGAAGGTCTCCTCCTCGTCAAGCTTGCCCGCAACCGGAGCAATTTCAGACTCTGCAAACTTGCGGACCGTCTGGCGAAGCAGTGTCAGCTCTTCTGATTCTTCGTAAGAGTAAGTCATCGATTCATCCTGTTAGCCGGTTCAGGGCTCTTCTACCTCGAGATCCCTGGTGCGCCCTTGCCGTCCGGTGGTTCCCAGCAAAAGGCCAAGGTAAGACTTATACCGCCAGCGGCTAATTTTTCCAGACTCAACTGCCGCCAGGACCAGGCACCCCGGTTCATCCACGTGGCGGCACTCCCGGAAGCCACATTTGCCCAGGAACGGCCTCATCTCGACAAAGCAGTGGGTCAGGTGGATCGGGGAATCCTCGCGGATCAGGAAGCTCCGGACTCCCGGTGTATCGATGACAAACCCGCCCGTACCGAGCTTTATGAAACTTGCATAAGAGGTAGTGTGGCGGCCCTTGTAAAAGATGTCCTCATCGGGCTCTACCGCCTGGATCAGCTCGGGCTTGAACAAATTGACAATCGAAGACTTGCCAACGCCAGAATGTCCTGAAAAAGCAGTGACTTTCCCCTTCAGGGCCTGTCGCAGATCCTTCACCTGCGGGTCCTTTCCAGCACCCTTGGCATTGGCCTGCAAGGTGAAAACCTGGTACCCGAGGTCCCGGTATAGCGCCATGCGTTCCTCGCACTTCTGACGAAACGCAGCCAGTCCCCTTAACCGCCCATGACCTGTGTCGTCACCAAGCTCGCGGTCAATCTCCGCTTGCTCCCCTTTCTGGATTTCCTCGGCTCCGGCATCCAGCATGTCGCGCTTGTTGAGGACGATGATAGGAGAGATCCCCTCGCTTTCCGCAAGGACCAGATACCGATCAATCAACCCCCACTTGACCAGAGGCATGCGGAAGCTGGCGACAATAGCCAACTGGTCCAGGTTGCTGCACAAAACATGTTCACGTTCTGGCGTCGAAGGATCCCTGCGGGCAAGGCGGGTTTGCCGTGGCGCCATCGATTCGATCAGGCACTGGGGAAGTTCCGAGGTGGAAGCCAGCTCGTCCTCGCGGGCTGGACGGCACAAAACACGATCTCCGACGCAAACGAAATTGCGCTGCTCCCGTCGCGCAGTCAGGAAGCGCTTGGCGATCGTCGCCAACCAGACATCGCTGGTGTTGACTTCACCGCGGACGGGCTCCGCAGAAACAAACGCGTAACGCTTGTGGACCTCAACGACACGGGCGGCAAAAAATCCACCCTCGCCCTCGACTTGCGCCTTCCAAGTGGATTCTTCCTTCTCAAAGGACTCCCCAAGGTCAGATGCACGTGACTTTTTTTTCTCACGTTTGCGAATCTTGCTGAACTTCTCGAATGAATCGGAGTTCTCATCATCATCCCAGAATCGTTTGGGCGGACGCGACAACGAAAACCCCCTATTCAAACCGGATTGCGGCCGATGCTCTGGGACATGTCCGTACCAAGCAACAACCGTGGCAATGATGACAGCTGGCTTACGGCAGGGAGGGTCACAATCATTTGCGATACGGAAGCTGCCTTGCTGGCATCTTCCAGGTCGTCGTCGTAGACCTCCTGCAATTCAACCAGACCACGACGCAAGAGATTGTCGATAAACACACGGATGTGCACTGGATCGTAAGCCCCCGGGTCCTCGCTGCCCCGGATGGCGTCAAGGCGCTTGCCGGTCGTGACAAATGCATCCTCAAAATCCTTTCGACGGAACGATCTGACCGACGGCTTGGTACCGATTCCTGCACCCAACATGGCCAAGCCAATGCCGACCCGGTCCAGGGATGAACCACAAATGCTCGCCATTGCCTGGAGCCACATGAAACGCGGGGAAGAAAGACCTGGCCGGCAGACAATCTCATCCGCACCGATCGAATCCTGGGTGCGCCTTCCGGGACACTCAACAAAGCCTGCATCGACCATTGCCAGCAAGATGCGCATGGCGTGCGTCGAGACACGGTTCACGCCGCCATCCTGCGTGCCACCAAGGAAAAATTCCCGGCTGAAAAACGGCCAAACGTCACAGACCGCACGAATCACCTCATCTGCGGTGAGCTGATCACAGTGCTGGAACAGCCGGGCAATTACCGCCGGCATCAGAAACACGTGCGCACACATGTTGCTGTAATAAGAGAGGACTTTGGCATCCTCTTCATCTGCATAAATGACATCCCCACCAGGCAGGGAAAGGCGCTTGCAAACCTCAACAAGCTCCGCCGACTTGATGGCCGACTTTCCGTCCATCTCCGGGATGAACGCATCTTCGCTGTACGGGACACCACGCTGGATCTCAAGCATCGCATCGAGAAGTTCCACCAGCTGGTCCTCCGCAAGAGCGCGGTTCGGCACCGACAACAACGCCATCGCCACCAGTGAGACAGGACCAAGGACCACTGCATCGTTGATCCGGCTCATCATGTCGACCGCAATTTCCTGGGTCATGGGATTGGTCCAGGATGGACGCGCATCGGAGGCCGCCGTCTCGTCCCGCCAACCGGGCTTGCGTTGGTCAAGGAATTGGCCAAGGTCAACCGGCTGACCGAAGGAAACATAGGCTGACCCAAAATTCTTCATCACGTCCCGGACGGCGCCGAAAAGCTGGCCGATAGACTCAGCGCGCTTCTTCGCGCCACGCAACTCATTGACGTAAGTCTTGGCCTCCCAGACGCGGTCGTAACCAAGGAAAACAGGCACCAAAGCAATCGGCCTTGCTGGATTGCGCAGAAAGCTCTGCACGACCATCGAAAGGAAACCAGTCTTGGGCTGAAGCAAACGTCCAGTGCGGCTGCGCCCACCTTCGGGAAAGAACTTCACGGGGAATCCCTTGGTCAGCAGGTAATGGACATATTCGCTGAACACTGCCGCATAAAGCTTGTTGCCGCTGAAAGTCCGCCGGATATAGAACGCTCCGACCCTGCGCAAAATACCACCAACCAGCCAGAAGTTGAGATTAATTCCCGCAGCCACATGGGGCACCGTGTACCCTTGGGAGTAGAGAGACTGTCCAAGCAGCAGGTAATCAATGTGACTCCTGTGACTTGGCATGTAGACAATCTCATGGGTTGCGCCGAAACGGTGGACGCGATCCAGGCCGCGGATTACCAGGCCGCTAAACATGAGGTTCCATAGCCGCTTCAGGAATATCTCGGCGACACGAACGTAGGGATATGACGGGTCTGCGGCGATTTCGAAGCCGTACTTGCGGGCCTCTTGCTCCACCTTTGCCAGCGGCTTGCCCGATTTGCGGGCCTCGTCCTCAATCATCGTGCGCACCGGCCTGGTGCGCAGGAGTGTTTCAATCACGCGCGGCCGCTGGCCAACCGAAGGCCCTACCGAAAGAAGGCGCTGGGTTTTGAAGTAAACGCGCATGACGCGCGAAAGCTTGCGGGCAACTTCATCAGATGATTCCTTGCCCTGGATCTGTTCGCGTAAATTGATTGGCTTGCCGAACTGGACGAGCACATTCCGGCCCTGGACCAGGACTGTGAAAAACTTCTGGATAACGCCCGCATGCTCGTCATCGAAGAAGAGCAACTTCACGAGGCTTTGCTCGCCCTTACCCGGATTCCGCCCCCAGAAAACAGAGACAGGAACCAACTGAACATCGAAGCCAGGATGGCTGCGGGCGTGATCGACCATCTTGGAAAACGGCCGCAGGATTTCGCGGCGGCTTTCCCGGTCAGCCTGGAACAGCTTCAAGCTGGTCAAGAACATGTGCGCGGCAGTGGCCTGGGATGGCACACGCTTCAGCAACTCAGATGCGGTGATCCGTGGCCTTGGCAGGCCGTTGCGCCGGCACTGGTCATCAACCACGATCAGGTCGGTCAGGGCACCGCTTGAAGTGACAAAACAAACCGGTTTTTTTGGGTCAAGCCCAAGCTCAGTGAGCGGGTTTTGCGGAACCATGCGGGCTACAATCCACCACCGCATCGGCAGGCGAAGCCAGCCAAACCACCGCAACCAATGGATTGCAAACATCAACAGCAACACGGACCCACCTGCACAAGGGCAATCGTCATGCCTGGATCAGGCAAGCTCCATGTTATCAATCAAACGCAGATCACCCAACCTTGCCGCGACCATAATCACCGAGGGACGGGAAATTTTCCCAACTACAGGCGTCAACGCCAGCTGGTCACGGATCTCCAGGTATTCCACTTTCATCTCAGGAACTTTCGCAATCTCTGCTGCGACAAGATTGAGCAACACCTTGGCGTCAGCTTCGCCGGCATTTCGTTTTTCAACGGCTGCATGAAGTCCGCGGGCAATGGCTGCAGCACGGGGCCGCTGCTCTGAAGTCAAATAGCGGTTCCGGCTACTCATGGCCAGGCCGTCTGCTTCACGCACTGTTTCACCACCAACAATTTTCACCGGCAGATTCAGGTCGAGCGCCATTTTCTCGATCAAACGCCACTGCTGGTAGTCCTTCTTGCCAAAGATGGCGATATCCGGTCGCACCAGGTTCAGCAGCTTCATGACAATGGTCAACACGCCACGGAAGTGGCCCGGGCGGGATGCGCCACACAAATCGTTTTCCAGTGCCTCGTTGCGAATCCAGGTCTGGAACCCGTCCGGGTACATCGTCGCAACGTTGGGCAGGAAGACGGCATCGCATCCAGCCTCGACGAGGCGCGCGACATCCTCCGTCAAAGTCCGGGGATAGCGGTTGAAGTCCTCGCCGGGAGCGAATTGTGAGGGATTTACGAAGATACTGGTGATCGTCGCATCCGCCATCTGCCGTGCTTGTTTGACAAGGGATACGTGCCCATCGTGCAATGCACCCATGGTCGGGACAAATGCCAACTTTTTGCCGGCGGAAAAAAGGCCGAGGCGGAACGCATCCAGGGCGGCTGGTTCAACAATGGTTTGAATGGTCATGTCCACACTTGCAGGGCTTCGGGATGCTTGTGGTCTGGAGACCCTTGCGACTGCCCTCCTGGCAATCGGGCCAATCCTTGGCCGGCACTGTTCCGGGAAGGTTTCCCTTCCGTTCCATCTCCGTGCAGGTCGATCACCGACCTGTTCCGACATCGCATCACGTGCAGGCAACTGGTACCTGCAATGGTTTCTTCGGCATCAATCGGTGGGGCTTTAGGCTGGACTCCATCAGGCGCCAGAAATGGCGACAGAAAACCCACGCCAACCACCGCACCTCATGCGGATATCACAACTTTTTTTCACTATCGCCAACAGGGGACTGCCCCTGCGCAGAGGCTGCGGAATCCGGACCGCCCGACTGGAATATCAGTTTGCGGATCCGGCCCTTTGCACCCAAAGATCCCAGACTTCGCCCGTTGAAGGCTACTTCCATCGCGGCAGCATCGTAAACCGTCAGTTCCGCTCGATCGGAAAATGAAAAGCGGTAGGCGTCAGGTTTGAGTTGCTTCACTGAAGGCGCCTTGCCGTCCTGAACCAGTTTTATCTTCACCGGCTCGATCACCACCAGCTCAAGGACTTGCTCGAAAGCCGCTTTTTCACTGCGCAGCTCCATGGGTGGCTCTTCCGCGGCTGGTTGTTGGGCAGGTGCAGCTGCCGCTGCAACCGCGGGCTTGGTTGCTGGCGCCGCAGGTGCCGGTTGTGCCGGCTCTGATTCGGCGGCCGCAACAGCCGGAGTTTCAGGCGCGGTAACAGACTGAACTGGAATTGTGGCGTCGGCCGGCGCGGTGTTGGCCACGCGGGCACGTTGCGGTGCATTGCCTTTCCGTACAGCAACCACGGTGATCGCCGCAAAAATCGCAATGACCGGAGCCGCAATCAAAAGGGCCATCTGCTTCTGGCTATCAAACTTGATTTCCGGCAGGGCACGCTTCTGCAGAAGGTTTCCGATGTCGAACTTGAGTTTTCTGCGCGCGGAAAGACGCTGCGAAATCGCACCTTCTGCAGCCGGAGCACGCAGGGTATTCTGCAACTTCCCGGCTTCCCAGCCATCGCTGTAAAGGTTCGAAAGTTCTTCCTGATCCAGGCCAAGCAAACGGGAAATGCTGCGAACAAAACCGCGCCCGAAAACAGCGCCCGGCAGCTTCTCAAACTGACCGGATTCGAGGGCAACAATATAGTTACGGGTGATCCGGGTAATCTGGGCAACGGCGTCCTCACTCATGCCCGAGCGCAGGCGCGCGTCTTTAAGGGTGGCTCCGAGCTTTTCCCGCGCTGCCTTGACCCGTTCCTTGTCAGACTTCTCCGACACCGAACCATCTGAATCTGTTGATTTTATTTCCAGTTCTTTATTGCCGGTTTGTGCTTGGTTTTTCATCAGTCCTCGCCGGTTCCGTGATAATATCGATCCTGACAGATCCCGCATGGGTCCTGGCCTTGGTCGTTGGACTCGGTCTCTATTGCATGCCACCAGCCCCGAGGCAGGGCAAGTCAATAAGAGGGATCTGTCGCGCGGGTCATCATGCAGGATTCTCACGGGAGTGCCTATTTATGACACAACAGTCTGTAATCACTTGTTTTTTTATGCTCATCGTCATAGCTGGATGTCAGTCGATGGACAAAACGGCAGCCCCGGACAAGGACCGCGACAAGTTCGAAACAAGAAAGCAGATCGTTATAAACTCGCTGGACAGCGGACAATCGGCTCAGGCTCTGAATGACGCACGGTTGCTTGCACAGGAGTACCCGAAAGACCCAGCGGTTCTCAATCTTCTTGGCCTTGCGCACCTGTCGCTGAAAAATTCCGCAAAAGCCGTCGAAGCCCTGGAAAAGGCCGCGAGCATCGACCGTGACAACATCACCTACAATTTAAACCTGAGCTCGGCCTTGATCCAGGCGGGACGTTATGATGCCGCCAACACGCTGCTTGATCGATGCCTGAAGGCTCCGGCAATCTCCGCGTACAAATACAAGGAACGCATCTATCACAACCTTGGACTGGTCGCAGAGTTGACAGGCAGGTCCGTGCGTGCAGAAAACTTTTACAACAAGGCGCTGGCTGAAAATCCGACCAACTTCCTGACCTTGATAAAACTTTCCCGGATTTATGAAAGCACCCATCGCCGGATACTTGCTGCGGACAAGCTCGAGACAGCCCGCGCCGCATGCCCCCGGTGCCTCGAACCGGTGGAAGGGCTGGTACGGATCTACATGGGACAGAAAAAACCCAACATCGCCCGTAGCGTCGTCGAAGCGATGGAGAAAAATGAGGGACTGACAGAGCAGGAGACGAAGCGTATCCTCGAGCTGAAAAAGATTGTCAGCAAGGGTACCACGCAAACCAGGAGCTGAACCTGCGATGTCGATAAAGTCACTGCCGCCCCGCTCACTCGTCCTTCTGTGTTGCCTGGTTTCATCGCAAGGCGTTGCCGCCGCCCCAACCGCTGCCGAGGTGGCAAGTGATGCTCGCTACAAGTCGCTGGAAACCCTGGCGCGCGGGCTCTACTACCTGGAATCGATGTACGTTGACGAGACCAAGGTCCGCGAACCCGCGTTGGTCAACCACGCCCTTAAAGGCATGGTAGACCAGCTTGATCCTCACACCATGCTGATGCAGCCAAAGGCATACGAACAGCTCACCATCGACACGCAGGGGAAGTTTGGCGGCGTCGGTGTGATCGTCTCGCAGGAAAAAGGCAAGCTAATGGTGGTGTCGCCGATCGAAGACACCCCTGCAGCACGCGCCGGCATCAAGTCGGGAGACGAAATCATCGAGATCGACGGGCAGGTCGTAACCAACCTGAAGAACGATGATGCGGTCGACAAGATGCGTGGGGAGCCCGGCTCGAAGCTCAAGATCAAGCTGCGCCGACAAAACATTCCAGATCCAGTCACTGTCGAGCTGGTCCGGGAAATCATCCGGGTCAAATCGGTGCGCAGCCACACCCTCGCACCCAAATATCAATACGTCCGGATCAGCAGCTTTCAAGAAGGCACCGGGGACGAGCTGGCAAGCATCGTCAAGGACCGTTCGGAAAAGGGGGGCATCACCGGACTTGTGCTTGATCTGCGCGATAACCCGGGCGGACTGCTCGATCAGGCCGTGCAAGTGGCTGACCTGTTTGTGGAGAGCGGCTTGATCGTGTCGACAGTCGGTCGCGACAAGGACAGGGTTGAAAGGGAATTTGCGCGTAAACGTGGTACTTACAGCGATTTCCCGGTCGTCGTCCTGGTCAACGGTGGATCGGCCAGTGCATCGGAAATCGTAGCAGGGGCGCTGCAAGACCACGAACGGGCGGTGATCATGGGAACGACTTCCTTTGGCAAAGGCTCCGTCCAGACCATCTTGCCACTGCCGGACGGCGCGGCCCTTAAACTGACCATCGCTCGCTACTTCACGCCGAAAGACCGCTCAATCCAGGCCCGGGGCATCACCCCGGATATCGTCGTGCCGGCAAAAACTGGAGCTCCTGAGGAAACTGCTGCCAAAGGCAAGGAAACCAAGGAGCGCGAAGTGCGCAAGGAATCAGACCTTGACCGCCACATCGAGGCCCAAGACCTGAGTGACATGGCAAAGCACGAAGGCGTCAGCGGCGCGATCGCCGAATGGCCGGAAAACCTGCGGTCCGACAACCAGCTGGTTACGGCGTTCGCATACTTGCACAGTTACGCAAAGCTTCAGAAAGAAAAGCCAACGACAAAATAGTCGCCGACCATGCCGGTCCTGACCGGACGCTGGCTCGTCTGGCAGAACTTCAAATAGTTCTGCAGCGGGCGGGCCTCCCTGAAAAACTTCAGGACTTGCTTGCAGTCGCCGCATGCCACCATCTGGTTGAATCTTGCAAATGCGCGGGCTGAACGCACACAGCAAGACGCAAGTGAGTCATCCCCAGGCAGACGCTCGTCACCCGGAGAAGTTGCATGCGGCAGATGCTTCAATGGATTTGCGACGGAAGGTTTCATCCCCTAAATCATAAATCGAGCCCGGACGTGCTGCAAGGATCGCACCCGAAGAAAGAATTTCAGGCCTGGGGGGACAATTCTCTCTTCATAGTCACACATCGGAATAATTTCCCGAAGTGATTGATGAATTTTGCTTTTACCAGTGTCATCGACGGAGGATCCGAATCCGCGCTGCCCAATAATGAAGCAACACTGCACACGCCGCGCCCGGAGATTCCACAGGGCACGATGAAATTAAAAATTGACAGGTCGTTGTCCACATTCAGGGCAATCCCGTGCATTGAAACACGATCCTTGATGCGAGTGCCTACGGCGCAAATCTTGTCTTTGCCAACCCAGACGCCAGGATGGACCTCATCACGCCCGGCAGGCAATCCGAAATCGGCCAGACAATCGATCACGCAGCTTTCCAGGAGTTGTATGTATGTGCGGGCACCGAGCCCGAATCGTGCGAGCGGGATGATCGGATAGACGACCAACTGCCCGGGGTTATGGGCAGTTGCTTCCCCGCCTCGATCAGACCGGACAAACTGCACACCTTGCGCGGCCAACATGGACTCGCGCAGCAAGACAAACTGGTCACTGGCATTCTTGCCGAGCGTGATGACCGGATCATGTTCGACCAGCAGAAGAAACGCGGCGTCGGGATCACCCACCACCTGTTCGTGAAGCCTGAGCTGCAGGTCCCACGCAGAAGCGTAGTCCAGCCGCCCCGCATCCAACACTGTCACTGACGGGTTCATTACCACCTGTGCGCGTTGCCCGTGAACACTTGGGGGTCACCTTGACCTGTGCGGACCAACTCAGGAGATCCGCCGGTACAATCAACAATCGTTGTTTCTACCCCGGGAACCTCTTCGCCCAGATCGAGGATTAAATCAAGGGCGTGTCCGCAAGACTCGAACACCTCATGCCCAAAGCGGGGCAGATGCTCCACGACCATGCCGTCAACCTGCATGGGTACCGCCGGGACGGTGGCCGCAGCAAGGACACGACCATAGCGATCGAGGAGCGCACGAACGAGCGGAGCTCCGGGGATCCTGATGCCAACCTCCCGGCGGTTATCGTGGATCAGGCGGGGCAGGCTCCGATTGCGCTGTAAGATCACGGTGAACGCACCCGGCAAGGCCCGCTTGAGCAACGGGTAGACGTTGTTGTCAATATTCACGACATCGGAAGCCGCCGATATCGATGCGCACATCAGGCTGAAGGGGCGTTCTTTCGGATGAGTGGGCTTGAGGCGTCTGATGCGTTCCAGCCCCTTGGGACTGTCGGCGTCACAGACGAAGCACCAACTTGTTTCCGTGGGAAGGGCAATCACACCATCCGTGGCAAGGACCAGGCAAGCTGCGTCGAGATCACGGTCTCGCGGCGGATTGACGTAAGTGTAAACATGCCTTGCAACCACAGCCTGCCTCCCCAGAAGACCCGGCAGAATGCCAGCATCATCGTCCGCGCTGGCTTTGTAACAGGGTCAGGAATTCATTACGCGTGGGCAAGTCCTGAAACGCGCCCAGCATGGAACTCGTCATCGTGTACGAGTTCTGCTTCTCCACGCCGCGCATCATCATGCAAAAATGATACGCCTCGATCACCACCCCGACACCTTGGGGTGCCAGGTGTTGCTGCAGCGCCTCGGAAATTTCCGAGGTCAGCCTTTCCTGGACCTGCAGCCGTCTGGCGAACGCATCGACGATCCGCGGAATCTTGGACAGTCCGATCACTTTCCCGTTCGGAATATAGCCGACATGACAACGGCCGAAAAATGGCAAAACGTGGTGCTCGCACAAGCTATAGAGTTCGATGTCACGGACGATCACCATGTCCTTGTAGGTTTCGTGGAAAACGGCGTTGTTCATGATCTGCTTGATATCGGCCTTGTAACCTGACGTAAGGAATTCAAGGCTGCGCAGAAAGCGCTCCGGAGTCTTCAGCAATCCCTCCCGGTCGGGATCCTCGCCAAGGACTTTCAAAAGAGAACGGATCCCCTTGGTGAAATTCTCACGATCCATTGTTACCGCCAATCCGCAGATCATGCATTGACTCGAACCATTCCCACCATGGGAAACGGATCACAACTCGCCATATGGTATCGACATCGCCAGCTAAAATATAAATCCCATCTAGACGAGTTGACCCATGGTTTGAGGGTTGTTGGCTTCCGCCCCCCAGTAACTCGACCGGAAAACCAGACCTGATGAATCCGCAAGTGGCCGATATTATATTGTTTTCAAATACCGCCACCCCCTCAAGCTGGTCTGAAAGAGGCCGATATGTGATTGGGGGGTATTTGTCCGGAATGAACGCGTCCAGACTCCACACGGTGGCAGTTCCTGTCCAGCTTGCTGGTACATCCTGGCGGATTTGTACCGCACTGGCTTTGGCGCTCATGACAGCATGCGGCCAGGCAAAAGTGAAAGCAAACCTGACGATCGGAGCCTGTCCAGACAACGATCCGTCCTGCGGTGCGACGGAATCTACGGCTCCGCTGCCAGCATTCACCATTCCTCCGCTGGAGGAGGTCGAAGGCAATGCTTCGTTTCCCCCGGTGGAAGGCGCCAAGTCATATGCGATACGAATTGTTGTCAAGGACGCCGCAGGCACTTCTGAGCAAACGCTTGTCGATACGACGACGACGACCAATTCTGTCGACATCTCAAACCTGCCCTACGGCGTATCGCTCTTTGTGTACATCTCGGCAGTCAATGCGGCGGGGCAATACTTCGCCGCAACCAATAGCGGTTCTGCGACATGGATCCGGACCCCCAATCCACCCGCAGTGACTGTAACGTCTCCCACGAATGACACCACGCCAACTTGGGGATGGATATCAGGAGGCGTTGGTAACGGAACTTTCCGCTACCGCTTGGACAGCAATGATTTCGCCTCGGGAGCCATCACAACGACGTCGACCACGTTGACACCCGGCTCACCACTGGGCGAAGGCACACACACACTGTACGTACAGGAGCAGCATGAAAGTGGGACATGGTCCCGGACAGGGAGCGCAACCGTCATCATCGACACCACGTTGCCAACACTGTCGTTCAACTTAGTTGCTGGAGGCAACCCGGGCAACACACTGCGCCCCGTCTTGCTTGGCACAGCCTCGGAACCATCCACCATCACGTTTTACTTTGGCGACTCCTGCACGACGACGGCGAAATCGGAACCTTCGGCCAACGCCGTTTTTGCCAGCCCAGGAATTGCAGTAAATGCAAATACCCAGGTTGACACGATAACCACGATCCGCGGCAAGGCCGTTGACCTGGCGGGCAATGAGTCGGCGTGTACACTCCTGGTCGTCTACACGAACGACAGCACACCGCCAACAGCGGGAAACAGCGGAACGATAAGCGATGCCACAGCCATCACCACCAGCTCCTTTGCATTCAGCTGGACAGCGGCCAGCGACACTGTGACCACATCAGACAATTTGCAATATCTAGTCTGCGCGGCGAAAACCAGCACCCTCGGCAGCATCGCGGCCTGCGAGCAAAATGCCGTAACCACATGGACCCAGAACGTCACGTCTTATACCGTGACCGGACTGGATCGTGGGACCACCCACTACTACAACGTGATTGCGCGTGACCATGCCGGGAACAAGCGGCTCTACTCGGCCAAAAGCACAAAGACCATTGGCATACTGGTCTCTGCCCATGGAACCGCCAGTTCTCCAGAGCGAAAAACTTTTTATGACACCGCCAGCGCAAAGCACTGGGCGTTCTGGTTTACCGGGTCAGATGTTGGCTATGGATACAGCGCAACCGGCTCAAACTTTTCACCTGCCGCTACCCCCCTCGCCATCACCACACCGCGATTCACGGTAACGGCAAAGGAAGGCAAGGTCCTGATCGCCTATGAGTCAAGCCGGGACATCATGGTGAGACGCGGCACGATCTCAGGCACGTCGATCACCTGGGACACACCCGTGACAGCACTCGATTCATCCGGGAACAATGACAACTTCAGCAGGCCGGCAATAACGGTCGGGACAGACGATATCACCTACCTTGCGGCATTCGAACATGACGCAACCAAGGGCATCTACACGCCGGTGGTATCACGTTCATCCAACGCAATTACCGGCGGGACAACGTGGGCAGCCAGACAAACTGCCGGCCCGGTCACGTCATCACCGGCCAGCCTGGCCATCGTCCCCCAAGGAAGTTACGCCATGGCCGTGACATCCGGACAGGACGGGGTGATCCACAGCTATGCCTATGACGGAACAAACTGGACACAAAAGACTGGCTCTGTGAGTGATTGGTGGACCTTTGCCGGGATCGCCGGAGTCAGCGGAGCCGTGCATGCAATCGCTGTCGCCGGCGCAGATTTGTACATCGGGGGCGACTTCAGGCAAGTCGGCGGGACAAGACCTATCTCCTACATTGCCCGATGGAATGGCACGAACTGGTCCGGACTTGGCTCCGGCATCGAAGGTCAAAACGCCGTAGTCTATGCGCTGGCGGCCACGGAGACATATTTGTACGTCGGCGGGAATTTCAGCTTCGCAGGCGGTCAGGCCGCAGCCAACGTTGCGCAGTGGAACCTGATGATGAACACCAACGATGGCTGGTCGACCATGAATGGTGGCGTCACCACTCCTCCCTCAGGAAGCGCTGAAGTCCGTGCCCTTGCGGTGATCAAGGGAACCACCGGTCATGTCTACGTGGGGGGAACTTTCACCCGTGCCGGCGGTAACGCCGCTTCAAACATCGCTTTTTATGACGGGGCGGGGGGATGGACCAGTCCGGGATCCGGCGTCTCCAATGGCTCGCCGGGTTCAGGAATAGTCTACTCACTCCATGCCGTCACAAACACGGCGGTTTACGTTGGCGGCGATTTCTCGGTCGCCGGTGGGGCTGCCGCCAGCAGCATTGCATTTTGGGACCCCGGCGCTTGGGAAACCGCCAACTTTAGTAACGATAGTTCGTGGCGCTCACTCGGCCAAGGAACGAACGGAGTCATTTATGCGATGGCCAAGTCCGGGACGACCCTGTTTGTCGGCGGCGACTTCACCAGTGCTGGCGGAGACTCGTCGATTTCGTACGTCGCGAGGTGGTCTACCACCGCCACGACTGACGCGGGCTGGGCAAGCCTTGGCGGTGGCGTCAATGGCGCAGTCAAGGCCATGGCTTTTGCCGCCACATCGCTCTATGTGACGGGTGATAACCTGACGTCCGCTGGTGGGGCCTCCGTCAAGAATATCGCCCGCTGGGACACCACAAACGGCACCTGGTCCGCCCTTGGATCTGCAGGATCCGGCGTGACGAACGGCAATAACTCTGTCGTTGGTGCCTTGGCTGTGGCAGGCACAGATCTTTACGTCGGCGGGATCTTCACCACCGCAGGAACGAAGTCTGCCGCCAACATTGCCAGGTGGGACACGACCAAAACTGACGACAATGGATGGTCTCCCGTGTCGACAGGCATCAGCGGATCATCGAGTGGCGTGTACTGTACAGGAGGTTCCTTCAAACGCATAGAGGCCATGGCGGCTTCCGGCGACAACCTTTACGTTGGCGGCTGTATCACTTCTATTGCTGGCCTGCCAGTCTCCAACATCGCCCAGTGGGATGGCACCAAATGGTCTGCACTCACGTCAGGTGTGAATGGACTGGTGACAGCACTTGCCATCAACGGAACCGACCTTTATGTCGGTGGTTACTTTTCCTCGGCAGGAGGGGTTTCTGCAAAGAGCATCGCGAAATGGAATGGATCGGTATGGTCATCACTTGGCGGCGGAGTCACAGACGCATCAAACAACACGGCAATCGTGTATGCCCTTGCCATCACCGGCAATGAACTTTACGCCGGAGGCAGTTTTGCCAAGGCTGATGGAAATGCAGCCCAGAACATTGCAAAATGGCCACTTACGGGCGGCAGTCCCGCATGGTCACCCCTCGCCTCAGGAGTAAACGGTACCGTGACCGCATTGGCGGCCGACGCAACCAACAACGCCATGTATGTCGCAGGAAGTTTCTCCACGGCGGGAGCAACGAATGTGTCCGCCATCGCAAAGTGGAACACAACCGGATCAACCAATTCTGACTGGACTGCTCTTGGATCGGGCATCAGCGGTTCTGTGTATGCCCTCGCGTTATCTGACCCGTATCTTTATGTCGGCGGAGCTTTTACAGCGGCAGGGACAGTGGGCACACAGGGTATTGCCCGCTGGCAGCTGAATGGCAGCGGAAACGCTGGCTGGTCTGCCATGGGATCGGGAGTCGCCCACTCATCCGATACCGATGTCGAGGCACTGGCTGTGTCTGGCCAGACGCTGTATGTGAGCGGAGCCTTCACCACCGCCGGCACGACCGCCGTTAAATACGCGGCGACTTGGGACACCACAAAAAATGATGATACTGGCTGGTCTGCATCCGGATCTTTGAACGGGAATTACGGCAGGGTGCTGGCCGCAGGGAATTCTGTCTACGCCGGCGGGGAATGGGGGCTCGCGAAATGGACGTCTGGCCTCGTTGCCAGGGGAAACCACATATCCGTCACGTCGGATGCAGCAAATACCCATATCTCTTATGTATCTCCGAGCAATCGCGATCCGGGAGAGCCGGAATACTCTCTTTTCGTCCAGTCACACAACGGCAGCAACTGGGGCTCTCCCGAATGGCTTTTGGATGACTTCCAGATCGGTTCAACCACATTATCCTCTTCCACGGATGGCACGCAAAAGCTTCTGGTCTGGGAAAATTCACCCAACTCATTCATGCACTATAAATTTTCATCTGGCACCTGGAGCGCGTTGGGAGGCCCGTCAAGTCAACCAGGTTACAAGCGATTCCCCGCCTTGCCCGCAACGTTTACTGCGGGAGGAACAGTTTCTCTGATCTGGACGGTTGGCTATAATTTTTCAGACACACAGATGGAACTTGACAGTGGCGCACTTACCCTACCCTGAACAGCATGGAATGCGAGACCAGACACCCAGGAGTTAATCAAAGTGAGAATTGTGATCCAGCGTGTCAGCGCGGCATCTGTGAGTGTCTTCAGAGAACCGGAGGAACTTGCGGGTGCGACTTCGCGGGAAAGGAAAAGAATCGCCGCAATTAACACGGGAATGCTCCTGCTGATTGGAGTCGGAGTGCGCGACGTGACCTCCGCAGAAGGCCTCACCACACCGGCTGCACAAATCGAAAAAATGCTCGATAAGGTTGCAGACAAAATCGCCGGCCTGCGCATCTTTTCCGATGACACCGGGAAAATGAACCTCAACATCACGCAGGCAGGTGGTTCAATCCTTGCGGTCAGTCAGTTCACGCTATACGCAGATACATCCCGCGGGCGCCGGCCAGGGTTCCAGGATGCTGCGCCGCCAGTGGTTGCGGAAGAGATTTACCTGCGTCTGGTGGCAAAGCTCCGCGCACACAAGATCGATGTACTGACCGGACAATTCGGAGCCGACATGGCCGTGGAACTTTGTAACAACGGCCCGGTGACGATCGTCCTTGAAGAATCACCAAACCCCTGACGGGAATCAGGCTCCTGGCCTGACATAGATCTTTCCCTTGCTCGCGGACTTGAGGAGTTCCGGCAACTTTGCAGACATTTCCTCGAGTTTGACATGGGCCTGGGCCATGGACTGCAAATCCGAACTGAGCAGCTGGCTAGCCTTGCGCAGCAAAAGTCCGGTGCGCAGGAGGCCGAGCGGACTTCGATCCTTGAACTCACCCGACAGCCAGTAGCCGGTCACGGTCTGCCCGCGGAAAATCAAATCACCCGGATTCACTTTTGATTCGAGGCCCGAGAGGACACCGTATACTGCGATGGTACTTCCCTGAGGCATGCACGACGCCAGAACGCCCGTCATCTCGCCCGCAACGGCATCGGCAGCCCATGTTGCTTGCAGTTCACCGGCCAGGCTGGTCAGAGCCGACTTGAAATCAGGCTTGCTGCTGTCCAGGACGTGAACCGCACCTGCGGCCTTCAACTCCGAAACAAGGGCCTCGCGATGGACGATGTTGATCAAGGGGAAATCATGACGGCGTGACAGCCGGATCAACATCCGCCCGAGTTGAGAAGCGCCCGCGCTGTGAATCATTGCCTTGTGGACGCCCTTGATGACCGGCTGGGCAAGGGCCACCGCCGTCAACGGGTTGACAAATGCTGACGCTGCCGATTCGTCGGTGACGTGGTGGGGCATGGACAAGGCTTCCGTCGCTTTCAGTATCACGTATTCAGCCCAGAATCCCTGCCCGCCCTGAACTGCGCCCGCTACGCGCTTACCAACCAGGCGGTTCGCCATCAACCCGCCGCCAGACTTGACGACAACCCCGCACCCTTCAAACCCAGGGACAACAGGCAATTCAGGCGCGACGCCATACAGGCCGGAGCAATACAAGACATCAGAGGGATTAACCGGTGAGCAAATAACCTTGACCAGCACCTCGCCATGACGGGGCTCCGGTACCGGGACTTCCACGACATGGATTCCCGCCGGACCAGAAAAACTCTTCAACAAAGCTGCGCGCATTTTCATTTCATCCCCATCCTTCATTGCTCCGCCTCAACTGGCAACAAGCGTAAAACCTGTTGCCCTGAATTAACTTACATAATCTACTGAAACCACCTTTTGTTTTTTGGCTCCCGGAACAAGCCCCTCAAGAAGGAATCCTGTTTATCATGAAAACGCACAGCCTTGTCTACGTCACGACCCCGGACCGGGAAATTGCCATTCAGCTCGCGCACGGCGCGGTCAAAGCTGGACTCGCCGCCTGCGCGAACATCATTCCGGGCATGACGTCGGTTTACCAGTGGGAGGGCAGGCTAAACGAAGACCAGGAGGTCGTCCTGCTTTTCAAGACGACAGAAGAGGCAGTCTCTGATCTCACCGCATTCATCAAGACTCGCCACCCTTACAAGACACCAGCTGTGCTGGCACTGCCCGTCACTGCGGGCAACACGCAATTCCTTGAGTGGATTTCCTCCTGCGTCACAGACCGCAGGGGGTGATCACCAAACTCGCCTGATGCGTGACCCGTTCGCGGATCACTTTGGCTATCGAGCAGGGACTCCCGTGATTTCCCTCGTTGGCCCCCGGCTTGCACGCAGTCCTCTTCTGGATTTAAACCAAAAGGAGGACCACATGATCCCTGACCATTTCAAATTATGGACATCGGCATTGACAGTGCTCTGGGCAACGCAAAGTTTTGCGAGTGGAACTGTTGCTCCATCGGATGTAACGGTCAAGCTTTGCAACAAGAACGACCAGAGGATTTTCGTAGCCCTCGGTTACGAATCGCAGGAGGGCGGAAGCATTGAGTCGCACGGCTGGTGGGCTGTTGATCCGGATGCGTGCAGGGATGTGACCATGCCACTGATGAGCGACCGTTTCTACCTTTACGCAAACTCAGCGTCCCAGGTCCTCGAGTGGACGGGCGCGGACAGGCTCTGCGTGGAAACGAAAGATGTGTTTGATTACACCGGAGCAAATACGATGGCCTGCGATTCCGGCCGCCAGGAATACAGGCCATTCAAATCCGTATCCGTTGCGGAAATTACCCCTGCAGATCAGGTGCCTGTTTACAATTTCCTTCCGACTGAGGCCGTGAAAACAAAGGATCTCGCCAAGTTCTGCAACGACAGCACTGAAAAGATATACCTTGCGTTCGGCCAGCAACAATCAGCAGAAACCAAGATTAACATCGATGGTTGGTACCCGGTCGCACCTGGCCAATGCCA
>JBEGVZ010000021.1:0-9704 GCA_041178085.1 Pseudomonadota bacterium | reverse complement strand
TTGATACGCAAGTAGCCAGACTCCCCTGCTACACATGGACTTTCCCAGGTACCCAAAAGCGAAAATGCTGTGCTGTCGTAGCCCTCGTCTCCAGACTTTCCGCGCGCGAATTCCACCTGCTGCAGCGCACAGGAGATGTGGAACAGGCTGTAAATAAAAATCATGGTTAACGACTTCACGTCTAACTCCCGAATCCAACTGTACTTCCGAGACGCAGTCCTCATCCGTGCGATGAATTAACAGCCCCCCCTGGACATCCAGAATCGACCGACAGTGCTCAGAGCGTTAAAATGTAACGCCTTTCTGAACCCACCTCGTATCTATCGGCCAACCTACGAATTGTTTTAACCCTTTCTCTACAAGTGGCTATGAGGTTGACGCGGGCGACCCCAACCTGCCGGAATTGATCGGGTTTGTTTTTCCCGGCTGGTATGATAATCCCCCCCGGGAAAAGGAGTTCTGAACCATGCTGAATCTGACTTTAAATGTTTTCCTGGCAGCGGCGGTCAACCTTCCGCAAGGGGCCCTTGAGCAAGGACATGAGGAAGTCGGATGCTGGGCAACAGGTTGTGAAACGTTCCATGTCCCAGAAAATCACGCGCTGGGTTGCTGGCATGACGGGTGCGACACATTCTTTATCAGTTCAGAAAATTATACCGTTGGCTGCACTTGGAACGGGTGTTCCACTTACTTCACCAGCCCTGGATTTGACGTTGGATGCACGGATGAAAGGTGTGAAGTCATCCCTGCGCCGGAAGGTTTTCAAGTGGGATGCTCGGCGCAAGGGTGTTCTGCCTGGCCTGTGCCCGCGGGTTACCAGCTAGGGTGCTGGAATGAAACATGCGAAGCCTTTGTTGTCCCGCCAGGGAAAATGCTCACATGCAGCCTGGACAGCTGCCATGTCGGCTTCGGCAATGGCAAACCGCCCGTGACCAACCGCTTCCACAGCTGGGTTCAAAGCACTCGCATCCAAACCGCTTTCAAATAACGCCCTTCTGCCACGTGGGACGCCCAAGGGTGATCCGGACCTGCGCCCGTGATCCGGAAAATTTGCGCCGTCCTTTGTGCCTGCCATGCTGCCTTGCGGATTGAGTTCAGGAACTCTGCCTCGCTGGCAAGGCCCGTGCACGAACAGGAAAGCAAGATACCGCCGGGACGCACAACTTGCATGGCTAGGCGGTTCATATCGGTGTACTTGCGCATCGCCTTCTCCAGCTCCTCTTTGCTCCGGGTTTGCTTGGCCGGATCCAAGATCACGACGTCATATTTGACTCCGCGCTGGATCGCATCCCGCAACCAATGGAACAAGTCCACCTGGATGAACTTGATTTTCGACTTGTTGAGCCGTGCGTTTTCCTCGGCAATTTCAATCACAGATTCGTCCAGGTCGAGGCCGATAACCTCCGACGCCCCGCCGAGGGCCTTGGCATAGACCGCAAAACCACCGGAGTTGCAGCAGATGTCCAGCACGGAAACATCTTTTTTCGCACCACCTTCGACGTCGGGGCGCGCCAAGTCCTGGCAAACCTGAGCCAGCGTCATGCGGTTTTCCCGCTGGTCGCAGAAAAATCCAGTCTTGTGCTTGCTGCCAGGCGCAACTTTGAATTTCAAACCGTGCTCATGGATCAGGAAAGGTTGCGGCACTTGCGGGCTGCGGATGTCCATCGACTCCTGCTTCTGGACGTGTTCTTCCGCAAACCAATAAAAACGGCTGCCCGGGAAGATATCCGCAAGCACCTCAAGGATCGTCTCGCGGAAGCGGTACATACCCGAAGAGAAAAACTCGATCACGATCATCTCGCCAAACTTGTCGACCACCAGACCCGACAATCCGTCGGCCTCACTGTGCACAATCCGGCAGGAATCAGAGACCGAATCGATCTTCAAAACGTCGCGGCGAAGGGCAACCGCCTGGCGGAGCATCTTGTCAAAAAACTTGCGGTTGATCGCCTCGCCCTCATTGGTCGTCAGTACGCGAAGCGCAATGCGGGAATGCCCGTTGTAAAGTCCGCGTCCAACCCAGGCACCGGTCCGGTCAACGATATCAACCACACTGCCGTTGCGGGGTTTTGGATCAGGCTTTTCCACCATCTTCTGGAAAATCCACGGGTGGGAATGCTTGCGCTCGGTCTTCAGGTAGACCACCGGTAATTCACCCGGGACAAACTTCTTGACCGGCGGAGCATCGGGAGCAGCTTCCAATTCGACGCGGCCATTTTTAGGGTTGGTGTCTCGGACGCTCATGGGGTGCCTCGCGGGTTTCTGATCGCCTTGGGCGGATGGTTATGGTTAGATGCGTGCCTGATGAAAAAGCCAGACACCAAACCGGAACGGAAGCCTATATCCAAAGAAGCGCGGAAAGCAGAGCAGAAAATCTGCGGCTTTCACGCCTGCATGGCTGTTTTCCAACGCCGGCCAGGTGACATTATCCGGGCTTACGTGACCGAGCCCATGCGCAAGCCCTTCAGCCCCCTGCTCCAGCACTGTGCCCGCAACCGGCTGGCGTACCACATCGTGACCCCTGAGGACCTTGAAAAGGTTTCTGAATCAGACCACCACGAAGGGGTCTGTATCCTGGTTAAGTCGAATAAAATCGGTTCCTTGGAAGATTTTCTTGCAACTCGAAAAACCAGTGACAAAAAAAGTCTGGTTCTGTGGCTGGTCGGGGTTCAGAACCCCCACAACGTTGGGGCGGTTCTGCGGTCTGCGGCAAATTTTGGCGTTGAGGCCATCCTGGTTACCCCCGCGGGCAGCGCCGGTCTCAAAAAGGGGCCAGACCCGGCCGGTAGGCAGCAAAACTGGTCGATGCCCGCCTCTGCAATCCGCATAGCCGAAGGGGGCGCGGAACACGTTCCAGTGATCCTTGCAGCCGGCCCGGCCGAGCAAACCTGCCAGGACTTGAAAGGCGGTGGTTTTGCCGTCTACGCCACCTCGGGAAACCCTCGCGCCGGACGGTCGGTTGACCTTTGGCAGGCGAATTTTGAGGGACCATGTGTGGTCGCCCTTGGCGCTGAAGGGCCCGGACTGCCGGACGACCTGCTCAAGACATCCGACCGGACTCTGCGCATCCCGGGCACCGGAGCAGTCGAAAGCCTCAATGTCTCTGTTGTCGCCGGAGTCGTCGCTGCGGCAGCCAGCCGCCCACCAAATCAGGGCTAAGGCAACGTCCCCGAAGCGACCGGCCCCCGATCCACCAAAATTAAAGAAAAACAGGGAAAGTCGATGGCGATTTGTTCTGCTATGATCCCGGACAGAAATTTTACCCTGCAACTTCGGGAGTCTTTCATGCAACGCCATCTCATCACGCTTCTGACTTTGATTGTTACCGCGAGTGGTTGTGACGCCGTCAAGAAAATCTCTGGTTCGAAAAAACTGGAGAGCAATGATGACCGGGTGTCTTACGCGATTGGCCAGCAAATCGGTTCGTCCATCAAAAGCCAGGGTATCCCGGTCAATACGGCTGTTCTGGCAGCGAGCATCGATGACGTTCTGAAAGGCGCTCCATCTCGCTTGAAACCGGAAGAAATGCAGGACGCTATGGTCAAAATGCGTGAAGGGATGGTTGCCAAACAAGAAGCAGCTGGCAAAGAAAATCTGGATAAGGGCGAGAAGTTTTTAGAAGAGAACAAGAAGAAGCCGAATGTGAAAGTGACTGCGTCAGGCCTTCAGTACGAAGTGCTTTCGCCAGGCAAAGGGCGTTCTCCGAAAGAGTCGGACATCGTCAAAGTGCATTACAAGGGCACCTTGATTGACGGAACCCAGTTCGACAGCTCTTACGAACGAAACGAACCGGCTGAATTCCCGGTCGGAGGCGTGATCAAAGGCTGGACCGAGGCACTGCAAATGATGAAAGCCGGCGCAAAATGGAAACTGGCCATCCCTGCCCAGTTGGCCTACGGACCACAAGGTCGTCCCGGGATTCCACCGAATTCCGTGCTGGCTTTCGATGTCGAGTTGCTCGAAATCAAATCGAACACCGCCACGAAAAAGTAACGCGCTACCTGCAGTGGCTGATAAAGCCCAACGGCAAAGATGCCGTTGGGCTTTTTTTGATTCTCACTGGATCCACCCGCCCAATTCATGGCTATCCGCAAAAGACAAAGAGCTGTAACTATATAATTTTATTGAAAAATTAATGATTTACGCGCACTCTCTTAATTTTAGCTTCGCATCTACCGATAATATTGGACGCTTTTTTTAAGGAGTCCTGCATGCGTCGGATTATGACGGTGTCTCTGGTCACAATGTCGATTTTGGCCTGCAAGCCAAAGTCCGCTCAGATCAAGTCGCTTGATGATCTCGCGGCCGGTGGACGCCTGAGGTTGCAGGGCAACCTGTGTTCCGGGGACCCAAACGCCCCCGTATCGAAGTACGCCGGTTTGAACAACATCAAGATGCTTGTGGACGTGGCCGACCCTGCTGTCAAAAAGGGACTTGAAGGGGTCGTGGCCGCCTCCATGAGCGCATTGCCTGCGTCTTACATCGACGCACTCGCTGCGCTGGATGCGAAAGTCCTGGTCACACCGAACTCAGACTCCTTTTGCAAGATTGGCGCAGAGTCCGCCGGCCCACTAAGTGGACTTTTTATCACCGCCTGCTCGGTCACCATCAATCCCGGAATGTTGCCAAAGTACCCGCAGTTTGAAGGCATCACACTGGTCATGGCATCGAACGCTGAAATGATCCGCCACAACATGATTCGTGTGGTGGGCCAGCTGTTTTCCCAGGTCTTTGCCCAGCGCCTGGAAGCCAGGTCGATTGATGGCCGGTTCACGTTTTCGCAGCGGGATTTTGTCTCCAGGGAAGTCAATCTGGCAGCTGCCTTCCTGCAGGATGTCTCTGACAGCAAGCTGTTCAAGGTGGAAACTCTTGAACCGCTCCTGGGGAGCAACCTGAAGAGCCGGTTGAATTCGGTCATGCCGCAGTTCGAAGCCGGTAAAATCAAGGATCCTTTCGCGGCAATGAGGATTGATGAGGCCAAACTGGCCCAGTTTTTAACGCACGTCACGTCCAACAGCTTCGATTCGTATTACTGCCGGAGCTACGACAATTCCACCAAGGCGTTCGATCCAGCCAATGTCGCAGCCGCAAAAAAGGGCGACCGCGCTGCCCTTGCCAAGTTGACCAACACCCGCAAAGTTTTTGAAACCTTTTTCCCGCGCACCCATGCGCGCTACAAAGCGGTGGACGAATACATGGCAAAGCTGGCCTCTGAAATCGCCGCCTTGAAACCCAAAGGCAAGGCAGCCCTTACCGGCGAGACTCACCTGGCGCTGACCGGAAAAGACGGTTTCTGGAGCCGCGTGGGCAACAGCATTTCCAACGGTCTTTACATCGCGAAAGAGGGATTTGTCGGGCTTGGCCAGGGCGCTGTCAACATCTACGAAGGCACTACCACAGCCGCATCAAACCTTGCTTCTGGCGTGAGCGGACTGGCGAGCACTGCCTATAATGAAGGCATTGGCGCAGCCGCCAGCCAGGTTGGAAGTAGCATTTCTCATCACTCCCATGAAGCCTACCAGAATGTGATGCGCGACGCGGAAGCCATCGGGTCGGCCTATGGAAACGGACAGATCGGGCTCGGGACGGCTGCTGGCCGCCTGGTTCTTTCGGCTGGCAGTAACACCCCGATCATTGGCAACGCCGGTAAAACCCTGAATAACGCGTGGGACGTGGCGACTGAAAGCGACCTGTCCGGCCAAAGGCTAACTTTTGAGCAACAGCAGGAAATTGCGCGCAGACAAGGTCAGGTTGCCGGTAACGCAGTCGTTGAGGCCGGGTCGGCCTATGGTGCAGAGGTCGGCGGCCAAGTCATCGCCCGTGGCGTTTCAGCTGCCTCCAATGCAGGCGCTCAGGGCCTTGTGCGCGGAACAGGCTACGTGGCGGAGGCCTTGGGTTCCAACGAGGCTGCCTTGTCGGGATTCGGTCAGGCAGTGATGCGCGGCAGCGAGAGGGCCGCGTTTTCCCTAGAACAAAGCTTCGTCAACAGCGGGAAGCTGGTAGGCCATACGGCGCAGCATAACATCGCTTCCGCCGTTCATGTGGCGGCCAGCGAGGGAATTGTCACACCTTCGGTCCAGGGGGCTTACTCGGGTGCAGGACATCATGAGGACAAGGACAAGCATGGCGACCATTAAACTTGGCCGTTTCAACCTGAAAACATCATAAAAAAAGAAAAATTGATGGATTTAGCAATCCACGTTCGTGACATCTTTGCACTTACAGGTTAAAAAATTAGATCTCGCTTCGGGGACCCGTAGCTCAGTTGGATAGAGCACCGGATTTCTAATCCGGTGGTCGCAGGTTCGAGTCCTGCCGGGTTCGCCACTCGTCAAATCCCTCAGGGAGGCCTGCCGTGTTCCTGCAACAGTTTCCACCGATGGGCGTTTACGAAACCCTGTTCAAGTTCCAGCATGCCACCGGCATGTACATGGGCGATCCCGGAACCCACCCATGGGCGCAAGGCTTCCCGCTGACCAGGCAACTACCCGGTGGACCAGCCCTGCCAGCCTCGATCGAACTCACCGCGGCAGACCTCAAGTATCCAGCGGCCAGTGGCACAGATCCGTTACGCAGTGCCATCGCCAGCTATTACAACCATTTTTACGGGTCAAAGCTGACCGCCGACAACGTCGCCGTATTTGCCGGCGGCCGGCCCGGTATTTTTGCGACTTTGATGTTCCTGCGTCCCGATGTGCGGGTGCTGATCGAGGAAACGGAGTACACCCCCTACTACGACAAGCTGAAGCTGCTAAACCGTAAACACACTTTGATCCCCAGCAATCCGGAAAACAATTTCCGTCCGACGCTGGCTGACTACCGCACCGCAGCAGGGAACGACGCGGTGCTCGCCGTAAAAAGCAACCCGTGCAATCCTACCGGGGTCACCTGGCAGGGAGACACCCTGCGCGAGATGGTCGACTTTGCCACCGGAAGCAACCGTGGGGCGATCTTTGATGAAGCGTACGAATTTTTTAACGCCCAAGGCCCGGTCAGCGCCATGCAGTTCATCAAGGACATCGACGCAACCAACATCTTTGTCATCGGAGCCGCAACCAAGGGCCTTCAAGTCCCCGGCATGCGCACGGGCTGGGTCATTGCTGCGCGTGAGCACATCGAGATCTTCCGGAATTTCTCTTCGATTGCCATGGGCGGAGTCTCGCGTCCATCCCAGATTTACGTCACTAAATTGCTGGAACTCGATCGGGTAAAACAGGCGCGCAACGCAGTCGTCACGTTTTACAACCAGCAGCGGGATGCCTGGCGCAGCGAGCTCGCCCGCTGTGGCATTGAACTTTGCACGGGCGACGGCGGCTTCTACCATTGGGGGCGCCTGCCAGGTGGCCTTACCGCCGAGGAATTCAATCAGCGGCTGTTCCGTGACCGGGCGGCAATCCTGCCGGGAACTCTGTGTGACATGCACCGGCGAGGAGCGAAGGGCCCCCACGCCAATTTCATCCGCTTCTCGTTCGGTCCGATTGGACCTGAAAGCATGGCTGGCAACATTGAGATCATCCGTCGGGCCTTGAACTGATGCTCAGGGTACTGACCCTGTCAAAACCCTACGTGGCAAGCGCCTACCGCAACAAGCTGGTGGAGCTCGCCCGGGACCCAGGCCTTGAGGTCGGCTTGATTACGCCCCCCGCATGGGGAAACCAGATGTGGGAGACCGGCGATCCCGATGTGGAAAAAAAAATCTGGACGCGTCAACTTCCGATCGCATTCAACGGCAAAAACCATTTCCACTTCTACCGGGGCCTTGAAGCTGCGGTGCGTGAATTCCGTCCGCACATCTTCAACGTTGAAGAAGAACACTATTCGATTGTGACGTGGCAAGCGTGCCGCATCGCAGTGCGGGCGGGTGCAATACCGCTCTTTTACACCTGGCAGAATATCTACAAGGACTACCCGCCACCATTTTCGTGGATCGAGCAGTATGTCTTCCGACACGCCGGGGCTGGAATCACCGGCAACTCAGAAGCAACGGAAATCCTGCGGCGCAAAGGCTTCAAAGGGATCATTCGCCAAATCCCGCAAATGGGGGTGGAGCTGGCGCAATTTGCCCCTGCGGACCGCTCTGCAGCAGCACGCCGCGCCGCGAAGGTGAGTCTCGGCCTTGATCCCGATTCATTCTGGGTCCTGTTTGCAGGTCGCCTTGTGGAGGAGAAAGGCGTTCAGGATTTGCTGCACGCCCTCTCCCTGGTCACATCGCCTGCTATAAAGGCTCTGATTATTGGAGACGGTGACCATGCAGCTGCATTGAAAAAGCTTGCCGCCGAATCCTGCAAGCCAGGCCAAGTCCGATTCTTGGATTCCATCAAGTCGCGCGAGGTTGCCAGGTTTCTGCAGGCGTGCGACAGCATGTGCCTGCCGTCGCTGACACGCAGCAACTGGAAGGAACAGTTCGGCCGAATCCTGGTCGAGTCGATGGCGGCTGGAGCAGTCTGCATCGGGTCTTCCTCAGGGGAAATTCCCTTAGTGATCGACGACGCCGGGCTTGTGTTTACTGAAGGGGATCCCCGGGACCTAGCCCGGAATCTAGACCGTCTCGCAACGGACGAGACCCTCTTGGCACACCTCAGAGACAAAGCCAGTGAGCGCGTTAACGCCCGATACTCCAACGCCAACGTGGCGTCAGAGCTGAAAAAACTCCTGTTTGACGTGGCTGCCCTCAAGTTTCAACCCTGAAAAACCGATAAAGATGTGTCTTTTTGGGGGATTATAAAATGCGGCAACTGCGTGTCAGGATTTCAAACTCCGACGCCAACAAAGGTCTGATGTCGCTTGGGTTGTTTTTTATCTTGGCCGCGTCATCAGCCTGCACGGACGGCAACTTCTCCAGTAATTCCCCTCTCACAAAAAAGACTCCCGGGGGCAACGGGCTGCAGCAGGGCTTGCCGACTGCCGCCAGCGGCGGTGGTTCATCCGGAACCGACGGGAGAGTTGGAACGGATGAAGGCGGAGAATCACAAGTCACGGAGTTGCAATTAAGCGGCTCGTGGGGATTTGACGGTTGCGGCAAAATCACTTTTGACCTGACGACCGGTAACATTTCGGTAACACCGCTGGGAACTCCCAGGTTTTTCCGAAACGAGCTCAACTTCTCATTCAAACGCAAAGACGGCAGCCTTGCCACCGTCCAGGTCGGTGCGGCCGATGCCGCGCGCAGTGCAAACATTCCGGACTGGACGCCAGCCTGCATCAAGAGCCAGGTTCAGACACCAATCCTGACCCCGTTGAGCAGGACGAAAGCAGCCCTGCCCGTTCAGGTCACTGGGGGGCAACCAGGTAGCAAACGCGTTGAATACCTTTTCGATGACGACGGAGGTTCGCCGAACTGTCCGTCCAACCACATGGACTTGCCCGGTGCTGTCAGTGTCGACGGGGCATCGTTCAAACTCGAACTCACAAAGTGCCCGTGACGGACTCTCGCAGGCCACGAGCAAAATGCGCCCCACCATTGCGGGGCGCATTTTTTTCCAATCCAGAGTAAAATCGACTCTTGGCAGTCCGCCGGTAAGAGGAGTCTTTGTTGCCATGAGAATGGACCAGGCACTGGCATGGATCACAGCGGCAGTGGTGGCCATCCTTGGCGGGAGTGGCTTTTACTTCCTGATGATTTCGAAAGCCACCTCCCGTGAAGAAGCCTTGCTGACTGCGGGCGCAACACCTTCGCCGACGCCTCTGGCTTCATCTCATCATGA
>JBEGVZ010000020.1:0-3331 GCA_041178085.1 Pseudomonadota bacterium | reverse complement strand
CGAAGGGAACTAAGGCAGGCACGATGATTGATACGACGATGGGCATTACCGGAGCCGCCGTCGGCGGATATGCCGGCGCATACGGCGGCACGCTGATTTTTGGCGGGGGTTCGGTCGCAGCCGCAGGCGCAGGCGCCGCAGCTTTCACGACGATCGGCGCGGCTGGCGCCGTCGGTTTCGCGTCTTTTGGCTTGGGTTACGCGATTAGCGAATATTATATAGCTCCCAAAATCACAGAAGCGTACGAAGACGCTGAAACCATGGCCTACTACAAAACGGGATTTGAAGAGGGCAAAAGCGTCACATGCACTTGCTCCACGCAGGATTGCAAGCCAGGCTATCTTTGGAATACCTGCTCGCAAACAGGAACCTCCCAATTCATTGTCCCGGATGCCGCTAGTTGCGAAATGCAAAATGGGGAACGATTCGGGCGGGAGATTAACGGCGTGAGCAGCTACACGGAACGATATGGCTGCAGCGCAAGTGACTCTGGCTCTGCGCCAGGAAACGGTGGCGGCGGGGGCACGACTTCCAGCACTGTTTCGACTGGCGGATGATCGAGCGTTTCGTCCGTCAACGCGGACGCAGTCCATTGACCTTGATCCATTGCTCCCGGTCTTTAACAGCGTGCTTCAGCATGACCTCAAGATCTTGATGAACGGAACGCCGGGGTTCCCAGCCAAGCCGTTCGCGAACATGACTCAAATCAAAATGAAAATGCTCCCCGGCAAAGGCAACCATCCACGGCCGGATGAAGGAGTCTGCGCCGCGGAGACGGCCCAAAAGCTGGGTCATGTGAGCGCCGATGGTGGCGACTTCACGGGGGACCCGCATTAGCTTGGTTGCCTTGCCCGCAAATGCAGTGCATGCACGCTCATGGATCTCTTGATAGTTGAGTGGATCTCCCTGACCGACCAGGAACTTCTCGCGCACAGGCTTGGAGGATGATTTCCCGGATGACTTTCCATATTCGCCATCGCCAGCAAACTTCTGTAGTGCGAGGTCAAAAGCCAAAACCACATCATCAACGTGGCAGTAGGTAAGCCCACGACCCGAGGGACCAGGGTAAAAGTACTTTTCAGGGCCACGCCCGGCGCAGAGCTCAATCCACTCGTAAAGCGGCACCAGCTCACACCAGTCGGAATAAACTGCGGCAAGGATCAACTGAACCACTGGTTGCTGCATCGCCGAAGCATCAAGGATCTGTTCCGCACGAATCTTGCTGCGTGGGTATTCCCACAACCCTGCCCGTGGAGTTTTCTCCGTCTGGAATTGCCCGGGATCAACCGGCGCAAGGGTGGCCATGCTACCTGCATGCACAAAAACACATTCTGCAGGAGCATCCCGCGACAAAAGACCCAGCAGCCCTTCAAGACCTTCGTTGATTCGTGAATACTCAGGATTTGGCTCATTGCGGAAGTCGTAGTATGCCGCAAGGTTGATTACAGCGTGCAACTTACCTGTGATCTCTGGACGTGTTGACCAGATCCGCTCAAGACTTGAGGAACAACCCAAGTCCACGACGTCACTGACGTCGCTCTCTCCCAAATCCCCTGCCGGCTTGCGGTCAATGCACCAAAAACGGTACTTGCTGCCAAGAGCAGCACGGACGTGACTTCCTATGAAACCCGCGGCGCCTGTAACCAGCACCCACTTCCGTGAATCTTTAGGTGAGTTCAATCCGTCGCCCCCATCAGTCTTTGCCCTTGCGGGGCCGCCTTGTTGACTTACCGGGGACAAGCCAATGTGATCCGGCCTGCAGGAACTTGTCCGCAACCGATGGCAAAAGACGGAAAATACCTGCCGCAACTTTGTTATCGATACCTGGGACGACTTCTTCCAGGCGTCTGTCAAAACAATCCCATATCGCCGCCGCAATGAAACTGGGCGCGCTGCCCGGCAATGACGAATCAAGCCCTTCTGTCATGGCCGTCTGCGTATAACCCGGAGAAACAATTCCAATATGAATGGGCATTGATTGTTTGCCACCGGTACGCTGCCTTGCCATCGCAATTTCAACGCGCAGATTCCGCATCATCTGATTCAGCGCAGCCTTCGATGCACCGTAATTGGCATGACCGGGAAACGGCACGGTTGCCGTCAGGGAGGAAACTGCAACGATCGACCCCGATTCAGCACGATGACCCGCCTGGGAAGGCCTTAGTGGATCACCCTGCCAGTGCCTTAGAAGCATGCGCGCAAGTGCGACGGGGGCAAAATAATTGACGTCAAATTCACTGAGAAACGAGTCAGGATCCCGCGAGGTCACGGCCCCTTCCACAGCAAGTCCGGCATTCAGAACCGCACCACAGATGTCCGGATGGGCCTCGAGCAGCTTTGCCGCAAAACGGGTGGCGGCCTCCGTACCCGAAAGGTCTGCAGGCATCACATGAGCGACGCCACCACCCGACTCAATCGACTTGGCCACAGAAGCAAGGGCAACTTTGTCACGGGCGACGAGGATAACTGGATGGCCCGCGCGGGCGAAAGTAACAGCGGTCTCTGCGCCGATTCCCCGTGACGCCCCGGTAACCAGCACCGGACGACCCAAAATCCCATGCCGGTGGACCTGTGGTTTTTTTGGTCGCCGCCGGGAAGTCATCAGGCCAACCTACCCTTCTCAAGAGGAAAGCCCCGAAACGGGACTGGAAGCTTTGACGCTACCAGCTGGGTCCAAACGGTACAAGGGCAGGCCTGATTTACTTGTAAAATAGAAAATGGCGGGACAAATCCTGATACAGGAAATGCCCGCCATCTTTTCAGCACGTCTTTCTTACTTTTTGAACAGCTTGCAACCGTCGACGGAGAGGTCGAGCTGGTTCTTCGCGTCCAGACAAGTGTAGATCTGGTAGGTCTGCTGACCGTAGGACCTGCCTTTGATTGCCGTGACCTTGCCGTTTTCGTCAACTTCGCAAGGATTGTTCATCGTACACTTGCCGCCGTCATCGTTGCCCGTGTTGTTGACGCCGATAACTGTCCGCGAGCCACGCTCGATGATCGGGGAACCCGAAGTTCCATGGATCGTCTTGCAACCACCATCGATCTCATACCGGATCGAATCCGTGAATTTGTAGCCAGCTTCACGAAGTTCAAAGACGAAACCGTCCAACTTGCAGCCGTATCCACGACGCCAGTATCCAGAAACGATCTCGATGTTCGTGCCAGCGTCAGGACGAGCCGCTGCCATGGTCAGCGGCTGGATGCCGAAGCGGGATTCGATGTCCTCGAAAGTCTCGCGCAATTCGTAGAGCGCCATGTCCGTCCCCGTCATGGTCGCGTAGAGGATTTTCGTCGCGTTGATCGATCCAACGCGGCTCTGCCCGTCACGGGA
>JBEGVZ010000019.1:0-69796 GCA_041178085.1 Pseudomonadota bacterium | reverse complement strand
TGAGGTTTGAGAAGTTTTTCCCCGTCAATTTGCCGGCGGAATGCGTCGATGGTTCCAGCGCTCTGACGATCAAATGTGTGATGCTCGGGTTTTCGCCAACCAGCCAGGACACTGTAGCCGTGGTGTCGTCGATGGTGCAGTATGCCGCAGACTGTCTTAGCATCTCGAGGCCAAGCTTGAGGTGCAGTACCCTGGTTGAGTCATCCGAGGCTGCAGGTTCCCGGGAGCTGCCATTCCACCTTGTGATGGATTTCTTAATGGCAGCCGTTAACCAGCCGCCATCTTTCAATGATCGCGATGGATCCATTCCGCCAGGCACATGGAGCGCATCAAGTAGCAGCATCAATGCTGCAGCGGGATCAATTTGCTCCACTGCGCGTTCCAAGTTTGTCTCTAGCCATCCAAACGCATCCGGAATGGTGTGGTGATTGCGGATGACCATTTGCAGCAAGCCCGCTACCTGGTCGCCAAGTTCCTGCCGATTTTCAGCGGCACCCGTCCCCGGTGGTGCAACGCGGCAGGCCAGCGCAATCAGGTCCATCGCCACAGTGATTGAAGCTGTGTCGCATGCAGATGCTAACCGGGCGGCGATCGCAGCGGTTGACGCAGGTGGTGCTTTGGAAGGGTCCTGCCGCCGGGTTATCAATAGCAGCAGGCGCGCAAGTTCAAGCTTCAGTTCGACATTTCCGGATTCAAAGGCCATGTTCTCGATCACAGAATGCCACTTGGATGAAAGCTCTGTGATCAGTGCTTGGCCCTCTGGTTTGAGGCACCTTTGAATTAGCCCGACAACCATCGGGTCTGATGCGGCTTTCGATTCCGGGATGTTCAGGTATTCCAGGGTCGCCTCGTGAAGCATCAACAGGCTTTCACGGTTTCTCGTCTCAATTTTCAAGAGCTGTGTGAGTGCTTTCTCAAGGTATGTCTTTCGGGTGCCGTGGTCTTGGCGAACTCCTGCGATGCGGGCTAGCTCCAAGAGTGGTCCAGGCCTGTGGGGCGCAGCATGATTGGCCTCAATAAACAGACGCCCCGCCCCTTCGACATCCCCATTTCTGAGCTCGATCTTTGCCATCGCGAAGGTAATGTCAGCGATCTTGTCGTTAAGACCCGCAATGCGCCATGCCGCGAGCAGGTCCTTCCCGGTCGTGAGCGCCCTTGCGGTTGCTCCTGTTTCGACCAGATAAAGGAATAAGGCTTCAAGCACGGCTGGTTCATCCGGGCAGGTCGCGGCGGCCATCTCCAAAAGTTGGCCTGGTGTGCGGTTGCCTGGCGCAGACAATGCTGGGTTTTCTTGCTGGTAGATGGCGGCTAGCCTCACCAGCGCACTGGCGAGTTCATTTCGGCGCTTCTCTTGCAGTATGATTTGCTCCAGCGCAGCGGATTCCTCATGATGCAATCCGCGACTTCTCGCGGTGGCTGCGATTTTTTTCAGAATACGCAGGGGGTGTGCGCGGGTTGCAGCGGCTTTGGACCATGCTGCTTTCGCCCTTTCGAAGGAGCCTTCCTTCGCAGGCAAGCCTGCCCAAGTATCGCCAATTATCTCACTGATTATTGTGGTCGCGATGGGTGACGCATCTACCCCGGGCCAGATTTCGTTGAGTTTCCTGACCAAGCCAGAGACGGCATCCAGGGTGTCTGCGTGGTTACCTTTCAGCAGTCCTGCAGACACTGAGAGCGACGCATCAAGCAGGGCGAAGACCGGATCGTCCAACCATTTCCCTCGCGCAGATTGCAGCGATGCCAGCTTGGCGTCCCGTTTGTCCGGAGTTACGATCAGTTCAGCAACGAGGGTTTGTGCACTGGCGAGTTCCGGATCTGCTGCAGATTGGATTGGCCCCGTTGCCGGGCGGATCTTCCAATTGAGGTTGCCATGGGAATCAGTGATCGGGGCAACAAACCCTTTGTTCATGAACGAGTCGACCCTTGACTGGGCCGGCTTGAGCGCTTCTTGCAGGGTCTGGCTGGCATCATGGTCAACTGAACCAGTCAGCTCGGCGGCAGCAACGATCTGTGACAGGAAATTACCGGCGTGTTCCCCGGCTTGGATACGTGGTGTCCCGGGCATCTGGAGCGAGCGTCGCAGGAAAAACGGGAACCGCTCCCAGACGTTGGCCGGCAAAAAGCCTGCTGAACAGATGCCAATCGTTGCGATGCGCATCCCTTCTTGCGAAGGGGTGAGTGTGACCCCGGCAATCAAGATACCAGCCGGAAATCGCGAGTGGTCGAAGAGCCGGGAGTAGCCTTTGACTTGTTCCGAGCTTCCTGGACGGCTGAATTCCAGGACAATCCAGAACCGCGTGTCGGCAGCTGTGCTGGCTGGCGCGTGCAGTTCCGCCCTTGTCCGGGATCCCCAGGTTTCCCGCGCGGCGTTTTGTAAACACTTGCCCCAGCGAGGCAGATTCAGCTTGTAAGAGACTTCTTCGACTTCAATCCGTGACCGTCTGAACAGGACATTAAGACCCCCGAGTGTCAGGGGTTTCTCGCTCGTTTGCGTCGCAGATTGCAGGTATTGCCAGCGCCGGCTTTCAGGATTGAAGGACAGCCCTGCCGACTCCAGGGTCCGCGCCCACGCTTCAAAAGATTCCAGCGCCGCAGACCGCGTTGGTGACAGCTTTTTGATGGATGCGCTTTCAGCCATGTTGCTCTGGCATACCTCCGGTGGACATCCGGGTGCTCAAGCCTCCAGATGCACACAGGTATTCGGCAATGATTTTAGGAGTTTTAGTAATTTGCCCGCAGGATGTAACATGTTGGGGGGTGGGTTGATCGGAATTTGTGCAGGTTGTTTTTATTTAAGATGCTGAAAATCAAGGGGAAAAAGTGGTTTCTTCGCGGATCGGCAACAAGCTTGAAAGAATCAATCTGGTTTTCAACAAACCCCAGCGAATGGCGGTTGAACGTCTGATCGGACAGGCGGTGGAGGCGAGAAGGGGGCAATTGTCCATTCCGCGTCCACATCTGGAAGGACTCCAGTTTGACATCCTTTATGCGTTGGCCCGTCACGCGCGCTGGGTCCGGGTACCTCTGTTCAAGGATGTGCTGGTGGATTTTCTGGTTACGGAACATGAAATTCCGCGCAGCTTGTCAGAGTCCATCGCCGGCCAGGTGCTTGATTCCTGCGAGTCACTCCTGGGCGAGGATCCCGATTTCAGCGCTTCCGACCTTCTTCAAGGGAAGATTGACGAGGAATTCCTGACCTACATTTTTGTCGTTGCTGCGTCATCAGACCACGATGCAGCCATCCGTGAGCGGCTGGGACTTGGCGCAGGTCTGCTACGTTCGCTCAAGGCTGCTGCTGAAGCCCTGTCCAAGCCTTCCCGCTACGGCGAGCATCACTCGCCAAAACTGTTCATGCCGGATGTCGATACAGTGTTCGCGAAAATCATGATCAAGCTTACCGCGGCGATACGGACCTGTCCGTGGGTTCTTGATGTTTACCGCCTGAAGTATGCCCTGCTGGAAGGTCTTGACCGGCAAAGGTTTGCGGCCCTGGCTGGGGACATTGCTGGAATTTTCGATTTCCTGTGCGCGATCGGGGGGAGTGGCCATCCCGGAAGCTCCGGTGAACAGACAGCCCGTCGTGGGCTTGATGAAGCTGCGCTGGGCATTTTGAAGGACTCCGCGGTTCAGCGTGTCAAACTTGGCACGGCAGATTTCCTGGCGTTGCTAGAGGCGGCTGGGCTCATCTACCGTGCCGATGTTCGGCGGCGTGGTAAGCGGCAGGACGTCCTTTGGGACCTCACCGAACAGGCGGAAAATCTGACCGCCGAGGCCTTTGTTGCGGCGTTGAAGAAGGAGTCTCGAGGGCTGTCAGGCGAAATGGCAGGCGGAGAATCGTCGCGATTGACGGTAGCGCTCAGCTCTTTGGGGTGGCGAAAACCGTACCTGCGTCAGGCTGTTGCAGGCCTCGATGGCGCAGCGTTGAAGTCAATTTTTGCCGGCTTGTCGGCGGGTCCGCGCGACCCTTGTCTTGCCGAGTGTCTGATGTCTGCGGCCATCGATGCCAATGAGCTTGATTTGGCAGAGGCTATTTTCGCTCGTTTTTGCGATGGTTCCTTGCCTCCTGGTGTGGTCTCTTCCGCATGCCGGGTGGCGGGCGCCATCCGGGCAAGGTCCGGTGTCAAGAATCGCCTGCAGGCCATTGCCAGTGATCATCCGTCCATGATGGTTCGAAGTGCTGCGCTGGAGTCTTTGTTGTGAAATCCTTCAATCCGCAGGGTATCGATGATGCCTGTAAAGAAGCCGGGTTATCTGCCGGCACGGTAAAGCTCCATGCGAAACGGATTTTCCAGGATGTCACCAGCTCTGTGCCTGGCGGGTTCACCGTCATCGATGCCTGTCGCATCAATAATGCTGGCATTGTTCCTTGCCTGGACACCAATTTTAAGAGCGCTAACAGGCCTCTTGAATACGTTGCCCTCGTGCCCGCTGCGGGCGCGGCATCCCGGTTTTTGGAACCATTCACCGGGCTCGTGGCTGCTTTGAAGTCCGGGGACCGGCAGGCAATCCTGGATCAAGCGTTGGCATTCCGCGATATTTCTGCTGCTTGGCCGCTACCTCGGCTTGTTCGTGACTTCATTTCTGAAGTTTGCAATGCCCGAGATGCCGGTTCTGAAGGCAGTTGGAGCAGGATCATTGAGCTGCTGGAACGACCCAAGGCGCTGTTTCCTTTCTCTTTGCGGTTTCAATCTGACTTTACTTTCCTTGCCGCCAAGCTCAGTGAGCACGCAGCGCTCGCTGCACAGGGAGAAAAAATTGCAGGCGAGGTTTATGTCTCTGCGCCCGGATTCAAGCCAGCATTCGAGGAGACAATCTCAAACGGCGCCCGTCGCCTGCCGACGCTGGTCCTTGAGCAGGGGGGACGACTGAGTACCCTTCGTTTTGGTGCAAATGGACAGGTCTTACGTGATGCCGAGGGGCGCCCCGCGGTCGTCCCCGCCGGCCATGGCGCATTGCTGGAGCTTTTTTCTGCCATCCGTGAGCGGTTTCCCGGCTGCGATTATTTGCTGATCCGTAACGTGGACAACGTCTGCGGAATCGATTCCCAAGTTATCGGCGCAATTTCAGCTTTTACGACAACGGCTGCAGCATTGATAGGCGCGGTGCGGGACATCCGCGCATGGCTATCCCGGGAAACGAACTTACCTCCAGCCGGAGCAACCCTGCCCGAATCGCTGGTGGCCCCTGTGCGCGTGCTTTCCCATTTCACTTCCCGCAACGATATGTCCGCAGCCACCAATGTCGATTTTGCCGCCACATTACTTCGTATCCAGCGAGATCTGTTCCATTCACCGGGTGCCGTGGAGACAGGTCGGGTGGAAGACCGCAAAAAGCTGCATGAATTGTTGCGCCACCTCTACGACCGTCCGGTTAATGTCCTTGGGCAGGTGCCGAACTCTGGCAAGGATGTCGGTGGCACCCCTGCGTTTGTCAGGCGGCCTGACGGTGTCCAGGAAAAACTGTGCATCGAGGTTGGCCATGTGCCTGCGGAGGAAGTTGAGTCTATCCTCAAGAATCCCCGGCGGGCGACCCACTTCAACCCGGTTTTTGTCGCAGCAGAACTGCCCGGCGGGACGACCCCTCCGGTCAGCGCTGACCATCCCTACTGGTCTGTGGTCAGGAAGCGTTTCGCCGGGCAGGATGCCTACTACCACGAGAGTTTTCTGTACGAGATCCTTGGCAGCAGTTCTTTGGCGAATGTTGTTTTTGTTGAGATTCCGCGCCTGCTTTTCAATCCTCACAAGACCTTGGCGGACAAGGCTGAGCACCCGGTTGTCTTTTAGGCAGTTCTTGCCCGTTGAGAGACCCTCGCAACCCCACTAGACTTTGAATATACCGAACACAAAAACCGTACACAGAAACCTTGATCGGCACGGGAGGCATCCATGTCTTTGCAGGTGTCCAAGCATGCTTTCTCCGAAGCTTTGCGTGAACTCGGCCATGACCCCGCGCAATACGACGGCAAGCGTTTAAGCCTTGCCGGGATGATTGACCTTTATAGCGTTGAAGAAGAAATTGTGATTAGTGCGATCCGCAACAAAGACATCGCAGCTCACTACGACTACCAGAACGACACAATCTGGATCGACGCGCTCGATGCAGCTCATTTTTATTATTGCTTGTCCTCGGCCCGGGCGTTGCTGCCGGCCTGACGGGTTTTGCGATTGTAATAGAAAATCTCGATATTTCCCGTTCTGCCTGGCACCGCGGAATCAACCCAGATTCCCGGTGCAAAACCGTTTTTCTTGAAGCCGTCATCAACAAGTTCAGCCGCAAGTTTGCGATGCGCAGGATCGCTCACCACGCCGCCTTTCGGTACCAGACTGGCATCCAATTCGAACTGTGGCTTGACCAGCAGCAGAAATTCCGTCGCGGCAGGGGCAGCGGCAAAAATATCAGGTAACAACCTGGCCAGAGACGTAAAGCTGAGATCAGCGATCACGACTTTGGCGGAGTCCAGTTCAGAGATCAGGTCGCGTTCTGAAGCCGCTTGCCTCAGGTCCCGTAGATGTGTGGATTCGAAGACGAGCACAGCTGGATTCTTTCGCAGTTCCCACGCAAGCTGATTGTGTCCCACATCAACTGCAATGACCAGCTTGGCTCCTCGCTTCAGCGCAAAATCCGTGAACCCACCAGTGGATGAGCCAAGATCCAGAACTGTGCAGTTTTTGAAGATGGACGCAATCCCCAGCGACATCACCGCTGATTCGATCTTGTCACCTCCCCTGCTGACATAACGTCGCGAGGACTCCTGTTTCAGGCGCAGTTGCTGGCCGGATTCCACCATCATCGATGGCTTGTCGATTTTCTGGTCCCCTGCCAGGACCATCCCGGCCATCACAAGGGCCCTGGCTTCCTCGATTGAGCTGGCCAGATTTTGATCCAACATCGCCTGATCACAGCGTATTTTCTGTTTTTTTTGCTTCCTGTCCAAGCCTGCCCTTGCCCGTGACTGCAACATTTCCTTCAAGCCTAACGTGTTTGCGCCGAAGCACCAATGGGATCTGCGACGCAGGTATTCCCGGCAGCCATAAGTGGCATCGAGAAATGGAAAGGATACCCCAGATGGGAAAGAACCAGCCAATCCAGATGTTGTCGATTGACGATCGTTCGATCACGACGGAGCTTGATTCCGCCGGTTACAAGAAGATGGGTGTCGTGGTGCGTGGCGCATCTTCTTACGACGAGGCAGAGCGTATGCTGGCAAAGTCAGCGGTGGACGTCCTGGTCATCAACCTCGATTACCGCAAAGTGGATGCTGTCCAGGTCATCAAGCACATCAGGACTTTGGAAAAATTTGCCAAGTTGCCCATCGTGGTGACCAGTGTGCAGCCTGGCGCCCGCACCAAATCTGGCGCCATAGAGGCAGGCGCAGACCTCTTTGTGGAGCAGCCTGTCCCGCGTCAATACTTCATCGAAAAGCTCAAGTCCCTTCTGTCCCACCGGACTCGGGGGGAAACCCGCGTTGGCACTGGTGGCAACGCAAGTTTTGTTTTCGATGGCGAATCCGTCAGCTGCGAGCTTGGTGATGTATCGAACGGCGGGGTACTTCTTCAAAGCGATCTCGCTCTTGAGCCCGGTACGCAGCTGGATATCGAACTGCAGCTTCCAGGTGTGAAGAAACCGATCGAAGTCAGTGGTCGTGTCGTGCGCAAGGTGGCGAATCCTGTGTCTGGATTCGGCTTCCGCATCGAAAGCTTCAAGGGTGATGGCAAGAAGCGCCTTGAGAAGTACGTCGCGATCAATGCCGAAAGTGATTCGCCGATGAGGTACTACCTTTAAAATTCCCCCATCCGCGGCGCACTCTCACAAGCGTAGCACCGGGTGGGAAATGCGATCCGGCGTCTTTTTGGTCGCCGGATTTTTTATCAGGTAATGGTTGTGAAACCAGAGGTAGATATCAAGGTGGTCCTGCGGGGGATCTTGCTGTTTGCTGATGCACCAGATCTCTCGACACATCCGGATTATGTTTGCACGGACCATTGCAGCCGTGTGGTTGAATGAAAAGAGGGGATCAAGCCTGGTCTTTTTCAGCTCGCCTTCGGGCTGGCCTCTCCTGTATCTCCACTTGCACCTTCACCCGCGTCAGCTTCGTTGATGGCAACGATATAGCTGCCTTTGCGCTGTTTGCCCTGGATAACGCAACCGATCATGTCGGTCTCAATCGGGATCACTTTGCCGCCGATCATGACACGGCAGTTGGTGGTGAGCAGGTTTTGGATATAGACCTTCGACTTCTCCTGGTAAGAGATTTTGGCCTGTGCCGCGCGCAGGTGGGCCTGCGCCTTTTCAATCAGGCCCTTCAGCATGCCTTGCTTTCGCAGGGCGACTTTTTTCATCTCTTCAAGGCGCGGAGTCATCTGGCTGGCGGATTTTGAGTTGAGTTCTTTAAGGGTGTTCTTGACCTCTTCCTGCAGGTTTTGCAGGCGGGTGAGCCGGTTTTTTCGGATGCGTGCACCCAGCTCCGCTTTAAAGTCGCCACCGCAATTGATCTCGGTGGTTGCACCATTTTTGAAGCCCAGGTTTCCGCAGCGGACCGATTCCCGGGAAGTGATGGATCCGCCTGCAATGATCCCAGTGCCCTCAATAGTTTCAACGGCCTTTCCGGAAATGACTTCAGAGTTAAGAATGGCCTTGTTCGCCTTGATGTCGCCAGAGCACTGAAGTCGCGCGTTTTCGATAAACTCCGCCTGGATTGCGTCCTTCGCAATCACGCTGCCCTGCCCGCCCATGGTGATACTGCCTTGCACGGAAATGTTTGTTTTGCAGCGGACCGTCGCGCCCATGATGGATCCGCCAACAATAAGGGGACCAGTGCATTCTACGATGGAGTTGGCTTCGATCGAGCCCTTGATCTCGACTGGGCCGTCGAAACGGATGTTGCCGGTGCGGATGTCGACGTCTCCGTTGACGATATAGGCTTTCGCGAGTGTGATGTTGTTGCCGTCGATACCCGGCGCACCGTCGTACCGGGCCTTGAATACTCCGTCGACGGCATCGACGCCCTCGCCGACTTTTACTTCGAAGGGTTCGTCGGCCATTTTTGGCAGGGCTTCGCCAAAGACGTTCTTTCCGTCAGCGCCAGGCTGCTTGAATTTGATTTCTGCAATCACTTGACCGGTGCGGACAAGTGAACGCTGCTGGATTTCACGCATATTGACCTGGCGTGAGTCCTCCCCGCTGCTGAGAGCCAGCGGGCTGACCTGATAGGTCAGGAAGAGATACGGTTCTTTCCCTCCCGTGGAAGGAATTCCGGCGGCAATTTCCAGGCCGTCTAAAGTTTCCTTGTTCCGGATCTTTTCGAGTGCTTCGCCCATCTTTTCCGCGGTCACGGAGGCGGCCACGCCGAGGCGTTCCAGTTCCCTGGTCAGCCAGCCCTTGTCGGGCACAAAAGTTGTGTCGTCGTAAATGCCCATATTGAATCGGACGATCTTGGCACTCATCCGGTCTTCGCTTACCTCGATGAACAACCTGCCCTGGCCGGGGTAGTTCACGGGACGGGTGCTTTCGCCAAGGGTGAAAGTCCCGCCGCCAAGGATCACCAGGGGTAATTCGAGTCCGATTCCCTGAATGCCGGTTCTGGCGGCCTTCAGGGCGTCGCTGACTTGACGGCGGTGTACCTTGTAGTCTGTTCCCCGGCTGGCTTCTGATTTGTTTGCAGCGTTCTCGAGGGCTTGAAGGACTTGCTGGTCAGCGTGCGCTTTCCTGATGAACCAGGGGTTGTTGATGTAAGCGTACATCTCTTTTCTGGTGTGGTTGACGGAGATGGTAAAACTGCTTTTATGCACGGCTCCAGATTCAAGTGCCGCCTCTTCCGGAGCCCTCATCAGTGGAACCTGGTCGGTACTTTCGCCGGCGGCGGCCCGCATCAAGGTGGATTCAAGCTGGGCCAGGTGCGGACGGTCGTTGATGCCGATCGCAGAAAGTTTTTCGATGATCAATGCTTCAAGCCACTCTACCCGCCAGGCTGCGATCAAAGTGCGCGGCGCACGAATTGTAAGGTAGAGCAAGGTTCTCAGCTGTTTGGATGTATCTTCGGATTTGACGGCAGCAATGGATATCCCTTCCATCTTCGGGATCCCGGCTGCAATGACGCAGTCGATGGAAAAAGAATTTTCTTCGTCCCCCATGGCGATCATGGCGTTGCAAACGGCAGTGAGCCTGCTGGTGTGGGTGATGTACGAATGGATTTCGCCAGCCGTTTTGTGTGCTTCAAGAATCGCCACGGCCTTTTTCAGTAATTTCTGTGGCGCCTTTCGTTCCGTAAGGCAAAAGGAGCGATCCAGCGAAACAGAGACCTGATGGGTCCCCGGATCGTAACGGAGCTTTGGCAAATTGTTCCAGGGCCAAAACCGCAACTGTGATTCTCCGGAGGGGACGCCAGTCGCTGCCAATCAGCGATAGCCATAATTCCCCTTCAGGGATAATCGGCATGATTTGCAAAAAAATTAGGCAGGGTCAGGAGCAACCACTGAAGGTATTTGGAAAAATGGGTCGCGAAAGTTTTGGTGCTCGGTGGAAGTGTCGGTAATTATGGGTAACTAATTGGTTTTTTTGCGGTCTTGCAAAGATACCAGCTGGCCGCAGGCAGCCGCAATGTCCTGGCCTTTGCTGTAGCGGACCATGACGCGCAGGCCGGATTGGTGCAAGTAGTCGCGGAATGCTTCCACGGATTCACGGGCGGGGCTGCAAAACCGCGATGGATCGATTTCGTTGAGCGGGATCAGGTTGACTTTGATTCTCAGGCCTTCAGTGATCCTGACAAGCTCGCGGGCATGTTCGAGGGAGTCGTTGACGCCGTGGATCAGGGTGTACTGGAGGAGCACTTCGTGCGGCTGGGTCTGCTGTGCGCGATGGATTGCCGCAAGGACTGCGCTCAAGGGCCAGCGCCGGTTGATCGGCATGATTCTGGATCTTTCGGCTTCAAATGGGGAATGGACGCTGAGCGCAAGGCGGACCTGAGGGTGCAGCTCGAGCATGCGCGCGAGCCCGTCAAGGTGCCCTGCTGTCGATACGGAGATCCGGCGCAAGGCAATGGCGGGTCCAAGTGCGTCCGTCATGATTTCGATGGCGCGCGCCACTTCTTCAACGTTGTCGAGTGGCTCCCCCATGCCCATGAACACGATGTTGGTGACACGCTGGAACGGAGGTAGTTTGAGGTCTTCAAGCCACTGAGGATGCGCCGCGATCCATGCGTTTGCGGCGACCAGCTGACCTACGATTTCGCCGGCAGTTAAATTGCGTTGCAGGCCCATCCGCCCGGTATGGCAGAAAGTGCACGCTTGCCGGCAGCCCACCTGGCTTGAGACGCAAAGGGTGATGCGGTTTTTCTCTGGCATCAGGACCGTCTCAATCCGGCTTTCGGCGGAAGGCGATTCAGCTGGCGCAACGCCAGGCAATTGGAACAGGAATTTTACGGAATGATCGTAACGGGAGACCAGGATATCCGTGGCTTCTGGACGCGGGGTGCAGATGTCATCCCCAAGCAGGTTCCTCATGTTGGCGGGTAACCCTGGGCCAGCCCAGGGTTCGCGGGACAATCCCTTATAGGCCGAACGGAACAGGGTGCTTCCGTGGATCGCAGGCACCTGGGCCTCAACGCATCTGCGTTCAAGTTCGGAACGTGGGATGGAATAAAAATTTTGCATACAAATTCGCGTGTTTATCAGCGGACCCGCCTGGTCCCAGGTGTTATGTTCAGGGCCCCAGTTGATGTTATTCTGGGAACAGACAGGTATAACCGGCAGCATTGCCCCGGATAATCCATGAGCCAGCGCTTTACAATCGAAAACCTCGGAAAACCCTTGGTGGAAAGTCCGATTGCCCGACTGGACGGCTCCCACTTCACCCGGGATTCGGAGCGAATTGTCATCGATCCACGGGCCGCGGAAGTGGAACGTTGCCTTGCCGGCGGGCTTGTTCCCGAAAGCTTTGAGGTGGCGGGTCCACGCAACCCGGTGTTTTTCCAGTACGACAAGGTGCGTGCTGCGGTCCTGACCTGTGGTGGGCTTTGTCCTGGTTTGAACGCAGTGATCCGTTCCCTCGTCCTGCACCTGTGGCATCGCTATGGGGTCAAGGAAATCGCCGGGATTCGCTATGGTTACCAGGGTCTTGCCGCCGGCACCCTGGATAAACCGATGCGCCTCGATCCAGATGTCGTGGATGACATCCATCAGCGTGGGGGATCGATTCTTGGGTCTTCGCGGGGCGCGCCGACCGCTGAGCAGATGGTCGACAGCCTTCTGGGCATGGGTGTGAATATCCTGTTCACGATCGGTGGCGACGGGACCATGAAGGGCGCTCTTGCGATCCACCGGGAATTGCAGCGTAGGAATGCCAAGGTTGCCGTTGTCGGGATCCCGAAAACCATCGACAACGACATTCCCTTTGTTCGACGTTCTTTTGGTTTCGAGACAGCGGTTGATATTGCGTGCGAGGCGGTCCACGCGGCACATGCCGAAGCCATCGGGGTACGAAACGGAATCGGTCTGGTCAAGTTAATGGGCCGCGAAAGCGGATACATCGCGGCAAATTCGGCGTTGGCTACAGGCCACGCAAACTTTTGTCTGGTTCCCGAGGTGCCCTTTCGCCTGGAGGGGCCTGCAGGTCTTTTTGAATTGTTGAAGGCAAGGCTGGCCCGGCGGCAACATGCTTTGGTGGTGGTTGCCGAAGGGGCCGGGCAGCATTATTTCGCCGGGTCCGAGCGCCCCCGTGATGCATCCGGGAACGTAAAGCTTGGTGATATTGGTGTGTTCTTGAAGGAGCGTCTCCAGCTTCTATTCAAGGAAGCGGGTTCCCCTGTTTCGGTCAAATACATCGATCCGAGCTACATCATCCGTGCGGCCCCAGCCAATCCAGCTGACCAGATGTTCTGCACCAAGATGGCACAGTACGCAGTGCATGCGGCCATGGCTGGCAAGACGGGCCTTCTGATCGGATACTGGCATGGGCGGATGACGCATGTGCCCATGCAAGCGCTCGGTAGCGACAAGCAGCGCATCAACCCAGATGGTGAGCTTTGGCAGAACGTGATTGAGACCACTGGCCAGCCGCGAGTCATCGGCTGACGCCTGCGTTTTTACCAGTCAATTTGGATGCTTTGATTCCCTGGTTTCCCGGGAGTTTTTGCCGTGGCGTTTTTCAAGGTGTTCAGCCATGGCGTTCAGGGAGTTCACCAGCCCGTGAAGTTCATCGCCGCGACGGATCCGGACCCTTTGTGCATAATTGCCCCGCTTGATCTCCTCGACAAAGCGTTCGATCGAGACAAGCGGCCCGTAATAACGGTGCGTGAGGCGGAAAATGACGCCGAACAGCACGGCCAGGTAAACCGCGTAAAGGACCCCGATCCGGATCGCATTGGCGGTGAACACGTCGTTGGTGACCAGTTCCCACTGCATGGATTCGTCCACCACGTTGAACAGGCCCATGACATGCTCGTACTGGTCGCGAAAGGCGCGAACGAACAGGAAGCCGGATGCAAACAGAAAAGCCGTAGAAATTCCGAGGACATAGAGTCCAAACTTGATTTGCTTGAACGGCTCGATCAGAACCGATTGTTTTTTTCGCCGTGGCCGGTGTGCTGTCATGACTTGCTCCTGCTTGCCTGAAAGGTTGTCGGCTTTCTGATTTCCAGCTTGAAATTTACCGGTACTCCAAGTAACCAATGCGTTCTGTAATTTTTCAAGATCTCGATGGTTAGTGGAGTTATTTGTGCACGGATCAAGGCATCGCCGCAAACACCCCAAAGGTCGCCGCAAAGTTGGTCGCAAGAAGCGTCGCATGATGAAGAAGCGTCGTTCACTCAGGACCGTCTGACCGGTACGCTGGTTAAATTTAAGGCAATCTCCCTTTCCAGTTTGGCTCCAAGGAGCCGGACTGGCAGGGGAGATTTTTATTTTTAAATAAAGTTTTGCAATCCGGTGGCTTGCTGGGTAAGCTATTGAAAAATTGCCAGTTAAATCGCCTGCAAAGGCACTACCAAGGACGGTAGGGAGCCACAGTGGCTCGTTGGGCACAGGGAGGTTGGTCCGATGCTGGATTTTATTTTTGCTTTGGAACGCTTCATACAGAAGTGGCCTGCCGGGGCCCAGTTCACGATCTTTCAGATCGCGGAACTGACCAAGACCCAGATTGCCGTTGCGGTGGACGCCCTTGCGGTGGCCCTGTCCCGGGAGCTGGACGTGCAGGATGTGATCTCCCTGGACGATGCCAAAAAGGCGCTTGGCGATCTTGAGGATCGCATGCAGGTCCATCTGGCCGCGCGTCGGAAGAGGATCGAGCAACAGCGCGATGCTGCTGTGAAGGCCTACGATGCCACCATGGAAAAGGTGCGAGTCCTTCAGATGAGCAAGAACTGGCGCAACGCCTACAAGACCCTTGGCTATTTCGCGGGTCGCCATGAGGCGAACCTGCCGGTCGAAATTCTGATGGCAATTTACGGTGACTGTGTGCGTCTGGGCGTCAAGTCCGGCGCGAACCTTCAGGAACTAGGCGTTTGGTTCAAAAAGGGCCTCGACCTGTCTGTCCTGAACATCAACCGGGACTCTGTTGCAGAGGCGATCGATTTCATCGATGCCTACGGCGACATGCTGGTCCAGGCGGGTACGGGTGGCGCTGGTCAGCGCCTGGTCAGTTCAGCTTTGCAATCGCTGGCAATGCCGGCAACCGAGTTTGAACTGGCAGAGGAATGGCGCAATGTGGCCATTGGCTTCAATGTTGGCACTGTGGCCTTGACCTGAGATGGCAGGAAAGTCTCCCGCAAGTCGCCGTCCGCGGAAACAGCCCGGGCGCAAGCCCGGGGCTGGTGTGACGCCTGCCCGTGCACAGGGCGTGCCGGCCCCACTCGGGCTGGACCAGGTGTACATTGCCTGTCCTGACGACTCCTTCCAATTTGCCAACACCAAGACCGTCGAAACTTCTCATGAGTTCATTGCTCAGACCCGTGCGGTCCGGGCGATCGAAATGGGACTTGGCATTCGCAAGCCTGGTTACAACATTTACGTGGCCGGAATCCAAGGGACCGGCAAGACCAGTGTGATCAAGACGTTCCTTGAACGTTGGTCGGCGGATGCCGCCCGTCCGAAAGACTGGATCTATGTTTATGATTTTGCCCAGACCGAGCAACCCAGGGCCATCAGCATGGGGCCAGGTGAGGGGCGGCGCATCAAGAAGTCGATGGAGCACCTTGTCAAGTCGCTGCGTTCCGATATCACGGCAGCCTTGCAAAGCGAGGACTACGAAAATGCGGTCAACGCATATTTGTCCGCGTCAAACGAGCGCAAGTCGAAGCTGTTCAGCGACCTGGAGAAACGAGCAAAATCGCTCGACTTCGCAATCAAGTCAACCCGCATGGGCATCGAGACCATTCCCATCCTTGACGGTCGTCCGCTGACTGAAAAGGAATATGGCAAGCTTACGGATGAACAGCGCGACGCAATTGAAGACCGGCGTTCGCAGCTTGAACCGGAAGTTCTGGATTTTGCACGCAAGGTCCGTGCGATCGAGCAGGAAACCAAGGATTACGTGGAGAAACTGCGCAGCGAGATCGGCAGCCAGGTGGTCTCGTCGCAATTGGATCCAGTCCGTCATGAATTTTCTGACAACGCTGCGATCATTGAGTTCCTGAAGGATGTTGAAAACGACATCCTGGAAAACCTCCTGGACTTCGTCGAGTCGGACGAACCCCAGCAGGAGCAGGTACAGGAAATGTTCCTGCCGCCTGAAGAGCGCGACCGCTTCCGCCGTTACCGGGTCAATGTTTTCGTCGACAATACCAATGCCAAGGGTGCGCCGGTCATCATCGAGACCAACCCAACCTATTACAACCTGTTTGGTCGTATTGAGAAGAACGTCGAACACGGCATGTACTTGACCGATTTCACCATGATCAAGGCCGGGGCCGTTCACAAGGCAAGTGGCGGCTATCTGGTGCTTAATGCCCTGGATATTTTCAAGCAAGGATCGATCTGGGAAACGCTCAAGCGCGTTCTGAAGAACCGGCTTGGCTACATCGAGGACATGGGGGAACAGTATTCACTTCTGCCGACTTCGGGTCTGCGGCCGGAGCCAATCCCGCTCGACTTGAAGGTCATCCTGATCGGCAATGACGACATCTATCACATCCTTCATGACGCGGATGAAGACTTCCACAAGATCTTCAAGATCAAGGCGGACTTCGACCACAAGATGGAGAGGTCTGAGGACAACATTGAGTCTTATGCGTCTTTTGTTGCGACCCGCAGCAAGGTGGAGAACCTCCTGCCGTTTGACCGGTCCTCCATCGGCGCGATTGTCGAGTACGGGTCCCGCCTGGTCGAAGACCAGCGTTTCATGTCGACCCAGTTTGGGGAATTGAAGGACCTGACCATTGAAGCGGATTACATTGCGCGAGAGCAAGGCGCGAAGACGGTCAGCCGGAAACACGTCGAGCAGGCTCTCGACGAAAAGTATTTCCGTGTCAATTTGATCGAAGAAAACCTGTTCAACATGGTGCGACAGGAAGACCTGCTGCTTTCCGTCGACGGAGACGTGATTGGCCAGGTAAACGGCCTCGCTGTTTACGACATGGGCGATTATTCCTTTGGAAAACTGGGCCGGATCACATGCACCACGGCTCCAGGTCACGACGGTGTGGTCAACATAGAGCGGGCCAGCAAGCTGTCCGGGAAGATCCACGACAAGGGCGTCTTCATCCTGACTGGCTTGCTCAATTCGCTGCTGGGCAAGAAACGCCCGTTGGGGCTGGCCGCAAGCATCTGCTTTGAGCAGTCTTATGGCATGATCGACGGCGACAGCGCGACACTGGCAGAGTTCATTGCGATCATGAGTGCAATTTCAGGGATTCCTGTGCGGCAGGGCGTGGCCATGACTGGCAGCTTGAATCAGTTCGGTCAGATCCAGCCGATCGGTGGCGTCAACGAGAAGATCGAGGGTTTCTGGAAGACCTGCCAGATTATTGGTCGCAACAAGTCTAAAAAAGGTGCCTACACCTGCATTATCCCGCGCCAGAATGCCTTGAACTTGATGCTGTCGCGCGAGGCGCGCAAGGCAGTCGAGGCCGGCATCCTGCACGTCGTTCCTGTGATGGACGTGATTTCAGCGTTCAAGATTGCCACAGGCGTCGATCTTGGCGTGCCATCGGTTGAAATCCTTCGTGAGGCGCCTTTCTCCAAGGGGTCTGCCCTGGAGCGGGCCATGGATCGCCTTGAGGTCGTCCATCGTGAGCGGTTGAAGGACCGCGCCCCGTCGCGCTCAGCCAAAAAGGGTTGACCGTAATGCGAGCGGCCAAGGACGCGGTGGACTTGTTCAGGTCGCGTGCCCGCCTGCGCGCGGCATTGCGCGAATTTTTTTCCAGTAAAAACTACCTCGAGATTGAAACCCCTTGCCTGGTAAGAACGCCCGGCACGGAGGTTTATCTCAACTATTTTGAAACGATGTGGGAATCTCTGGGCGGCGCGCGTGAGAAGCTTTACCTGCGGAGCAGTCCCGAGTTGCACATGAAGCAGGCGCTGGCGGCCGGTTGTCGCAAGATCTTCCAGATCGGCCCTTGTTTTCGCAATATGGGTGAGCTTGGCCCCTGGCATCACCCGGAGTTCACCATGCTGGAGTGGTATCACTGCGGTAGCAGCTACCGGGAATTCATGCAGGAATCTGTCGAGCTTGTTCGCGGTGCGGTCAGGGCTTTTGGAAGTGAGGCGCGGATGGAGGTGCCGGATGATGTGCCAGCATTCTCCGTCAAGGATGCCTTCAATAAATTCGCTGGCATTGAACTGGTTGACCTTGATCCGGGACTGGCGGCCAGGGCAAAGGCTGCGGGCGTCGTGTCCATCCGGGGCGACGAGGATTTCGACACAGCCTTTTTCAAGGTGCTGATCGAGAAAGTTGAGCCAGCCCTGGCAAAGTTTCCGCTTTGCATCCTTCATGACTATCCTGCTTCGCAGGCAGCTTTGGCTGTGGTTGAGGGTGACGTCGCCCGGCGTTTTGAATTGTTCGCCGGCGGGGTTGAACTGAGCAACGCCTTCTTCGAATTGCCCGGCAAGGAGGCCAACCAGGCCCGGATCCGGGAGGGTGCGGCCCGCCGCAAGTTGATCGGCTTGCCCGAGGTTCCTGAAGACACGGATTTCCTGGATGCGATGGCACGCGGTTTTCCACCTTGTGCTGGCAACGCGCTTGGTTTCGATCGTTTGCTTGCTTGTATTCTAGGCGTTCAGGACCTGGATGCCGTGCTGCCGTTTCGCAGTGCATCCCCTTGGCGCCCTCACCTCACGCAATGACATCGAAAGTCACTGTTCCCTGATCACGTGATGAAACATCCTTCGCCTCTGATTCGCAGGCTCTTCTGCAGGAGGCTCCCTTCATGTATTCGACGATCTTGCCCATATATCTTCTTGGTCTTGCAAAGCTGGTGCTCCTGACCCGTGAGTTTGATGCACAGGCGGTCCGGCTAAAGTCGCGGGCCACCGCGGTGGCTGCAGAGGAGGCTCGCGAGGTTCGGTGTGCGAAGGATCAACGGAGGGAATCTTGCCGTGCGCGTCTCACCGGCTCGGGATTGCGAAGCACGGTTATCTTCCGTCGCAGCGCCCGATCTGCTGAACAGGGAGTTCGGTGATGGAAGTCGTGGTCTCGTGGTTTGTCATCATCATGTCATTTCAATCATGGGTGTTGTCTTCGAGAGCGTGGGTTGGACACGTGGCGAGAATGCACAACAAGGCAGCCTGTCTTGCGGCTGGCTCAGCGTGCGAGTCTTTGAAGGAAATGGAAGTCGATGAACAATGAACAGGTTTCTCCAGCGAATCGTCTTGACCTGCCCGCTTATGCAATGTCCATGGCGACTCACCTTCTGGCGGTTCTGCTTGGTGGCGCCATCAGCAGCCTTGTCCAGGGTGAGGCATGGCCAGCGGCAGCCCGCCAATTGTCCACCCCTAATGTATTGATTGCCCTGCCAGGAGGGATTGTCGAAGGCGCCGGATTCCAGCCGGGCGACCGCGTGCATTTGCTTGGCAGGCACGCCGGAGACGACAGTGTTTGCGCTCTTTCTCCGGATAGTTACCGCTTGTTGGCCTCCGGCGATGTTTTCTTGCTCGCGCAAGACCTTGATCAGGTGTCGTCGGCATCGCTTTCAACGGTGCGACAGGCGATCACAAATTTTTCCGGGGCATTTGCAGGTGTGACTCATAAAAAGCTGGCTTTGGGGAAGGGCACGACAACGGGTTGTGGAGGCACACTCGCAGCTGATGTGATCGTCGATCGGAAAATGCGTCGCGCGACTCGCCGACCCGGGAGGTGACCATGGGCGATTCATCGGGGCGTCGTGCCCGGTTTCTTTTTTTTAATGTTTTGTGCGTCCTTTCTGCCTGGATTTTTGATCCTGGAAGGGCACTAGCGGTGACAATGCCACGCAAATACCGGGTCGCGACCGGAGCCACCATGGCGATTGCCCTGCCCGGCGTCAGGCGTTTGCGCATCAACCGCGAGGGGGTGATTCATGCGCGACGGGCTGATGGGGATCAATGGGTTGTGACTGGTCTTGCGAAAGGAGTGGTGCTCCTCCAGCCTGAGCGAGATCCAGCTTCCGGTGCCAAAGGTGAATCGAACGGGGTTTTCAAGGAGCCTGCAGAAATTGTCGTTGAAGTTTTTTCCGCGCCAATTCGCGCGCCAGAGGCCAAGCGTGCCCCCGGCACAGCGACCGATTCAAACTGGCCGCCAGGCTGCGATTCCATGATCAACGAAGTCGATGCGGTTCGTTTCAAGATTGTCATGGATTCCACCCAGTCCTCTTCAGCGGGGGGGGTGTCGCCGGCGATTCACGTCGAGGGCCAGCTTGGTCGTGTTGTCGGGACTGGCCTTGCAGGTGGAGCATCAGTGCTTCAGCTGGCGCGTGGCGTCGCTTCCATTGCTTCAAATGACAGGGATGGCAAGGTCCGGGCCAAGGTCATTGCCGAGCCCCGGCTGGCGTTGTTCCCCGGTGCTGAAGCAATGGTCCGGAGCGGTGGTGAATTCCGAACCGATGGCCCGGTCGTGACTTGGTCACCGGCGCGGTCAGAGCGGCACGTTGCTGGTGGCAACGGGGCACTGCCACAAGGCTGGCATGACAGCCGGGGATGGAAGGAATATGGACTTTCCCTGCGCGCGTCATGGCTTGGTTGTCATGAGGGGCGTGCAGCCGTTGAATACGAGGTCTGGTTGACGCAGCGGGTGTCGGGTAGCGAGGACCATCTGTTGACCGGAAGGATTTCAGGGAAGAGGTTGTTGGCCTTCAGGCAGTCAGTTTTCGGCGGTTCTATTGATTTTGCCCTGGATGCGGGGTCAAGCACCGGTTCCTGGTGGATCAGTCACATGCCATTCTTCGGCAAGTTCCTTGGTGATTTGCTGTCCAGCCAGGGTGAGGAAAAAGGTAACAGCCAGATGACTGTCTGGCTTGGCCTGGTGTCTCCTGGAGAGCCACCATCAGAACTCGAGGTGCAACCCGAACGTGGCAGTGCTGCGAGTGAAGCCGTCGAATGATTCTGGCTGGGCAGTGCCAATCGTGTAGTCGGTGTTGACCTCGATGTGCACTTTCTGGCTGACTTCGTGGTAGTAGTTGACGCCAACGCGGGTACGCATCCGTTCTTGTGGTGTGCCTAGTTCTGCTGCGGATTCTTCTGTGATGTCACGCGTGATGAATTCGCTGCCAGCCCGGATCGCAAGGACGCCCGTTGGCACCGCTTTCTGCGACACAGTCAGCGCCCCGCCCGCTACGGTGAGGTCTCCTGCGCTACCTGCGACTTCTGCCCGTTTGGCCATGGTTGCGGTGGCATCCAGCGCAATCTGGACTTTACCCCTTGGTTCGCCGGTCAGCGAATCCGGTCCGACCGGGACAAGGTGCAACCGGAATCGTTGGATGGTGCCGGTGTCGTCCGATGCGGCAATGAATTCTCCGGTGAGTGGGTCAAGCACTTGCTCGAGTGGCGGTTGCGGATCAATTGTCCGCCCAATCCGTGTCTCAAGTTCCAGGCCGAGAAGAAACGGCACACTGACGCGCACGCCCCCACCAGCCTCGTCATGTACGCGCTGTGGACCCACTCCATCCGTCGTGATGTAGACGTAAGTTGATCCGTCGAAGGAAGGGGTCGGTTTGTCTGGCCTTGACGCAGCAGTCAGGAAAATCCCGGCATGCGCATCGTAGTGGCTACGCCCAAAATTGTTCATCTTTGCCGTGGTGAATCCGGATTTCTCAAGGTCGACCTGAAGCTCAAGCCCGAATCGGGTTTGCTCCTCCCTGGGCATCGCGTCATGGGCACCGCTACGCAGGTCGAAGTGAAATTTTCCAGTATAAATTCCATCCTGGTTTTTTGGTGCATCGCCAGGACGGTCCTTTGATCCGGGTTCCTTCAAACTGAAGATGTTTGAGTTATATCCCGCGAGCAAGGAGAAGCGCGCTGTTGATCCCGGCAGCACGGGAATCTTTTTGATCAGGTTCGTGGCCTCGGCGCGGACTTCAGGACGAGGATCGTTCAAAGCTGTGGTTGGCAGGTATTTCTTTGCACATATGCGGCGCTCGCTCAGCGCGCACGTTTTCCCGATCATGAACATGCGATCCTGGCCGCGGGCCTTGTCCCGGATCCAGGCATCGATGGCTTGTGAGTCGGCCTGGTCGAAATGCCGTGCGGCGACATCCCAGAGCTTCCGCCGGTAAGCGAGCTCAGCAAGGACGAGCCGCGCATCATTTGCCATCGTACGGTCCTTGAGCGTCCGCTCGGCTTCAATTGCGCGGTTCAGCCACTCCTCTGCTTCCGGGTAAAGCATGATTTCAAGGTAGCTTTTCCCCAGCAGGTAGCAGGCGGCAGGATCCTTGGCAGCCTCGTCAAAGCGGTACAGGAGTGATTCCAGTGCAAGCCAGGCATCGTCCTCAGCAACGGCCTTTCGCGCCCAGTCGTTTGCCGCCTTCAGGGACTCCGGTTTTCGGTTCTGGATGAAGGACTCGCCTTCCTGGCTGATGTTGCTCCGCGCCTTCAGATAAAAGGGAGTGGTTTTGCGGATGATCTTTGCCACGGTATCCACCTCGACGTCATTGCCAGCAGGTTGCGGTCGCCCCGGATCTTCCGTGGGACCACCGGTCAAGGCTTGCAAGCGCACCATGGTTCCTGGTTCGATGGTGAAGAAGTCACCCGGGTCAGGTTCCCCCTTGACCTTCGATTCCTTGTGGACCCTCGTGATTCCCCGCAATGATGCGACCAGGAGCTCATCGCCTGGCAGCCGGATCACAACGGTGTCTTGCTTCGACTGGCCGGTGAAGACGTAGCCCGATGCGGTGACGTTCCACTCCTTGTCGATGTTGCGCAGGGTGCGCACGCGCAGCGAACCGCGTTCGAGTTTGACAAACGCACGTCCCTTGCTGTTCCGAACGATGCGTGCAAGGCTGTTATCAAGGAGCCACGCCTCGTCCTGGGTGGTGAGCGAGAAATGGAGGATTCCCGGCAAGCCCGTCCGTATGGAATCAAGTTTTTCCAGGGGTTCCCTGCTGGTACCGACCACGCGGACCTGAGAGCGGTTATGTGCGTAGGTTCGTCCCTCGATCGAACGGACAAACTGGCCAGTGACCGGCAGGCCCGCTGTCTGGGCCGATTTGACGTCTTCCCCTGCTTTGATCAACGGGACTTCGACCTGTTTGGGAGTGTATTTCGCCGGTGCGGCGGCCAGCCGGAAATCAAATTTGATGCTGTCGGAACCTGTTTCATCAAAAACCACGACATAGATTGCGTAACTGCCTGGCTTGATTGCTGATGTTTTCAGTGTGCAGGTGCCTTCGCGGCAGATCATGCTTTTCGATTTCTCGGACCTGAGAGCCCATTTCACCTGCTGCACGCGGCCGCTGTCGGCGGTGTACTGGATTTTCATCCGCACCACGTCGCCCTGCACGGCGTCAACGACTTTGGGCGGACCCTGCTCGATGGCAGGTTTGCGCAAGCTCGTTGCGGGTGCTTGCGCAAAAGCCGCAGACACCACTGTCGTCCACAGCAGCGTCAATGCAACTGGTCGTGAGGCATGCAAGAGGCGCATCAAAACAGCTCCGGGAAACCGTCCGCTCAACGCCAGCAACCAGGCGTCTTGCGAACGGCCGCATTTCAGTCAAAGTCCCGGAAACTTTTCGGAAATCTTTTTAGCAACTGAAGGGGGGACAAGGCTGGAGACATCCCCGCCAAGGGAGGCTACCTCCCGGACAAGGGACGATGAAACGTGACCAAATTCCTGGGCGGTCGGGATGAAGATGGTTTCCAAGTCACCGGATAGATGACGGTTCATCAAGGCCATTTGCATTTCGTAAACGAAGTCCACCTCGGTTCTGAGGCCCCGGACCAGAGCCAAGCCGCCCTCTTTCCTTGCGAAGTCAACGGCAAGCCCGGTGAACGAACGGACCTCGACATGAGGCCATTTTTTGCACACCTGAGAAATCATTTCGATGCGTTCATCGACACTGAAAAGGGGCGGTTTCGACTGATTGCGGCCGATCGCAATGACCAATCGGTCGAACAGTTTCGCCGCCCGGGAGATCACGTCGACATGACCGAGGGTGACCGGATCGAAGCTGCCGGCGTAAATCGCAGTGCGACCGCGATTACTTTTTTTGCCAGGTTGTGATGAACGTGCCGCCATACTTTTTTTCCGATTTCAGAGTCAGTCCAGCAAGCCCGGAATGTTCCGGAAAGTTGAGTGCGTCGGCCTGGCTTGATCCTGACTCAAGCAGGACCAGGCCCCTCTCCGCCAGGCACTCTTCGGCAAATTTGAGCAGGTCTGGAAGGATCGCGGCCACCATGGCGTACGGAGGGTCCACCCAAATCAGGTCGAAAAGGCTGTCATTCTGGCTATTTGAGCCTTGCTGAAGGTCATGCAGAGATCTCTGCAGATACTGCATGACGTCGCCCCGGACTACCGGCATGGGTGGGACGTTCAATCCCTGGGTAGCACATCTGCGTTGGCACTCAGCCAGGTTGGCGGTCAGGGCCGATAAAGCGGAGGGGTCCTTTTCCACGAAAACACAGCTGGCGGCACCCCGGCTGATGGCTTCTATGCCAACTGCGCCAGATCCGGCAAAAAGGTCGCACGTTCTTGCGCCCTCCAGCAGTCCCTGGACGGAGTTGATCACTGCCGCACGGGTTTTGGCCAGGGTCGGTCGCGTCCCGGAACCCGGCGGTGTTTTCAGCTTCATTCCCCGGAAAATTCCAGAGGAAATCACTGGCGGGGACCCTGGTTCGTCTTTCTTGTGTCTGGCCATGGTCTTTACTGTTGTAAATTTCAGCAGATGCCCTAGTTATAGCGGTTCGGTTTAGTCTTGTACCACAGCCATTGCAGGGGAGTGCAATGAACATCCGCCAGATCCAGGAAGCCCGTGAATTGTACGGGATTGACGATTGGGGTGCCGGTTACTTCAGCATCAACGACGAAGGTCTCGTCGTATGCCACCCAACCGGTGAAGAACACCTTTCGATTCCGGTGCCGGAAGTCGTTGCCCAGTGCAAGGCGCAGGGTCACGATGCTCCACTGATCATCCGTTTCCCTCAGGTGATTGAGTGCCAGCTTGAGCGGATGCACCGGTCATTCCGCAACGCCATTGCTGACTCCGGTTTCAAGGGACGCCACATGGGCGTGTTCCCGTTCAAAGTCAACCAGCGTCGCGAGTTCATCGATGCGATCGTGTCCGCCGGCCAGGCGATGGACTACGGCCTCGAAGTCGGCAGCAAGACAGAATTCATTGCGGCACTCAGCTACACGATGCCTTCCAGTGCGCTCATGATCTGCAACGGCTTCAAGGACAAGGAGTTCATCGAGCTCGGTTTCGCCGCGTCTGCCATGGGCAAAAACGTGGTGATGGTGGTCGAAGGTCCTGACGAGTTGCAACTCATTCTGGATCTTGCCGAGAAAAATAATCACTGTCCGGAAATCGGTTTGCGGGTCCGTCTTTACAGCAAGGGCGCCGGCAAATGGGAAAAGTCATCGGGTGAATCGTCGAAATTCGGCCTGACCACGACCGAAGTGTTGCGTTGCCTCCAGATGCTGCAGGCCGCTGACCTTGCACCACGCCTCTCGATGCTTCATTTCCACATCGGTTCCCAGATCACCGAGATCAAGCGCTTCAAGAACGCCTTGAAAGAGGCTTCCCGCGTTTACGCCAAAGTCGTGAAGATGGGTTTCGTACCCAAATACCTGAACATTGGTGGTGGTGTGGGCGTCGATTACGACGGCAGCAAGACGTCTTTCCATTCGAGCGCCAACTATTCGTTGCAGGAATTTGCCAACGACGCAGTTTACGTGCTGGGCGAAGTCTGTACCAATGAGAACGTCCCGCATCCGACCATCGTCACGGAATCCGGCCGGGTGATCGCTGCATACCATTCGGTTGTCGTGACCGATATCCGCGAAGTCCAGGGTGCGGACAGCCTTGAGCCTTTCGTGGAAGGGCAGCTTGAGCCCGTGGAAAACCTTACCCACAAGGGCCTCAAGGAACTCCGCTACATCCTCGATAATATGAACCGGAAGAACTACAACGAGTACTACCACGACGCGATCGAGTACCAGGAAGAACTGTTCACATTGTTCAACCTTGGCTACTTGCAGTTGAACGAGCGGGCGTTGTCGGAAGAGTTGTTCTACCGTATTTGCCGCAAAGCCCTTTATTTTGCTTCATTCCATCGCCATGAGTCCGAGGAATTCGGTAACCTGCAAAAGCTCATGGTCAGCAAGTATCTGGCCAACTTCTCGATCTTCCAGTCGATCCCGGACTCGTGGGCGATTGACCAGTTGTTCCCGGTCATGCCGCTGTCGCGTCACGATGAGAAACCGACGTTGAAAGCCACGATTGTCGACATCACCTGTGATTCGGACGGCTGTTTGACGACCTTCATCGACCGTTCCGACGTGAAGACGACTCTGGACCTCCATGCCCCCAGCGACCAACCGTACTACATCGGCTTTTTCCTTACTGGTGCCTACCAGGAGAGTCTTGCCAACGAGCACAACTTGTTCGGGGCGATTCATGAGGCGGAAGTTCGCTTGAACGACGACGGTCACTACGAGATTTCCAAGCTGACCAGCGGTGACCCGATCTGTGAGCTGCTTGAGAGCCGCAATTACAGCATGAATGAGATCTACGAGAAGTACCAGATGCAGCTTTCCCGTCAGGTTGAAGCAGGACGCCTCACGGGTGAGGAATCTGCCAAGATCCTTGAGCAGCTGGTCAAGGCCTCCAAGGGCTATCCGTACCTCAAGGGCCAAAGCTGATTGCCGGGTCTGGGGTTTGGCCCCAAGTGCCTGAATTCACTGGATTGTTGTCATAACGCCTTAAAGCTTTCAGGCGCCTGACCGATCCCCGGAAGGAGAACGTTCTTCCGGGGAGGGTTGGCCCATGGCTCTTGTTTTCCAATTCGAGGCAGCCGGTGAGTGGCAGAGGTGCTACTTCGCGGGGGTCATCAATGAGGACTCAGAGGCAACTCTTGCAAGTCTGGTGGCCCAATTGCCGCCTAAGGTTGTGTTTAATTTCCGCCGCGTAGAATCGATCAACTCCTGCGGTGTCCGGGCATGGATCAGCTTCATCCGTCAGGCAGGCGCCGGACGCACGGTGGCGTTTGAAGAGTGCACTCCTGAGATTGTTTCCCAGATCAACATGATCCCCAATTTCAGGGGCAGCTCCCGGGTTATTTCTGTCTACGGCAGTTATTCCTGCGGCCAGTGTGGTCACCACCGCAATGAGTTGTTTCAGGAAGGTCGCAATTTGCCGCGTGAGCTTGGTGTGCAGCTGCCGCCAGTCAAGTGTGAGAAGTGCGGTGGGGCGATGGAAATGGACGAGCTCGAAGATGAGTTTTTTGCTTGGATTGCTGCCTGATCAGTAAGGGGTGCCTGGAATGGTTGGAGAAAACACGACAGTGCCACAGCGGGATAACTCCGTTCTCCTTCAGCATTTCAAGATCTTCGAGGATTTCGTACGCGGGACGGTCATCGACGCTTACGTCCTCCTGGATGTTGACGGCAGGGTGGTCAAGGCCAACCAGCATGCCACGGTGTTGCTGAAAACGGGCACCAAACAGATTATGCGTGCTCAGACTCTGGAAAATTTGATCAAGTTTGACATCAGTGGCAGTCCGCTTCCCCTGAAGGACCTGATTGCCCTCGGTTCACCCCGTCGTGAGGATCTTGTCACCGGGACGTCAGCAGGCGGAGAAAACAAGCTTATCCTTGCCGCATACCCTTTCCACGAAGCTGGTGAAGTCATCGGGACATTCCTGGTCATGCGGGAAATTACGGGCGAATCCACTCAGGGATCCAAGCTAACCGCTTCGACCGTCAAGGCGAAGACGGACATGCTCTCTGGTCTGATGAACCGGAATGGTCTTGAGGAGCACCTTACCGATCGCAAGAAGGCCATTGAATTTTTGCCAGCCGAAGCCAACGAAAGAACTCACTCAGTCTTCATGATGGACATCGACTTTTTCAAAAAGGTGAACGACACCTACGGCCATCCAGCCGGTGACTATGTGATTAAAACGGTGGCTCAGGTGATCAAGTCGCAATGCCGCTCCAGTGACACGGCATTCCGGGTGGGCGGCGAGGAGTTTGTTGTCGTGCTCAATGCCACGCCGATCCATGGTGCACTCATTGCGGCGGAGAAAGTCCGTGCTGCGGTGCAGTCTTATCGTTTCGAATTCGAAGGCACACATATTCCGGTAACGGTCAGTGTTGGTGTCGCAAGCCTGGACGTCAGCAGCGCGGATCCGCATGCAGACATCACCAGGGCGGATGCTGCCCTTTATTTCTCGAAGCAAAATGGCAGGAACCGGGTCAGCTTCCATGATGGTGCAATCATGAAACCACACAATTGGGAGCAGGCCTCCCAGCATCCTGCCAAGGCCGTCGCTGCAGCGTGATGTGATCGAGCGACGCCTCTGTCAGGCGAGAAGGTCGTCAGCCATTTTCTCAAGGACAAGGTTCCGGACCTGGCCGCGCATTTGCAAACGCAAACCGTCCATTTCGTAGTCGGCCCAGTCAATTGGCAAATAAACTTCACCGTCGTTGAGCAGGTATTCCTGAAAGTACTGGTCGATCATGTCGACCAGGACGGCCCGGGCGTTTTCTTCGCTGACGCCCTGGTCTTTGAAGTCGATGCGTGTCTCAACCGGATAGAAAAAAGATCCATCCTTGTTGCGCAGCGTAGCAATGACTTCCATCACGCCAGTGTCCCCGCCCGACTGGAATTCAAAAAATCGTTCTCCGGTGAACGGGGAATATTTCTTGTTCATGCCCGAAGCGAGCACGGCGCAGTCTTCGCTGGTAAGCCACTGTTTCTGGTTTCCTGTTTGCATGGGACGCTTTCCTCGTGATTCCCGGGTCTTTGTCAGTGCAGTGTCTTGCTGGTTTGGGGCAGGCGATTTGCCCAGTCCATAAGGGTCATCAGGCCCCTCAAGTCATGGACGGGCTGGAATGTCATTTTCTCGCCTTTACGGTCAACCGCAGGACAGAGCGGGAAACGGTTGAACATCGCCTTCAAGACCTCGTTGGCCTCGAAACCGATGACGGGCAGGCCTTCGCGGTCAAGAAGCAGCAGCACCTGGCCAAATTTACGGGTGAACTGAAGTTGCAGGACCCGGTTTCCAAGTTCTGCCGGGAGCAAGCCACTGCTGGTCATCGCAGAGACGGTCCTGCGCCTGATTGCGTCAAAGACAGCCACGGCCACTTTGAAGATCGTCGCCGGATGTTCGTGAGACAGGATCTTGCCGGCCAGCTTTGGATCGGATGCCAGCAATTCCAGCCCCAGGTTGCAATAGCCCTTGGTGTGGGCCAGTACGAGTTTCAGTCCGGAACGGTCGTCAGCAGCAACGCCGGAAGCGGAAGCAACGGTATTTGCCAGGTGTGCAAGGCGTGTTGCAACTACAGCAGGGTCGTCACAATGCAGAAGTGCCAGGTCGATCAAGGTCCCGTTTGATGCCTTGGAGAAAGCGATCGCAGTTTGCCCGATGCTTTCGTTTCCTGGTTTCACCAGCGCGTCGACGACTTCGTCAACCGTCTTGCCCGTCCAGCGCTTGAGCGCTTGCTCACCTGATCCGGCAATAAACAGCCGTGCGGCCTCTTCTACACTGACAAAGCCTTCTTCCTCCAGGCGTGCGTTACGGAACCGGAGGGCAGTTGCTTCTTGTTCATTGGGGGGTAGATAGGTGGAATGGGCCAGCAGCGAGTACGCATATTCGATGTCCGCGGCCAAGGCGGCGTTGACCAGTTCTTCGACAAACTGGCGGGTGTCTGGATCCTCGCTCTTGATTTTGTAAAACACTTCCCCACAGGGGAGTCTCATCAGGGAGTCCTGCTCCTGATCAGACATCTTCTCGTAAGCGTCAAGGTCGTAGGTTTCGACCATTGGGCCGAGAAGTCCGGTCTGGACCTCTTCCTCCAGGTCCCGGAAACGCCGCAGGAGTTCGCCCGGATTGGCCTGCTTGTGGAGTTGCAGCCAGTGCATGGCTCCGGAAAGGCTCAAGCGGGAGTCGTGCCAGGCCTCAAAGTCCATGATGTGGGTCACTTGATCCCTGGCCAGCAGGGGCAGTATTTCAACGTAATCTTCAATACCTGCAGCAAGAAGGCTGTGACGGATCAGGGCAGGTTCGATCGACTGGACGGCATCACCGGGGTTCTGCGAGGCCAGAAGGCTGTCGAGCAACCCGCGAGCGGCCCGCTCCTCTTCGCTGGCAGAGGGCAACCCGGTGGCGGACCATTCAAAACTTCCGAGGCCCCGGTCGTAGTTTGCGAGCAGGGATTCATCGGACAATCGGCTTGCCATGCAGGGAACCTCCCGGTAGAAGTCGAGACGTTTGGGTCCGTCCCGAGATGGGCGGTTCTTACCACTTGCTCAAATAATGAGCAAGTCGCGCGAAAGGTTCGTCTGGTGGAATTGTTGAATACGATCAAGCAGTTTTCGGAGCAGGCCGCACGGGATCTCGTCAGCGCCGCCCGGGAATTCAGTCTGGAGCGGGCGCTGGCTCCCGTGGCTGCCGACATTGATCAGCTTAATTCCAATCTTTCCGGATACTTGCCATCTGAAAGCCGTTCTTCCAGGGCGATCATCGATCACGTGATTGCCTCCGGGGGGAAGCGTATTCGCCCGGCCCTCTACTTTTTTGTCTGCAGGATGCTGGGCTACCGGGGAGCGCACCTGTACCCCATTGCGGCTGTGACCGAATTCGTCCACGCCGCCAGCCTGCTCCACGATGACGTGGTGGATAATTCCACCCTCCGCCGGAACAAACCAACCCCCAATTCCATCTGGGGTGACCAGGCCGCCGTTCTGACCGGGGATCTGATCTATGCCCGTGCCAGCGAGATGATGGCCGAGACTGGAAGCCTCGAGATTGTTTCCACCTTCGCAAGGGCGATCCGCCTGATGAGTGAAGGCGAATTGATCCAGCTGGAAAATGTGTTCAATGCCAACGTACCAGTGCCGGTGTACTTGAAGATCCTGGATTGCAAAACGGCTGTCTTGATTGCAGCGGCTTGCAGGTCTGCGGGTGTCCTGGGCGGTGCCGACGAAACGCAGCGTGATGCGTTGGCCAAATTTGGCCAGCACGTCGGGATTGCCTTCCAGCTGATTGATGATGCCCTCGACTACCTCAATAGCAAGGAACAGTCTGGTAAGCCGACCCTTGCGGACTTGCGTGAGGGCAAAGTGACGATGCCGGTGATCATGCTTCGTGATTTGATTACGGATCACGAACGCAAAAGGTTCGAGCGCGTTCTTTCGAGTGATGTCGTGCCGGATGCTGATGTTGAGTGGGTTGCTGGACTTGTTGAGCAGCACGACACGGCCATGAAGACCATCGAGATGGCAACGCGCTGGACGATGGAGGCCATCGAATGCCTGTCGGTCTTCCCTGAGTCAGCTGCGCGGCGAGACCTTGAGGCGCTCGCCATGAAGCTGGTTCGTCGTTACAACTGATTTACCTCCGACTTTCAAGAGGCCCCTTGGCAACGCTTTCCGCCCTTTCTGGATTCGACGCACGCGTCACCTGTCGTCGCCTGCCGAACGGGATGACGTTCATTCATGTGCCGGGGCGTGATGATGAGAGGCTATTCCTTAGCTGCCTGATCAAAGCGGGTTCCAGGGTCGAGGGCGCTCACGAGTCCGGGATTTCACACTTTCTGGAACACATGATGTTCCGCGGCTCCAAGAAGTACCCTTCGTTTGGGGGACTGGCGGAGGCTTTTGAATGGCTTGGCGGCGAATGGAATGCAGCCACCGGCCAGGAATATACGGAGTACGTTTATTCAGGCGTTCGCAGAAACCATCGCGAGGCCTTTGAGCTTTTTCATGAGTTCATTTCAGAGCCGGTCTTTCGTGACATTGAAGTTGAACGCCAGATCATCCTGCGCGAACTCCACGGTGAGCTAAACGAGTTCGGGATTTCCACCGATGTTCCCCATCACGTCAGCCAGCTTGTCTGGACTGGTCATGCGTTGGCCAGGCCGATCATCGGCGAACCTGCGACCCTTGCCCGGATCACGGAGCAGTCGCTCAAGGATTATCGCGCCTGCTGGTACCGCCCGGACAGCATGGCCCTGTGTGTGGTTGGTGGCACGGCGGAAGAAGCGGAAGTTGGGGCAAGCCTGTTTGGAACTTACCAGGCCGTTGGCGTGGCTCCCCCGAAGTCCCGGGATTCGAGCAAGCATCCGCCTCGCAAGGGCCTGCCCGCATCGAAAGTGATCGAAAATTCTGACAACGAATACCAGTTCCAGATGGCGTTCCGTTGTGAGGGACAGTGGCATGACAATGCACCGGTTTACGAAATCCTGGTGCGCATGCTTTCTGATGGATTCAGCGCGCGACTGCCGCGGCGCATCCGCGAGGAACTGGGTCTGGTTTACGATATCTCATCGGACGCCACCCTATTGACGGATTGTGGACTCATGAACATCAACGCTTCGGTCGATTACGATAATATGGGCCGCTTCGTATCCGAACTCGGATCACTCCTGCGTGACGTCACGGAGTCCCCGGTCAGTGCGCGGGAACTTGAGAAGTTTCAGCGGCGTGCGTTGGTGGATCTTGAAATGGCGGCAAGTGAGCCGACGCAGGTTGCCTTCCGCTGCGCGTGGAATGAACTCAACGGCAAGAGCCGGAGCCTTCACGAGTACGCCAACCGGATCATGGCGGTGACGGCAGACGACATCATGCGATGCGCCGGAAAGTTATTTGCTCCTGAAAATCGGGCGACTGTGGTCCTTGGTCCCAAGGCTGGAACGCCGAGCCAGTCGGACGGAGAACCTGCGCTTTCCGATGAGAGTTTCGCGAACATGATCGACCGGGCTTTTGCTTGGCAATAATCAGGGTCTTCGCTTCTCTGTTCGATCAACACCAGTTCCCGGCCACAAGCAGAGCTGATGACGGCGCGAGCGTTAGCACTTCGTACACCGATGTCATTCGTGAGGCCTTTGAGAGAGCGTTCCTGCTCCGGGATCGCAGTTCCCGGAATAGTTGATCTCCTTCGCGCACGACAGCAATCGAGTCGGAAATCCCGCTGCGGGTGAGTGGATCTTTGTCCTCGCCCTTGAAGCGTCCAGTTAAAACCCATCGGGTGAGTGCTGTTCCCGCAGGCGGAGCCAGGACATCAAGTTCTTTCCTTGCTCGTTGGAGGTTGCCAAGAGGCAGCAACACACCTGCCAGCATCAGGCTAGCACACGCAGTCCCGGTGGCTGCCGTCTGCGCTGTATTGCTTTCATGTGTGGCCCCTGAAGCCTTCATGGTCATCACCAGAATCAATGTGAAACAAAGTGCCATTCCGGTGCGGGCCCACAATCCCTTGAAGGCGTCAGCGAGTTCCTGCTCTTCGTCGCGTAGTTTTTCAAGGTTATCCTCCAGCATCTCAAGCCGTGGGACGAGGTCCTGGCCACTGCGCCGCGCTTCCTTGATGGCTGCGTAAAATTCCTCTGCTGTCTGCGACTTGGGGTGCCCGGCCTCGCGGCTACCCGAGCCAGCCACCTGCAAAAGATGGAGGCGTTCGCTGCGAATGATGGAAAGCAGCCGGCTGACCGGGGATCTGCGGAGTTGCAAAAAGGTCGCAACAAGCAGGAGTCCAGGCGGGGCGAAAGGAAGGACGGTCGCGACGCTTTGCATCAGGAACTGGGAATTTCCAGTCATAAGGCAGGCCCTCCGAATCTCCCCGGTCAGCCGGGTTGCCAGAAGGTCTAATGGATTCGCGTTCAGCATGGAAATGACATGGGAAGTCGCGTGCTGATTTGGTGGAAATTCCATCGCATGGGGCAGTATTTTCGCCAGTAAAAATGGTTGCCTGGGGTGGGTTTTTTCCTGCTTTAAAGATCGTTGCGGTTGGCACCGAAAAGATTGACATGAACTTTGACATGAATCTTACTTCAGGTCGTTTTGCGAAGTTTTATCTGTGCTTCGTGGCGTTGTCGGGGGTTGCCACTGCATGTGGAAACTCTTCGAATTTCGCAGGATCTCCGAAGGCAAACGCCCAGGGTAATGCTCTCGGGCGCCCCATCGAGGGGGCAGAAGAGGGTGAGCTGGTGCGAAAGTCTTTCCCGCGGGAACAGGCCAAGGGCAAGGTGGATGTCACCTGGCTATTGGACACTTCAGGTTCCATGAATAATGAAATTCAAATTGTTAAATCAAACCTGAAATCTTTTGTTCAGTCGCTTTCTGGCCGCACGGACGTGAAAGTTAACATGCTTGCGGATCAGGCCTTTTTGAATTCACTTGGTGATTCCCTGGGCAACCTTGTCACTGCGGTAAAAATGCCGATCGGCAGCACCGATTCATTGAAGGTACATGTCGCCGGGTTGAAGCAAAAGAGAGTGCCAGTGCGGGCCGATGCCAGGCAAATTATTGTAGTTGTTTCGGATGACAATGCAGGTTTTGTCCACAGCGGGAATTATCTAACTCAGGTCAGTCCCTTCCTGGGGAGTCAAAACCCTGTTTTGTATGGTTTTGTCGCAACACCACAGTCCAAGTGCAGCATTGCCAGGGTGGGCAAGGAATATCAGACACTTGCCGACATGACCGGCGGCAAGATCTACGACATTTGCGCGGTCGACTGGAGCGATTATTTCGCCCAGCTTTCGGAGTCCGTGACGAGCCTGGTGGATGTGGAGCTGCAACTAGAATCAGTTCCCGGCATGGAATCAGAAGTCCTGCGCGTCCTGGTCGGTGACCGTGAGCTGCCCGCTGGAACGTACGAGGTAGAAAACGGCAAGATCAAAATCAAGGCAGACAAGTTCAAGCCAGACGACAATGACGAAATTGTCGTGGAAACCAGAAAAACCAGGAGGAAAGCCGGGACAAGGTGAGTTGAACAGGTGTCTACCCGTCGCCCTCTTGACTGCCCCAGTCCCAGTCGAATTAGTCGTGCGTCAGCTTCTTGTACCGGATCCGGTGCGGTGTATCGGCTTCCTGACCAAGGCGGCGCTTCCGGTCGGCCTCGTAGTCCTGATAGTTGCCCTCAAACCACACAACTTTGGAATCCCCTTCAAACGCCAGGATATGGGTCGCAATACGGTCCAGGAACCAGCGGTCGTGGCTGATGACAACAGCGCAGCCGGCATAGTTCAAAAGGGCGTCTTCCAGCGCACGTAGCGTGTCGACGTCAAGGTCGTTGGTCGGTTCGTCGAGTAAAAGGACGTTGGAACCGCTCTTGAGCAGCTTGGCCAGGTTGACGCGGTTGCGTTCACCGCCGGAAAGGTCCTTGACCTTCTTTTGCTGGTCGGAGCCCTTGAAGTTGAAAGCTGCCACGTAGGCGCGCGAGGCCATCTTCGTGCGGCCAAATTCGATATCTTCCTGGCCACCCGAAATTTCGTCCCACACAGTTTTGTTACCATCCAGCGTGTCGCGCCCCTGGTCAACGTAAGCCAGCTGGACCGTGTCACCCAGGCGCATGGTTCCAGCGTCCGGCTTCTCGGCGCCGGCCATCATGCGGAACAGCGTCGTTTTACCTGCACCGTTTGGACCGATGATGCCGACGATTCCGCCGCGCGGCAGGTTGAAAGTCAGGTCTTCAAACAGCAGCTTGTCGCCAAAGGACTTTTTAATGCCCTTGGCCTCGATCACGAGTTCGCCCAGGCGCGGAGCAGGTGGAATCTTGAGTTCTTGAACCGTTGTTTGTGCCTCGTAGCTCTGGTTGGCCATTTCTTCATAGGCCTGGATACGTGCCTTGCTTTTTGCCTGGCGCGCCCGTGCAGACATCCTCACCCACTCGAGTTCCTTGGCCAGAGCCTTGCGGCGGGCTGACTCAGTTTTCTCTTCCTGGGCCAGGCGAAGCTGCTTTTGCTCGAGCCAGCTTGAGTAGTTTCCTTTCCAGGGAATCCCTTCGCCACGGTCCAGTTCAAGGATCCATCCGGCAACATTATCAAGGAAGTAACGATCGTGGGTCACGGCCACCACGGTGCCCGGGTATTCGTGAAGGAAGCGTTCAAGCCACGCGACGCTTTCTGCATCGAGGTGGTTGGTCGGTTCGTCCAGGATCAGCATGTCGGGCTTTTCAATCAGCAGACGGCACAAGGCTACGCGGCGTTTTTCGCCCCCGGATAGTTTGGAAACGTCGGCTTCCCCTGGCGGCAAGCGCAGGGCGTCCATGGCGATATCGAGCATGCGGTCCAATTCCCAGGCGTTGCAGGCATCGATCTCCGACTGGACCCGTGACTGTTCATCGATGACCTTCATCATCTCGTCGCCATCCATGGGCTCGCCAAGTTTGGCAGAGAGCTCTTCAAACTTTCGCAACAGGTCGCGCTGTTTGGCCACGCCCAGCTCGACATTGCCGCGGACGTCCAGTGTCCCATCCAGCTGAGGTTCCTGGGCCAGATAACCGATATTGATTCCGGCTGCCGGGAAGGCCTCTCCCTGAAAGTTCTTTTCCACTCCGGCCATGATCTTGAGCAGAGTACTCTTACCTGCTCCGTTGAGGCCCAGTACGCCGATTTTGGCACCGGGGATGAAGCTCAGGTAAATGCCTTTGAGGACCTCGCGGTTGGGTGGATAGACCTTCCGCAGGTTGACCATATTATAAATGTACTGAGTCATTTTTCGCCTTTGCGCCGTTCTTCTTTCAAGGACGCCCGCCGGGCCTTGTCAATTATGTCGGCGAGTTCCGTGGAGGTTCTTAGATAGCGGAGAAGCTGCTCCTTGAGAACCTCTTTTTGGGCGAAAGGCTGGACGGTCAGGATCCCCATGGACCTGAAATAGCGTGTGACAACGACCTCCACCTTTTCTGGTGGCAGTGGCCATGTTGCCATGATTTGCCGGGCCGCCGGCGTGGCAAGCTCCAAACCGACGAACTCTTCAATTGGCAGTGGTTCGAGTGAAAGCATTTGCCGCAGACCCTCCTGCAGAAAATGCTATCACAAATCACCTACATCAGCTCGCGCAGATCCCTGGGCAGGGCCTTCCTGACCCGGTCGATGGTCCCCTCCCCCAGATGCCGCTTGACGGTGTGCATGACAGCCCGGGCCATATGCTCGGATTCGTCCGGGTTTAGTGACGGCCCCCGGCGCATTTCGTGCCGGATCTTGGCCAGGAACTGGTCTTTGCGCCGCTCCCGGGTCGGTTTCCCGTGGGGTTTATAGCCCTCGTAGTAAAACCCCCTTACTAGCATGGGCATCTGAGCACCCAGGGCAGACGCGTGTTCTACCGTCAGGCGGTCGCGCAGGGCGTGGAGCACGCTCCGCAGGGCGGAATAGGCCAGATGCCTGTCGTCCTTGCCAAGCTCAAGCATCAAATCGTTGAGCCACGTGTTGGTTGTCTGTACCGTATTGTCAAAAGCAGGCAGTCCGGTCTGTGTCATGGCGGGTTCACCTCCATCCAGGGAATCTTGCAACGACAGTGCCGGTGACCGAGTCGAAGGAGTGAAGACAATGGGATCAGTGAATCCGGGCATCAAGTTCCAGGCGCTTTTTGTCGCCCTCATCGTTGCGCTGTGTTCCCTTGATCCGGCTGTTGTTGCCTTTGCAGAGAGCCCCTCCCCCGAGGCAGCGACACTCCCCGTAAAGCTGCAGATTAGGTTCCGTAAAAAGGGAAGCGGGGACAACGTTACCCGGACGGAAGTCACTGCTGGTGAGCAAAAATTCCGCGCGGCGCCAGACGGGTCTGTCGTTTTCGAACTTCCGGCAGACGCGGTTTTTCGCTGCAGCCGTTTCGGTTTCAAACCACTCGAAGTGAGCGTTGCGGACTTGCTGCAACAAGCCAAGGCGCGACTGGATGCGCAAATCCAGGAGAACGCTCCAGCGCCCCAGGGACAGGTTGAACTCAAGCTGGACATATTTCTTGAACCGGCCCTTGGTGGAGACGATACGGTCGTGGTCACGGGCAAGAAGCGGCCTGGAGTATCCAAGCAAGTCATTTCGGTCGAGGAAGCGCGCAGGGTTGCGCCCGGCGGGGATCCAGGGCAGGTGACAAAACTCATGCCCGGTGTGCAAAAGGCGGCCTTTGGTAGCCAGGTTGTGATCCGCGGGTCGGCGCCAGACGACAGCAAGTATTACATCGACGACCTGGAAGTCCCATTTGTCTACCACGGCGTCGGACAATACACGGTGCTCCCTGCGTCAATGATCGAAGATGTGGAGTTTTCCGCTGGGGGTTTTGGTGCCGAATATGGCGACGCCACCGGAGGTGTGATCAAGATCCGTTCCAAGACGAAGCTGGTGGAACGGCCGACCAGCATTTTCACCGTAAACATGCCGATTTACTCCAGCGCATTTCATGAACGGCCGGTTGGCGAAAAAGCAAGCTTCAGCTTGTCGGTGCGCAGGAGTTACCTGGACTACATCTTGCCAAAAGTACTGCCGGAGGAGCTTGGCGCAACGATCGTCCCCTACTTCTCAGATTACGTCGCCCTTTATAACGAGGAATTTGATGACGGGCGCGGACGTCTGATTTCGATTGCATCAACGGACGGGTTGCGGGCGGTATTCCCCAACGATGCGGCGCGCGGTGAAGATGGCAACGCCGCTTTCAGTGTTTTTAACTACTACGGCATTCTTGGGTACGAGCGCACCAAGCGCATCAATGGTGACTGGTCCCTGTCGACCACGCCGCAATTGCAGTACTTCCGCTTGAAGTTCCAGATTCTTGATAACTCCGTCAGATTGAAGGTCTGGTCAGCCAAGGTTCCCGCGGAGCTGACCTGGAAGTTGAATGCGGACGACAAAATCTATTTTGGCATCGATCCGCGTGTCGATATCGCGACGGTTTACTTCCGGGCAATCCGCTTTGACCCCAACGATCCATTCTTTGACCCCGATGAGGCGCCCGTCGACGAAGGCTCCGAGGAATCCACCACCAAAGGTGGGGCGGGCTGGGTTTCCATGGAAAAGAGGCTGGGCCCTGTTCTCTTGATCCCGGGGGTGCGCGCGTACTACAACGACCAGCTTCGCAAAAGCTCGGCGGATCCGCGGCTCAGCATGCGCTGGGACATCAACGATGTTCATACTGCAAAGTTTGCCACCGGGCTTTTTTCGAAAAATCCTGAACCGGGTGAAGCATCAAAGTCATTTGGCAATCCGGACCTTGATTTTGAAAGGTCGCTGCACTACGTGGCGGGCGTCGAGTCCCGGTGGACTGACCGCTGGAGTTCTGATGTGCAATTGTTTTCGAAAAAGGCGTGGAATCTTGTCCGCGTCGACCCGGAAAAGCGATTCGTCAATGGCGCCGAACTGAGGAGTCGTGGAGCGGAAATTTTGATCCGCCGAAATTTGACAGAACGCCTTTTCGGTTGGCTTTCCTACACCTGGTCGCGTAACGAGGCGCGCGAAAGTGGTGAAACTGGCTGGCACAATGCCGAGTATGACCAAACCCATGTCGCCAACCTTGCGGGCAACTATCGCCTGACCGAGCTCTGGGAGCTTGGCGGGCGCTTTAATTACCACACGGGTGATACTTTCACGCCCAAGGGGAATGCTGTGTATAACGCCAACCTGGACAAGTACCAGCCACGCCAGGGAGATACGGAACTCTACGAGGCGCGCCTGCCAAACTACAATGAAATCAGCTTGTACGCAGGACGCGATATCCTTTGGGATACCTGGAAGATGAACCTTCGCTTCGGCATTGAATATCTTTGGTTCAAGCGCGCAGCACTCGGCGTGAACTATAACTACGACTACACCAAGGAAATGTACTTCCAGGGTGTCCCACCGATTCCATATCTGGAGCTTCAGGCCATTTTGTGACCCCGGGTCAAGTTGGGTTTTTTCTCAATTGGATTCGGGAAAATATGGCCTGATTTCTCTGTGATTGCGGATGGTTTTTGGGATCCAATCAAAGTTTTTCCCATGTGTCTCGAGGGTTATGCTAACCCGATGCCGCTTTATGTCGATACATGAGGCCATGGAACAGATCGTCCGGAAATCAATCCTTCAAGGCGCCTTTATCGCAGGCCTTTTTTGCCTCATGCAATGCTTCGGCTGCGTCACGGGAACGAAGGAACTCAGCGCCCGCATTCAGTCCACTGTCCCGGATTGGGCTCAGGGCAGCACGGTGGCGCGTTCAGGAAATTCGCTGATGGTCATTTGTTCCGGGCAGGGACCGTCGGTTGACCACGCCAGGGCTTATTCGGTGCGCAGTTGCAAGTCCGCTGCGACAGATTTTCTGCGCAGTGACATTGCAGTCCGCGGCGTCACCGTGGAGTCTGAGCATGGCGTTTCAGTCCACCAGGAAGTTCAGGAGAACGCTTCCTTTAAGGGTCTTTCGTGCAATCCTTTGCGCGACCAAGTCCGTGCCATCAGCGATGGACTTTACGAAGTCTGGCTGAAATGCGCCTTCGACCTCAGCAAGGTTGAGCAGACGAAAGGTGTGGTTGATGAGGGTGGGGCGCAAAGTGACAAATCGCCCCAGAGGATGCCCAAGTCCGATCGCGAAGGCCTGGTCCGGCAGCGGGAGCTACAGTTTGATCGTAGCCAGCCAATATCCGCCGGGGCCTCAAGCTGGGTCATGGATATCGTTAGTATTCCTCCGTGCGATTCTCTGGTCGTTAAGGGAAAGAAGGCACGCCCTGTGAAATGTTCCCCGGTAGGTGTGACCAGCCTGACGATCGAATCCGGTGATGAAGAAGTAATCGTGCGCGCAGAAGGATACCTCAGCAAGTCGATTAAAATCATCGCTGCCGGAAGCAGGCACGAAACATTTCAGGTGATCCTTGATCCGGCAAATTAACAATTCGGCAATGATCTCCGCGAGCAGGCTTCTAATTCTCGCGGCCTTTTCCTTGTTGGCGGTGTCCTGCCTGAGCACATCAGCTGGAATGTACCGGGAGTCCGAACTGGCGGGTGCGCGTTCGAAATTTTCATGGATTACGCCGCTTCAGGCCGGCCTGAAAGACGCCGGGCGGTTTCACCAGCTCCTGGCGTCGCCAAGAGAGACGTTTAAGCTCTACTGCATCAATGGGCGACCAGCAAAATCCTGGTCCATGCCCGTGAAGGCCGTTGTTCCGCGTCCTCCCGCGGGCATTCCGATCGACCAGGCAGCCGAGTTGAGGGGGAAGGTTTATCAAGCGTTCAAGGCAATTGTCGGAGCATCGATTTTTCAAGACGAACAGGCGCCGATGGTGAAAGGCCAGGAAGAGACCAAGCCGCTAGGCACTCTTGTCGCATTGGATTCACCGCAGCGGGCGGACATCGAAAAGTCCTTCCGGCATACACGGCTTAGCGATTCCGTAACCACAATGCTGCTTGCATTTGGTGAGGAGAAAGGTCTTGTGCTCGGTGCTCTTCAGGCCAAGCAATACTCGATTCAACGCGGCGCCGGCGTCGTTGAGGACAAATGGCAACTGAACGAATCAAGCGAATCAAATCGTGGCGGGCAAGGCATCATGGGAGTCGTGTGGCCAGAACGCGGTTTTAAAAACAGTCGCGGTGAAATCGTCTGGCCGATTCATCCAGCAGGGATCCTTGAAGCTTCCCTTTTGCCCAGCCAGTTCACTTTGCTGATACCCCATGCAGTACAAAGGCGATTCTTTGGAGATCAGGTTCCGGGACGCGGATTTTTCATCCGCGACGATGGCGCGTTCGATTTGAGTGAGGCAATCAGCAAAAGGCAGCAGGTCTGGAATGCCTATTTCAGCAAGGCAATTGCAGTGGATGAAGCGCAGACGAGCGATCCTGATGTGGTTCAATTCAACATGCGCCTGGATTTAGAGCTGTTTTGTGCCTATGCCCGTCCAGTCGACGAGCTGCTGACCAAGTGAATCCTAACGTGGAAAAATCATTACGAACGGACCGGACAGTCCGATCTCGAAACCCGTTCCTGAATTATCCAGCAGGGACTGATCCGCGTCCTGGCTCCAGACTTCAGTCCTTTTGCTTGCCGTGACATAAAACGGGCCAACGAAAAGTCCGAAGAAGGCCTCCCGTGGTGCAACCTTCGCCGAATATTCCAGTTTGGATTTGCCAGCGAAGTCCTCGTTTGTTGCGGTCGCATGGTCGACAAAATAGCGCCGCAAGCCACCCAGGATACCCACCGTGTTTAATCGCTGTACTGGAAAGAAGATCGCTGTCTCTACGAACGGGCCTGAATAGTCCATCGAAAACGGCGATGAATCCGAAGAAACATAACCGGTCTGGGTTTTCGGCGTTGCGTCGAGTGACGTCGCATCATAGCCGGCGGTGAATCCGGCGCCGAATTTTTCAAAGATATCCAGGCGGAAGGTCGCGGCGAACCTGAGGCTCTCGCTGCCGTCATTCTTGAAGGTCGTGTTGGCACTGTCGTTGGGTTTTACTTTCGTAGAAAAAGTCCTCTCATCTGAAGTTCGGCCGGCCAGCGCTCCGTCCAGGCCAAAAGACAGTTCCAATGTACCAGCCCATGGGTGAATGCGATTCTCCTGGCATGAACGGTCGTCTCTCATCCCGGTCGCGCACTGGGTCGCGACATCCGTGGTCACAACCTCAGCGAAAGACGGTCGGGACAGAAAACAAATCGCGATCATGATCATGAGTGATGATTTTGACGACATCTTCAGTTCCTGATGGGTTCTATTTCGCGGCGGATTCCAGAGATCCATCCTCGAAGTCCGCGAGTGTGACTTTGCTCAAATTGATGCGATTGGCAAAAGAGGCATACGCAAGATAGGCCGCCAGACATTCCCGGTTGGCCAGCCACTCGGGCTGGTAAATAGGGCGCGCAATCCAGCCTTTTTCGATGAATTCCTCTAAAGACACGATGTCCCCAAGCGTCAGCCTCCCGACGAACATGTAAGTCGGGAAGTGGACCTTCTGGTTCTGGATCGCCTTGCGCAGGAATGTGTGAACAAAGATAAGTCCCTTCAAATAGACGGCATCCTTGGTGAATGCGACGCCCCCCTCCGGATTGCCGCCGCGGAAGACGCGTGCAGCCGAGGCAAAACTTTCTTTCTCCGACTGGCCTTCACCCAGGAAGAATTTAAATACTTCGATGAAGTTGGCGCCTTTGAGCGCCAGGTCAATCGCCTTGATGCGCAGGGCGATTCGTTTCAAGCGCCAGACGTCCATCGTATCGGTGATGAATTCAGCGAAGGTGGCAATGCCCTCCTGGGTGACGGTGGTTCTTGGCGATCCCAGTCCAAGGCTTTTCAGGTTTGGCTGCTCGCGCCCGTTGAGCATCGTTGCTGTGTGGACCAACCCCTCGTGTTCTGCCAGTTGCTTGACGTCCAGGTCGGTGAACCTGGTGTTGCCGCGGATCCGGATGCGGCGCGCGCTGGCGGCCGCTTTCGACGGCAGGTCTGGGTCAATGACGATCTCCACCGGATGCTTCGTGAAGAAAGGATTGAAACGTGCCCGCAGCGCTTCGGCCATCTGCTCGGAGGGAATCGCTGGTTCTGGCTCGGGCGCGGCAAGAATGGTGCTGTATTCGTCGATGGCTTTGATGAAGTGTTCGGCGGCCGCAAGGTTGGTCACTTCCGTTGAGCCGATCGAATCGCCAGGCTTGCCATACAAGTCCACAGAAAGTTTCGTGAACTCAGGTTTTCCGATGCACTCAAGCATCCGGCCGGCGCGGATGTAGCTCAGCGCCGTCCGGGAAATGTAACGCCCTACGGGATGCTGGTCGCCAGCGGCCTTGATGATCCCTTCCAGGGTCTGGAGCTGGGCGGGATAGCTGTGGATCTTGTATTTTGGCCGGGGAATGGGCGGGTTTCCTGCCTTCCAACCGGTCAGGAATTCGTGAGCCAGCTCATCCGGCCAGGCAAGGTTACTGAGGACCTTGATTTGCTTGGCGGCATCAACGAGCTGCTGGTCCAGTTTCGCAAAGTGTGAGAGATCTTTATCCATGACGAAGATTGTACCCCAATTTACCCTCCGCGGTCCGGGGGCTGGCCTGTGATCCGCTGGTTCAACCTGGCCAAGGATGAACTGCTGCGTGATCTGGCCTTGCCTGCCGCCGGGGAGCCACTGACTCCCGATGACGCGTGCAACATGGCGTTGGCTGTCGCCCTGCGCGGCCTTGGCGCTGTCTCCCCCAACCCGCTGGTCGGCGCCGTTCTGGTTGACCAGGAACATCGTTTTTTGGCGGCCGGAGCCCACGAGAAAGTCGGTAGCCTGCATGCTGAGGCCAATGTCCTCAAGCAGGTGAGGGAGCAGGGTCGGGAGGCGCGCCTTGAAGGTGCCATTCTTTACGTCACCCTTGAACCCTGTGCTCACGAAGGACGGACCCCTTCCTGTGCCCGGGCCGTGGCAGCGACCGGCATCCGTAAAGTTGTTTACGGTCTGCGGGACCCCAATCCCCTGGTCGCGGGTAAGGGGGCAGCCCTCCTTCGTGAGGCTGGAGTCGAAGTGATAGAGGCCGCGGCCGCCCAAACACTGAAACCCTGGTCCGCGGCTTGCGCAGACTTGGCCGGGGTTTTCCTGCACAACATATCCACAGGCCGTATTTTTACCGGCATGAAAGTAGCCAGCAGTCTGGACGGTGTCGTTGCCTTTGAGGGGGATCGCCGTGTTTGGATCACCGGGGACCGCGCCAGGGCCTACGGGCATTTTCTGCGTCTGGCCTATGATGCTGTCGCAGTCGGGGCTGGTACCGCGCTGGCGGACAATCCTCGCCTTGATGTAAGGCATCCATTCCTGGGAGGTCATGTCACCTGCAGGACCCCGCGCCGCGTGGTGTTTGATCCGCGCGGGCGTGCCCTGGACGCGCTTTGTGACAGTCCAGCCGCCAACCTGATTCATTTTCAGTCAGAGACCACGATTTGGATTGTTGCAGGGCAAGAGCAAATTGCCCGGGCGCAAGAACGCGGCATCAAGGTGGTTCAAGTCCCCTGCGAGCCGTCGACCGGGCGCTTCATCTGGGCTGAAGTGGATGAGGCACTGCAGGGACTTGGGGTGCGAAGCGTGTTACTTGAAGGCGGCCCTGGACTTTATCAGGCTGTGCTCGGGGGGAACGACCAGCGGACCCGGCCAGAATTGCAAAAGCTTCATTTATTTCAGGCTCCTGTGATCCTTGGGGATCGCTCCCCCGCAGGGGCCCGGGCGTTGCGCTGGGACCAGGGAATCTTGGGTGATCCCGGTGTCCGTCATGATTCCCGCCAGATGATTCCATTGGAATCCGACTGGGGCATCGAGTTATCTTTTGAGGGTAGATCCCATTTGGCCCAGGGCAGGTAAGGAGAACACCGATGACCCCCGCAAGTTCAAGACGTCCCGGGTTTCCGGAAATCTACCTGTCCCTGGCATTCGCCCTCGCTGAACGCAGCACTTGCCGGCGCCTGAAGGTCGGCACGGTGATCACCAGTACCGATTTTCGCAAGGTTTTGGCAGTCGGTTACAACGGCAATGCTTCCGGTCTGCCCAACCAGTGTGACCGGGACGAGGCCGGGCGTTGCGGGTGTCTTCACTCTGAAGAAAATGCTGTCATAAACTGCGACAGCCCGCGCAACATCGATAAAGTCGTCTTCGTCACACACTTGCCCTGTGTGATGTGCGCAAAGCGCCTGATCAACCTTGGTAACGTCCGGCGTGTCCATTATTGTCACGAGTATCGTTCCCAGGAATCGCTTGAACTTTTCCGGACGGTGGGAATTGAGGTTTCACGCCTTGAATATCCTGCCGCGCTGGCGCCTGGCCTTACGGCACCCTTGGCAGCGTCTTTGCCTGTCATGGTCGAGACCTGAGCCGATGGGTAACCAGCCCGTTCACGGCCACAAGCACGAGAAACATCATCATGGCCATCATCATCATGGCCATCACCACGCGCATCATCACGGCGCCAGTCGCAAGAATATTTTCACGGCAATGTTGCTGAATCTTGGCTTCTCCGTGGTCGAACTGGTGGGTGGAATTTATGCTGGATCCGTTGCGGTGGTGGCCGATGCCGTGCACGACTTTGGTGACGGCCTCGCTCTTTTTCTTGCGTGGTGCATGGAGGGTATTGCCGGCAGGAAAAGTGACGAGCGGTTTTCCTACGGTTATCGCCGGGTTTCTCTTCTTTCCGCGCTGCTGACTTCTTTTTTTCTAGTCGCCTCGTCCATCTTCGTCATCGTCCAGGCCGTGCCTCGACTTATGAATCCTGTGCAACCCAAGACCGGATGGATGCTTGGCATGGCCGTACTTGGCATTGTCGTCAATGCTGTGGCGGCCTCACGCCTTCACGCCGGGCAGACCATGAACGAACGCATGCTGTCGTGGCATCTGGTGGAAGACCTGCTTGGCTGGGTGGTGGTGGCAATCTCAAGCATCGTGATGATGTTTGTCGATTTGCCCATCATCGATCCCATCCTTTCGCTCATTTTTGTCGGCTTCATTCTTTTTAATGTGCTGCGCAATCTTCGCTCAACCCTTGTGCTGTTTCTTCAGGGGACTCCAGAGCACATGAACACCGATTCATTGAAGGCGGCGATCATGGAATTGCCCGGTGTCTCTGGTGTGCACGACATGCATGTCTGGTCCCTGGACGGAGCCCATCACGTGTTGACCATGCACCTGGTCGTCGACGCCTCGGACTTGCCTGCGATTGAAGCGATCAAGGCGAAGGTGAAGGAACTTGTGCATTCCGCTGGGGATCATATCCACCCGACGATTGAGGTCGAATCCGCCCCGGGGAGTTGTTCGCTCAGGGGTCAAGTTTGATGTAAGCTAAGCAATTGTTTTTATTACGAAAAAATCCAAATCCGAAGCCGACATGAATTCGCTCAAGTTTCCGTGTTTTTGACCGAACCCACCTCCATGTTCTCGGATCCACAGCACTTTTTTTGGTTTTTGAAGCGCCACCGGGCGATTGTCATCCCTTTGGTGGCGCTGCTCCTTTATCGCTGCGGAACCCAGCGAGTGACATTTCGCGGCGTGACAAACGTGGCGCCGGGACTCGGGGTCCCGGTCACAGCGGGTTCTGATGCCAAGATCAACGGCTGTAACTTCGCATTGGAAAAAACGACCATTGTGGCTGGTACGGCTCCCCGTGCCCGGGTGAGTCTACTTTCTGGCAAGGCCATCCAAAGCTTATCAATAAATGGAGATACCCTGACGCCTTCTGATTCTTTTCAGGATCTGGCGAAGGTCGACGCCATTGGAACCGTCAAGATGATGGCTCTTGCCTACGATGAATTCAAAGAAGCGCATAGTTGCGTCGCGAATCTGCTGGTCGAACGGCCGTTCACGACAACGGTTGAATTGCTTCCCTCTTGCAGCATTTCGTTTCCTTCAATGGGAATCGTTCGTGGCGAAGCGGCAGAGATGACGATCAACCTGCTCAATGTGGATGCCGCCAAGTTCAAGGTCACAAGTGCCCAGCTGATTCCTGCGGGCTCAGGCCTGCCAACGGAGGACTTGCCCCTTGTCTTTCCCGTAAGCAAAACCTTTAACGGCCTGGTTGCCGGGCAGTACATCTGGAACGCAAGGGTTGAATTGCGGTCCACTGATTTACAGAGTTCCGTAATCAGGACGATTGGCTGCGGCGGCGGTCTGGTTGTCTCTGAAGGAATGCCATCTTGCCTCGCCAGCATCACGAGCCAGACTCAGCCCCCTGCCTTGAACAGCCAGGCAACCATTACGGTGACCGGCACTGGTAACCACGGTGCGTTTGTTTTCCCGCAAGATAGTCAGGATCCAACGAGCAAGAAAACTGCGGACAGCGAAGGCAAGGCCACTTTCGCCGTGACGCTCAGCCAATACGGAACAAACTTATTTCCGGTCCGCGTGGTTAATAAAAATGGAACTCTATCTTCGCTGTGCATTGCGTCCATAGCCGTGCCTTCACCCGCTGCCGGCCCTGATTGCTCTGTCAGTCCCGCATCGACGACCGCTGCCCTCAACTCCGCCACCGAATTTTTTCTATCGAATTCGGGCAGCACTGAAAACTATTCCAACATCACCACGCAATTATCTGCAATTGTCACAACCCCCGATGATGTCACGTCGGCTGAATGCCCGGCGGGAAGTGCCGCCAAGTGCGCGTCATTCTCCTTCAGAACGGCTGGTTTCAAGATCATTCGCGGGGTCATCTCTGCAACCGATCCGATGGGCAATCCTTATCGCCGGGAGTGTACTTCTACGGTGACGGTCAGCGAGCCAGCTGCTGCTTGCGAGGTTGCATTCGGCGCTCCAGCGTCTCCTGCTGGGGGGATCAATGCGGCAGTCGCCTACGCTGGATTTGATGTAACTGTTCCCCTGACAATTCGCCGTGTGGTTGGATCTGGTTTGATCTCAAGTCCAGTGACCGTCACCGCTCCTGACGGGCAGGTGATCAATTTTGAGTCATTGAATGCTTCGAGTCAGTTTGTTGTCAACGGCCTGACTGGCAAGGGACCCAAGCCTTTTGTCTGCACTGCAATCGGGCCGGGAGGCTCGCGCACAAACACCAGCCTGCTGACGGTGAACGATACTTCGGCAGGGAGTCTTTCCTGTTCCTTGATGCGCACCAGCAACGACAATACCCCCGTGATCTCAGGGACGCCGGTAAGCCTGACCATGGTCATCACCAAGGGGAACCAGCCGCTTGCATCGGCCCGCCTTGCCAGCCAGCCGGATGTTGGCGTGGCGTCATTTGCGGCGCTTGACGCAAGCGGAACCAAATATTCAATCACCGGGCAGTACACGTTCTCTGTAAACAACGAAGTGGTCCAGGGATCAGTCACGGACTCTGCCGGTAATACGGCAACATGTATGCCGGCATTTTCGGTGAACAATGTCATCCAGCTGCCTGCATGCGCGCTCGGCGGGATTCCCCCACTTGTTACTGCAAAATTGAACTTGCCGGCATCGATCGATGCGGCAAACAGGACTTTCTCTTTCAAGGCCACCCCAGAGATCACCCTCACGGGAGGTTCCCCGGTTTCCGGATTCACAGAGGCTCCGTGGAAGCTGCTGATGGCATCCGCCGCGCAACCAGCCGTGCTGGCAGAAAATGCGTTGGCCAAATCAGGTCTTGATGTCGTGAACGCGGCGCTTCCGGATGCCGCCTTCTTGAGCGGACAAGACTCACAGGCAAAAATTGTCTCGTCTGTCATCGTGGCTGGCCAGCAAGTGGCGTGTTCCTCTCCCCTCTTCCTGGTGCGCAAGGATTCGTCGGTACCATTGACCGTAAATTCGGGATTCTCCAGCGTTCAGGTCAGTGCCGCCGGCCAGTCGTGGACGTGCAATGCACAGTCAACATGTAATTTGCTGATCCCGGCAGGGGCATCGGTGTCGATGGTTTCGACGCCATCGAATGGTTACCAGTTTGCTTCATGGTCCGGCCCATGCGCGGGCAGCAATAATCCCTCGTGCAGCTTCGCGATCACAAACACGACAAATGCAACGGTCAATACCAACGATACGACATCCGGTAATCTATCTTGTACCGTCATGCGTTCCAACAATGACAACGCACAGATCATTTCCGGCACCCCAGTGAACCTGACCATGGTGATTAACAAGGGTAACCAGGCTCTTGCCTCGGCCCGGATTGGCAGTCAGGCGCCCGTTTTGGCTTCCGGGTTCACGGCACTTGATGGAACGGGTACCCGGTTTTCCATGACCAGCCCATACACTTTTACTGCCAACAACGAGGTCGCCCAGGGATCGGTGACTGATGCGGCAGGCAACACGGTGGCCTGTGCTCCGCCCTTCATGGTTACCAATCTTGTGCAGATGCCAACTTGCACAATGAGTGGTATCCCGGCACCTGTCATTTCAAAAATCAACCTCCCAGCCCCGGCCCTGTTGGCTAACCAGACTTTTGCATTCAAGGTTACGCCATCGATCATACTGAGCGGCGGGAATGTCGGGACAGCCTTTAACGAGATTTCCTGGACTCTGCACATGTCACCCGAGTCACTGCCACTTGCGCATACTTATGTGCCGTACGCGTTAACCAGGTCTGGATCCGATATCGTTAACCCGAGCCTGCCGAACTCAGCATTCGTGCCGGTCGGAGATTCAGCCGCAAAGATCATCGCCAACCTGACCGTGGGTGGATTTCCGCTGATTTGCGTGTCACCACACTTCGTGGTTCGGCAGGATAAATCTGTTCCATTGACTATCAATTCGGGGAACAGTTCAGTCCAAGTGGTTGGAGCCAATCAGACGGTCACGTGCCAGGCGGGATCTACTTGCACTTACTCCAATTTTCCCGCTGGTTCTTCGATTGCGATGACGGCTAGTCCTTCGACAGGTTACCGGGTTTCGTCCTGGTCAGGATCCTGTTCTGCAGGCGCCGTAAATTCCTGCAGTTTCACGATCGTGAATGCCGCCACCGTGACAGTCAACACATCGCCGACACTGACAGTTGTCTCGGGTAATTCAACGGTAGCCCTGACGGCGGCAGGAATGACCATGTCATGTGGTGCGAACACAACATGCAGTTTCTCAATCCCTGCCGGGACGGCGGTGAGCATGCAGGCCGCGCCATTGTCCGGTTATCAGTTTTCTTCTTGGTCGGGGGCCTGTTCAGGTAGTACGTCGCCAGCGTGTGCCTTCAACCTCAGCAATCCCACTACCGTGACGGTAAATACGGCAGCGATCCCGCCCCCGCCGCCGCCAAACCCCTGTGATTATGATAGATCTTTGCGGGGACTCCAGAATGTTGCCCATACGATCCAGTGTCAGCCAAATACTGCCCAGTGTGCCCGAATCTGGGGTGATTTCGATTACACAGGTGACAGCCATCCATGTGTCGCGGCCATTCACTGTGGGGCAATCAGCAACGCAGTCGGGGGAACGATTAGGGCAACATGGGGCGCTGGCTTGAGCTCATACGTGGGAGCGACACGGAATGGTGTGGTCAGTTCCCGGTACGATAACTATGGAGATACGGTGAGAATTGCTAACTGCAATACGACCACCAGCAGTCAGACCTCCTCCCAGCCTCCGCCGGCACCAGTACCGGCAACAACATGCAGTTCCGGCGTCATCGTTAATGGTGTTTGCCAGACAAAGATTCCAGTCCATCGTTGCCGGAGCCAGACCAACACAGCCTTTTATACCAACCACATTTATCCCACGGACGTTAACGAGTGCTGGAATGCAGGCTACCTCGTAGAAGCTCAGCCGTATTTCAATGCGCCCGGTGGCGGTGACAAGCAGATCATACGCTGGTACAGGGATACCCCGGGCGGGAAACTGCATTATTACCTGCAGCCGGGTGAAAATCCGGGGGCAGGTTATGTCATAGAAGGGGGTATCTGGAGCGTGATGAATTCACCCGCCGCCGGCCTGATTCCCATTTACCGTTGTGTGGTTAGCTGCTCCGTCTTGAATAACGATTTCCGGTGTGATGGTAATATGCAGTGGCTGAGCAAGGATCCCTTCTGTGAGGGCAACGGAACCAACAGTGCTTCGCCGGTGCAGGCACCTGTGCTCGGATACGTGATTCCCTGATTCAACGTGAGGGATTCAGAGCCGTGACCGCATCTTGCAGTTGTTTTGCCACCTGTTCGGTACCATCCTTGTCCGTCGCAAAATCCTGAAACGTCAGTGGCTTCCCGATCTGGATGGTGATTTTTTTTCGGCGCGGAATCAATCGCCCTGCCGGGAATGCTGCAAAAGCACCGTCAATCCAGCAAGGCACCACGGGAATGTTGGTGCCGGCGACCAGGTTGCCGATCCCCGCGCGAAACCGGCCGACTTTGCCGTCGCGCGTCCGGGTCCCTTCCGGAAAAATAATAATCCCGCAAGATTCCGTCAGCAGGCGTTCTCGAAATGTCTCGATCGCCTCTCGTCCCTTGCCACCCCCGGCGCGTGACATTGGCAGGGCGTTGATCATGATGCTGGTGAAAAAACTTGAGCTCACTTTTGTGAAAAAGTGATCTTCGGCTGCCAGCGCAAAAAGTCTCACGCGCATTTGTACCGGCACTGAGAGGGTCATCATCATGACGTCCAGATGACTGCTGTGATTTGCCACCAGCACAAAGGGCATGTTTTCTGGCAAATTGTGGCGACCCTCGACCGTGAATCCATTCCATGTTTTGAGCATTGAGTGCGCCATTGCCCAGAAGATATTGCGGGAAAAAAAACTGACGGGACCAGGATCCCGCCTCAGGCTTTTTGCCCTCTCAAGGGGCCCAAGGCCAAGGTCCTTCGCCGGCTTCATTTGCCATGGCTGGTTTGTCATCAAAGCCTCCGTTCAGTTCATTCCTTGCGGGAAGATCCCGTTGAAGTAGTTGATGAAATGAAAGGCGGCTGGGGCTACCAGGACCAGGCTGTCAAAGCGGTCAAGAAACCCTCCGTGGCCGGGAATGACCGACCCCAGATCCTTGACGCCGATGTCTCGTTTTACGGATGAAAGCATCAGATCACCGAGTTGTCCGCTGGTGCTGATGATCAGGCCGAGCGGCAGACAAAGCCAGACGTTTGCCATCTGTGTACCGGCAAATATTAAAGGACCGACGCACCCTGCCAGCGCCGTGGTTAAAATGAGTGCGCCGATGGATCCGGCAATGGTCTTTCCCGGGCTGGTATTCGGTGCAAGCTTCTTGCGGCCAAACAAGTGGCCAGTGACGTAAGCAAACACGTCGTTGAGCTCCGTGGAAAGGATCAAGAATGTGATGATCCCACGGAAGTTCGGGTCATTTGCCAGATAGGAGACGTGGGCGAGTCCGTAACCGAAGAACATGAAACCGAAGACGGCAAGGCCGACGCGTTGGGTGTATCCCTTGGGCTGGTCCTTCCATATCCCAAGTCCGGACAATACGACGCATGTCAGGATCGAAAGTGCGTTGAAGAAGTTGTACCAGCGGTCGGCGGCGGCCAGGTTGACGAGCAGGATTCCGACGGCACAGATGGCATACATTGTCTTTTCACGAAACAATCCGACAGCGCGCGCATATTCGTTGAAGCAAAAAAGGCTCAGGGCGGTCATGGCCACCATGACCGGCACTTGTCCTGCGGATATCGGGACCATGAAGATCAGGATGATCGCCGCCCAGGACCACATTCGGAGCTTTAATTCACGAGATTTTTCCGGCTTCAACTTGCCCGCCAGGTGAAGGGCTGCAATCACCACAGTGGCAAAAGTGAATATACCGCCAATCAACAGCGCGAGTGTCCTGAAGCTTCCTGGCTCAAAAGCCGTTGCAAAATCAAGGTAGCGGGGAGGAATGGAGTTCACGCTCAAGCTCCGGTCTTTGATTGTTTAGCTTGCAGATGGTCTGCGATGGAGAAAAGACGACGCACACATGTGATGGCCGATCCCACGGCAATGATCCACAACACCGGTGCCATGACCGAGTAATTTCCGTTAGTGCTGGCCGATTGCGTTAGCGAAAGGTCAAGCAACCCGGGGAAGACGGCGACCCACAAACAGGCGAAGATGCAAAGGAACATGCGCTGCTGCTTTGCAAACGGACCAGCAAAGACATAAGGGGCGCCTGCCACTTTGCCGACGGAACGGACGTAGGCTGTCATGATTGCAAACACAGCAGCCACGTAGCCTGCGGCAGGGGAGCTGTTGATGCTGTACCCGCAGCCGATCAGGGTTGCCGCATCCGTCAAACGATCGGGAATCTCGTTGTAAAGCTCACCAAGCGGATTTGGGCGAGCATTGAGGACTGCGACCATGCCGTCAAACATGTTGGCCAGCAGGCGGCACAGAATCAGTAGCGCACCGCCTAGAAAACAAGCCGTCCGGTGCTCCTGCGAAACGGATGTCATTGCAATCGCCAGTCCGCCGGCACAGCCCGCAAAAAGGCCTGCGACCGAGATCGCGTTGGGGGTTACACCCGCAGAGGCGAGGAAGTGAGCGACCTGCCGGGAGGCTTTGTGTTCTCGCGCTGGAATTGGCCTGCGGTCCGACGCGGTTTCTTTTGTTTCTTGCATGAAATCCTCATCCTTCCATGACAACCAACATTGCCAGAAACCCGGCAGTGTAGATGACCCAGGTGATCTTGGGGTATTTGCTCCAGACGGGTAGCACCCAGCGGGACAAGCGGGCGGCGATCCAGGTCACGACAAAAAGTCGGAAGATGCGCGAAAACGAAACGATCAGGTAGTAGGGCAGGAAATCAAATCCGGCCCTGACAGCTTCATACGTCCAGACTTTCAAAGTCATGAAAGACCATGATTGGGCCAGGCCTCCCCAAGGCCCATGGCTTGTATAAAGGCTGCGGACGAATTCGTGCATCCTGGGGATCACAAACGGAGTGTGCCCAAGGATGGATTCCGCAGTGGTTGGTCCGGCAGAAACCAGCGCAAAATAAAGGGCGCCTCCGGCGACCGAGGCCCCCCAGCCGGTCAGGGCGATGCGAAACCACTGGCTGGGAAAGAAAATTGCGAGCGGCACCAGTAGGAAATCAGGTGCGACGAACCAGAAGTTCGCCTCGGCAACAGCCCACAGCGCCAGCGCAGTGACGTAAGATACTGGCACCCCGGCGGGCAAGATTCGTTTAAAGGCATCCTTGATCATAGATCAGGGATTTTAGCACATCAAAGTGCTGCGCTGTTGAAAAACTGCCGGACCATTTCAAGGGCCCGGTTGTAGTAAGTGGGCGTTTCGGAAAACAGTTCGTGTCGCGCGCCGTGAATCACATCAAACTGGATTTTCGCGCGCGATGACTGGGAAGCATTTGCCAGCCATGCCTGGATTCCAGCTGGATCGGTGACGCGTTCGTCTGAGCCCGACAGGACCAGTGTCGGGACTTGATAGGATTTCAAGTTATCGCTGTTGTTGACGAAGTCGATGGCATCAAAAGTTGCGCGGACCCAGCCGAACTTCACACCGCCCAGGGGATAAGGAGTGGCCTTGATGAACTGGTAACGATCATGGTCGCTGGTCAGCGGGTTACCCTCAAAAGGTCCCTTGGTGAAGGCACCAGCTCCCGTTGATAACCTGGTTGTGAAGGCGAGTGTCCCAAGCACGGAAGAGAGGGGTCTGGCCAGGGCTTCCGGTACAGGACGCCCTGGAAGTGCCAGGAGTGGTGAAGACAAGACGGCGGCAGCAGGTTTGAGCTTCCCCTTCATGATGGAGTGAAGGCAGATCAGTCCCCCCATCGAGTGGCCGATCGCCACATAAGGTCGGGCCTTCACCACGCGCTGCACAATTTTCTGGGCGTCTTCGCCGTAGGCTTCGTAGTCATCGATGAAGCCGCGATCGCCGCCTGAAGCACCCTGACCGCGGTGATCCCACGTCAGGAACCCGACATCGTCCTCCATTCCCAGGTCAACCGGCAGAGTGCCATATTTTTCAATCCATTCGGTGCGACCGTTGAGGAATACGACAAATCGTTCCATGTCGCCCGCTTCTGCCCCCTCAGGCAGGCTGACGCCATAACGCAGGCCGCCCGACGTACGGGAAATCTGCCACGTGCGTTTCCTGGCGCTCAAGTCAGACGCTTGGCTGACGGGCGAGTTTGCTGATTCGTTCGTGATCATGTTCGACCCCACGGATCCATTCGTTCATCTCTCGCGGATAATTTGTACAAAGCCCGTCAACGCCGATCGCAGCCAGGTAGTTCCACAAGGCCTCACGCCCGGTGGTCTCGCCAGCCATCGGGACCCAACCGTAAACCAGCCAGCCACGCGCCCTGGCCTGATCCATCAGGTTCTCGTCGATCCAGTCGGCGACCGGATGGAAGATGTGTGCCCCGGCCATCGCCATGAAGACAGGCGGTGCGAATCTGCTGAAGTTCCTGCCAGAGAGGTTATCGCTTCCCCACAAACATGCTCGCAGGAGTTTCGGGTGATGTTCTTTAAGGTAAACGAGGGGCTCGGATTCGAAAGATGAAATGACAAACGGATCCAGGCGACCGTGCTTGCGGCAGACCTGTGCCACTTCCGCAGCCAGTTGCTCGCTGCGCCCCTTGATTTCGATGTTCAGTTCAATGCGGTCTGCGAATTCGTCGACAATCTCGTCCAGGAATGGAAGTGGTTCGCCGTTGGCAAGGCGCACCCGCGAAAGTTCCCGTCGAGTCATCCGGGAAATGTGACCACCGGAATGTTCCGGTGCGATGGTGTGACCCAGCAAGTCGTCGTGGTTGATGACGGCGTGGCCATCACGACTGAGCTGCACGTCGAGCTCAATGCGCGTGGCCCCGCCGGCAAGGCACAGGTCATAGGCGGCCCGGCTGTTTTCAAGGGCCTCGCGGTTGGCGCCGCGGTGGGCAATCACTTTCATCAGTCCCGTCCATCTGGTTTGAGGCTTTTGATCGCTCAATGCCGAAATGGTAACCCGGACAGGGGAAATCTCAAGCCAGATCGAAGGTCTTTCTGAGCCGTTCCACGTCCTGCGGAAACGAACGGACCTGGAATCTTGTTCCTTCGTCCTCGTGGCTTTCCGTCAGGACACGCATCGTCGCGTGGACTTCGGCGGCCGCCGCACTTTTGCTGTAGGGGACAAAGATCTCGGACTCGACCATTCCGCGTTCAAACCAGGCCTGGATGGTCGCGTGCAGGGCAGCGACACTGGATTTGTCCCGGGTCGAAAGGAACACCGGGTCCTTGAACTCCCGCTTGAGGGCTGCGATTTCGACGGGTTGAAGCTTGTCGACCTTGTTCAGGACCAGCAGGCTGTCCGAGTCGTCGGCGCCAATCTCGGCAAGGACCTTGCGAGTCGTTTCCAGTTGCGACCGGAAAGCCGGGTCAGACGCGTCTACGATAAAAAGCAGCAGCGATGCATCGAGAGCTTCGTCCAGGGTGGAGCGGAAGGACGCCACCAGGTCGTGCGGCAGTTTTTTGATGAAACCGACGGTGTCCGAAATCAAAACGCGCGGCTTGGTCTCGGGGTACATCACCCGGACGGTCGTGTCGAGGGTGGCAAAGAGCTTGTCAGCAACCAGAACTTCGCTCTTGGTCAACGCCCGCATGAGCGAAGATTTACCGGCGTTCGTGTATCCGACCAGTGCCACCTTTGCCTGCTCCCTGCGCCGGCTGCGCCTGAGGGCCTGGTCCTTGTTGATGGTTTCAATTTCACGCCGCAGTGCTGCAATTTTGTCCCTGATGCGTCGGCTTTCCAGCTCGTGCGCGGTTTCCCCGACGCCCTTGGCACCGATGCCGCCCCCCTGGCGCTCCCCTGCCCCGGTGACACGAATGCGCGGGGCCAGGTAAGTCAGTCTTGCGATTTCGACCTGTGCCCGTGCGGCAGGAGTTTTTGCATGCCGGTAGAAGATCTCGACGATCACGCCGGTGCGATCGAGGACTTCGACGCCAAGCGCCCCCTCAAGGTTCCGTAGCTGCGTCGGAGTCAGGTCGTTGTCGAACACGACGAATTTGACACGTTCCGACTCGGGTTTTTCATCTCCCGCGCTATCAATACCCTCGCCTGCTTCATCGGCCTCTGGATCGATCGTTGTTTCTTCGTCGGGCTCGACCTCTGCGTGGACGCCCGCCTTGGTGCGGACCACGGGCTTATTGGCGGTGACGACGCCACTGCCCCCCGTCCACCGGGCGATTTCCCGCAATTTGCCGTCCCCGACGACCGACCCTGCAGCCGGGGAGGCTCTTTTTTGAGTAATGGTTTCAACAACATCCATGCCGAGCGTGTGAACCAGCCGGGCAAGCTCGGCCAGGGACGCCTCGTGTTCTGCGTCGCTGACGCCGGGAAGTTGCACGGACGCCAGCAGGGCGCGGGGGCGCAGGGGTTGGGAATCGTGGGTTTTTTTCTGGGCCATTGCCGGTCCTGTCTCAGCGGTTGTCAGCTTTTGCGCGCGCCTTCCTGCCAGATTTTTGACGCAGGGTCAGCCTGCATAGCAACTTGCTACAATGGGGGCAAGGCGAGTCCGTCATTACCCCAAGAGGTGACCCATGAAGACTTTCACAAAATTTTTCGCATTGTGCGCCGTGGTTGCGGCCCCGACCGTGGCATTTGCTGCGCCCGGTTCCGGTGGCGGAGCCGGCAGCAGGTCATTCATCCTGACCATTCCCATCATTACCCTGACCAGGGATGCGGCGTTCCGGGGTGAATACAACCTCAAGGGGGCCACCATCGCCGTTGAAGGCGCGACGATGATGGAAGCCGAGGAGTACACCGAAGACAAAATGGCAGAGACCGGTGATTCGATGATTTCAAAAGGGGGTCACGTTTCGGTCCTTCTTAGCCGCTACAGCCAGCCGTCAAACATGTCTGGCTGGTTCTGGACCCTTGGCGCGGGTGTCCGCGACATGAAGGGGACGTGGAAGACCAACCCCAGCGCCCTCGCCCTGTCCTCTGGCATGGCCCTGATCACGGACGATGCCGGCAAGGTCATTCATGAGTACACGGCTCGCGGCCTGACCGCCCATGCCCGGACCGGTTACCGCTGGGTTGCCCAGTCCATTCCCCTGTCCATCGGTGGCGGCCTGGGGCTGCGTCACTTCGATGCCCGCTTCGAAGACAAGGCAGAACTGAGCCCCGAAGCGTCCGCGATGTCGGACGAAGACAAGGCTACGCTTCGCCGCCGCTACATGACCCGCCTCGAGCCGGCAATCGAGTTCGGCCTGGCGTTCTGAGCCCGCCGCGCTAAACCCTTTGCTGAGTGCCGCTCTCTGGGCTAAGTCCGTAATTGTACGGATGTCGGGCCCGGGAGCGGCCGCCGGCGGAGGGAACAGTGCACGTTGCCATAGACGCAAGGATGTTGAAATCGGGGACGATGCACGGCATCGCCCGGTACGTCTATGAGCTGCTCAGCTGCCTTCGCGAAATCGGCTCCGCACATGAGTTCAGTATCCTGGTCAACCGGGATTCCCCGCTTGAATCCATGGCTTTGCCCTCGAACATGAGGCTGGTCCATGCGAGGACGCGCTGGATCAGTCTGGGGGAGCAGTTTGAGCTGCCGGGCATCCTGCGCCGGATCAAGTCAGATCTTTTCCATTCGCCGTCTTTCGTGGCGCCTTTTTACTCGCCGTGCAAGACAGTGATGACCATCCACGATCTGAACCACCTTGTTTTGCCGCAGTTTTACACGCCCTTTCACCAGGCCTATTACAGCTTTTTCGTCAAGCGCTGCATCCGGCATTCGGAAGCAATCTTGACGGTCAGTGAATTCAGTCGCTCGGAAATCATCCGGAACTTGATGGTCCCGCCGGAAAAGGTTGCGGTGACCTACAACGGTGTGTCGCCTAATTACCGGCGAATCACCGACCCGGAAACTTTGCAGTACGTGCGTGATATTTATGAACTGCCGGAACGCTTTGTCTTTTGCCTGACCAACAACAAGCCGCACAAGAACGTGCACCAGCTGGTGCGGGCATACAGTTATTCGGGGCTGTCGATCCCTTTGGTCCTGGCTTGTCCGTTTGACCCGGGGATCCTCAGTGTTGCCGAGCAATACGGCAAGAAGCATCTCATCTATTTCTCCAAGTTCATCGATGAGGTCCATTTGCCAGCCGTCTATTCATTGACCGACTTGTTCGTTTATCCCTCGACTTATGAGGGATTTGGTCTGCCTCCCCTTGAGGCAATGGCCTGCGGCGCTCCCGTTGTGGTTGCGCGTTCTTCGAGCTTGCCGGAGGTCGTTGGTGACCTGGCAATTTTTGCCAACCCCTTCGACTACCAGGATCTGGCGCGGGCGCTGGTGACTGGTTTGGCCGATGAGCCCGCACGTCGCCGCATGCAGGAGCACGGCGTTGCCCATGCCCGCCAGTTCTCCTGGCAGGAGATGACCCGCCAGACCCTTGAGATTTACGAGGCTTGTGGGCGCGGCGGACGGCTGCCCGCAGAGTTACAGCACGCGCCGGCAATGGGTGGCATTGCGCATGGCGCATTGGAGGTTGCCGATGCGAATCGGAATTAACGGCCGCTTCCTGGTGGCCAAACGCACCGGGGTCCAGCGCGCGGCGTTCAACCTCATCCGGACCCTGGTCGAGGTCGACCGGGAAAACCATTACTTGATTTTCACTGGTCAAGGGCAGGCAGGGCGCCCTGAGTGGAACCATCCGAACGTGGAAGTGATCGAATCAGACCTGCGCGAAGGTGAAAGCGTCATGAACCACATCTGGGAGCAGTTCTGGCTTCCTGTGCTGGCGCGCAAGCACAATGTCGACATCCTGCACTCACCCGCCAATGTGGCGCCGCTTTTTTACCGGGGCACGTCCGTGGTTCACATTCACGACCTATGCTTCGTCGTGAATCCCCAGTGGTACAGTTTCCTTTTCCGCACGGTTTATAACTTCATCATCCCCCGGCTGGCCCGGCGTGCGTCGCGCGTCATCACCTGCAGCAATAATTCGCGCAATGACTTGATGCATTTTTGTGGCTTGACGGCAGACAAGGTCAGCCTCGTGTACTGGGCCGTCGACGATATCTTCCTGGGTGATGCCGGGAGCCTGGGTTCAGCCAGAGGTTCAGGCCGGGAGCCGCCAAAGGATTTCGTACTCTATGTGGGATCCCTTGAACCTCGGAAAAATATCAATACCTTGATCGAAGCCTACGTGAACATGCGCCGGCAGCATCCAGAGATCCAGCACAAGCTGGTTCTTGTTGGCGGGGAAAGCCCGCTGTTCGCAGACGTCCAGTTGCGGGTCCAGGACTTTGCCGGGGACATTGTTTTCGAGGGTTTCATCGATGACGAGACGCTTCGTCGTTATTACGTGAACGCTGCGCTCGTTGCGTATCCCAGCCTTTACGAGGGCTTTGGCCTGCCGCCGCTTGAGGCCATGGCCAGCGGTACGCCGGTGGTGACTTCGGATGGATCCTCCTTGCCGGAGGTAGTTGGCGATGCAGCTTTGATGGTCAATCCTCACAGTGTCGAGGAACTGACGCAGGCAATGGTCCGGATGTTGACTGATAAAGAGCTGCGCGAGACTTTTGTCGCGCGCGGAAGGCAGCAGGTCGAGCGTTTCAACTGGTACCGTGTTGCGCGTAACACGCTCGCTGTTTACTATGAGGTCGTCAACGAGGCGCGGGAGCGCGCTGCGTCGGGAAAGAAAAACAGCGGTAATTACCGAAGGTTTGTGCCCTTCAATCGCTGGAAAGATCTTGTTGCCCTGGAGGCGCGTCATTTGAACGCGATCCGGTCCAGGGGCTGATTCACAATTGGAAGAGTTTCACATGCAGTCAAAGTTCAAACGTCAAAAAATCAGCCATCTACTCTCCGCTGGCGTGGCAGGTCAGGAAGTCAACGTCTGCGGGTGGGTCCGCAGTCGCAGGGAATCCAAGAACTTCGCTTTCGTGGTGCTCAACGACGGGTCCTGCCAGGACACGCTTCAATGTGTGGTTGACGCCGGCACACCGGCATTTGACCTTTTGCCCAGGTGCCAGACTGGTGCGGCGGTGCGTATCTCTGGCGTGCTCAAGGAGTCGCAGGGCAAGGGGCAGAAGTGGGAAGTCCAGACCACCGGCATGGAGGTTTTCGGCGAGGCTGACCCGGAGACTTATCCGCTGCAGAAAAAGGGCCATACTCTTGAGTTTTTGCGCGACATCGCTCATTTGCGACCACGGACCAACACGTTCGGTGCGGTGTTCCGGATGCGCGGGATTCTGGCCTGGCACGTCCATGACTTTTTCCAGCAGCGCGGCTTCCGCTGGGTACACACGCCGATCATCACTTCGAGTGATTGCGAGGGTGCTGGTGAAATGTTCACGGTTACCACTTTGGATCCGGGCAAAATCAAGCTGGGGCCGGGTGGAGTGGTGGATTACAGCCAGGACTTCTTCAAAAAGCACGCCCATCTGACCGTGAGCGGGCAGCTGGAAGGCGAATTTTTGGCCATGGGCCTGGGCGACATCTATACTTTTGGGCCGACCTTTAGGGCTGAAAATTCCAATACTACCAGGCACTTGTCTGAGTTTTGGATGATTGAGCCCGAGATGGCCTTTGCCACATTGAAAGAGGATATGGAACTGGCAGAGGACTTCCTCAAGCATCTGTTTGCCGCTGCGGTTAAAGATTGCCGGCCGGAGCTGGAGTTTCTGGAGAAGCAATACCAAACGATCAAGATCGACGATCTGGCGCGACTGGCTGACTCAAAGTTTGCACATATCACCTACACCGATGCAGTGGCTGAATTGAAGCGGGCACCGGTCAAGTTCGAGTTCCCGGTGGAGTGGGGGATCGACCTGCAGTCCGAGCACGAGCGCTACCTGACCGACGTGGTCTTCAAGGGGCCGGTGATCGTCACGGATTATCCCAAGGGAATCAAAGCCTTCTATATGAAACAAAACCCGGATGGCAAGACCGTCGCGGCCATGGATGTGCTCGCCCCTAGAATTGGCGAGATCATCGGCGGCAGCCAGCGGGAAGATCGCATGGACGTCCTTGAAGCGCGGATGCGGGAAATGAAGCTACCGGTTGAGGAAATGACCTGGTACCTGGACCTGCGCCGTTACGGGTCGTGTCCCCACGCCGGGTTCGGCCTTGGCTTTGAGCGCCTGGTCCAGTACGTCACCGGAATGGGGAACATCCGGGACGTGATTCCCTGTCCGCGCGCGCCGGGCCTGATTTCGTACTGATTGTCTATTGACGGTGGGCGCCGGGTTCAGATATACGCACAGCCTGTTTCCCGTTTTTTGAGTGCGATTCCATTGGAGTTTCTGGTTCATGAAAACCTACAGCGTAAAGCCGACTGACGTTAAAAAACAGTGGGTTGTGGTCGATGCCGCACACCAAACTGTTGGTCGTCTGGCAACTGAAGTGGCCCGCGTTCTGCGCGGCAAGCACAAGCCGACTTTCGTCCCCCACCTCGACACGGGTGACTGCGTGGTCGTCATCAATGCCGACAAGGTGAAGTTCACCGGCAACAAGATGAAAGACAAGTTCTACCACCACCACACTGGTTACATTGGCGGGATCAAGTCGATCTCGGCGGAAAACCTGCTGGCCAAGCATCCGGAGCGCGTCCTCGAGCACGCAATCAAGGGCATGCTGCCGAAGGGGCCGCTGGGTCGCAAGATCGGCCTGAATCTTAAAGTGTACGCCGGCAGCGAGCATCCCCATGCCGCACAGAAGCCGGTTGCGATGAAATCCCGTCTCGGAGCCCGCTAATCCATGGCAAAGACGAAATACATGCATGCAGTCGGCAAGCGTAAAACCGCCATCGCGCGGGTTTACCTGAAGCCAGGTACCGGCGTTATCACGATCAACAAGCGTCCCATGGACGACTACATGATCCGTGACACATCAAAGATGGTGATCATGCAGCCGCTTGAGCTGACCGACACCGTTGGCAAGTTTGACATCCTCGTGAACGTTCTCGGTGGTGGCCTTAATGGCCAGGCTGGTGCGATCCGCCACGCGATTTCCCGCGCCCTCGCTGAGTCCGATCCGGACAAGCGCAAGGTACTCAAGTCCAATGGCTTGATCACCCGCGACGCACGGAAGAAAGAGCGTAAGATGTACGGCCTTGCCGGTGCACGCCGCCGCTTCCAGTACTCGAAGCGTTAATCTTTGTTGTTCAAGAAAAACTGCCAGGTCAATCTGGCAGTTTTTTTTTACCCGGAATCTTCATGAACGCAGGTTCCGCTGACAGATAACGATTTTACCCGGGGGGAGCCCTGTGTCAGACAATATTGATGATCTCAGCGTTGAATTTGTGCAGGACGACCGCCTGGTTGTGAAGCAGGTCGACAAGAAAATCCTGACGCGCGGCAATTGGACAACGATCATGTTCAAGTATGTCGAGATGGACAAGAAAACTGGCGAATACGGGGCGCCCAAGGTGTCGATCCGCCGTTATCAGAAGCGCAGTGGTGTTTACCGGATGCAAAGCAAGTTCAACATCAGCAGTGGCAAACAGGCGCATCAGATTTCCGGCGCCCTGATGGGTTGGTTTCCTGATGCATCCGGCAAGGAATCGGAAGAAGACGAATAGGCCGCTGCCCAGTCAGTTTCTCGAACAGGCCAGCTCTGATGCAGTCTTACCGCCGCCGGAGCTGGCTTTCCCTTTCTGCGCGCTTTACCAGCCAGGACATCGACTTGGCCAACGCCTTTCCATCTTCGCTGGTGCACCAGACTGACGGTGCAATATCGATCACGGTTTTCCGCGGAATGTTTTGCAAACGGGGATTCAGCGCGAATCTTCCCAGCTCCATCACTTCTTGAAATTTGATTGCTTCGGTTTCCCGGTAAAGCTCGCGCATCAAGCCAGCAGACAGATCGTTCGCCGGGAGAATGCGCAGCGTGCCGGACGATCGCAGCATCACGCAGTGAGCAGCAATCATCTGTGGAACGCTGTCACGCTGAAGTTGCCTTTCGGGGGCTGAAGTCGTTGCGTCATCAAGCCCCAGAATCAGTTCCGCATGCACAAAAGAGGAATAGAAGGCATGGGTTTCTGCCCAGCCGAGGTGCTTGCTGCTGACTCCGGCAGGCAGATTCTGCCCGGTGGCGGATATTTGTTCGTGGGCCAATTTCAACACCCAACGTCCTGCGATGTTGGGCGCTTGAGGCCCTTTTTGGTGCTTTGACGGTGCCCATCCACAGGGGGCTTTTAGGGTTTGGGTTTGCAGTGGGGCGGCGGTTGCTGCAAAATAATCAATGTCAGCAGGCTCCCATGCATTTTCCGGCAGCCAGACCGTGCCCCCGGGCAAAATGGGTACGTTCAAGTTCAGCGTTGCCGCCCGTGGACGTTCGAAGCTTCCCATCGCTCTGGCTGACCGTTTTCTTAAGAACATCCGTTTCCTGTGCGCCGGCAATTGAGAAGAAAGATCCAAGGCAGATACAAAATAGATCCAAATTAGATCCAAATTAGATCCATGAAAGATCGTGTAACGATCGACTGATGTCAACCGGGGGTGGTCATGTTCGGCAAAAATGAGCAAAACGGGCAGGGCAAGAACAAGAAAGTGGTCCACACCGGCAAGGACGCAGCCGTGACCATCCTCACCAGCGGTTGTCATTTCAGCGGCAAGCTCTATTGCCGCGGCTCAAGCCGCATTGGCGGCAAGATCGAAGGCCAGATCATCTCTGAAGGTATCTTGATCATCGAAGAGGGTGCGACCATCCTCGCCGAGGTTAAAGCCGACGAAGTTATCATCCAGGGCAAGGTCAACGGCCGGTTGGAGGCCAAGATCCGCGCCGAGCTCTACCCGCAAAGTCGCTTCGATGGCGACATCGTGACCCCCGTCCTGGTCGTCAACGAAGGCGCCCAGTTCAACGGGCGTTCGATCATGGGTCAGCAGGCATCCAATGGTGCTCATCAATCGACCGACAGCCGCAAGAGCAAGGTGTTGCCGATGGCTGCGGGGGCTGAGTCCGCGCCGGAGATCAAAGTCAACTGACCGTGCGATTCCCGTTTTCCAGTGTGGATGGTTTTCCCGCCGGCAGCCTTCCGGCTTCGCTGGCGACGCTCGAGCCGGTTCCATCCAACTGGCCTGTCCTTGCAGGAAAACACGAAACAGGTCTGCCACAAGAGCCACTGCGCAGGAGCGCGGTGGCTTTGTTGTTTTTACCCCCGGATTCCGCGGGTGGTCCCGCGGAAGTATTGCTCATTCGCCGCAGTCCCCATTACGGCTCCCACCGCGGGCAGATTGGGCTTGCCGGGGGGCGGGCCGAGCCCGGTGACCGTGGGCCCATCGATACGCTTATCCGCGAATTGCGGGAGGAAGTGGGGGTCCCGGCGGAATTGCTGCTTTTTCACGGCCAGCTCCCCGTGCGAAAGGCCATCGACGGGAGCGAGGTGGTGCCGGTCGTGGCAACGGCAAGACTGCCCCGCCGTGGTGTGGTGCCAGCCCCCGATGAGGTGGCCGGCGTTCATTTTGTCCCTTGGACCATGCTGACCGCAGCGACCCGGGAATCCTTTGTCTTTAACATGTTCGGCGTCCGTCGTGAGTCAGCCCTTTACCGGGTTGACGGTGCGACCATTTGGGGGTTGACTGCTTCGATCATCAACGCGGCAGACATGCTGCCTATGGAGACTCGCTCATGATTTCCTTCAGTGTCCTGCGCTTCGCCCAGAAAGCGCGCAAAAATATTTTTGCAATCGCAGCGGCTTCGATCTTTCTTTCGGCTGGGTGTACTCAGGAGATGCAAAATAAAGTCAGCCGCAGCATTCAGAACTGGACGGGTACGGATGGTGTGCTTGATGTCATCAGTGATGGCAAGGTCATGTACCGCTTCATAAAAATTGACAAGATCAGTACCGCCCAGGCAACAGGTGATCGCGAAACGGCCCGTCCCTATCGTTTCGGTTACGGAGTCCTGGATGTGAATCAGAATTTTACGCAAGATCAAAACGAGCGTAAGATCTACTTCGAGTTCAGCGATTTCAGTACAAGCTATGTCTTCTACGAGAATCCCGGAGCAATCAAGTAACCAACCCCGGGGAGTTATGGAGGGAACCGTGCCGGTGCGCAGCCAGGACAGCTTGCCAGACTACCTCAAGCGCTACGTGGTTCCCCAGAAATACGAACGCTACACTCCGGTCGAACACGCGACGTGGCGCTACATCATGCGCCGCGCCCGGGACTTTTTTTCGCGCCATGCGGTTCCCGCTTATGGTCCCGGGATCATGAAGACGGGCCTGCGCATCGACCGGATTCCACGCATCGATGAGATCGATTCCCACTTGCAGGAGTTTGGCTGGGGGGCTATCGGCGTCAGTGGATTCATTCCGCCGGCTGCGTTCCTTGATTTTCAGACCCGTAACATCATTCCGATTGCCATGGACATGCGTTCACTGGAACACGTTGCTTACACGCCCGCGCCCGACATTGTCCATGAGGCTGCCGGACACGTTCCGATTTTGTGTGATCCGGCATACCGTGCCTATTTGCAGCGTTACGCCAACATGGCAAACAAGTCGATCATCTCTTCCGAGGACGTGCATCTGTATGAGGCGATCCGCTGGCTGTCTGACATCAAGGAAAGCCCGGATGCGACCAAGGGGCAGATCGCAGCGGCAGAAGAAGCTTTGAAAAAAGCTTACGCGGAAGTGACCCACGTATCAGAGATGACCAAGGTTGGACGCATGGCCTGGTGGACTGCCGAATATGGGCTGGTCGGTGACCTCAAAAACCCGAAGATATATGGGGCCGGGCTGCTGTCGTCAGTTGGTGAAAGTGAACACTGCCTCTCGTCGAAGGTAAAAAAAATTCGCCTCACGATCGACTGCGTCGAGCAAGGCTACGACATCACTGAACCCCAGCCGCAATTGTTCGTTGCAGAATCGCTGGAAGCCTTGCCCGCGATTCTTGAGGAGCTGGAACGGACGCTGGCATTCCGGACTGGCGGTGTTACCGGAATAGAGAAAGCGCTCCTTTCAAAGGCTGTGAACACGGTCGTTCTTGATTCAGGCATTTCGGCGAGCGGCATCATCGAGTTTTTCGAGGCCGATGCAGGTGATAGGATTGATTTCTTGAAACTTACCGGACCAGTGCAACTTGCCCGCCACGAAAGACAAATGGCAGGGCAGGGTCGCGAGCGCCATCCGGACGGTTTCAGCACACCGGTCGGGTTTTTCAAGTGTCATCCTGGACGCCCGCCCCACACATTGTCCGACACCGAGCTTGCGGCCGCTGGAATCAAAACCGGTCAACGCAGCAGGGTGGAGTTCGTTTCCGGATTTGTCGTTGAAGGGGTCTTGAAGCGCATTGTTCGTGAGGAAAGTAGCATCGATTACATGACGTTCACGGATTGCACGGTGTCGCGTGGAAGCAAGCGATACTTCGAGCCGGCTTGGGGCGACTTCGACATGATTCTTGGGAGCAGGATAGTTTCTGTGCACGGTGGCCCCGCGGAGCGACAAACCTATGGCGAGTACGAACTCGGCCAGGTCAGCAGTTCGCCCGGCCGCACTTCACCCTTTTCGGCCTATGAGGAACGGATGTTCCGTGCTTACGCGACGACCCGCGAAATCCGCGGCCGGCATATTGCGCAAAACGGGATAGCTGGTGTCAGTCCCGAAGTGACGCGCACGGACTTTGCCGCATTGAGCGCGCTTGCGGCTGATGTGATTCAGGATAACGGCCGCGAATGGTTGCTCGGGCTGGAATTGCTTGAGATTGCGGCCCAGTGTCCTGCTCTGGTCAGCGGTCAGACATGGATGGGCGCACTTCGCGACGCCGTCTCAAGCCATGCTGAGACGGCTGGCAGCCTGGCCCAGGAGCTTTGGCAGCGCGGCAGCACCCTGGTATCTATTACGGATTGAGGCGGTGCCGGTTGGAGCTTTCTGAATACCAGGAACTTGCGGCTATTGAAAACCAGCACTGGTACTATGTGTGGCGCAAGGAGATCCTGCGGGAACTGTTTGCACGTATCGTGGTGCCTGCCCTTAGGGCCCATGGGGCGAAAGATCCGCTAAACTTGCTTGATGTCGGCTGCGGTACGGGCGGGACATCTGTCGTCTTTGCGGGATTTGGAACTGTCGATGGCCTCGAACCCCACGCAACGGCAAGGAGGCACGTCGCTGCCACGGCTGCGGGCTTGGTCAACCTCTTACCTGTCGGTGGTGTAGACGATCTTCCGGCGCTTGTCGGCGGTACAAAGTACGATGCCGCCACCGTCATCGGGGTACTTTATCATCGCAACATTCCTGACCCGGCCGCATCGATTGTAAGGATTGGCGCCTGCGTAAAGCCCGGTGGTTTTATTGTCTGGAACGATGCGGCTTATCCTGAGCTATTTCGGCGGCATGATCGACGCGTGCATGCCGTCCGACGCTTCAAGCCAGATGAGATGGCAGGAATGCTTCAGGAAGCAGGTTTTGAGCCGGTATTCCGCCGCAACCTTCTTGGCTGGAGTTATCCCGTCGCCTTGTTGATGGCTTGGCGGGACCGTCTAAGCAGGATGGATACAGTTACGGCCGGTGACGCGCAAAAAGTCGCCGCAGAACAAAAGGTTCCAGGGAAATTTTTCAGCCTCTTGTTGCTTTCGATTTGTCGTTTCGAGTGGATGATCGGCAACATCGGTATTACCCCGCCCAGGGGTGTCAATCACCTGATCATCGCCCGTAAAAGCCTGTGATTTGCGAAGAGCAGTTCGCGTTCGCAATTGTTTAAAGCGAAGTGTTCGCTCTCATTTATGGATTTCAGAGAATTTCGAATTGCGCCGTTAACCTTCCTGTTGGGGCAAGGTTTAGTGCCCGCGGGGTGGAATATGGATCATGAAATTTTTCAGCTTCTGAGCCAGTACGCTTACCAACCGTTGATGGTCTATTCCCTGGTTTTTGCGCTGTTGTTTGCCTCCAGCTTCGGCCTGCCCATCCCCGAGGAGGTCACAATTTTAAGCGTTGGATTTCTCGCCTACGCGGGAAATCACCCAGACAGGTTTCCGCCGCCGACCGGCATGGATGGTGAGCCGATAAACGTACACACGGCCGCATGGCTTTGTTTTCTTGCTGTGTTCATAAGTGATTTGATGGTTTTCATTTTGGGCAAAAAATTCGGTGGCAAACTTTTACGCCGGGCGTGGTTTAAAAAAATCATGCCTGGCAGGGTTCTGCCCCGTGCTCGAATGTTCGCGCGCAAATATGGCAGCCTTGCCGCAGGAATATTTCGTTTCACCCCCGCTCTGCGTTTTCCAGGCCATTTTTCTTGCGGCATGTTTGGGGTGCCGGTCTGGAAATTTTTTGCCGTTGATGGCTTGGCGGCGCTGTTGTCCGTGCCCACACAAGTTTATCTGATTTATTTTTATGGTGACTCGATCCTGGCGGTGATCGAGAAGTTCAAGGTCAGTCTGTTGGTGCTCGGCACGATTGGTCTGGTGGGCTGGTTGACCTGGCGCAAGGTGCAAGGAACTTCGCGCTTCAATTCAGGATATCTTCGTAATAAGCGCCAAATTTCATGTCTCGATGGCAAATCTGGATTTCCAGTACCCAGCGATCAGGTGTAGGTGAAAATTCCGCCTGTTCGAGTGCCATCTTTGAGTGGAAGGAGTGGGGAAACTCGCTGAGTCTGTGTCCCCGCACATAATCCGGGGCCAGAACCCACCCGCGCATTTCAGCGCGCGCTGTTGCAAAGCGATACAATTCCTGGCCTGTGACGCCATTCTCTTGCCAGTGATACCTGGTTTCATCAAAAATCTTTCGTGCATCGTCCCTGCACCGGATTAACTCTGGATTGCTCCCAACGACGTAGGTCGCTGCGGCGTCCCCTTCGATCCCATCCCAGACCGGTCCGATGTCGATGTAAAAAATATCATCCGATGTGAGCTGATGGTTTTCGTATGGGTCATCGAATCCCGCAGCAGTTCCGGGGCCGAAGCGGACATGGCACTTGTGCCAGAATTTCCGGGAGCCCATTTCAGCCAAAGTGGCCTGTGCCAGCTTCACGGCTTCGAGCTCACTCATTCCTGGTTGGATCCGACGTGCGATTGCATCGAGTGCTTTCCAGGTTTTCTCGCGGACAGCACCGAGCCGGCGGGCGAGATCATCATGACGGCTCGCCTCAATGGCCTCCTGGGAAACGATGGCAGGATCGTCCATTTTCGGCAGGACCGCCTTACTTCATTTAAACTGCCCCCATCCATTGTGCATCAGGCAGCCAAAAGTGAGAGCCGGGGTACCAGCCCCGGAGGTTTTTTGTTCGCAGGATTTCTCAGCAAGTAGTGATTATGAAACCAGGCGTAAA
>JBEGVZ010000018.1:0-70783 GCA_041178085.1 Pseudomonadota bacterium | reverse complement strand
GCTTTTGCTTTGAATGATGCCAGAAGGGCCTCTTCAACTTTCAAGGAAATCAGCTTTGAAGGCAGTCGGACGCGAGGGTCCAGCAGCTTGCGGTAGTTCTCGAGAAATTCCACGACCTCTTCTGGCGTCGGTTTCCGCAAGGAAGGATCACGTGGTTTGTGCTTTTGCAAAGCTTTCCGGTTTGTTTTTTTTCTCACGGTGCTTCTCCTTTGGAGAAAGAAGCAATTTCCTCCAAGGCCTTCACGTCCTCGATGTCTTGAGGTCGGGCGCTGGCTTTCTTCATTTCGATGAGGTCCCCGATCGACATGACCTCAATAAAGCGACGACCTAACTTGATCCTGTCACTGCGCATTTGACTCAAGTCATGCGTGATTACGATATCGACGACTTCCAGTGGATTATGCGGATTGATGAAGCTCCACGCGATGAGGTTGCGGTTTTCGATGTACTCGCGCCGAAACTCAAAAACTTCAGCCGCCTTGACTGGCAGGCGCGGAACGAGCCCGATAGATTTCAGGGCTTTTTCACACAATTCAAATTGCTCCCGCTGGTGTTCAATGACGGCGTCGATATCGGTTGTCCCGCGTACGGCACCGTGCAGCGAAACTGCAAAACCGCCGACAATGGAGTAGCGGACTTTGTGAAGCGAGAGCGCCACGCAAACACGCTCAAGAAAAGATTCAGGAAGGTGGTACCCGGTAGCTTTACCCATACAAAAGACCTCCTGAATTCTCCGTCGGTATATATTGGTATATACTTTAGCTTGTGGGCGCGCAAGCCATCGTAAAGCCAGGCTTGCTTTACAACGTCCGCCGGGGGGAGTGGCACACAATCCTCAAGCAAGGCGTGAAAAAGGCCGGCCATCGCATGCATGAAGCTGCGAGTGATGTTGACGCAGGTGGTCACACGGATGGCCAAGCGGGATTAAAATCAAACGGCCTAAGAGGGGCGAGCAGGGCGCCTGGGTGGAGATGCCGGCGTTTCCTATATTTAGATTCGGACTTGGGAAATTGATGCAGCCCGGGGTGGGAGTGATGGCTTGAGAAGCGTACTTCAATTTCCTACAATCATAGTTAAACAGCTTTAGTGAATGATTATTTAAAATATTTAAGTAAGGGGCTCCGATGAGAGTTTTGTTGCTGGCGCTCGTAGTGGCTCTTGGATCCTGTAAGACCCGTGATTCGGCAAGCTCTGAAAAATCAATCGTAGATTCGGAAGGACGAGTTTTTGGCTTGATCGCCTCCCCAGGTCAAGGCAAGACACCAACAAAGTTTGAGTTTAGACTTTGCAAGCCGCTGGCTAGTCGAAGGCCGATTGCAACTGTCATCAACGATCCCAATGTATGCATTAATCCATATCTGGATGTGGTCGCACAACCGCTCGTCATCTCAGGCGAAACATTTAACAGAATCGATGAAGCCGAAGCTTCACTTAAGTCGCGTGGATTTCGAAAAGGCGCATTCGCTGCCGTTGGTGGCGCGGCCGTTGGAGTTGTCGGTGGCGTTGTCTTCGGAATTGCGTCTGGTGGCGCAGTTTGCATAGCCTATGGAATGACTATTGAGTCGGCAACCATGGTCACAGTCGCTGGCTCGACTGCTGTGGGAGGTGGCGGCGGAGGTATGTTGGGTTATTCCGTTTGGGGCGCCAATGACAGAGATGCGGCCAATAACATCGGTGCAATTTTGAGTGATTTCCAACGTCCGGAGAAGGTGAAAGATGTTGTCAGGATTCTCAGGACCTTTGGCGAGCAGATGAGCTGGCGTGTAGTCCCTGAAGTCGACCAATTTTAATTTTTGAGATCCTACTGGTGCCCTACCGCCAAAGGGCACTCAGGTTTCCCATCCCTCTATGTTACTGAATGCAGGCCAATCGGAAGCTGTTTGGAAAAGTGCGATGATCCGTGATCCGCGAGATGCATCGCTACTTCGAAAACCAAGCAATGGGTTTGGGTATCAAATCCCTACGGGCCGGCTTAACTCTCACGCAAAGGGCCGGTTTGACCCCCAATCTTAATCCGTACTTGCACGTCCTGATGGTGGACGACGCTTTTACCGAGCTCGGCGGGACAGGTCTCTTCCGTACTCTGCCGGCCATGACCTATGCCGACGTGTCCACTCTGGCGGAGGCCATCGTTAAAAAGTGATGACCCTTCTTGTCCGCGAAGGTCTTCTCGGTAAAGAAGGCGAAGTGGTCACCAATCCGGACTGCGACGAGATCTTTCGTGATCACGAGGTGCCTGCTGCAGCGTCATCGGCCTCGATCTCAGAAAAAATCGCCTTCGGCCCAAACGCTAAGATAGCCTCGCTTATCATGAAGAGTTTTGTTGCTTTTTTGTTCGGAACGCGATGTCCCGAAATTTTTATATAAAAATACGATTTTATCGCTCAAAAAGTTTCTTTAAACCCATTGGGTGGGTTTCAAGGGTAGCCCCTGATTTGCAGATAGACCTCGAAGTGTTTGGGCCGCAGTCTGCGGGGGGTTATGATGCTTTTTCGCTCGCAGACACTGGCGATGTGCTTTTTATGAGTCTCCGCGTGCGCAGTGAATCCTGCGGAAACCCCTCCTGGGGCGAGCGGGAATTCTGAAGCATCCGATGCGGGACCACCTCGGTTTGCATCGAAGTCAGCACAGACAAGGAGGGGCCTTGAGCCTTCTGCGCCAGTGCGCCGAGGCGACTGCCAAGTATCGCTTCCAGCTCAACCACTTCCTAGCCCGCAGCAAAAGCTGTGCATTTGGATGGTTGATACAAGGCCGCCCTTCCCCGCTGACCATTAGCAAACCCTGGACGTATGCAGGCAATGGGGGATCTCATTTCAGACGGTTCAGTCTCACGAAAAACCACCTGTAGATTGCGGCGATGTGATCTTGATGGATCATGGAAAGATTGACCCCCAGGACGGGCATTCCATTGGTGGCAGTCCTACGAAGTGTTTTTTTCCCAGATTGGTGGAAATATGCCAACTTATTTGGACACATGCTACGCGGGAGTGTAGAGGCCCCGTTTGAACCTTTCCCGATCATGGTAGACCCCCTAGCAAGTCATAGAAAAAAGCCCATAGCGGATTCGTTTTGGGCACCATGTCCTGCCGGTAGAACCAGTAAAAATAACCACCAACAAATCCGGGCACCGTGATTGTCCCCGGTCTACTCAGGTTGTAGTACCGGGCGAGCATCTCTTGTTTGGCAGTGGGATCAGTCGTCCCCATTTCGCCAATACCAAGCTTTGAGTTGGGAAACATACTCCGGAGGCGAGTGAACACAGCTTGCCAATCGGGCAGCAGGCCCAGGCAATCGTCCTCATAATAGCTGACCCAAACATAATCGAGCCCCGTCTTCATCCGAGGAGGCAAATTGGTGTTGGCCCAGGCGAACATCTCGTGGCAAGGGGCTGAGCACCCGGCATTATAGTAAAGGGTCAGAGCCGTCACTTTACCAGCTTGTTTGAATACATCGAATGCGCCCGCAATTTTTCCAGCCACCGAAGAAGTTGGGCCAAGCCATTCACCGTTTACTTCGCTGCCGACTTCCCAGATATCAACAACGTTTCCAAGTCTGTGCAGATACTCATGTGCGCGGCGGACATACTGTGTCCTCGAATATTCTTTCATGGAAAAACTATCGAGTAGTTCGCCCATGACGTATCCTGCGCGGTAGATGGCAGTCGTCCCAGGTAAATATTCTGACGCATCGATCCAAGGATCAAACACAATACGGGTCACTACTTTTCGCGGTAAACTTGAGGTGGAGTCGATCAAATCAGCTACATCGTAGCCGTCGTCCGTGGTGATTCCATAAAGCGTGCCAGTGGGAATCCTGCTGGATTTGCTTATTTCACTGTTGAGTCGGGCTGCGTTTGTCGCGGCTGCCGAAATAAAAAGTGATACGAGCAGGGCTTTGATGGCAAAATTAAACAACATAGGGCTCGGTCTTTTGCAAAATCTTCGACACCAAAGGTATTGCAAGATCCGTGCATAAGCCCTTCATGGTAAAAGAGTCCAGTCATCAGCTTGAGTCTTGTCAGACACTGCCAATCCTCATTCGAGTAGAGCCCTTGCCGCTAAGCCGGGTGCGTCGGTGTCGGTCGATTTTTGCGCTGGGTTTAGTCTTGGGGGTTATTCCTGATGTAGCCTGGACCACGCGAGATCAGATGAAACTGGATGGTTTCGCGCGCTTGTGGGTCAATTGCATCCAGAATAGTCGCGGCACTCACTACGGGGAGAGCTGAGTCGCAAGGTATTTCCCGACCAACTTGCTGCCCAAGATATTCAGATGATTGTCATCTCTGTAAAGAATACTGCCATCCTTTTTCATAGTGCACGTGTCTGGTTCGCATAAAGTAATATCGATTTCAACATAGGGCGCATTGTGTTCTTCTGCTATTCGCTGAAGTACGCCGCGGTAGGTTTGCCTTTGTCGCTCCGCCTCCTCGTCCGAAACGGTGCAGGATCGCGCGGCATTGTACGGTAGCGAATATGCGCAGTAACCAGGGTCATGCGGGAATCGGGGTACATCACCTGCAAGCGTGACAGTCTTGCCAGCGGCCCTGAGCGCTCCGATTGTGCCTGACAGGCCATCATATAGTCTAAATTGGTCGCCATTCATCCGTGTTAGAAATTGCATGGTCAAAATGATGTTCTGATTTTTACGGTTCCCCAAAATCTCGTCGAAAATTATTTGGAAGTCAGGGTTGGTAACAAAAGGCGACGAATCCAGAATATAGAATGCTACATTTCGATTTGGGCGATTCTCGGCCAGGCCCAAAAATAAATGTTCAGCATGGCTATCGCCCAGCAATACGTCATCTGGAATTCCTTTTTTGGTTTGTTTGCAGCGCAAATATCCATCGAAACGCAACGCCTGTTTTGCGATGGCCTCCGGTTCACAATCGAGATAGTTTTGCGCAATGTATCGGTGAAACTCAATGTGCCCGAGGTCACCATTCAGGACCCTGGTCATCCGGAAATCGAAACCATTCGTTGCAATTCCCAGGATTCCAAAAATCAGAAAAAGAACAATGCAAGACGTAACAAGAAGAAAAAATGGTTTACGGTTTATTGCGTCCTGGTTCCTGAAAGGTGTTTCAACGCATCTCCAGCTCAAGTAGCCCATGGCAAAGGCGACAAGCGGAAGGGTGTAAAATAAAAAAGATCCTTGCGTTGTGATTTTGGCATGTCTAGCAAAAGCAAATAAAGGCTGATGCCAAAGGTAAGCGCTGTAACTAATCAAGCCAATAACGACTAGCAGCCTGTGGCTCAAGATTCTTCCAAGTAAGGTTTTTCCGTTCGCGAAAATAATGATCAACAACGTGCCAAGGGCTGGGGTTAATGCCTGCACGCCTAGAAGAGAGCTGCTCCCCTCGTCTGTAAAAATTGAGTCGAGTATAAAAGCCAATCCTAGCCAGCCGCATAGCTCGCATAACCATGCGGAAAACTCCCGCCGATTAGTTTGAGAAAGGTAGAAGGCACCAAGCGATCCAAATAATAACTCCCAGGAACGAGTGGGTAAAAGGTAAAACGCTGCTGTTGGCAGCGCGGCGGATGCCCAATGTGTTAAAGCCAGACTTGCGAGAACCAGGAATGCTATTAGACCGGGTACTGACCTCCTGCCAAGCCGCCAAGTTAGCAATAAAAACAGTGGAAATAATGCGTAGAATTGTTCCTCGACGCTCAAACTCCAAGTATGCAGAAGCGGTTTTAGCTCGGCAGCGGTATCAAAGTAGCCGCTCTGATGCCAAAACAATATGTTTGACGCGAATAGCGAGACTCCAATCAGGCTTTTTGAAAAGTCTTCCATATCGGAGGGTAACAACCAGATCCAGGAGATTGGGATGCAGGTTAGCATGACAAAAAACAGGGCCGGCAGAATTCGCCTGGCCCGTCTTTCATAAAAATTGAAAAGCGAGAAAGTCCCGCTCTGTAGATCGTTCATGATGATTGTTGTGATCAGGTATCCGCTGATGACGAAAAATATGTCCACGCCAGCAAATCCGCCGCTAAATGCTGAAAAACCGGCGTGAAAAAATATTACTGGAAGCACTGCAAGCGCTCTGAGGCCGTCGATTTCCCCTCTGTAGTTCATTTATTAATGCCTTCTTGAGGCTTTGTTTTGTTCATTGCTTGTTTGCATACCGAGAAGGAATAAGGCTCCTAAAAGCAGCGAGGGTTGGTGGTTTTGGTCTCAACGCCACAGTGGGCATGCGCGCAATAATTGTGCGCCCTATGACCGTCGATTGATTCCTTCGGCGTACGGCTTTCGCCTATCCGCATTCGTGTTGACCGAAGAATTGTCGCATGCCAGGGCGTGATTTCCGTAAATCCATTCATTAAAGAGGTTGCTGATCATCTTTTGGCCGTTGTCCAACCGGGGTCCTGTCGGTTTTGCTGTGTAGGAACGCAAGGCAAGACGGGCTGCCGCCCAGGAAGGTTGGCGGGTCAAGGGCGCTGGTTATAGCGTTTAATTGTTGGCGCAGCGGGGAATTTGCCCGGGCTCGCACTGGTAATAATCTTCGTAGCCTTCCTGCAGGATATTGTAGCCACTGTGCATGATGGTGGGGTCGTTTGGATTGCCCCATGGATCAATGTTTCCAAGGTAATACAGGCCATTGGGGCGTTCGACGAATATTGCCAGAAAATGATGCTCTCCCACCGAGCCTTTGTTGTAGGTGACTTGAACAATGCGAAAGTTCCTGGGAAGGCACCACTTCTCCTGCAAGCAAACGTCTTGCATTCGGGCCACAATGGCGCCTTTCTTATCGATGCATTTGTAACCTGAGGAGGCGCCGGGGCTGGTACCGAGGGCAGCCTCACAAATCTCGTTCACGCCCTGCCACCAATTGCTAATCCATTTATATCCTTCTTTGATTTGGCCTGACTTCACTGCAGCAGCATATGAGCTACGAACTTTTTTTTGAATCTCATCGAATCCCGATCGCTCATCCATGTTCAAGTGCGCGGTGAAGGTTTTTCCCGCAACCTTGGTTTCGCCGATCAAATGGCAAGAGGCTGTCTTGCTGTCTGTGAGCTTCAGCAAACCCATTTCCTGAGCAATTGAATCAGTTGCTTGTGGCGTTGCTGTGGGATCCGCAATGGTTGCGTCACATGCAGGATAAATCTCCTGCGTGGATTTTGTGCTTGTAGTTCCCTTGAGTTGCTTACAGCCAGCACTTATTACCGCCAGCAATGCGACGATGGTCGTTTTGGTTTCCAAGTTCATGTCTCCCGGGTGTCTCTTAACTTTAACATAGAGTGGGTATTTAGGGATCGATAGTCTTACATAGGATTTCGAATAGCCGTCAGCTGCGGCGCGTGGGAAGCGTTTTAATGCTGAAAGCGCTGGTGGCCTGCGCAGGGCCAATTAGGGATTCACCGACCCTGCAAACACTGGGACGACGAATCATCACATTATTCTTTCAAAGTTATGCGTAAGATGCGTAATGGCGCGTTTGATGAGAGTTTGATCATCTTTCGATTCAAGCAGAATCTGCCTTGGGACGACGTCAAGTGACTTTACGGATAGGGGGTAGATGTCAAAATTCCTTGCCCGCACTCCACCGTATGTTTCCAGGCGTATTGTCGAGGCTGCTGTCATGATCCAATACGCAGCTCCGCGGGGATTTGGACCGTAGAGTAGTTTGTAAAGCGGGTCTTTGATCGAAACAACAATCGGATTTACTCCGGCATCACCCGGCGATAGAGGAAAGATATCAAGTCTGGCGGTTGTCGCAGCCTTCACTAGCTCCCAGTTAATGTCCTGCTCCCGCCCTTTTGTTAATTCTGTCAAAACGATCTGATTCAAGTACCGAACGCTGTTTGTGTAGTCAGGCCTCCACTCAACCAGATCTACGGCCGATTTCGAGATGGTGGCGACTTGACTTACCAAGTCAATCAAGCCTGACATCTGTGCATCATCTAGCTTCGGGATTCTGTCGTAGGATTCGACTAGTGCATCGATAAATGTAGGAAGGACATCCTCGTTGAACGAGTCTATCAACGCATCAAATTTGGCGGTTCTTTTTAGTTTTGCTATTGCGCTGATCTTTGCAAATTTTGATTCATCATTTTCACCGGTTTTTCCACATGGTCGGACTAAGCCAAAGTTTTTATCAAATAGGTTTACGCTTGAGGATTCGCGAAGGTTTCCACATGCCTGAAGGCTAAAGCGCAGATTTGTAGTCAATTCAGATTGATCTTCGAACCGGGCAATATGCCTGCCCAACTCTGACAGAAAATCTGAGATGATGGATTTTTGCCTGGGATTTAATTTCTCAGCGATACTTGCGATCGAGACTCGGCCTTCCTCTGGAGTGGATCGAACGCGAGCTTGGTTATCAACGGTCTTGCATGCGGAAACTAAACCAATGCAAACGATAGCGGAATAGGTCCTTCGCAAGACGGAATTCATGCGCTTCTCCCCTGAGGCCGATAATTGGATTGTATAAAATTAAGGCCTTTTTCGCAATTTCACGGGGCACGCTTATGGTTTTATTCCTGCCGGCAGGACCCGCGTGAACACTGACCTTCCGAAGATGCTCTCATTGATGGTCGATTTTTGTAGGCAAATCAATTTAAAGTCGAGGATGGCTTCGATAGGTAAGTTTTCTACGCGGCGCTACTGCAAGAGTTTTCATTGCCGCAACAATAGGCCATGCAAACCTTCATCGCTGACTTGGTTTGCCTCGTGCTGCAAACCGGTGTGCACTGTGGGGCCATTGAGCCGAAGATAGCTTCTCGATTGTCAGAGCAAAATTTCCCACCGAAGCCGACGTTTCCACAGGAATTGTTTAGCATCAGTGCGAACGGGAAAATGGTCCAAGAAATTCAGTTTACAATAACGGGAATGTGATACAATCCGGATGTTGCCACGATCTTTAGGGGTTTCAATGTCCAGACCTCCCTTTGTCAGTGTTGGCTTGTTGTTGCTTGTTACCCTCTCGGCTTGCAAAACGAGGCCGGCCGAATCTGGACTAAGTGATATCACTGCCGTCAGGGAACGCCTGCTTTGCAAGGGCCGGTGGATTTGCGAAAACCCGTCAGATAATGGCCCAATTCAGTCTATCGTCTCATTCAATCCCGCACGCCCGGAGACCCGTCCGGATCCCGCTGCCTGTGAAAGACTACTTGGTGATGAGCTTAAACGTCGGAAGCCCTGCGCAAATGCGTCGATTGTGGCTGGTTCAGCCGTGGGAGCGTTTGAGAGCTACGAAGTTCAGCTGGTGTCGCCGGGTTCTGGCCTCGGCGCGCGCCTTGATTCTATTATGAGCGCTACGACGGCCACTATTCGCCGCGGATGTAATGGTGCCAATCAATGTGCCGCACTTACGCGGACCCAGGAAAATGCAGCCCGGCAACTTGACGCGATCGCTCAAGAAATGAGATCCAGCGCTGGAATCAGCTGGGAGTGCTCTACTACCAGCGAAGGTAATTTACGGAAATTCCTCTCCGATGTTTGTGAGGGTGACTACGAGGGAAATAATTGCGAGGAATGGGCGGCTTCCCGAAATTCGCTGAAGCGGAATGGTGCAGCCATCTGCCGGCTTAATCAGCTGGAATTCTGCCGTGACTTTTTCTGCGAGTAGCTCGTAGCAACCACTCGTACTGCGCTGGGCCCTTAATCCGGGGCAAGTTAATTGCGTTGGAGATTACTTACCGTTTCGTGACGACCGCCAGGCTGGCAAAGCAGTGGAGGGCATCGTCGGTGGCAAATACAGTGCCTTCTCAGTCTGCTGTTGTATAAATATGAAATGTTTCGTCCTGCACAGCCCAGGCCTTTGATGCTGTAAAGCTCAAGTTCCGGAGTCCGTGTGATTCAGGGTTCGACAGTGGCGCTGTGGATATAAAAATAAAGCCATCTGGCGCGATATTTCCTGTTCCTGAAAATTGCTTTGCCCATTCAATGGCTCGATCTGCCGAAAGCAGGCAGGCTGCGCGATGCGTCTTATCCCACAAGCCGTACGTGCCAAAACCGATGCCGGGATAAAGAAATTTTTTCTCCTGAGGCATTCTTAGCAATACTGATTCGCAGTTTGTAGGTGGTGAGCAAACAACAATTTTGTCATTGCCTCCGGCCTTTTGCAGTTCTATCGCCACGGTGCCTGCGTCAGTAAAAGGAAGTGTTGCTTCATTCCACCAAACCGACAAAGTATCCGGGAATTGGGCTAGACCAAAAACGAAGAATAGTCCCCAAAGGGCTCGATTTTGCTTCCAGTCGTTGGTCCTCTGCCTGGCTGATGTCAGCGCCATCCACATGGCAGCCACGGCGAATACATAGATCATGCCGCCGTAGCGCGGTGCTTCAATTTGATAGTGGATAGAAGTAAACATCAGAAACACTGCGAGTACTGAAAAGACAAGGAATAGAGCAGCTCGCCGGTCATATCTCATGGCAATAAAGCCAGCAGCAAGAAGCCAAATTCCGCAGGCCGCGGAATAGAGCGGGTGATAGCTTTGTCTGGGCATCAAAAGCGTTGAAAGTGAGTCGATAGGTGCCTGGATAATAAACCGATTGAAAGAAACGTCGCTGAACTGCCCTTTGCCTGTTGGCATCAGAATCAGGGTGCTGACCAGAACAGCAAATCCCATTGCCCAGCAGTGCCCCGGTAGTATCAAGCGTGGTGTTGGCCTGTAGCGAGGATGAATTTGTAGTGATTCCATGCAAAATAAGATCGCTGCACTTATCAGCGTGAAGAGCGAGGCAAAACTCATCACAAAAATCCCTGCCAATCGCGTGATGCTGCAGCGCTTGCCGGGTGACCCAGATGCGGAGGCGTAGAGAAACAGACCGAAGATTCCAAGGCTATAATTTCTCGCCACGACGGAATATTCGAAGCTGAAAAGGTATGTAAAAAGAATTGATGCAGAGATTTGCCAGGGAAACGGACTTCGAAAAATAACAAGCCATGCGCTTGCCCAGGCGATGAAGAGGTGCAAGGTCGGTTGGGCTGCATAGGGAAGGCCTGAAGCAGCCAAAGGCTTCAGTAGAAAATACCAAAGCGGAGGATGGCCAGAATCAGGGCTTATCGATAAAATCTCCCTAAGACTTGCATTACGCACCATAAGCCATGAGTCAGCTTCATCCCGCCATGGTTCGTGGTAAAAGGCAAGAAAGCAAGTCAGAGCTACATAGGCAAAGAAGACAATCTTCTGCCTTATGGCCTCCGGATCGTTGGTTATGCTGGTTGCCATGGAATATTTCCTGGGCTAATTCCATTGTGATTCATGGTTCATTATAACCCCAATCGAGAACATTCCAATCGCTTGCACGTGCAGTCTGTCCTGCGTTGCCTGTCTGCACACTCGACGCTCATTGGGTGGTTCTTTATCTTGGAATCGATTGCCGCTAGATCCCGCCGCGATCTGTTTGAAGTCTGACGCGGCCGGATTTGGGGCTGATGCTGATGCGCATTTGGATTGGGCGGCAGCAGACCTGACAGTCCTCGACGTAGGTTTGATTTCCGGCGGATATATCAACAAATGTGGTGAAGACTTCCCCGCAGAACGGGCAGTTTACTTCGACAGGCTCTTCCATAATTGCCTCTCTGTCATTTAATTACGCGCCATCGGTGGAGGGCTGCTTGTGGAGGGGCAATTTTGTGCGATGCCCCTAAGTAAGTCTATTCAGCTTTGTTGGGAAATGCAGCGATTCAGTGGTGAACCCAAAGAAAAAGGCCAGACCCGACAGTTGTACATCATCCGGCGTCGTTGTGTATTGTGGTTCTCGTGTCCCGGTTTTTCCAACCGCTAGTTGCAACTCTCCGAAATGTCTCGTAAGAAATCGATATAACGAATTTAAGTTTTTTCAGCTTTCTCGTTAAATCATCCCTCAGCCATTCTTAGGACTGCGTTGTTGGTCTTTGACCTTGTCTGTCCCTCTCAAAGCCCAGATGCAGGTTGGTCCAAGTGCGTGATCATGACAGTCCCAGCAATTTCAGGGGCGGGGGGCATCTTCCCTTTAAATCCCGGGGTTGATTATATCTGGGAACAAATCATGCATTGCTTCATGCACCCGGCTGCCATCGGATGAACGGTTAACAACCGGGTCTTGCAGTTGGAATGGCGACCGCCGGGGAAAGTTGAACTTGAATTTCCTGTCAACAAATTAGGGGTGAATCAGTTTTAAGGCTTTACAACTCCTGAGGGTCCACGTATGCGGTCTTTGCTTTGGGTATTCGTTTAATTCCTGAGGAATTCGCTATGAATCACAATTCGATCCTCTCGTTTTTAGCTTTGGCCGCTGCATGGACCAGTCCCGTTGCGATGGCGGAACGGATCAAGCATCTTCCACTCGCACCCAGCTGGGATTATCCAGTCAACGGTGAGGTTTCTGTCAGCGCAGTTGGCAGTGATTACTGTGATATGGATCACGGTGTCGGTTGCCAGGGTGCAAACGTGCTGATCGGCGGACCAGCAGCACTTGTCATATTCAATCAACTTCCAGTGACGGCAGGTTCAGCACTGAGAAAAATCCGTGGCATTGAATGTTTACAGGACAGCGCCACGGGTTCTACTAAATGCCTTCTTCATGTGACCACCAGTGGGATCGGAGCAGGCGAGACTCCTTGGATTTCGGATTGAATTGGTGTTCCACCCCGGATCTGATTCCGACTTTTACCAATCTGTTACTTTACTGAAGTAATTCAGGGCAGGTCTCACGGAATATTTTCTGGAAACGTCACTGCGGCTGTGGTGCAACGGCGCACCGCTCCCGTCATGGGTACGGTGTATGGCGGGTACCACCCATCGTTTACGCCGTCGATGGCACCGAAGAAATCCCAGCATTTAATTGTCCCATCCTCAAACAACGCGCAGTGCAGGCGTTGATGGGGAGTTATAGCCACGATGTTGGAAAATGCTGGTACGGGATCTGCCAACATTTCTGGCCAACATTGGGCCGTTTTGTTTGCCATGACTGCGCATACCCGGAATGGGCCTGATTCGATAGACACAACATTGCTGACACCCGGCACTGCGACGGGTGTTTTTCGGTATCCGCTGGTTGAGCCATCGTTAAGCAGGAAGTATGAACCCCAGCACGAAACCGTGCGATCAGCCAGAAGGGCACAGGTGCCATCGTTGCCTGCAGACACCTGCAATGCGTTGTTGATCCCTGAGACGGTTTTGATGATGGGATTATTTACGGGAGGCTGGCCGGACTGGGGCTGCTCGGTGCCATCGCCTAGTTGCCCTATGCTGTTAAATCCCCAGCAATTTATCTGTCCCGTCTGCAGCAGGGCACAAACATGTCCATATCCGGACGACACACTGTGTACACCGGTCAGTCCCGGTATCAACATCGGTTTGTTGCCGTAGCCTTCAGCCAGACTGTAGGACCCTGGCGTACCCCAGCACATGACCGTCGCGTCACTGAGGACCACGCAGGAAGCGTAATTCCCCACAGAAAGCTGAGCCACATTGGACAGCTGACCTGTTCCGGAACTCGCTGAAACAGGCGTAGCCACATTGGATGACGTGCTGGACGCGTTGCCAAGCTGATAGCTCGCATTCCGACCCCAGCAGTTTACTGTTCCGTCAAGCATCAGTGCGCAGGAAAAATATGAGCCTGCCCCCACAGATTTAACCCCCGTCAGCGGACCGCTTGCTGTTCGCACGGTGACCGGGGTCGCGCTGGTTCCGCCTGATGTGCCGTCGCCAAGCTGACCGAATGCATTTGAACCCCAGCATCTTACGGTGGTGTCGGCCATCAATGCGCAGGTATGATCCAAGTTTCCAGCAATGCTTCCCAGCAGTCCGGTATCACACTGCACGCAGCCGACACCCGGACGCTGCAGTCCGCGCGTAACCTGGAATGATGGCGCATTTGTGCGTGCAATGGCGCCCAGCGAAGCTCCTGGGGCAGCTTCAACTTTCAGCTCTCTTTTTAGTGACGCATAGTTCCCGTCGCTGTCAAACACCCGCCAAAGAGTATCGAAAGTGCCGGTTACGCCAGGTAACAAAAGTCCCGTGAAGCCTGTGTTTGTTGCTGTGACGCCACTGAGAAACGGCGCCGCTGCCTCAGCGCTGTGAAAGGTCCGGCCTGGATTTACCGGTGCCACGATGGCCGGAATTGTGACGTTGCATGTTCCAGAGACGGTTGGCCCGGGATTGGACCAATCCAGTCTAAACAGGGGGCTGATTTTCATTCGAATGGAAGCTGTGCGCGCTCTTTTGCTGCCATCAATTTTGATTGAAAATTCGGTCGTTGCCATGTCGGTCCGCGGCACGCCTGTGATCGCGCCGGTTGTCGGGTCGATGGAGAGCCCATCGGGCAAGGCCGGCTCGATTACAAATCGCTCTGTAGTGCTCAGTTGGACCTCAGTCAGGGGGGCGTTGGACTGGATTTCGGTCCCCGCAGAGTAATTCGCATCTGTGTCGCGGTATAAAATCTCGCTTTGCGCAGATTGTCCCGTGTCAGCCTTGATAAAGCCCTCCCGGCAGCCAGCCAGATTTGCCAGCACCAAGATCGTTCCTAAAGGGACATTCGCGGTGGAGTGCACGAAACCTCCTATTGGTTTTCGTTCGTCATTCCACGTCGGATCTTGAGTGGCGATTTTATTGGGGCTTTTTCGCTTGGGTTAAAGATTCCTGCGAACTGGCCGAGCCTGAAAGCAAATTAGGGGGGCGGTGATGGAGCATTACAAGCCTATCCGGAGCCTGTTTGCATCATTGCTGCTGTTTGGTTGTGCCCCGGACACGCAGGACGACCTGAGGACCACTCAAGCTGTTCAGCTTCGCGCGGACGCAGATAGCGAGCTGTCGGGATTGAACCTAACCTTGGACCAGTGCTCCGATCCCGCAGAGAACCTGCTCGGTAGGGTGACGGTTTCTCCACGCGCTCAACTCTATATCAATCTGCCTGACGTGCTGAACAACGAACGTGCTCTTAACTCAAGCGTCGGAAGGTGGAGCTTTGCTTATGCCATGCGGGAGATCTTGGAGCTACCGGATCCCGGCAATGATCCCGACATGCTGGCAGCCGAGCAGCAGGCTGTCGACAGTTTCGTGTCAATGTCCACAGCAGGCCGGGAAATCAATACTTCGAAAGCCAAGTTGAGGGCACGGACTGCGGAGGCTTTGATCTCGGCTTGGGGGAAGACATTTGATTCGACCGGTGCAGGATGGAGAACTTTCCGTGATGCACCTTTCAAGCTTGTGGCCATCGTCAACCGACTGGACATTGCAAAAAAAGACAATAAGTTTTCTGCGGGAGAAGGGCGTTTTGTCTATGGCTTTACGGGTCCAGGGCAGATGACGGTTATTTTGGAGTACGACTTGGCGATTGGTGACGCCAGTCCGGATCGTGCTATGAAAGGGCCGGTTGACTGGGCGAACAAGTGGCAGGGTTTGAAGGCGTTTCTCGTGGATACAGACGCCAAGCGGCCGGGGACGCAGCCTGACCAACGGGTGAATGGTCAGCCCCAATTCCTGGACAAGGAAGGTTACCTCGCGGCCCTCGAGAGCATCACGGAGATGTGGGCTGGCAGAAGTGCAAAAGTACGGGTAGGAAATGGCATGGTTGGTCTGCGCGCTGCCGCAATTTCTCAGATCAGGACCAACGAGTTCATGAACGGAGAGATTTGGGCACTTAGGGAAATTGTGCGTAGCTGGGATTCGAGTGGGAGGGCGATCCTGCAGCAGGTTACAGTCAAAAACAATCCGGATCCCATGGTTTGGAAGCGAAACCCAGTTCTTGCACGTTGGATCAAAACAAATACTCGTTGCCCGTCAGCGGACCTTCGTTCCTGTGCCTATCAGACCAGCAATGGCAAATTACCCGAAGCCGTGGTTGGTCCTGGTGGGCAGAAGCTTCCACTTCTAGGTGCCGAAAGCCTTGCTGATTTGACGAATTGGTTCCCAAATGCCACGAATCAGGCAGATCGCACAATCAAATTTTTCGAGCTCCAGACTTGCAGTGGTTGCCACTCGAACGAAACCAATTCATCGTTTACCCATGTTTCTCCATTCAACGGCGAACCTTCGCGGTTCACGCTAGCGGAGATTCCGTTTCGGATGTTGAACTTCAAAAACCTGGTATGTCTTGGTGCGGCATCCCGTTCGTCGCTGGACCTTGTTAGCGACGATTTTTTAGAGGGGCGAAGAATCAATATGTCCAACGCAACGCACTGATGCGGCTCATTCCTGAATGGTTTCCCGATCAACGGAACGGGGTCGAAAAGCCTGGATCCAGACTCGCAGGCCAGCAATAATAAATGCAAATTCGAACATGACCCGATGGGTGATTCCGCCACCGAACAGTGCCCCCGTTATGATCGCCCCGCTCACGAATGCTAGGGGCAAGTCGCCTTTCGGCAGGGCCAGGCGTTCCTTCCAGTTCCGCGCTCCGGCAAGAATCCCAACCACACTGAGGACGGTTGGGACGACAAAGATAACGTGAAAAAGGAATTCCCAGATGCGTAACCAGTGACGTCGCAAGGTGGTACTGGTCGGCCAAAGATACTGACCCCAGAACATGTTCCGTGCATTCATTACGGGTGTGGTGAGGAGGTTAGCGGGATGCTCCTTGATTTCCCCAGCGATCGCTGAAATGTTGGCAGCCGTGTCCCCCAGTGGATGATCAAATTGTCTTGAATTGCTTTCGCTTTTGACCACGGAGTAGTGGTTCCTGAACCAGCTAATTTTCCCGTCCACATCTTTCCAGCTGAAGTTTGTCTTGTCCCAGTTCAACGTCATCAAGAATCGGGGAGCAAGGTATCCTGGGGCCATGCTAATTCGTTTTTCATGAATCGATACCATGGCGGACACGATTAGCCAGGGAACGGCAAAACCAAACAGATAACGCTTCAATCCGCCAATTCTTGCAAGGCAGGCTGCCAGGATTGTGGCGATGCCCGCGACAGGATTGATCAGGAATACCGTCCCGGAAACGAGCCCGGCACTCAACACATCAGGTGAAGGGGTACTTAGCAGACAGAATGCCACCAGGTTGGCAACAAGCACAATTCCGGCAATCCCGTCGAAACGGAAAACCTCGATAAGGTGAAAATGGAAAGCGGCGAAGCTCAAGGCAGCAATTGCCAATACACGGCCCCCAAGGTTAAAGGCTGCATAAAGTATAAGTACAGGCACGGCAGTCGACATGGCCAGGGTTTCGAACGGAATGCTTGATTGTCCAATCGGCAACGCAGGAAACCCGATGCTACGCAGCCAGGCTTCGACTGGAGTTGGCAATGTATTGTCGATGAAAACTCGGCGTGCACCGGGCAATATCATGGAGCGCCAGGTAAGGCCAAAAACAAGGACTCCTGCGCAGGCAAACAGCCACTTCCATGTGACATCTTCATCATCAACTGGCCGTGGAACAGTCGACTTCAAGGTCTTTCGTGATGAGTAGAAAACAGCGGCAAGAATGATGAAAGCCGTGTCAAATGGCACCCTGTAGCGGATCTCACCGACCCCAATCATCACCGTCAATCCAATGCCAGCAAGCGTTGCAAGCCATGGCCACGTATAGGGTATCCTGCGCTTGTCTCGAAGCCATCGCACGACTTGGCTACCCGCAAGCGCTAACGCTGGTAGATAGATGAATAGAAAAAAAAGAATTTCAGCAAAGGAAGTTATCGGTTTGAACCTGGTTGCAATGGATGGCCATGCTCCTGGGCACCAGGCTATGTCTCTCAAGTTTCCCAGCGTTGAGGCGACTGCTTGAACGGGTTCTCGCCGAATCCAATCGAGCGATGTCGAGAGCAGATGCTTTCCGTCGTTCGGTTCAATCGCAAGGGTGACCGCAGGGCCCATGGTCCGGCAGTAATTTGCAGGGCTGCCAAACCCCCCTTGCACCTTCGGCGTACTGAAGGACACAAACTTGGATTCGCGGTAATGTCCCATCAGGAAATTCATCGGACCATATGAAGAAACCAGAAACGGTCCTTGGGTTGACATTAGACTTCCCCAGACCGAAACCGGAAGTACGGGAACGAGGAAACCCGGGATGAGCAACAAGGGTCGCAGGCCCCGCCATGCAGGAAACAGGAACTCGGGCCGGAACTTCCGGATTAGAAGCCAAGCAGCCATGACCAATGTAAGCGGTATGATGATCTGGACTTTCATGCATCCGGCAACGCCGAGCAGCAGTCCTGATACCAGATAATGGCAGTACACCTGCCATGCTTTTTCATTGCTTGCTTGATCTGCCGCGCGCACGAAAAGCCAAGCGCCGGCAGTCATGAAGAACATGAAAGGCCCTTCGCTCAGAATGTAGGCAAAGTAGTCAATCAGGTGAAAGTGCAGGCTGGCCAGGATCAGCGCGATATAGCCTGATTTTTCACCGTAGCAACGCTTTGCAATGTCCGCGGCCATGAGGGGGAAAACGCAGCTCATCACCAACTGGATCGCAGTGATTCCACTCCAGCCGATAGCATCGTCATAAAACAGGGATGACCACAACGGATATCCGACAGGGTTCAGGAAATCCAGTTCCTGCATGCTTGCCCAGGACTTTGACAGCCTTTTGATCTTGTCGGCATGCATGGCCATGTCGGAATAGATGTAATTTCCGAGGGGATGGCCCCAGACAATGTACCAGCAGCGGAGGATGATGCCAGCAGCGAGAGCAGTGAACGCCACGCTGCGGAGGATACCTGGCGAGGTTTCTCCGCTGTGGGTTTTAGGTGTCAGTTCTTGTGTCACGGCATCGTGACGGCTTGGTGGGCCGTCATGTAGGCGAGATTCACAATTTCCTCAACCGTTGCGCTTTGCTGCATGATATTGGCTGGGCGCTTCAATCCGGCCAAAATCGGCCCGACGGGCGTGACGTCCGCCAGGTTGATCAGCAGTTTGTAGGCGATATTTGCTGAGTCAAGGTTAGGAAAAATCAGGACATTGGCGTCTGCATCCAGTTTACAAAACGGGAACTCGCGTTCGCGCAACGAGGCGTTGAGCGCAACGTCAGCCTGCATTTCGCCATCGACACAAAGGCCAGGATGCATCGACTGGATGATCCTGGTTGCCTCCGCAACTTTGCTGGCATGGTCGTGCCGAGTTGCGCCGAAGCTTGCAAAGCTGAGCATCGCCATCCTCACCGGTTCCGTCATGTAATTGCCGGCGAATGTTGCGGTCGTTCCCGCAATCTCTGCCAGTGCATTGGCGTCAGGGTCGATGTTGATCGTGCAGTCTGACAGGAACAGCATCCTGGAACGGGTCATGATCAGGTAGATTCCAATTAGCGATTTCGTTTCCTTGGCGCCGATCGTTTCCAGAATTGGCCGGGCGGCCCGCTGGTAGCTCTCCACGAGTCCAGAAAGAAGTCCGTCAACTTCGTCGCACGCCAGCATCATGCCTGCAAAATAGTCATGGCTCCGGACCAGCTGGTGGGCGGCGGCATGGGAAACACCCTTTCTCTGGCGCATCTCGAATAACTTCTCACCGAACCGCTGAGCGTGGTCTTCGTCCTTCAGCGGGTCAATGATGTTGACCTTGGATTCAAAGTCTTTGATGCCCAGCTCGCCTGCGGTGCGGACAATGTGTTTGCGTGAACCGAGTAGTGTGATTTCTATCTCGCCATCGTCAAAAAGCTGCGTTGCCGCTCGGATGATGCGCTTGTCCTGGCCGTGGGGCATGACCAGTCGGATTTTCCTGCCGGTCTTCTGGCGGTGGTTTGCCAGATCGTTCCGGATCGCGCGCATGAGACGTTTGGATGGTCCACCCATCAATTCCAGTCGCTCCCGGTATTGCTTCATGTCCAGCTTTACGCGGGCAACGCCGCTATCGATTGCTGCCTTGGCGACTGCAGGGGCAACGCGCAGCAGAACGCGCGGATCGACTGGTTTCGGGATCAGGTAGTCGCGACCAAATTGCCATGTTTGCTCGGTCTTGTAAGCCCGGTTAACCACATCGGGAACATCTTCCTTGGCAAGGTCGGCAATTGCGCGGACAGCGGCGAGTTTCATCTCGGTATTGATCGTTCGTGCGCGTACGTCAAGCGCGCCCCTGAAAATATACGGGAAGCCCAGGACGTTATTGACTTGGTTTGGATAATCACTACGGCCTGTCGCGACGATCGCGTCCGGCCTGGCCTTGAGCGCAACATCCGGCAGTATCTCAGGGTCCGGATTTGCCAGGGCGAAGATCACCGGGTTTTTCGCCATATTCATGATCATGGCCGGGGACAGCACATTTGCAGCGGAAACACCGACAAATACATCAGCGCCGTTTAGGGCGTCTTCAAGGGTTTTCATGGTGGTTTCACGTGCGAACTTCGCTTTGTACTTGTTCAAGTCTGTTCTGGATGTCGAGACGACGCCTTTGCTGTCGCACATGACCAGGTTTCTCTGGTCGACGCCAAGCGCGAGAAAAAGGTTGGCTGTTGCGATGGCTGCAGCGCCGCTGCCTGAGAAGACAATCTTTGTGTTTTTTATGTCACGCTGGGTGACCGTCAATGCGTTAAGGAATGCTGCGGAAGCGATGATTGCTGTACCGTGCTGATCATCATGCATCACAGGAATGCTCATCTGCTCACACAGTGCCTCTTCGATTTCAAAGCATTCCGGGGCTTTGATGTCTTCCAGGTTTATGCCGCCGAATGTTGGTTCGAGGGATTTTACTGCGGCGATGAATTGCTTGGGATCCTTTGCGTTCACCTCGATGTCAAATACGTTGATGTCGGCAAAGCGCTTGAACAGCATTGCTTTGCCTTCCATCACAGGCTTGGATGCATGCGCCCCGATATCGCCCAGACCAAGGACGGCGGTACCGTTTGAAATGACTCCCACAAGGTTACCCCTGCCGGTATACCGGAAGGAATCATCTTCGGTCTTGGCGATTTCAAGGCATGGAGCCGCGACCCCCGGCGAGTAGGCAAGTGTCAGGTCCTCCTGGGTTCCGGCTGGCTTGGCAAGACCCGTGTAGATTTTTCCCGCCGGTTCGCGCTGATGGTATTCGAGGGCAAGGCGGTCAATTTCATCGTCGGTCAGCTTGCGCGGCTTCGGCGTTTCCCTGGCGGCCATCCTGGACGCTCCTTTTTTACATGGTTTTTTCGAATTGCATGTAGCTTATGAAAAAGTCGGTGACGAGGATGGTCACCAGCGAGATGACCACTGCGTCGGTGGTTGCCCGTCCAACGCCTTTAGCCCCGCCACCTGCATGGAATCCCTTGAAACACCCTGTGGCCGAGAAGATCATGCCGAAGACAACAGCTTTTTCCATGCCCTGCACGATGTGTCGCGGCGCGACAATAAAACGAATCTTCTCGAAGAAAATGCCGACGTCGACGTTGTACATGCCGACTCCAATCAGGAATGCGCTCGTGACACCGGCCAGGATGAACAAAATAGTCAGTAATGGCATCATCAGCATCGATCCCAGCATTCGCGGGGCAACGAGGTAGTTCAGTGGATCGACTGCCATCACACGCATGGCGTCGATCTGCTCATTGACACGCATCGTTCCGATCTCTGCTGCCATGGCGGACCCGGCCCTTGCCGTGACGAGGAACGACCCCACTACCGGGGCAAGCTCCTTCGACAAGGCGAATCCTGCCGCCGCACCAATCATGCTTTCCGCACCAAAGATCCGGAAAATTTCTCCGAACTGTAGGCCGAAAACGGCACCCACCATCGTCCCTGCCAGGAGGATAATGCCGACTGAGCGGTTGCCAATGAATTCAAGCTGGCGGAAGACGAGAGTCCGGCGTAGATCCTTCGAAGCAAACTGGCGCATGCTGCGCGAGATGAACAGGACAAAGCTGCCAAAGCCCTCTACTTGACGCAAGGTCAGGCGACCGATGATGTTGATTGTTTGCTGGGCAGGCATGTTCAATTCCTGGTGATGCTATCATTATAGCAAACCGGCGATTGCTGCGGGGTGTGATGGATGATGCGACAGCTCGTTTTTTTCAGAATTGCCAAATCCGCTTTGGTGCTTCTTGCAGGGATTGCCCTGTGTGGGCTGGGCGGCGGCGTCCTCTGGCTGTGGCTTTCGGTGCCAAGGGCAGTATCCGGTGGCCGCGAAATGTCTTTCCCGGTCAGTCCGGAAGGCCGTCCGTTGCGTTTGCTTGCCTTGGGTGACACTGGAACAGGTGAACAGGCTCAGCTGCAAGTCGCCGCAGCGATGGAAAAATGGTGCAAGGCCCAGGGGGCAAACCTGCCTGATGGAATCCTGCTGCTTGGCGACAATTTTTACAGTTCCGGTGTCGAGTCCGTGATGGACCCGCAGTGGCAATCAAAGTTCGAGGTGCCTTACGGTTCCCCCTGCCTGTCAAGGCTTCCGGTCTATCCAGTGCTCGGGAATCACGATTACCGCCTTTCGCCTCAGGCACAGATCGATTACTCGGCGGTGCAGCCCCGTTGGCGCATGCCAGCACGATTTTATTCTGTTGATTTCGGGCCCCTCGCCCGGCTGGTAGCCATCGACACCAACCGGGTTGACTGGTGCGGATCGCCGAAAAATTGTGTCGTTGATTTCATGAATTCAAGACTGGCTTCTCCGCCGGCCGGCGCCTGGCGGATTATTATCGGGCATCACCCGATGATCAGTTCTTCGTCGCACGGTCGCAGTTACGACGGCACTTTTTTCAAGTACACCCTGCGGCCAAGGGTCTGCCAGATTGCCGACCTCTATCTGTCCGGCCATTCCCATCAGATGGAACACCTGCGCGTCCCGGAATGTGCAACAGACTTCGTTGTCGCAGGAACGGGTGGCGGTGACATCGGCCGCGTCAAGGACGACCGTCCTGACTCAATGTTCCTGAAACAGGTTTATGGTTTCCTGGCACTGGAATTTACGCCGTCGCGCATGGTCGTGACTTTCGTCGACGAATCCGGGGCGGTACTTCACAAGTTGGAGCGCGACAGGGGTTGACGCAGCAAAAGCGAGCGATCTGCTGCGCGGGTCCCCAGCTGGTCGAATATGACAACATCGGCCGCAGGTGCGTTCGCAGCCATTGCCGCATAAGTCGTGCAGAAGTATTTTTCCAAGGCAGCTAGCCGGGTGCAGCTGAATCGGTGGTTAATGTCACCAGGCATCAGAGCGCAAATCTGTAACATCGCCTTGTTGAAACCAGCCATGACCGTGGCCGGTCTGTCTGCGGGAACTCCTCGCTGGGCGATGACCAGCATCGCCAGTTGTCGGGCCGCCTGAAAGTGTTCATCAGTGAAGCCCGATGCGAAGGACATAAGGCTGTTGCTTCCGGGACCAGTGAGCGTGCGGTAGATTTCCGTGGCTGCCAGTTCTTCGCGCAGGAGCTCGTTCAGCCGATCGATCCATGGGGACGAGCGAAAGGTTGTCGGCGTCGCCTGATTCCAGTTTTTGGCGAGAAACCCTGTTTGGTCAGCTCCAAGACTCATCATCACAAAGCTACTCCTGCGATTCGGTGGTTTGGATGCAGGTCAATTTACTTTGACCATCCACCAGACTTGTCGCAGTTTAGCTATTTTTTATAAATTTTCTAATAAAATCTATAATTATCAATGATTTCCGTCAGGCGGATCAGGCAAGCGGGACATTTCCCAGCTACAGCCAGAACCCAGCTCCCAGCCAGGCCACGGGGGTCACCTTAGAGTCGTACTGGTTGAGCACGTTTGCCAGTTTTTCCTCGGCTTTGTCGGTGTTTTGGTCCTTGAGCAGCCCCAGGGCGCTGTCGGTGTCCGGGTCGTCCAGGCCGGGGGTCGCAAGGCGCATTTCGACGCTCGTCTTGCGCCGGGGTTTGATGACCTGTTCGCCCCCAAGTGCAATCTCGGCAAAGGTTCGGCGCAGGAACGTGGTTCCGCCTCGGCCAGCAAATCCGCCGCTGCCGGACGCACCGAAGTTCCAGCGCCATCCCGTCCAGGCACGCCATGCCGTGCCAGCGGTTTCAAGGGCGGCTTTTAATTCCAGTTCCGTCCGGGTCACCAGCGCGGCGTCAAGATTTCCGCAGGGCGGGTCCTTTTGTGCTTCGATCAGGGAACAGATCAGCACCGGGGAGCGTGTTGAGCCTGTCAGGGTGAGACGGCGATGCTCGATACCGGCACCAACAAACCATCCACCGCCGTCCCGGCCGGACAGGTATGGGTAGAAGACGGCGCCAATGCCGCCCCCAGGGCCGCTGCCCGCCTTACCGTTGATTGTGTAGGGTGGGTTGGCGACACCAACGTTCTTCTTGGTGCTGATCAAGTCGGCTGGCATCTCGATGCGAAGGTTCAATTTTGTTTCGGGAGATCCCCGGAATTCGAGCGCAAACCTCTCACTGATCCGCCAATGCAAAGTGGCCGACCAAAGGTCAGGAATTGCGCCGCTGAACATGATCGAAAAATCACTGGGATCAGCTTTTTGCAAAGCTGGCCCGCCGGGAGAAAAACGCGGTCGGGCGACATTGCGCATGGCCGGTCCGGTTGCCGGCAGGTTATTGCCCTCATTCCTGGTGCGAGGTCCCGCGGTGCCACCAAACCCGAACTGGCTTTCCGGTGGCTGGGCCGTGCCCGGCGAGGCCATCACCAGCACAGTGCCTGCCAGCGTGGTTTGGAGCGACTTGCGAAGCATCATCAACGGAACTTCCCTTTTCCGGCAAATCTTCGGGACTCTTTGCAGGTCCTACATGCGGTCGGGCGGCGTGATGCCGAGCAGCGCCAGCCCCTCTTTCAATGTTTCACCAAATGCCGCCACCATGGCAAGTCTGCCGGCGCGCAGCGCAGGATCTGTCGACTTGAGCACTGGCACGTCCGTGTAGAAACGGTTGAACGCCTTGCACAGGTAAAACAAGTGGTTCGCGAGTGTGCTAGGCCGGTAATTTTCGCAGGCGAAGTGCGTGGCGTGATTGAAGTCCTGTATCCATCGCGCAAGCTCGCGTTCCGACTGCGTGGTGCCTGCGCTGGCCAGCGCGGACTTCCAGGCGTCACTGTGGGAAAGTTGCCCTGCATCAAAGGACGTTCCCGATTCCGCAGCTTTGCGCAGGATCGAGCGCGTGCGCGTATAGCTGTACATCAGGTAGGGACCCGTATTGCCCTCAAAGCTGAGCCAGTTATCCATGTCGAAGACCACGTCTTTGACCGGATCCGAGCACAGCATTCCGTACTTGATCGCCCCTTCGCAGAGCTTGCGCGCCGTTTCGCCGATCTCAGCCGCGGTCCACTCACCGCTGTATTTGTCCAGGATCTGGTTGAGGGCTGCGGTCATTTGTTCTCGCAGCATTTTGAACGTCACTGTGTTGCCGGCGCGCGACGACATCTTGCCTTCCGGCAGGACGACCATACCGTAGCTTAAATGGAAGCAACGTTTCGCTTGAGGGAATCCCATCAATTCGAGCGTTTTGAACACTTGTTTGAAGTGGTGGTTTTGTTCGCTGGCGACGACGTACACCGACCGGTCAATTTTGAATTCGTCGAATTTGCGCCGCGCGAGAGCCAGATCCTTGGTGGCGTAGAGGGTGTTTCCGTCGCGTTTGCGAACAATCATGAACCCCAGCTTGAACGGCTTGAGGTCAGCGCCGATGGCGCCGTCGGATTCGACAAAGGCGCCTTTCGCGAGGAACTCCTCGACGATTTCCTGGCTCTCTGTGGATACTTCGCTTTCGAAGAAGACGCGGTCAAACTTGACGTGGAACCAGTCGTAGACTGAGTCGAAATCATCAAGGGACCACTGACGGCTCTCTTTCCAGAGTTCGTAATCCGGGCCGGATTTTGATTCGATGCTGCGAAGGATCGCAGAAATTTCCTGTTCGTAACCAGCTTTCAGCTGACCTTCCGCAGCGTCCAGCGCGTGCGTTGCGGCTGCGTACATGTCGCCAAGCCACTCGCCGCGTTTGGTCGCAGGCGGGGTAGCGCCCGTTGATTTGATATGCCACAGGCACTTTGCGATGTGGGTGCCTTCGTCGCCAATGTAATTTGCGGCAACCACTGGATATCCGCAGTGGCGGAACAGGTTGACCAGGGAACTGCCGAGGCAGACGTTTCGGACATGGCCGACGTGGAATTCTTTGTGTGTGTTCGGTTGGGAGTACTCAATCATCACGCGGGTGGCGGCAGCTTCTGGACTTTCACGCATGCCGCGGAACAGTGAGCCGGTTGCCGCGCTGGGCAGCAACCAGGAGAGCAGGGCGTTCTGGTTGACGGTGATGTTCAGGAAGGGGCCGGCTGGTGTTGCGGACTCAACCCAGGTTTCCCTGGTGTCTGGGGTTCCGCCTTGCGACGCCAGGGCACTTGCCAGTGCGGAAGCGATTTCGTCTGGTTTTTTCTTCAACGATTTGACGAAACGGAAGCACGGCAGCGCGTAGTCGCCAAGGTGGGCCTCGGGTGGGCGTTCCATCCATTGCGCGATCTCACCAGGAGCGGGCAACCCTTCCCCGGTTCCGGACAGCTTCGCCAGTGCGGCGGCGACCTGTTCCGCGATGCCAAGCCTGCCCCGGTCAAGGCGGAAGGATGGAGCAAGATGGGCAGTGCTGGTCGAAGGGGTGGTTCCACGATCGGTCATGGGACGGCGCTCCGGAGACTTTCAGGCGTAACATTTTGCGTCGACTTGAGGGTCGCCATAAGGGTCGACACACTCAACCAAAGTCAAGGGTTAGAGAATGTCATGAGTCAGCCGATCCCACCAGATGGAACTTCCCGGAGTTCATGATTTTCGTTGAGTTTACGGCGCGGGAGGGGAGTCATGAGCGACACGAACCAGGCGGCAATCATGCATGAAAACCTGACCAGGAACATCAAGGGGGTCGTCAGCGACGGCGGCACCGTAAATCTGGTCGACATACAGACAGCTTACATGAGCGGTTTTGCGGGGCTGCAAGTGCTCGGCAATCTGGGCGAAACTTGCCGTAGCGGCAAGGAGAGGGCCCGGGCAGCGCTTGAGAGAATCGGCGTCAAGCTCGCGCCGCAAAGGCTGGTCATGGGTTTTTCACCGGCTGACGTGAAGATCGACGGAGCGCAGATGGACCTGCCGATGGCTGTGGGGCTGGCGCTGGCAAGCACGGGGGTCGACCCGACCCGGTCCAGCGCGTCTTCCACGGGACCCCGTGGCCGCTCCGGGCCGGTCGTTTTTGCCGCTGAAGTGGGACTTGGTGGAGAATTGCGCCCGGTGCAGGGAATCGTTGCTTTTGCTCTGGCCGCGGCATGGGGCGGAGCCAAGGTTTTTGTGGTCAGCAGCGATAGCCTGCCTGAGCTTGCGGGGGTTGACCTGTCGCCGCTCGAAGTTCTTGGTGGGCGCGACCTGGAGGCCGTCTTGTCCTGGCTTCGTGGTGACGATGGAACGCTGCAACCGCTCTCCGCTGCAACTGCTTCACAAGCGCTCAAAGCGTCTAATCTTCCTGATTTTTCTGCGATGATGCTCCCTCCCGAGATGGTCAAGGTTGCGGTCGCAGTCGCAGCCGGCGGGCACAACCTTTTGATGCGCGGCACGCCGGGCTCGGGCAAGACAATGTTCGCCCAGCGCCTGCCCGGCATCATGCCGGTTTTGGATGGCCGTCCACGTCTACGATGCATGCAATTGCATAGTCTTGCTGGCAGTCATCTGGATGGCTTGCGCGCCGGGGCTGTGCCGTTTCGCTCCCCCCATCACGGAGCCAGCATGGCTGCCGTCATGGGTTCCAACCGCCAACCCGGAGAGATATCCTTGGCCCATGGTGGCATACTGTTTCTTGACGAATTGCCCGAGTTCCGGAGGGACCTGCTGGAGGCATTGCGCGAGCCGCTGGAAAGCGGAGAAGTTCATGTTGCGCGTGTCGGGGGAAGGGTTGTCTGGCCCGCAAATGCGGTGCTCGTGGCGGCCTGCAATAATTGCCCCTGTGGTTGGACGGGCAGCCGTTTCCGCATGTGTCGCTGCCCGACAGGCAAGGCGCTCGCCTACCGTGCCCGTCTGTCCGGCCCGCTGCTGGATCGGATTGATATCCATGTCAATCTGCCTGAGGCGGGCGATATTCGCAGCCGTACTGCGCGGCAGGGTGATGCCGCAGTGGGTGCCGAGCGGGTTCAGGTTTCATCTGCGGTCCTTGCTGGCCGGGTGGCGGCCGCCCGGAGTTTCGCGGGGGCGCGCTGGGCAAACCTTGGAATCGAGGCGGATACCTTGAATGCCCGTTTGGATCCGGGACGAATCCAGGTCGCCTGCGGCTGGGGTTCGGGCGGAGAGGGGCGGGGTCTGGCTTGTCTGCTCGATTCAGCTGCCTCTGACCGGCAGATTCCCCACCTGCCAGATGTCGTGCGGTCCATCAGCTCCCGGGGCCTGGACCGGGCATTACGCGTCGCCAGGACTCTTGCGGATATGGACATGGCAGAAGTGGTCGGGTACGAACACCTGAGGCAGGCTTTGCTTTGGCAAGCTGAAGCCGCGGCACGCCAGCGGGGCGAGCATCTGCAAGTTGGCAGTTGGCGAAGCAGCTGAAGACACAGGACCCTTACGAACCAACGTCCGGAGAATCTTTTGACCACCCAGGCAGTAAACGCAGGCAAATTGACTACGATCCGGATTGGCGCGGCGTCGCTCAACCAGACCCCCTTGGATTTGAAGGGTAATGTGGCGCGGATTCTTGCCGCCATCGCGAGCGCCCGCGATGCGGGGGTTCAGGTGCTCGTGCTGCCTGAACTCTGCTTGACCGGCTACGGGTGCGAGGATGCGTTTTTCAGACCAGACTTGTGTGAAAAGGCGCTGGACATCCTGGTTTCCGAAATTGCCCCTGCATCCGCAGGCATGATTTGCACGGTTGGCTTGCCTTTGATTTATCAGGGAGCGCTTTACAACGCAGTCGCTGTACTTGCCGGTGGTCAGATTTCAGGCATCAATGCCAAGCGTCGCCTGCCGCGTGACGGTGTTCACTACGAGCCACGCTGGTTTGCTCCTTGGACTGATGGCAAGAAGGTTGAACTCGAGGTGGCAGGTCGCAAAATTCCGGTGGGTGACCTGGTTTACGATTGTCAGGGGATCCGTATTGCGCTTGAAATTTGTGAGGAGGCATGGGGTGCTATCCCGGCGGCCGCTTCCGCAGCTGGGTTTGCTGACCTTGTCCTCAACCCGAGCGCGTCCCACTTCTCGCTCGGTAAATACGAGACCCGTGAGCATCTGGTTGCCAATAATAGCCGCTCGTTTGGCGTGTACTATGTTTATTCGAACCTGGTGGGCTTGGAAGCTGGCCGGGTAATATACGACGGCGGTGCCTTGATTGCTTGCGATGGCAAGATGATTGCTCGCGGTCGTCGCTTCACTTTCACGGATCACGATCTTGTCGCCATCGACGCCAACGTGGACATCGTCCGGAGCAGCAAGGTTCGCAAAGGGGCTTTCTCCGGTCAGGCACCTGGTATTGATGGGTTTTCCCAGCCACCGGCGCTACACGTCGTCAAGATCCATGATTTCCCTTTGGTTCCATCCATCAATGCTTCGACTTTGCCGTCGTTGAGTCCTCGGCAGGATTGGTCCAGGGAAGAAGAGTTTCTTCTGGCCGAAGTATTGGGTTTGTTCGACTATCTGCGGAAATCAAGAGCCAAGGGTTTCGCGTTGTCCCTATCAGGTGGGTGCGACTCCGCGGTTTGTGCAGTGTTGGTTGCCGAGATGCGCCGCATGGCAATTGCAGCGTTGGGCCGTGAGGCTTTTTGCAAGCGCGCTGGTTTGGACGATGATTCGATCGAGCAATTGCTTCTTTGCGTATGGCAAGCGACAGCCCAGTCATCGACGGAAACCCATGAGGCTGCGCGTATTGTGGCGCGCGAGACCGGCGCCCGCTTTGTTGAAGTGGATGTCCAGCCAGCCGTTGATTTTTACCTTGGCGAGGCCGTCCGCATCTCCGGACGCAAGCTGGACTGGTCAACAGATGACCTTGCGCTGCAAAACATTCAGTCGCGGGCGCGCGCTCCGATGGTCTGGTTGCTGGCAAACATCGAAGGGCGCCTGCTCTTGACCACGGCTAACCGTTCCGAGGCAGCAACCGGCTACACAACCATGGATGGTGATTCCGCGGGTGGGCTTGCACCTCTGGCGGGTATTGATAAGGCCTTCCTTCTTGGCTGGGCGAAGTGGGCCTCGCTCCACACGACTCCTGGAGGGCCGCCCTGGCAGTCCCTTAAAGCCGTCTTAATGCGCCCGCCCACTGCTGAGTTGCGTCCTTCAGCAGCGCACCAGACGGACGAAGCAGATCTGATGCCTTACGCGGTGCTCGCGTTGATCGAGGGCTGCCGGCTTCGGGACCGGCTTTCCGTCCCGGCGACGGTTGACGCAGTTCTGCGGGCTGCTCCAGCCTTGACTGGCTCGATGCCCGCCGGCCTGAAGATCGATGCCGCCATGGTTGGCGGATGGGTAGACCGTTTTGAGCAGCTTTGGGGTGCCTCCCAGTGGAAGAGAGAGCGTCTTGCAGCCGGGTTTCATTTGGATGATTTCAGTGTAGATTCGAGAACTTACTGCAGGTTTCCGATTTTTTCCGGGTGATTGGCCCTTCGGAAGCCAAGTGTGGCTTTCTACCGTTTCGCCATCTGGCTTTGGGGATGCAGGGGGCCCAGTTTAGCGCCCCGACAGGCTATTTTGTCGCGAAAAAATGAATATTTTTGGGTCTATAGGCTTTTTCTTTAAATAGTCCTAATATTAATAAAAAGTGTCCCGCTACTGTTAGTGAAGCGGAGAATAGCCATGAAAACCTTTTTGAATCCATTCAAGTCCCTGCTGCAACGACTTGACGTGGGCGGTCAGGCTGAGACCTGCTCGAACCTGAGGCGCATCGATAACCTGAAGGTAACTTGCGAAAGGTACAACGAACCGCCCTCTCGTGGCGATCGTCTTGCGGACCGTAAGAAATTACGGCTGCAATTCACGAGAGCCTTCAGCCTGGTCGAGCTCATGATTGTCGTAGCGATCATTGGCATCCTGGCAGCTCTTGCCATCCCGCGTTTTCAGCAGTTTCAGTCAAAATCCCGGCAAGCAGAAGCGAGGTCCAATCTAGCTCACATATACACCCTTCAAGTATCCTACGGCGGCGATAACGATTCCTTTTCCGATTTCGAGTGCCTGACTCTTGGCACGACGACACCCTCTGCCGGCGGAACCGCCAAAAATTGTGGAGGCATCGGGGCCGGTGCATGGGCTGACGTAAATTCCTGCAACACAACCAATGACATCGGCTTCCGTGTGACTGACTGCAAGAAAGTTCGTTACGTTTATTCCTCCAAAGGGGACCAAAATCGTTTTACGGCAACGGCATCGGAAATGGATGCGGGCGGGTCCACGACACGTCGGGTTTTCCCCGGATGCACTGGCAACACGGATGAGTGGCAGATCGACCAGTCAAAAAGCCTTTACAACCTGGAATACACAGGTGGGACAGCCTTGCAGTCCTGCAACAACTGACATAACTTCAGGGACCGTGTGCGGTTAAAACAGACCCCCGTCCCTGGAGTTCAATCACATGGCACTGATCCCTCTTCGCACTCTTCTTGACCACGCAGCTGAGCACAACTACGGCGTGGCCGCATTCAACGTAAACAACATGGAGCAGATCCAGTCCATCATGGAGGCAGCTCGTGTGACGGACAGTCCCGTCATCATTCAGGCTTCTCGTGGCGCTCGCTCCTACTCTCAAGACGCCTTTCTGAGGCATCTCATTCTGGCGGCCGCAGAACTCTACCCTGAGATCCCGATGGTGATGCACCAAGATCACGGCAACAGCCCCATGACTTGCTATTCAGCGATCAAACAAGGGTTCACATCGGTGATGATGGATGGTTCGCTCAAGGAAGATGCAAAGACGCCGGCGGACTATGATTATAACGTCGATGTGACCCGCAAGGTCTGCGATGTCGCACACGCATTCGGCGTTTCTGTGGAGGGTGAACTGGGTTGCCTCGGCTCGCTTGAGACCGGGCAGGGGGACAAGGAAGACGGACACGGCTTCGAAGGCACGCTTTCCAAGGAGATGCTTCTTACAGATCCCGCTCAGGCCGAGGACTTCGTTCGTCGCACTAAAGTGGACGCCCTCGCCATCGCCATCGGTACCAGCCATGGCGCGTACAAATTCACCCGGAAACCGGACGGAAAGATCCTGGCGATGAACCGCGTCGCTGAGATCCACAAGCGCCTGCCCAACACCCACCTTGTGATGCATGGATCTTCATCGGTTCCCCAGGAACTCCAGGACATGGTCAACAAGTACGGTGGCCAGATCAAGCAAACATGGGGTGTCCCGGTGGCCGAAATCCAGGAAGGCATCCGCCATGGTGTCCGTAAGATCAACGTCGACACCGACAATCGCCTGGCCATCACTGCGGCAATCCGCAAGGTTTTTGTCGAAGCTCCCCACGAATTCGATCCGCGCGCGTACCTGAAGCCAGCCCGCACCGCCATGCAGAAAGTCTGTGAAGACCGCATGATTGCATTTGGACAGGCCGGCAATGCCCGCAAGATCCGTCAGGTTACCCTCGAGGAAATGGCGAAGAAATACTTCACCTGATCCGCAGATGGTGTCAGAAAATCCCGCGGCGCATCGCAAGATGGCCGCGTTTTTTTGTCTAAATTTTCGACGAAATTTCCGCAAACTGTTGAACAGATTATCTTTTTAGCTCCCGCCGCGCGGGCAACCCACTGTAAACACGAAGTTTTTTTGAAGCTATGACTTGTCGCACTTTTTGCAGTCCGGTCCTTTGGCGTTGAGCACGTCTTCTGAACTGGATTCAAGTTGTCGCCGGAGTGGTGTTGCATGCAGCGGTCACGGATTTCGTCTTGTCAAAAAATAATGGTCATTTTCGCCGTATCCTCTGTGCTTTTACTGGGCGGTTGCCTTGCCGGTGAACCCGAAATTGTCCGCGGTGCGCCGGACCCGGGGTACGTCACCAGCCAGGGTCAAGGCACCTACAACACGCCGGATTACAGGCCCCAAAATACGCCTAATCGACAACAGCTACCTGACTCACGTGATTCCATTGCCATCCCGCGCGGCACAAACAACTCCCCAGCGGTCCCTCAACAAGGTGATTGCTACAAGGCTGATACAGAAATTTGTGCGATCGAAAAGAAGATCCTTGAGCTGACCAACCAGTACCGTGCCAGGTCCGGACTTCCAGCCTTGACCCTGGCGCCAAAGATATCGTTCGCCGCCCGTGACTGGTCGCAGTCAATGGCCAGCAGGGGTGGCATCGGCCATGCCGGATTCCCCTCGGCAAGGCGGTCCGCCCTCGCCAGTGAATTTGGCGCCGCGCAATCATTTTCCCTGTCGGCAGAGAATGTCGCCATGTTCAGTTACGGAAGGCGTTCTGTCGATCAAGTCGCCCAGGAATTCGCTGTCATGTGGTGGAACAGTGCAGGCCATCGCCGGAACATGCTTGGAAACTATCCCATGCTGGGCGTCGGGGTCGTGAAGACTTCCCGCGGAGCCTATTACGCAACCCAGATTTTTGGCAGGGAGTGAAACGACCCCCATGAGCAACCGCCACGCAGCCATGAAGTCACGTTCCCGTCCTGGAATCACCCTGGTCCCCGACGCAAGGTCGCATCGAGTGGTGTTTCCGAGCGGTGCCGAGGAGTTGTTGTACCGCGCCGCAGCCACCCGTCTGGGTCCCGGCTGGCGGGTCTATTATTCCTGCGTGATTTCCGCCTTCGAACCTGGTGAGGGCTTGCGGGAGAGTGAAATCGATTTTGTCTTTTTCCACCCGGCGACGGGATTTATTGTAATCGAAGTGAAGGGCGGCCGTATCCAGATCCAGGACGGCGCTTTTTACTCGATCAATCGCCAGGGAGAGCGTTTCAAGATCCAGGACCCTTTCCAGCAGGCATTGGTGTGGAAGAACCGCTTTTACCGATTCTTGAAAAAAGAAGGACATCGTCTGCCGGTATGCCACGCGGTATGCCTGCCCACGGTGGACGAAAGTGAGTTGCCGGTCGCCGCTGGCCTTGAACGGGATCTCGTGATCGGGCGTAACCGCCTGGAGAATCTTGAATCTACTTTGTTTGAAATTGCAAAACGCTCCCATCCAGAACGATACCTGAAATTTTCCGCTCCTGATGCAAGGCTACTTGATCGCCTGGTCAAGGGGAGCCACTTTGAAAGCCGCAATTTCCTGCGCCAGTACATTGATCATCATGATCTGCGCATGGGTGATATTGAGTCTATCCAGGAATCCCTGGTGACGCCTGTTACGAGTGCGTCGCGGCTTGGTATCGAAGGAGAAGCTGGCACCGGCAAGACCATGCTGGCGGCCATGCTGGCTCGCAAGTTCCGTGATGAAGGCGCCCGGGTTCTGCTTGCATCATCGAATCCGCAGTTGAACGAGAAGCTGCGGGCCGATGCTGGTAAAGGTGTGGATGTCATGACTTATAGCGAGCTGGCATCCAGCTTTGGTGTCGAGTTGTTGCGCGTCCCGGCCGGCTATGCCGGCAAGCTTGAGGATTGGTTGCAGTTTGAAGGTCCCGAAAAACTCAAGTTTTCCATAGCGAGCGATCCGCGTCGCTATGACGTCATTCTTTGCGATGAAGCTCAGGATGTCCAACCATTCTGGTGGGAACCGATCGAGTCGCTCCTGGCCGGACCGGCCTCGCGCTTCTACTTGTTTTTCGATCGGAGCCAGGGCGTTTTTGGTTCGGGTGGCGGCGAAAAGCAGTTTGTTCCAGAGCAGGTGCTGCCTGTTGCAGCACCGTACTTTCCCCTCGTGCATAACTATCGTACGACGCGGGAGATTTCCACTTTTGCACGTGCATTCCGGACTGGTTCTCAGGTGCTGAGGAGCCACAGTTCACGTTCTGGTTTCATGCCCAGGCTGGTGACTTACAAGGACGAGGCGGATGCAAGGGTCAAGTTGGCCGCAACGCTGCAGGACCTGATTGATCGCGAAGGTGTCCGTCCAGACGAAGTGGCCCTTGTTTCCGCGCGTAATCCCCGGGCGTCGGGATCTATGTTGCCGGGGCTTCATGTGCCCCAGGCAGGAATCGTTGACGGCAATCCTTCCAAGGGAGGAACCGTCATTGCCACGGTTGCCGGTTTCAAGGGGCTGGAAACAAAGGTCGCCGTGCTGGTGAATTTCTCTGAACACAAGATGGAACTCTCCAATCCGATCATGTCAAGCATGATGTACGTCGCAGCGACCCGTGCGCGCCACATGCTTGTGATCATGCTTCGTGAAGACGATCCCAAAGCCAAAGTGGTTCGTGCCGCCCTTGATGCTGCAGCGATTCCGGGAAGCACCGGACCGCTGGTCATTGACCGTTCCGAAGATGTTTTTGAAACAGAGGGCGTCGTTACCTTTTTTGATCCCGATCGCATGGGGTCACTGGTGGTTGACGATGGTCGCGAGGGGAAGCGTTCATTCTTGTTTTTCCCATACGACCTTGTCCGCGCCGGGTTGTTAAATGTCGGTGTCGGCAGTCGCCTCATGTTCCGCCCCCGTCAGGTCGGAGATGTTCTGGTTGCCTCGGATTTCAGGACGCCCCGGGCGGGCTAAGCCTGCCATCGGGTTCTTGTTTTTAGTTGCTGTTCGCTGTTGTTGATGTTGCTGCTGTTGTTGGGGTTGTTGCTTATGCGGTTGTTGTCTTCCAGGCGTTTTACGGTTGGTACTCTCATAGTTCCTGTCTTTTTGTCAGCGTGCGGTGGAACCGGCGCGGACGACAAACCTCCTTACAGTCCGGTGGATACATCTGAGACAGCCCGCAACCCTGATGGTTCCGATGTCAACGGATTCGATGATGCCGCTTGTCAGGGCGCTATTACGGGGGCCAACGCCGTTGTCGAGGCAGGGGTCTTTGAATGGTCCGATGGCAAGATTGAAGAACGCAGGGTGCCGCTGACCTCGGTTACTTCTGCACCTGTGCTGGCATCCAGGCACATTACCCGCACGACATATGGCCTTCGTGAACGCGCCGACTGTGAGCTGTCTGGTTCCTCAATCAATTGCCCGTCGGAATACAAGGTCATTGACGAACCAAAACCCCTGCGCATTTGTCGTGAGCGTGCTTTGTTCCCCAGGACTTCCCATGAAACCGTCGCCCTTATGGGGCTCTATACTTTGAACACGGCTTACGAATTCCATAATTCGCTGCCGTCCCGTCGCAACAACCTTCCAACCACGGAACTCGTGGTTTTGCCGCGGGTTGAACGCGCTTTTGCCGTCAACAACGCCAGCGGTGGCAGGGAGACCCGGATCTCCCTGGTCACGGACAATCTTGCCTATGCTCCAGCTTATCGAAACGGCCCCGCGTTCCTGATTTATCCCAAGAGCCAGAAAGCAGCGGACGCTGGCCTCTGGAAAGACCTGTTCCTCTGGGAGGTTCCCTGGGCCCTTGGCCACGAGTTTGGCCACCACATCCTGCGTTCTTATGCATTCGGCGGTGCAACCAACCTGTCCCTGACAGGTGACGCGGCTGTCTTTGACAGCCCAATACCGCCGATGTTTGACTGGTCACGGGTTGGATTTCAAGCCTCTTCGCTGAGCCAGGCCTTCGGCGGCCTTTTCGGCGGTACAGCCAATGCCGGCGGTGGAATCAGGATCATCCTTGGCAATCCGTTTCAGACCAGTGGACGGCAGGTCGGGCCAAACCTTTACTGGGGGGCTGTGAATGAAGCCTTTGCAGACCTTTATTCCCGCTACGTGCGCAACGGTGCCAATGGGCAGCTGCGCGGTGTGGATTGTTTTGCCGGCAGCCGCGATGTCGAGAGCCCTCTATTCGGCGATGGCCAACGCAAGGTCTATGATGAACGTGTCCAGGGCATTTTTCTTTCCCGCAATGAAATGGATGGCGCAGAGAGCTGCTCCGCACCGGATTTTCAGGGTATTCACACCATCGGAGCGATCCTGGCCCATGGTATCAATGCTGCATTTGATTCGACGGTGGCCGATATTGCCAACCGCGCTAACTTCGCTTCCGATGGCCAGAAATCGATTCTCAAGGGGGACATGCTGATCCGTTGGGCAAGCCGAATGGGCAACCAGATTCGTGCCAATAGTCCGGTAACTCTGGGCAGTTTCGTGCGCGAGGCATTCGCTGTCATGGCGGAATCCCGCGCGTCCACTGGGTACCCGGCCGGGCAGCTTGGCGCAGGCCAATGCCAGGTCATGCAGGCCGTTTTGCCGGCCCTGGTACCGGAAATTATTGGTAATGGCAGCTTGCGTTGCGGCCAATAATTTTCTAACGAGATAGGGCACAAGGAGGGCCTACAAATGAATCACCAGACCCGGCAATCGATCCCGGTAGCGAATTTGCAGGACTATCTATCCGCCGACCCTGCACGGCGCAGGAAATTCATTGATACCGTCGGGTCAGCCCTTCAGGACATCGGGTTTTTTGCCTTGGAAAATCACGGCGTTGATGCCGGTCTGATCGATCGCGCATACGGACTGACCCAGCAGTTTTTTGAACTTCCTGAGGCGACCAAAAAGTCCTACGAACGCCTGGATTGGCACGGTCAAAGGGGATTCACCAGTTTTGGCCGGGAGCACGCAAAGGACTCAAAGGCCCCCGATCTCAAGGAATTCTGGCATGTTGGCCGTGAGCAGTGGCAGCGTCCTGCAACGACGGCAGACGCACGCCTTTCAAACCTCTGGCCTGCAGAATTACCTGAATTCAAACGCATCATGCTCGATCTTTATTCCGCGATGGATCGCTGTTCATTCAGCATTCTTGAGGCCTGCGCGGAATACCTGGACGAGCCGAAAGACCGTTTCACCAGCATTGCTGAAGATGGAGACACGATTTTGCGCGTGATCCATTACCCGCCGGTTGCGCCAGGTGTTGATCCCGCCAGCGTTCGCGCTGCGGCCCATGAAGACATCAATTTGATTACGCTTTTGTGTGAGGCAACCGCCGGCGGTCTGGAGTTGTTGCAGCGTGATGGTACGTGGCGTCCAGTGCATGCCCTGCGCGGACAAATCATCGTTGATTCAGGTGACATGATCCAGAACATGACGAACGGCGTACTGAAGAGCACGACACACCGTGTGGTAAACCCGGACAACAGCCGCGACCGCCGGTTCTCCATGCCTTTCTTCGTCCACCCGCGGGGGGAGGCTTCTTTGAATCCGCTGCCTGGCTGTGTCAAGCGCCAGGGCGGCAAAAAACTTTATCCCGAAATTACGGCGGGTGATTACCTTGCCCAGCGCTTGCGGGAAATTGGCCTGACCAAGTGATTTTTGTCAGGCCGGTTTTTGCAGGGACTGCTGGTATTCCTTGAGCTTTGCCGAAGCCTGGGCAAAGTCGGGATGCTTTTTGACCACGCGATCGAGCAGCTTTATGGCTTCTTCCTTGTTGCCCTTGTTGAAGAGCAAGATTGATTTGTTGTAGAGCGCAGTTCGGTTTTCAGGATCCAGCTTGATGATCTGGTTGTAGATCTTTGCAGCTTCCTCCCACTGGCTCGTCTCCTTGAGGCATACCCCCAGCTGGTTCAGGTAGCTGATGTTGTCGGGATCCGAGATCACGGCTGTCTTGATGAATTTCAAGGCCTTTGGATACTCCTTGACCATGAAATAAGCCTGCGAGAGGTAGTGGTTCAATTCGCGAAATTCGACCTTGTTCTGATAGGCGATTTCCAGGATTTCCACGGCTTCTGCATAGCGCTGGAGGCGGAACAGCATGTCAGCTGCGGCCTTGTAGCGGATCGGGTTCAATGGTGACAAGCGGATTGCCTTCTTGTAGCTCTCCACGGCGTTCAACATGTCTTTCCGTGCGAGTTCCAGTTCGGCCTTCAGCGTCCACGCCGGGACGAACTGGCCGTTGATGGCGATGCCTTCTTCCACCAGCTTCAGCGCATCTTCGAGCTTGCCTTGCAGCATGGCGATCCTCGCCTTGCCGAGCAACGGCCGCACGGCTTTCGGTGATGCGTCGCGTAGCGCCTCGTAAACTGTCATCGCGTCATCATACTGCTTTGCCTTCAGACGTGCCTTTGCCAGCTCGTAGACTTTCTCGGGATTTTTCGGGTTGTGGAATTTTTGGAAGCACGAGGTCATCTTGATTGTGAGATCCTGGAACGTGAACGGCTTGGCCAGGATCTCATCGACGCCATGCTCGACTGCTTGCATCAGTTTCTCTTTGCTCGGGTTGTCGAGCATCATGCAAAACGGTACCCGAGGAAGGTCCATGCGTTCTTTCATTTCAGTCAGCAGGTCGATGGCGGTCATTCCAGGCATCTCGGCGTCACACAAGATCATCGAGCAATTTGGGTTTGCCTGGAGCAGAGCAACGGCATCATAGGCGTCTGAGGCCTGCAGGACTTTAGCAAAAGAAAGCTTTGTCAGGTGGTGACTGATGATCAGGCGGATGTCGGTCTGGTCGTCAACGATGATGACAGGCTGGGCCGGGTCTTGCCGGGGTGGGATCGGGATCGAGAAAAGCTTTGAGAAATCGAAGTCGTTTGCCATGACCATCCCGCCTGCAAGGGGTGCGGTTTTGTTCGCACCACAAGGTCAATCGGCTCTGACGAAAATTCATTTAGCGCCGGTTCAGATAACCCGAGCTTTTTACACCTTATGCGTCTTTCATGGCTGCCAAAAAAAGGTCGTTTTCACCTTCGGTTCCAATGCTTACCCGCAGGCACCCGGCAAGGCCAGGTGCCCTGGAAACGTCGCGGACTAAAATCCCGCGGGTTAACAGGTGGCGGTATATGCGGTCACAAGCAGCCTTGTCAGGCCACTTCATGAGCAGGAAATTGGCTTCTGAAGGGAAGACCCGAAATCCGGACCGCCCGGCCATGTTTGCCAGGTTAGAGTAAATCCGGTCTCTCTCGACGATGCCTTTACGGACGACTTCCTTGAAATGGGTTCTTGTCTCCTGGTCCTCAAGAACCATGCGCGCGGCCACGAGGCCGAACTGGTTGACCATGTAGGGCAGACGCAATTTTCTGAGTTGTGTGGTGATCATGGGGGCGGCGATCAGGTAGCCAAGCCTGACCCCGGCGGCACCAAGGGTTTTTGAAAAGGTGCGGATCAATACGAGATTGGCGTACTTTTGCAGGAGCGGTGTATACGGCTCGCGGGCATACTCCAGATATGCCTCGTCAGCGACGAACAGCACCTGGGGATTCGCGGCCAGAAGTTTTTCCAGTGTCGCAAAGGGCAGGACGTTTCCTACTGGATTGTTGGGGGACGCAAACACCACCATGGAACCAGACGTCAGTTCCGGCAGCGCGGCAGGATTGTACTGCATGTTTTCATCGAGCAGCCAAGGAGTGACCGGGATTCCATCGTACGCGGCATGGGATTCGTAAAGCGCAAATGATGGGCGGGCGACTACCACCTTGCCTTTGCTCATCCGCGAAAAGGTACTCATCACCAACGCTACAAGGTAATTTGATCCAGGCGCCAGCAAAACGCATCCCGGAGGCAAGCCCTCTTGCCTGCCAACAAGGTCGGCGAGTTCGTCGCTGTAAGCTGACGGATAGCGGTTCCAGGGGCGTGCCATCAATTCGCTGAGGATCTTTTCCTTGAGGTGTGCGGGCCAGTCCCAAGGGTTTTCGTTCTGATCCAGTTTCACCGGTGTTTGCGTGGTGTCGATCTTGTAAGGTGATGCTTCGATGAGGCTCGGCACCAGAAACTGCAGTAGCCACTCCTTGCTGACATCACGGGGGGTTATTTCAGCCACGGAGGTACCCCTTTCTTTTCATGAGCTGGTGGTACAAGACGATGGAGACCGCGTTCGCCACATTGAGGCTGCGGACCTTGTCATGGAAAATCGGGATCGTGTAAAAATTGTCTGGATATCGGTCCCGCAGTGTCGCTGGAAGGCCTTTTGTTTCTTGTCCGAAGACCAGCAAGTCGGTATTCGCCGGAATTTCGGTGTATGGCCTTGTCGATCGGGCGGAAAAAAATGCGATGCGTGGTGCATGAAGATCCAGCAGCGTATCGAGTTGGTCGTGAATCTCAAGGTCCAGGTAAGGCCAGTAATCCAGTCCAGCCCTGCGCAGGTTTTTGTCTTCGGTCGAAAACGCAAACGGCCTGATCAAGTGCAAGCGGCATTGTGATCCGGCCACGAGCCGGCCAATGTTGCCGGTGTTTTGGGGGATTTCCGGCTGGTAAAGGCAGACATGCAAATGTTCTGGCATCATCGTGCGCGGTACTGCCTCTGCAAGGTGACCAGTGAAATTCCGTTGACAAGGAAGTGTGCCACGATTGCCGGCCAGAGGCAGCCGGATTCCGCGAAAGTCCACCCCAGGATGAGTCCAGCCACACAAGCCCAGAGGCTCCACACCCCGATTCGTCCGTCAGGACCAAGGTGCGCAAGGCCGAAAAGGATGCTGGTCGGAAAAATACCCAAGGTTGGTTGCAGGGCTCCGCGAAAAAAGGTCTCTTCCCCGACAGAGGAAACCAGTGCCAACCACAAAGCCACCCAGGTTGGGGCCGGGCCGATCAGTTGTTGGAACATTTTCTTTAATTCGCGGAAGGACTGGTTCCAGCTTTCCAGCGCGGCGCTGCTGGTCAATAGAAAACCTGCAGCGGTGATTGCGCCGGCCAGCAAACGCCATCGTTCCGGTACAACGGCTGGAATTGTCAGGGATGAGTGCAGGTTTCCCTGCCAGAAATGCATCAGCGACAGACCAGCCAGGATCATGATGCCGTAAATGACGGTGGCTGATCGGGCCAATGAAGGTCTGGACCCCGGTTGCGGTGGTTCTGCGTGCTCGGTCAAGGTGTCTTGTCCTCGACGATCACCTGAACACCCTTTGCCTTGAGTTCATCGAGCTGACGGTGATCGGTTTCCATCAAAGCCGCGGGGGCTTTGCGCAAGTCCAGAGACTTCAAGCGCTCAATGGCCAACAGCGGCGCAAGCGCGACAAGCGGGTTGTCCGACAGGTCCAAGTGTTGCAGCAGGGGGAGGCCGGCAAGCAAGTCCAACTCGCGAATGCCGCGACCTGCCAGGGAAAGTCGGGTGCTTTTGATCAGGCGCATGTTGATGGTGGAGCAGTCGTTCGTGGCAAAACGCGCGCGCAGCGCCCTGATCATCGCTGTTTCACCTTCAGTCCAGTGATCTGGTTCGCGCAGACAAGTCTGCAGGAATGTGGTGTCGAGGAAGGTGCTGGTTTGGAGCCCGGCACCGCGCACTAAAATTCCGTTCTCCTCAAGACGCGCAATCTGTGAGCGCGGGATGTCATTGAACCCGAGGTCGACTTCGACCAGACCTTTCATCAGCAGAAGTTCCGAGACGTCCGTCAGGTGGTTGCCCTTGAGGTTAAGGGACTGAACAACCGGTACTTTTGAATGGAGGCCCGTGATCGATTCCAGGTACCAGTCAGAAAGGTCCAGTTGCTCACATACAGGAGAGCTGCACGCACGCCTCGAGAGTGCCGAGTCGAGGGCTGCGGCTTGTTTCTCGGGGATGCCACAAGGCTGGTCGACGGCGAAGTCAATTCCATGTGTCCCAGCTTGTTGTTGGATCCAGCATGCGGCGTCCGCTGCAACCGTGGCAACACCTCCAGAACCGCAGCCGATGGTAAGGCCTCGGGAAATGACTGCCAGCAGATGTTTGTCCGCCGACAAGACTGGTCCGCCGCTGTCGCCGGTACACGAGTCCTTGCCATTGCCGCCCAGGGCAATTTCAGAGGCGTTAATCTGCTGGGCGGAACTTTGTACGAAAAACTTGCGGCCCGTGCCGCCGTCTTCCCTGCGGCCAAACCCGACCATGGTCAACATCGGAGGATGGATCAGCACCTGCCCCGGTGGCAGTTCGATTTGCATCATTCTGCGAACATCGAGGGGGTTGGTCACCAGGCGCGGTATCTGGTTGGTTTTTATTGGTGCTGGAGCGTTCAGAAAAACAAGACCCAGATCCATGTTTCCACGCGGATGCTTGCGGTAGAGAGGGTGGACCGTCGCAGGTCCAGCTTCGATGACAATGTCACGGTCGCCAAGAAGGCCGCCTTCAGCGCCTTGCCCGATGACCACCATGGTGAGCGGCGGGGTGCTGGTCGACGATCCTTGCGGGGCAGCCACGCAGTGGCCGGCGGTGATTATGATCCGGGGGTGGATCAGAGTGCCGGTGCAGCGCAACCCCTCATGGTCCAGCAGGGCAACTGTCCCCGCGAATTGACCGGGAATTGTGGGCTTGCCCCCATAAATTTTCAGGTCGGCAGGTCCCGGATCGGACTGGTTGCAGGCAGAAAGAACGGGCAGAAGGGTTCCGGCAAGCAGGGTCGCGATAAGTGTAACGCCCCGGAAATACGAGATTTTCAGAATTCCAGACATTCGTTTTCACCCCTGCTGGATCCCTTGAAGGGCCCAGTTCCAGAGGTACTACGAAGCCGGTTTTTTTGCAAAACCTGATGCGGTTTTTATGCGGATTTGCGCAATTCAAACGGCGTGGTGTCGATGCCTTTGCGCTTCATCATGTCAGCAAGCGTGTTTTTATCCACAGACTTTGAATATGCGTCCGCCGGTGTGACGAGATTTTGGCTCACCAGGTTCATCAGGCTTTCGTTCAAAAGAAGATTTCCATCCGCTTTTTGGGTCTGCATGTGATTCGGGATCATGTGGTTTTTGCCTTCACGGATCATTGCGCTGACCGCATCATTGACCACGAGGATTTCGTGGGCGGCCACCCGGCCGCCACCGATTTTCTTCAGCAGCGTCTGGGCGACAACGCCTCGTAACCCGCCGGCGAGCATCATGCGGATCTGCTCCTGGCGTTCTGCCGGGAACTGCTGGATAATCCGGTCCACAGTCGAGACTGCAGTCGTAGTGTGAAGTGTCCCGAAAACAAGGTGACCGGTTTCTGCCGTTTCAATGGCAATGGAGATCGTTTCCAGGTCTCGCATTTCGCCGATCAGTACGATATCGGGGTCTTCCCGCAGCGCGGCTTTCAGCGCCCGTGCGAATGAAGTCGTATGCCGGTGTACTTCTCGCTGGTTCACCAGGCACTTTTGCTGGGGATGCACAAATTCGATCGGATCTTCAACGGTAAGGATGTGGTCGTGACGGTTCTTGTTGATCAGGTCGAGCATCGCTGCCAGGGTCGTTGACTTTCCTGATCCGGTCGGTCCTGTGACCAAGACCAGTCCCTTGTGGAGTTTGCAGAAGTTGGTGATGGCTGGCGCCAGCTTGAGCTGTTCTGCGGTCAGGATGGTCGCAGGAATATGGCGAAGTACGGCTCCAATGCCGTTGCGGTCACGAAACACGTTCACACGGAAACGGCCAACATTCGTGACTTCATAAGCGAAGTCCGTGTCATTAATCTTGATGATCTCTTCCCGGTTGCGGGGCGGTATGATCGGCTCGAGTATCTGGCGCATGTATTCGGCGGTGAGCGAAGTATCGGGCAAGCGCGTGATTTCGCCGTCCGCACGGAAAATCACCGGCTGTCCACCAGTCAGGTGCAAGTCGCTGGCCTTTCGCTTGACCATCTCTTTCAAGTAGCGATCGATTTCATTTTCCCCGTTGCTGACCGTCTGCTCGCCTTTGAAATACGCACCGTAGTCGATTTCCTGAAGTATCGTCGCCTTTGCCGTCTCCTGCGTTGTTGCCGGAAGCGGGCTGTTCTGGGTAGGCGCTGCTGGCGGCACCACAGCCGCCGGCTGAGGCGTTGCCGCGACGGTCGTGATTGGTAGTGCCGCAGTCGCAGTGGCCTGTGCCGGAACAGGCGACTTTACAGCAGCCATCACTGAGAATGCCTCTGGTGGCAACACGTTGCCCGTAGTTGCTGGGGGCGAGTCTTTGCTTGCCTGCGGCGAGTGCAGCTTGACCCAGTGCTCCTCAAATTGCTTCTCGGCGACTGGAAGGAAAAACACATGCATCGACGTTGCAGAACCGTTGGCGGCCGTGCAGATGAATCCGACTTTGCCACCTGCGCCCAGGTTCAGGCTTCCCCTTGATTTACCTTGAGACAGCAAACCGGCCTTGTCGCCGGGAGCGATACCGTCAAGGATCTCCAATATCTGGGCAGAGTTTATGGTCGTCGCAGGCAATTCGGAAAGCCCGGAAGGCCCTTCAATCGAAGGGGTCTTGTCGGCCCGGATGAGCAGGGCGGTTGCTTTGGCAGCAATTGCTGCCCGGAGCAGTTGCTTGAACAGATCGACCGACATGGCGCCGAATCCCCCGTAGCTGCGTTGTTGTCACGGATTTCCATGACCGCGATTGTCATCGGCACGAAATGGACGGTCGATTAGGCCAGCAATCAATGGCCGTTTGAATTTTTGACAAAAGACGCGTGAATCAGACAATGATCCGAGATCTTGCGGTTCCATTCGTCCAAGTCCCCGAACAAAGACTTGATGATGGACTCCTCCGCCTCACCCCGCGACTCGAGGGTATTGCAAGGTCCGCTGACCAAGGTAAGTGATGCCGGTGAAAGTCCGGCAGAGAAGAAAATGCGGTCGAACTTGTTCTGGTATTTACGCGTAGCAAAGGTGTTTTTTGCGGCCGACCGCAACTCAAAAAAATCCATCCCGGAGCGTGACAGTTCGGTCCGGATCACTTCGTCATCGTTCCCGAATGTGTTGAAGTCCCCCGTGACCACGACGGGTTGCGCCGAGTTGGCAATCTCGTTGCGGATGTGGCTGGCAAGGATTTTTGCCTGTTGCTTTCGGACATTCGAAAATTCGGGAGAAGACTTCAGGTGTACCGCGATCAGATGGGTGATTGTTTTGCCGCTGCGGTCACATATCCTGCCCACGACTGCGGGACGTGTCTGGCCCACTGCGACATCATCCCAGGTGAAGTGGGATGCAGTTTTAAGCGGCTTGAATTCGAGGGGACGCCGCACACAGACCACGACATGCTGGTGCTTCGCATTCTGGTGGTCGTAGCTCTGGCATTCGACATCGCGTGGGACGATCCGTGCGATGAAGCGGTCGACATGGACGATCTCCTCGAACACTCCGACATCATGTGTGTCAAAAGCATCCCCGACCAGAGTTGCAAGGTCGCTGTCGCGGTCTTCCTGTTCGGGAGACCCTTCCATCGACCCGCCCAGTCCGTACCATTGAATGTTTAGCGAGAAGATGGCGACCCGGCGGTCACTGCCCTGGGCAATGCCGGACCATGATGCAAAGAAGAACAATATCGCGTATGCCTTGTGCAAAGAAGCCTCCGTGCTTCCCTGCAAAAAATCTTACGGCGAAACGATTGCAAGGGCAAGGTCGGTGCGCCCGAACGGTGCGGATAGTTGCAGTCCCTGGACGTTCGAGCCAAGCTTCTCAACCATCTCGCGTGCGATGTCGACACCGACTCGCTTGGCGTCTTCCGGGTCCGTGGGTTTTTCCATGCGTTTCATGACAGACTCGGGGATGACAACGCCCGGCACTTCGTTGTTCATGAAAACGGCATTGCGCAGTGACAGCAGCGGCCAGACGCCCGCGATCACCGGGATGCGCACGTTATTCTTCTCGATGTGATCCAGGAAACGGAACAGGGAATCTGCATCAAACACGGGCTGCGTTATGCACCACTCTGCGCCAGCCTCGACTTTGTAACGGAAACGCTTCATCTCATAGGCGAAGTCGCGGTGAACCGGATTGACTCCGACACCCACACTCATCGCCGTCGGCGCGCCAATCGGCCGGCCACCCAGATCAAGGCCCCGGTTGAGGCGGGCTACCATGTTAGTCAGGCCAATGGCATCGATGTCAAAAACACCGGTGGCGTTTGGGTATGACCCCATCTTGGGCGGATCGCCGGTGACGAGCAGCATGTTGCGCAAGCCAATCGCATGTGCACCGAGCATGTCGGATTGCATGCCAAGAAGGTTACGGTCGCGGCAAGTGTAGTGCAGAACCGTTTCAATTCCCGCGCGTTTCTCAATCATGACTGCAGTCAGGATGGCACTCATCCGCGCACTGGCACGTGGCCCGTCGGGGATGTTGATGGCATCGATTCCGGCAGACTTCAGCTGCTTCGACTGTTCGATGATCTTGCCAGTTTTGACGCCGGCAGGTGGCAACAATTCAACGGAAAGCACTCGTTCGCCACGGGCAATCTTTTTTGCCCAAGTGGATTTTTCCAGGGCTGGGACTGGCGTTACGCCTTGTTGCTCTGGCGCCTGTTCCGGAGACCCAGACAGCTCGATCTTGCTGACAGACTGACCTGCGTTTGAACCAGACTCCACGGCTGACATCGCCGCGTGGTGACGGAAGGCATTGGCCATTGCGCGGATGTGTTCCGGGGTGGTTCCGCAGCATCCGCCGATGACGCTGACGCCCGATTGCAGGAATCCCTTGGTGAATTCGGCAAGGTATTCCGGCGTACTCATGTAGAAGGTACGCCCTTCTACCAGCTTTGGCATGCCGGCGTTTGGTTGCATGCACAGCGGCTTGCTCGTCGCAGCCCGGATCTTTGGCAGCGCAGTCATCATCGGTTGAGGCCCGACGCTGCAATTGAGGCCGACGACATCGACGTCCCATTCGTCCAGTTTTTTCATGGCCCACTCAAGCGGGGTTCCCATGAGGGACTTGCCGTCCGGGTTGATCGCAATCTGCGCGATCACCGGGATTCCAGGGGCAATTTCACGTGCCGCCAGCACGGCCTGCTGGAGCTCGCTGATATCCGAAAAAGTCTCGAGCGAAATGATATCGATGCCACCCGACACCAGTGCGCGGATTTGCTCCGCAAAAGCAGCCTTGGCCTCGTCAAAAGATGTCGGTCCCCATGGTTCAATCCGGACGCCCAGCGGACCAATGCTGCCAGCAATCATCGTGCTGTCGCGGCCACTGGCACGTACGGCGTTCCGCGCTATTTCAGCGGCCTTGTGGTTGATTTCCTGGACGCGATCGTGAAGGTTATGTCCCGAGAGCTTGAACCGGTTTGCGCCCCAGCTGTTTGTTGAGACGATGTCCGCGCCGGCGCGCAGGTAGGTCAGGTGAACTTCCACAACCAGCGCTGGATTGTTGAGGTTTAGTTCCTCGAAGCACTTGTTGATGAAGGTTCCCTTGGAATAGAGCTCCGTACCCATTGCCCCGTCCATGAGTAATGCCTTGCCAGAGGCGATGGCGGTCAGGAAGGGCGACGTTTTGGAATGGGCAAGCGCTTGACTCACGGATCGGACCCCGTTTTTTCTGTGACAGATTATGGGGATAGCAGATTGTTCCCTGAAAACAACCCATTTTCCCCCTGCAGTGTGCCAAACGGCGTCGCACTGAGGTCGATCAGGTTCCACAACTCGTTGTAGGCCTGAACGATGGCGGTGTCCCGGATCAGGTAAAACTGCTCTGTATTGCGGCCTGCAAGGGAGGATGCCGTGAAGTTCCCGGATCCTGTCCACAGCGTCTGTCCGTCGATCACAATGAACTTGTTGTGGTGCAGCTGGCTGGTTTGTTCGTTGGTATCAACGGACTTCAGCTTGACCGGGGATGAAAGCATCATCTGAACGGCTTCCAGGTCATCACTCCCGACCTTCAGGCGTTGCCAAGGACCCAGTCGCCGGTAAACGAGCTCGGTGTCGTCGTCGAGCAGAATGGTGACATCCACTCCCCGCCGGGCTGCGGCGATCAATTCTGCGACCAGGCCTGACCGTGTTGTTCTTGCTGCAGTGAAGATATGGGCGGCGACATGGATTGATTTTTGTGCACTTGCGATCGTTTCGAGGAGGGCGTCGATCGCCTTCCGCGCCGGCCGGGTAGCCGGCATCGGTATGAACTGGATCGCATCGTTCTGACTGGCGTTGGCGCCAGAAACCGCCCTGGCGTTGGCCTGGCAGGCAAGATGGGCCTGATGGAAATCGTTACGCGCACCTGCCAGGTGCGGCAGGGATTGCACGTAGCACCAGTTCGCACGCAAAACGGCCTCACTGGCGGGGCCTTCCATGATCAGCCAGTTTTCCAGGTGCATCCCGACGCCGTTGTGGGACAGGTTTGCGCTGGATACCGTGACCACGGTCCTTGCATCAGTGTCGGGGGATGCCTGGTCGAACGGGTCTGGCGATTCCGACGCGAGAAATATCTTGGCGTGATGGATTCCGCCCTCTGCCCCAAGTTTTGTGACTCGCAGGCTGGGGGTCGTCTGGGCACACTCGACCAGCTTGCGGTAACCGCTGGAGCCCGGGCCCCGTGGCGAAGGCCAGTCTTGCAAGATGGCCTCGACCTTGAGGGCGCGTTGCGTTGCTTCCTCGCACAGTGCATCCGCGACCGAAGGACTGCCAAATGCGTAATAAGATACCGCGACAAACCTGGTACGCGGGGAACGGATCCACGCAACCATGAATGGTTCGATGCCAAGGTCGGCAAGGATCTCCTGGCGATTCGATTCATCACACCACGTTGCGGACTTGCCGGCGTGGCCGCATCCACCGCCGTGGGCCCGCACTTGCCAGTCAAGCAAACCGGTCCTACCGGAACCGAAAATGCCACGGTTTGATGGTGGTGTTCGCAGGTCTGCCCTGGCGGTGCCGGAATGAGCATAGACCAGGATCAACGATAAAAGGATTTTTTGGATTGGTGCAGGCGTCTTCATAAGCAGCGTTTTTAGTCGACGCTGCACGCAGGTTCAAGGATGAAGCGGCGATTTAGCGCGGAGCCCCGAGCGAAACTTCGCCCTTGCCGCGATGACTGGCCGCAAAAGTGCGCTGTACCGATTCATAGACTGGTCTGAACTCGGCGTTGACCTCAAGCAGGTCGAACAAAAGACGTAAGGCTTCCGGGTACATACGGGCTTTTATGGCGGAACCCGCAGCGACCGTTTGGAGTAAGGGCCCTTCAGCACAGCGGCCGCAGCCTTGGACCGCCTGCAGCAGCAGCTGCACGCTTGCCTCCCGGCCTGTCATTTCAACTTCGGGGAGCAGGGCTGCCGGGCCGGTAGCTGGCGCCAGGTTCATTTTCTGTTCCGCAGCCCTGAAATCGCAGACGAACTGGTTCCAGGCCCGGTTGGCCAGCAAGGTCGAAGATTGATCCTGCCTTGTTTTCGGGTCGGTCACGGACAGGATGGAGACGATCGCCGAGACGCCTTCGGGTTGTATCTCACAGCCAGTTGCCGTCCCCGTGTGTTGCTGGTTGGCACCGGCTGTGGTTGAAAGCGAATCAAGCAGCCGGTTTTTTGCCCAGGCTTGGAGCCCTGCCGGATGGTTGCGCTCCGCCGCTTGCCGCTGCACGTTGCCGCCGGCGTTTCCGTTGCAGGGCAAGGCCAGCACCAACGGCAAACCCAAGGCCAAGCCAACCAAGGTCCTGCCACAGGCTGTGATTGTGCTTCTCTGGATCATTGGCTGGTCCGTCTCCAGTACTGGCGTTGGCTGTTTCTTGAATCATAGCACAACCCCCGACAACGTTCTTGCGGCCGCTCGTCCGGGAAACCTTGGCATCGCTTGTTCCGTCCCCGACGAAGGCAGCAAGGGGCTGGTCGGCGATCGCCGCGAGGAAACTTTCAAGATCCGTTTCGGGCATGGTCAGAAACGATGTCACCAAGGTCGCACGTGTTGCGATGTTGAACGTCTCGGCGGTGGGGTCCTCGCCAAACCGAATGCCGCCCCAGTTGACGCCCAGGGATTCACCGGTTGCAGCGTCAATGAGCGAGGATCCGCTCGAGCCTTTGATCATGTCGCAGGTGTGGCGCAGGCCGTAAGGCAGGCTGGGATCGATCTTGTAGTGTTCCTCTTTGAAGTAGCCGGCAGTCTGGCACTCTTCGAAGCTCACCGTCATACGTGGTGCCGTGGCTGGGGCGCCGGGGAACTTGGCCAGGTCCAGGCGGATACGTTTTTCCTCGACGTCAGGGAAATGAACGATAAATGTCGCAAGGCGATCAGACGGTGTCGGATCGATCTTTCGTAGTTGAAGGGTTTGTGCAGGGGTATCGCCTTCAAGCTTGAAGGTGGCAAGGTCAAGGCGCGCGTTGGTTTTGATCGATCCTTTGGCGCAGGCGGCACGGCGACCGGGGAGTGCGGTGGACAGGTCGAAGTCAAGGTAGACCTGGGTCTTCTCGCAGGCCCAGGGGTCAAGCGGTACGTCCTCAGCTTTATGTTCCTTTGAGGTGGCAAAGCAGTGCCGGTTGGTGACAATGACAACACCGTTATCGGTGGTGTATGCCGCGCCCGAGCAGAACCTGGTTTCCCCCGATCTGAGCGGGGCTACAATCAAAACAGTCGCAGCAGCAACTTGACGGATCTTGTCCTCAAGGCTTTGAGTCAGTGCCGGCAAAGATTCGGGGCTCGTCTCGGGGGCGGTCATGGCATCTGCGCGCGATGCATCGATCGCGCGCAGGTTGTTTTTACCAACAATGTAGGCTGAACTCTGGATCACGCCCTTGAACGGTAACGGCTTGCAACCGGTAAAGGTTGCGCCGGCGATCAGGCTTGCTCCGATGAGTGCAAACCGCATGATTGGATGGATCTCGCCGGTCACAAGTTACCCCCAGATCCGCGCAGTTTCCGCAGGACCGATTCGGCCATGGCCCGGATGCGCATATCTTTGCTGCCAGTCGCAAGGTCTTTCAAGATGCGGGCGGCGCGGTCGATTTCCTTGAAGCCATAGGCCTCGGCAAGCGCCAGCTGGTAATTTGCTTCATCGTCTGAGGGGTCGCGCTTGGCCAGCGTCTTGAACTGGTCGCGAGCGGTATCAAATTGGCGTGCCCGCATCGCCGCCAGACCCCAGCCGTAAAGTGCCGGGCGGCATTCTTGGCATCGTCCGGCGGCTTGGCTGAATGCCGATACTGCTTCACCGGCCCGGTTGCGCACCAGCTCCAGCTCGCCAAGGTTGAGGGCGGCGGCCACCTGGTTGCCGTTTGCGGCCAAAGAGTTACGGAAGAAATTTGCCGCGTCGTCGTAATCCTCGCTGCGACCAGTGGCGACGGCAAACAAGACCCGGCAAATTCCACGGATGTTCAATGCAGAGGCCTGTTCGATCGACTGCATCGATGCCACCCGTGTGGCGTAATAGTCGGCCAGTTCGACGTTGCGAGAGACCAGCAAGCTTGCGGAGAGAGCCAGCATGGCTTGCGGATCCGCCGGGTTTTTGGCCAGCAATGCACGGGCGTTGCGTTCTGCACCTTCTGCATCACCCTTTTCTATTTGCGCGAACACGGTTGCATCCAACCACTTGGCTGGATCCTGGCTGCTCCAGACGGCGGCAGCGCCTGCCATCTCGATTACAAAGCTGTTACGGAGGGTACCAGGATCCGCGGCTGCACCGAACACGCCTTCGCTGTTGGCCGGAGCAGGCGGTGTTTCCGCGGATTCCTTCTTGCCAGAAGTTGTACAGGCAAAAGTCCCGGTAACAACCAGGGCAAGGCACGCATTGAGCAAATTCGTTTTTTTGTTTGTCATTGTCATCATCTCTTGCCTCCGCTCACCGTGCGTCCAGTTGTGTGTAACCGTGGATGCCTGAAATTGTCCGGTCGTCCAGGATCAAGTCCGCGCCGGCGCCAAGCTGGATGGTCAGGGCGTACCCAGGTGTGGCCATGCCCTGATTGGCAAGTTCGGCGGCCTGTGCATCCGCGCCCTTCGCTTCTTGCGCCCAGCGATTGATCAGAGCCTCCTTTTTGCGCTTGAAGGATTCCACCACTCCCTCGGCCAGTGTCTCGGCAATTCCCAGTTCGTTGGTTGCGACGCGGAAACGGTCGGCAAGGCGCGCCGTCCGGTAAAGTGCCGGCGCACACCAGACATTGCGGCCGATAGCACAGACAGCATCGTAGGCAGCCTTGGCTTGGTTGTACTTGGATTCCTGTACACCAAGATGGGCTTCGGGATTTCGAACCTCAAGGCTGAAAATTTCCTCGACGTCTGTCCGCCCCTTGACCTCGGCGGCAATGAAAAGCACTTCCCCGTAAGCATCCCGCGCTGGTTGATCGCCTTCACCGATTGCCGACCAAACCTTCGCTGCGTCGTTCCTTGCGCGTGCAATCAGGCCGCTGTTGCTGGCGGCGGCGGCGGCCCGGGCCTGGGCCCTCGCAATCCGCAATTTCACTTCCGGCGAAAGTTGTCCGAGTTTCAGCAATTTATTGGCGGTGATCAGGACATCGTTCGTGCGTCCGACCAGGTTTTGCAGGTCCATGAGGCGGGTGAGGGCATCTACCCGCGCTTCGCGGTGGCCCTCCTTTTGTGCCAGGCGTTCCAAAGCAGCCGCACCCTCGCGGTAAAAGCCTTTGCCCATGGCCAGGCTCGCGTAGGCGGAAGTGATCACGTTAGCGGCGGGGCCGTTGCCATGAGTAGCGATGTAACGTCTGCCAAACGCCATGCCGCTTTCCTCATCGGCCATGTCTGTTGCGAGTTCGAAACCAAGCCGATTGGCTTCTTCGTCGAACCGGGACTTTGGAAAGCGTGCGGTGAATTCCTTGAAAGTCTCAAGAGCGTCGATAAAATTGCGGGCGCCGCGCTCTGCTTTGCCGCGGAGGAAAAGCGCTTCTTCGAACCGGCGGTCTTTCTTGAAATTGGCGGTGAACTCACCAAGCTTGTTCTCCGCCGGGGCGGCTTCGCCATTGGCCAGCAGCGCCTTGCCGCCTTCAAACAATGCATCACCCAGCAGTGCCACTGGATCGATCTTTGTTTTTCCGTAAACAGGGCGCCATTTTTGCGACATCGCTTGCCGCGCAGTGCTTTCCAGCTCTGGCCAGGACTTCTTCTGCCGGTGCCAGTGAAGGGTGAATCCTCCGGCCTGGGATTTGTGGACCGCGAGGGCACTGCCCAGTGCGGCCTGGGAGTTGAGGCGCGGACGCCATAATTCGATAGCCGCGGTTTGCTGTCCGGCGATCCAGTCGATCAGGCCGTTGTGCGCATCGATGACCCAATTGGCGTTGTTGTCCTGCCCACCTTGTTCGGTGGCAATACGGTTGTGGATGTCCTTCAGTTCTGTGCGCGCGGCCGATTTGGACGCAGGGCTTCCGCCGCCTGGGTTTCGACCGGCAGCGATTTCGTTCCACGGTGGACTTGCAGGCCATCCAGCCAGTGCCGCCTGGGATAGGGCTGCTGACTTAAGGTAGGCAAGGCGCTTGCCTCCGCTGCCTGCATCGGCCAGCTGTAAGTAGGCGCGCACGGCGTCTGCGTGTTGGCCGGACAGCTGAAACAAACGGGCAAGGCGTGGCCTGAAGGAGGCAATGGTAGTCTCGTCCTGGGTTCTTCCGATCACGGTTTGTAAAAGGCGCAGCGCTGCAAGATGTGCTGGTTTTCCCGCTTTTGGTGATTCCCCAGCGGCCAGCGCTTGCTTGACCCAGGCTTCATGAAGTCGCTCGATTTTTTTTGCCCAGGGTGGCGGAGTCGCATTGCGCTTGCCGCCCTTGGCCGCGATTCGTGCATGCTTGTCCGCAAGCTGGCCTGCGGTTTTCTGTGTGTTGGCGTAAAGGCGGTCCAGGCGGATAGCCTCCTGGGGATCAAATCCGGGGCGACGCATTCCGGCAGCAAAGGATGCTTTGCGCTGGGCGAGGTCTTTCTCCAGTTTTTGGAAGGACGCTACCACTGAGGCCAGTTCCTTCTTGACCGCAGTCTGGTCAACGGCGGGTTTGCGTGCCCCCGTCAGCACGACGATTGCGGTCAGCAGCAACGATAACTTTGATGCCACGCGATTCATGTCTAAACCCCGCTGGTGACTTATCATGAGCCTGAGTTTCCAAGAAAGTTTGCCAGATTGTCCAGGTTGTTGCCACCGCCCGAGTTGATGGATGCCAGGGTTGATGCTGCCAGGTCACCAAAGGTGCCTCCCTGGGCTGCCGCGGTGGTGAGTATGGCGATGATTGCGTCCGCATCTGTCGCCGACATGCTTGTGAGCTGGCTCAAGTCAGAAGTCCCGGAATCAAAGTTGAAAGTGAAAAGCTTCATGTACATGGCCGCATGTGCTGACAGGTACAGGGGCAGTTGCTGTGCGGCACTGGCCGCGTATTTGTCAGTTCCGGATTCGGCGAGGAAGCTCGCTGGCAGTGCCTGTATGGTCGAAACCGCCAGCCCCATGAGGTCGATCCTGGCGTTGTAGTCGCTTCGCGACATGGATGCGGGGTCGGGCAAGAAGGCGTCAAGCGCGCTCGTTACGGAAGTGCTGCCAGAGGTGCTGCTGGCCCCAGAAATCGCATTGAGCAAACGGAACCCGGCCAGGCCTGAATAGACGGCGGCAAGCAGAGGATAGCGATTGTAGTTTTCCGGCTCTGCGGCGATTGCTTCCTCCAGCAGGGATCTTGCCGTGTCCAGGTCCCCGTCGTCCAAAGCGATGCGGATTTTCTCGTCGGCCGTCAATTCTGTGCATTTCACCAATGGATTGATTCCCGGGCAGCTACCCAGATTTTTCGTGCCGCATCCTGTGAGGTTGACAGAGACCAGCATGGCCATCATGGTTGAGCATGTCATCGATTTGCTTTGTGCGCTCTTTGGCATGTCAAAACCCCGCCGCAAAGTTTGCAACGTAGATGTTTCTTGGCGTCAGTCCCGGTGCGTCACTGATTTCGCGGCGGTAGCTTGCGACGCCCACCTTGAGCAAGATCAAATCAATTTCGGCGCCCATCGATGGATAGCCATCATAGTAACCAGCTGCCAAACCGACCCAGTTGCGCAGGATGACCTTGACTCCGGCGCGGGTGGCCTTGAAAGGTGGGGTGTTGTAGGCGTTAGTCATGTCCCGGCGATCGATGGCCAGATGAATCGCGTCTTTACCGGTGTGGAACGTTACCGCTGCGCCAGCGCTTGTAACCTGCTTGAATTCCTTGATCTGGTCGCTTCCCGAGAACGAAGTCCCGCCGGCATCGTCCACCTTCAAGGCGAAGCGGTAGTCCATGCGCGGTCCCTGCAAAAACACAAGTGCACCGACGTCGAAACCGTAGCCTGCTGCCTGTTCGACCAGATCGGCCAGTGCGGAGGGGTCTTGATACTGCGCGAGCGCGTTCGGGTCGGCGACGTCGATAGAGGTCATTGGCTCTGCTGCAAGCAGGTATTTCGCAGTGACACCGAGTGAAAGTGGCATGAACGGGATCCGTGCGGCGCCGCTCAGGGTTCCTCCCTGGTAGGATTTGCCCCGCAAGGTGACCGCCGGCATACCAGATTCGCTGTATTCCTGGGCTTCCAGATCCACTTCGAATTTGGAAAACGCGCCAATTCCCCCGTAGGCATTCAGATAGGCGAAGGATGTCTGCGTGCCAGCGAGGAACGGGGCAGAGAAGACATGGTCGACGAACTTGCTGGATGCGCTGTTTGTTGAACCGTCACCGGAGTCGCTTTGGTTGCTCGTGCTACCCGGTAACAGGGTCTTCGCGTAATCGACCGATTCCTTGTTGATGTGCATCGAGAATTCGCTGCCCAGCCAGCGATGGAAACTACCGCTGAAGGGCAGGAGGGCGGGGTTCGAGAAAACCGTACCGTACCTGGTGGCGCGGGTCAGCGAGGCGCCACCGGAAGCAATGTCGAAGGTTTCCTCGTACATGGGCGCAAGGTCTTTTGCCCTTGCTGTTTCAAGGGGCGCCATCCAAACCAGGCAGACCCCAGCGAGGACCACCAGGTGGGCTGGCGTTGCTGAGTGTTGTCCAAATTTGTTGTTAAGCCCGATTTGCAAACGACACCTTTTCACGCAATCATTTCATGGTGTCCGCCGCGTACGGACCCTGGGGGGGTTATCGGTCGTTCTCAAGAATTATGGAGTGCGGAACGAAAAGATTTTGCAGACTTGCTGGAAACGACCAGGTGATGGAGCACTCATGTTCAGGTTTTTTCTCACAAAGAAGCTGTTTTCCGGTGAATCTTCGCCGGTTGCGCATACGGACCGGCCCAATCGAAGGATGGCTGACCGTTTTTTCTTTGACCGCAGGCGCATGACGATGATGAGTGAGCAGGACATCATGGTGGTGCGCGATGTGTCCACCAGCGGTTTCAGTAGCATTGTCAGCGAACGCGTCTGGTCCCGGTTGAACTCTGGTGATGGATTTGCTTCGCGGGTGCGGGTAGGTCAGGACATCCTTGAGTTCGACATCCGTGTGGCTTGGAAGGATGTCTGGGATTCTGGCTCGCCCGGCGGTCCAGAACACTTGATTGGATTTGAGCTGGTCCATGACCGCCCGGAGTCGGCGGAGGCCTGGACTCGGCTGATCAGGCCAGTGAGCCTTGCCGGTACGCTGCGGCGAGTCGACAGTTCGTTCATGCAGCAATATGGTTCGACCAAGGTCTGGTACCGTGGTGAACATGGTTGCGATTTGATGATCTGGTCAGCCCCCGAAGGTGGCGAATTGGTCGCCTGGCGATTGAGCTTTGATGGGCATTATGTCGAGTGGCGTTCCGGTGTCGGTTTTGAGACAGGGATATCGCCAGACCAGTTCCATTCTGCGCTGGCTAACGCCAGTTTGCCTCGAAATACTGGCAATAAAGTTGGTTCCGGAAGAGCAGATGTCCAGTCCCGGCCCGACCGTCGGCGTCTTGTCGAGGCACTTGATATTCTCTCTGCATCGGACCTGGAAGAAGCAAATGTCCTGACTGGACTGCTGGAAGGGGAGCTGGCGGCAGATGGTGAAAAAAGACGATTTGACATCCGTTAACCTGAACTTGTTGCGGGACACGCTGTTGACTTTCGTTGCCCGTGCAGGCAAGGGCAAGGACGAGGTTCTACAAGTCATGGCCCGGGAGACAGGGGCAGCGATTGCAGCGTTGCTGAAGCAACCCCTGAACGATCTCACCAAGAACCACCGTTTGCAGGTGACCGTTGAACTTGTTCCCAAGTCGAAAGGCGACTCTTCCAGTCATGATCACGCCAGCCGGAAACCAAGGCCTTCCAGGAAATCCCGCCCTCGCGCAACTGAAAAGCGTTGAGGTCCATTCTGTCGCAGCAGGCGGCAAAGGTGTTGCGCGGATTGATGGCAAGGTTTTTTTCATCGCAGATGCCGTTCCTGGCGATGTCGTCGACATTGAAGTGACTCACGACAGTGGCAGGTATGCAGACGCGCGTATCACGGGGTTTGTCCAGCCAGCCCCGATCCGTGGCAGGTCAAATTGCCGTTTCAGCGATGATTGCGGCGGTTGTCAGTGGCAAGAAATTCCCTACGAGCAGCAACTGGCGTGGAAGCGCCAATTTGTCGAGTCAGCACTTGGGCGCGTCGGCAAGGTCGAGGCAGCCGTGCCGGTCGCAATTTCCGGATCGGCTGACGTACTCGGATACCGCAACCGCATTTTTGTGCGTGGCGTTTTTCGTCCCGACGGCAGCGTCACTTTCGGTTATTTCAAGCGCGGTTCACGCGATCTTGTCCCGATTGACCGTTGTGCCATTGCCAGTCCAGTGATCAACGGAGTTCTGGCAGATCTTGGCAGTGCCAAATTCAAGCGTCCTGCGGATCTGGCGGCGGAGACCCCTTACCGTATGGAACTCCAGGAGATTCCACCTCAGGATCATGGGCAGCGGGCGGGTGTCGTCATCACGGTCTATCCTCCGCGTCCAGACTGTCCCGAGCTGGATGCATTTGCTGACGGATTGCGCGGACTTTCCCGGGTCCAATGGGTTGGCCTGGTCAAAGACCTCAAGGACGCTCCAGCATTTTATTTCGAGGAGGATCATGGGATCCGGTATTTCACCCGGCCGGGACAGTTCCAGCAGGTGAACGTTCCCCACAACCGTCTGGTCCGGGCAACTGTGCGCGAGATGGTTGACGGTTATCGTCCCGACCGGATCCTTGACCTGTTTTGTGGCAGCGGAAACTTGTCCCTTGGATTGTGCCGGGACGGCCGGTATGTCGAGGGGATTGAGTTTTCAACGGCGGCCATCGCAACGGCGCGCGAGAACGTGGCGCGCAACGGCATCACAAACGCAATGTATCTTTCTGGGAGTGCCGAAAAACACTTGTGGAAATGCGCCAGGAAGGAAGAGCGCTTCGACGTTGTGATTGCCGATCCGCCGCGTGAGGGAATGTTCAAGGAACTGATCCCTTTGTCTGCCCTTGGCGCCCGTGCGATCATTTATGTGAGTTGTGATCCTGCAACCTTGTCGCGTGACATCGGTTCTTTGCTGAAGCTTGGTTACTCTCTGAAGTTCGTTCGTGCCTTTGATTTCTTTCCTAACACGTGGCATGTCGAGTCCCTTGCCGTGCTCGAGAAGAACAGTTGAGCATGCGCGCAGGCCTCTACATCCACATCCCGTTCTGCAGCTTCCTTTGCCACTACTGCGATTTTGCCAAGACGGCCAATTTCGATGCCATGCTTGTGCAAGACTATTTCGTGGCGCTTGAGCGGCAACTTCGCTGGCTTGCTGCGCACATTGAAGCTGCAACAGGTCGGCAATTGACCTTTCCATCGGTGTATCTGGGCGGGGGAACGCCAGGCATCTTTACGGATGAGTATCGGGGGTTGTTCCGCTTTATTTCTCAACGCATGGAGTCTGGCACTGAAGTGACCATCGAGTGCAACCCGGCGAACGTTAACCGCTCTGCTCTGGAGGTCTGGCGATCGCTGGGTATCAACCGGTTGTCAATTGGTGTTCAGTCGCTTCAGGCGCGCGGGCTTAAGGTGCTGACGCGCGATCACGATGCATCGACCGCGCTGGGTGCGCTGGAACTGGCAATGCGGGTGATCCCCAACGTCAACATGGACTTGATTTATGGATGGCCTGGCCAAACCCCGGAGGAATGGCTCGCCGATCTTTCGGGACTGGTCCGCTCGGGTGTGCCCCACGCCAGCCTGTATACGCTCACCTTTGAGGAACGTACGCCGTTCGGTCGCATGGCTCGGCGCGGTCGGATTTTTCCAGAGCGGGATGATGCCCTTGCCCAAGATTACTCAGTTGCAAGGGAAACCCTTGGTGCTGCGGGATTTGAACATGATGAGGTGTCGAACTGGGCGCGGCCGGGATTCACCTGCCACCACAACTGGCTGTACTGGGATTTCAAGCCATTCTTGGCGGTCGGTGCGGGTGCCCACGGTTTCATGCCTTCCAGGTTTCCGGGTCTTGTTAGTGCGCAGGAGCGCGATGGGGCCGACGTCGATGCCTTCGACATCGGGGTCCGGTGGGCCTTCCCCCGCGATGTCCGCTCATACTTGCGACACCTTCCGGCTCAGCCGCCAGAATCTGGTGATTTTCACAGCTTATTGAATGCGCTCGGGGCAGAGGTGGACGCGGCACGTGATCACGAATCAGCGTTGATTGAATATGTCGGGGGTAGCCTGCGGACGCGTCACGGTGTGGACTTGAATCTTGCGGAGTCAATTGCTGGCCGGAGATTCACCCCCCGCCCTGCGATCGAGCAGGCCATCCGCATGAATTTGGCCTGGCGCGATGGTCCAAGGCTCAGATTTTCTGCGGCTGAATGGTTCCGTGAAAACAGCTGGGCCAGTGAAGTCTTGATGGGCTTTTGACCGGTTGACGTGCACCAAAAAATAAGTGATTTCCTGCACTTGCATCGAAGATCGGGCGTCCGGTCCTCTCCGCTAAATTCGGTCTCTGGTAGGTAGCCTTCATTCACAAATTCCTCCCCTTACTGCAGAAGGGAAGGGTCATGAAGCGCGCCTTCGTCAGCTTCATCTCAAGCCTTTTACCGGCTTGCGGCTTTTTCAGTGGAGCCGAGTTGAAGACCGTTGCCAAGAGAAGCGAAGTCCAGGGTGCACAGCTTACTCCGGAGGACTTAGACTTGCTAATCTTCTTTGTCTTCCGTGGCGCCAGCCGCGGCACGCGACTCCATCTCGCCAAGCGCCGCTATCCGCGGCACGTCGGGCTTTCATGAAATCCACCAACGCATGGCCCGCCTGAGTGTGAGCCTGTGCTGCAGGAGTTCGATGCTGGTCAGCATGTGGACGTCATCTTGAACTGAGCAGCGTCATCAGGCTTGCCGCCGCGAGCTGGCTGAACTGCTGGTCAACGGATTCCTGTGCGAAAATCGCTGGACTAGTGTTTGCAGCGAGAAATCCCATCAGAACGCGGACCCATGCCGGGCCCGCAAAACCCCGCAGGAGGTCTTGTTCCATGAACGCTAGAAAACAATTCAGATATCCAGTCACCAACCTCAGTCATGCTGCCTTGGCCGTCATCTTTATTGCCAGTTGTTCGACGATCCCCAAGGGAGCCCCGCAGGACTTCAGCCATGCTGAGAAAGAGATCAAGGCTGCGAAGAAGGAAAATACGGCCGACTTAATGCCGAAAACCCTACGGGCCGCGGAGAAAAAACTGGATGAAGCGTCTGCGGAATGGCGCAAACCCGACAATGAGAAATCTCGGGAGGCCGCGACAGCCAAAGCGCGGGATGCGGGACACATGGCGGAAGAAGCCCGCAAGGCCTCATCAAAGGTCAGGGAATGGGACAAGGATATCGACATGTTCACCGCTGAGAACGAACAGAAAGCCGAAAGTGCTGTGGCCAATGTCACTCCGACACCGGAGGAAGGGATTGCCTTCAACAAGTCGATCGCTTACTTCAACATTGGCAGCGCGCGTCTGAGCCCGGAAGGCAAGGCCGCGGTCCGGGAACTGGCGGAGACATTACGCAAGGATCCGGGGGCAACGGTCGTCGTCAGGGGCCATGCCGACGGGAGCGGTCCGATGAAGTTTAACGCGCACTTGTGCTACAAGCGCGCGGAGGCCGTCCGCAAGGAACTTGAATCCCACGGCATAAGGTCCAAGCGCATCACGTTGGAGCCGGCAGGGCCTGGCATGATGGCCGGGCGCATGATCGACAGGCGCATGATGGGTCCAGGCCACATGCAACTGCAGCGCCGTGTGGATATTGAAGTCAAGACGGGCTTCGCCCATTAAGTGACCGTTTCGCTGTGACGCAAGATATTGTGACCTCCGTGTTGTTCGATCGTCGGTCACATCCGATGGCGTGACGCCGGAGGTTATTAGACGCCTTCCGCTACGGAATGCAGGCCATCCGAAAGTTATCTGAGAAGCGCTATTTTTCGACCGGTAGCAAATTGACGTGTACAGTCCCTTCACAACACGGCGTCGGCAGGCTCCACTGCGTCGAGTGTTCAGCTGCATGATGCCGAGGATAGTGTTGACGCAGTTGGGCAGGCAGATGACGAAGCGGGATCAAAGCGAAGCCCTCTTCAAGGGTCGAGCTCGGCGAGGCTTCTTTCGCGGGTCTTCAAGATCGACATCACTCGCTGTCCTTGCGGCGGAGAGCTGCGCGCCGTTGCGGCAATCTGTGACCCGGATGCGGCGGGGCGCTACCTTCCTCACGCCGGGCTTCCCAGTGAGACCCCTGTACGCGCCCCGCCGCAATTTAAGCCCGTGGTGATGGAGTTTGATGCTGGTCCTGCATTTGATGCCAGTACGGATCAGGTGCCGTCGCAAGGTTGGGATTAAATCACTGTTTAAGTGGTGATGGTAAGCGCCGCGAAAAATGGTGCCGGTGGGGGAGTGCTTTCGAAAATTGGGGAGGTGCAGGGATTGGGCGTTTGATGGGGGTGTTGGGTGGCTGGAGAAGGCCGAAATATTGGTCCTTAGCGGATGGTCCAGGTAAATTGTCGGATTGCAGGGTGGGTTAGGTAGATTCCAAACCGCGCTTCAATTTCCTACAACCGACACTTCCTCGCCGCCTTAAGTAGCTGGAATTACAGCTATTTATTCCTCCGTCGCCCCACATAATGCCTGCTAAAGAATGCCATGTAAGTTCCGAATCTAATTGAGAATGTTCTACCTAGACAAAAACACCACGACCCGTTTCCTTGCAGCGGCCTGTATGTCGGCAACACTCCCTGCCTGCGACTGGTTTGGCGACGCAAAGGTGGAGACTGTTGTAAAAAAAGGACCGCCAATGACCACACTCGAGTCCGGTGTGGATATCGATCGTGTGACTGCCCTGCTCCCCCCCGACAACAGTTATGCAAACGCCACCACTTCGATTGCCATCAAGGTATCCGGAACCTGTATCTCTGGTTCCGCTGCCGTGAAAATCTCTGTGATAAACAGCGAGATCACGGTTGCACTGACTTGCGACGGAGAAACGGGGGCCTTTGGCACCACACTTGATTTAACTTCCCTGCCCGATGGCGATGTGAAAATTGAATTTGCATTCCTGAAGACAGCCAACAGCAACAATGTGGTTTACGCGCTGAAGCGAAACGTCATCAAAGATACAAATCACCTGCCGGTGTTCACCGTCCCCGGGAGTCTTTCGGAATCAGGCTCGAAAACCGTCACCATCAACGAAGTCGCAGGAGCTGCACTCTACCGGACGACATTCACACCCCAGGGCGGCGGCGCTGTCGTTGGTCCGGTCGAAACGACCACCACGGCCGTCCCCGTTTCCGGGCTGACCATCGGAACAACCTACACGGTGTCTGTTGTCGCTATCGATGCCGCCGGAAACGAAACCGCGGCATCCAACACCGGCACCTTCACCAAGACCGATACCGATCCACCTGTCTTCACGTCCCTTGCACTTACCGGCGAAGCAGCAGATGGTTACATAAACCTTGCTGAAAAAGACGGAACAACAGAGCTTGCCGGAAACCTCGTCGCATCCGGACAGACAACGACGGAGTTTGCGCTCGGACTTGCCTCTGCGACCTGTGCGTCCATGACTTACGGTGCAACGATCCCAACGGTTGACGACTTGCCACCATCGGACGCGAAGTACAAGGTCTGCGTCAAGCTGGAAGACGGTACCAACACCACATACGGCGCGTCGGCCGACATCGAACGTGACATCGTGCTACCCACTTCGACCAGTATTTTAATCAACAGCGGCGCCACCTCTACGACCACAACCGCTGTCACGCTGACCCTCGCTGCCACGGGTGCCTCGGCCATGTACATCAGCAACACTGCTGGCTGCGGCAGCGGCGGCACGTACGAAGCCTATGCGACCTCGAAAGCGTGGACCCTTGCACAAACCAACGGGACAGCAACGGTCTACGTGAAATTCAAGGATGCCGCCGGCAACGAAACAGCTTGCACCAACGACACGATCACGCACGAAGACACGCCACCGAGCCAACCAGATTCTTGGACGGCAACAAGCACGACTCAGGCGCCTGCGCTGCGCAGACACCACGCCGCCGTCTGGACGGGTTCGAAACTGATCGTCTGGGGTGGTGGCACAGGCGGCGAACCGGTTCTGGTGCCCGTAGCTACTGGTGGTATTTACGATCCGGTTGCGGATAGCTGGACGGCCGTGCAGACCGCCGGGGCACCAGACGCTAGACAGAACCACGCTGCCATCTGGACTGGCTCAAAGATGATTGTATGGGGCGGCATTGACCGGGTCACCGAGACGGCTTTTGATTCGGGAGGCGCATTCGATCCGGTTTTGAATCAGTGGAGCAATATTTCGGCTGTTGGTGCGCCTTCGCCACGCTGGTTCCCCTATTCGGTCGGCGCGGTTTGGACTGGGACTGAGATGATCGTCTGGGGTGGATCCGTTTTTCAGGACGGCGTGTTTGGTGTGACGAATACCGGTGGCCACTACGATCCCAGTTCAAACTCATGGTCGTCCACGACGCTGGACGGTGCTCCTCTAATGCGCCGTGGCCATGCAATGCATTGGGCAGGAACCAAACTGGTTGTGTGGGGTGGTGTCGACGATCAGGGAGCTGCCTACGGGGATGGCGCTATTTACATCCCCGGTACGGGTTGGAGCTCGATCACATCCACTAACGCCCCGGACGCGCGAACCAACTTCACCTCAGTCCTGGCCGGCACAAAGATGATGGTTTGGGGCGGGCACAACGGTTCCGAATTGCAGACGGGATCTGTGTACGACATCCCTGGTAACCAGTGGACCGCGATGGAAACAACGAATGCGCCGCTCGGTCGGGTATATGCATCGGCGGTTTGGACAGGAAGCAAGGTGATTGTGTGGGGTGGCTATTCGGGAGGTGAGTTTGAGGAATCGGGAGGCATTTACGATCCGGCGACCAACGAATGGGGTTCAACGCAGTTGCAGTACGCGCCAGAAGGACGAATCTGGCACAGTGCTTTTTGGACGGGATCAGCGATGTTGATCTGGGGTGGGTCGACCGCGTTCGGTCATGGCTCAGACGTCATTAGCGGCGGAATGTATACCCCGCCGTGAGGAATGGAACTCCGCCTTCGCATCGTACACGGACGGCAAACCTGCGAATTCCTGTTCTTCCTGCCGCTGATCCAAATTTCGCGGGATCGCCGCCGGGGCTCCCCGACCACTACGATCGACGATGGCAGGCTCTTGGCTTGCCTCCCTTATCCCGGGTGGCGGGGCCCATGCCAGCCCAATTTCCAGGTTAATTGGTAACAAGGCAACATCCCGATTTTTTTTAGTTTTTAGGGCACGTTCACATCGGCATTGTCGGTTCCAATTTTGCCAGTTGTTGCTTCATTTGCCCGATGATTCTGCCGATGCCCTCTCAAAGGGAGGCAGGAATGTTGTCCGGCTCGAAAACGACGTTCACCTATCCCATCGGACGTTACCTGTTTGGCGTTCTGCCAGGCACAATCCTTTGCATTCATCTCACTGGTTGTAATTTCCCAAATTCCAAGATGACAGTATCGATTGACAGGCCTGCGGTTGGAACATGCACAGCGGCCGATTGCGAAACGGCATTCGAAGGTGCTGCAACTTTGTCTCCTGCGGCTGTGAATACTGACGGTGTAATGCGAGTTTCTGAAGGTCAGTCGCGTGACAGCGCTCTCGTGATCGCTGATGAATCCACACTCTTTGTCGAGGGGTATGCGATCGTAGCCTCAACCGAAACTTGCCGGTCGCAAGAGCCCATCACTAATCCTACGCCACCGACAATCAAAGATATTTTCGCAATGGGTGAAGGGCGATGGAACATTTGCATAGCTGTGATCCGGGATGGAAATCGACAGCTTCTACGTTCCCCTGACATCATATTTGACATCACAGCCCCAGTGCTTACTGGCACCATATCGGTTACTGGCGACCATACTCTTACGCCGTCTTTGTCGTGGAGTGCAGCCTCTGACAACGATGCAGCGGCATCTGAGATCAAATACCAGGTTCGCTTATCAGAAAACCCATTGAACTCAATAAGTGACGCCCTGACGCTTGGCGTGTTACGCGAAATTCCCGCTGGTTCGACGGCGGTGCAGCTGTCAGGCCTGCTTGGGGGCACCACCTACCATGCCGTCGTGATCGCTACCGATCGTGCCGGAAATGCCACGATGATGTCCCAAGTGTCTTTTTCGACTGCGGCAGGGGCGGTTGCAACGCCCGTGTTTAGTGGTGTGGTGCCCGGCACATATGGGGCTTCTGTTTCAGTCAGTATCACGACAGCAACGGCTGGCGCGACGATCTACTATACGATCGACGGTTCCACCACGCCATCCTCTGCGACGCCGCCGTCCCTTTTGTACACCGGGACTGTATCTGTTTCGACAACGAAGACGATCAAGGCTATCGCAATCAAAACTGGATATGCGAACTCAGACATCCTGAGTGGAACATTTGTCATCGATACGATCGCACCAACAGCGCCGTCAGTCTCTGGTACCACTCCGACGAACAACACCACACCGACCTGGTCGTGGACATCAGGAGGCGGCGGAAATGGAAGCTACCGGTACAAACTGGACAGCTCCGACTTTTCATCGGGCGCTACGACCACGACGTCGACGAGTTACACCCCAGGAACTGCGCTGAGCGCGGCAGTGCACACTTTGTACGTCCAAGAACGCGATGACGCCGGCAACTGGTCTGCGAGCGGAAGCTTTGCGATCACCGTCGATACGAATCTTAATTCGTGGTCGGCAACAAATACCACCGGCGCGCCGTCGGCCCGGTATTACCACACCGCTGTCTGGACCGGGGCGAAGATGATTATTTGGTCCGGAAACGGACTTGGTACCGTTGTGTTAAATGATGGCGGGCAGTACGACCCGGTCGCGAACAGCTGGACGCCGATCAGCACCTCAGGCGCTCCCGCCGCGCGCCGCGAAGCAACCGCAGTATGGACGGGTTCGAAAATGATTGTGTGGGGTGGAAATAACGGGGTCGATCCCGATTTTAATAGCGGTGGGCAGTACGATCCGGTCGCGGATTCGTGGACGGCGACCACGACCACCAGTGCCCCTGCCGCGCGTTCCCGCCACACGGCAGTGTGGACCGGATCCAAGATGATTGTGTGGGGTGATTTGAATCTTAAAACCGGCGGGCTTTATGACCCAGTTGCAAACTCCTGGACGGCCACGGATACGACCAGCGCGCCCAACGCACGCTTCTATCACACCGCCGTCTGGACGGGATCAAAGATGATTGTTTGGGGGGGAATCTCAAGCGATGGTTATTTAAATACCGGAGTGAAGTACGATCCGGTGACAAACTCCTGGTCGGCAATCACCACCACCGGAGCGCCTGCCGTTGGGCGTTACTTCCACACCGCAGTGTGGACTGGTTCCAAGATGATCGTTTGGGGGGGGCAGGCGGCCGCCAGTGGAAACAGTTTAAATGACGGCGGGCAATACGATCCAGCGACGGACTCATGGTCGTTAGTGACCTCTACCAACGCACCTGACGCACGCTACATCCACACCGCCGTGTGGACCGGTTCCAAGATGATTGTCTTTGGTGGTTTTAATCCCAGCGTATTGAATAGTGGTGGGCAGTACGATCCGGTTGCCAACTCATGGATAGCGACATCGTCGACCAATGCGCCGGCTGTGCGCTACTTGCTTTCTGCGATATGGACCGGTTCCAAGATGATTGTGTGGGGTGGACATGACGGAACCAATCCCCGGAACGACGGCGGGATTTATGCGTTGCGATCTGACCCTACGCCAAATACCTGGTCGGCGACCACCACAACCAACGCACCGGTGGCGCGATTCGATCACACCGCAGTTTGGACTGGTTCCAAAATGATTGTGTGGGGTGGAGGGGACCCCAGGTTTGGAAGTGGTGGACAGTACGATCCTACGTCGAACTCCTGGACTGCCACCACTACCGTCGGTGCGCCAGCTGCACGCCGCTGTCACACCGCTGTCTGGAGCGGAGCCAAGATGATTGTATGGGGTGGTAGTCCTGGATCGTTTGCGAATGATGGTGGGCAGTACGATCCAGTGCTCGACTCCTGGTCGACAACAAGTACCACAAGCGCTCCTACTGGGCGTTGCTACCCCAGTGCCGTCTGGACTGGATCCAAGATGATTGTGTGGGGTGGGGAAAATACCCTTAAACTAAATACAGGTGGGGTGTACGATCCGGTCGCAAATTCCTGGACCGCGGCCAGCACCACAGGTGCCCCCTCTGCCCGATCCGGACACACCGCCGTGTGGAGCGGCTCAAAGATGATTGTGTGGGGGGGGAGTGATACGGCTCGTTTTAGTGACGGTGGGCTGTACGATCCAGTCGGCGACTCATGGACCACGACCAACTCCACTGGTGCCCCCGCGGCGCGCTCGGCACATACCGCTGTCTGGACCGGTTCGAAGATGATTGTATGGGGCGGGTATGGCGGCTCTTCTAATTTAGATACTGGTGGACAGTACGATCCAGTTGCCAACACATGGTCAGCAACCACATCGACTGGCGCACCTTCGGCCTGCAGGGGCCATACTGGGGTGTGGACCGGCTCCAAGATGATTGTGTGGGGTGGTTATTCAACTTCTTATTCAAATGAAGGCGGGCAGTATGACCCGTTCGGAAACTCATGGACAGCGATCACATTGAACAATGCCCCGAATGGGCGGGTTGCCCACACCGCTGTGTGGACAGGATCCCAGATGATTATTTGGGGTGGTTATGAAAACTCGAACGGTGCGATGAACACAGGCGGAGTTTACACGCCGTGAAAAAATTTTCCGATCACCAGCAGTTCTTTTGGCGATGGCTGGATCGTCGCGGTCACTTAATAGATACCGGTGGATTGACCGGAATCATCTTTTTTTGAGCCTCCAGCCATTCCCCATAGTTCCTTTTTGGAAAGATAGCCGCCTGCATGTTGAAGCTATTTTTTTTGTTTGCGGTTGGTCTTAGATACTTCACCACCATCCAAACTTCACCCTGGTCGATGATGCGCGACGATACCTGCCCAGGCTGAAGGGGTGCGATGACCTCTTCGATCCACTTTTTGCCCTCAGCGGAAACCTGTTCTTCCTGCCGCTGGTCCAAGTTTCGTTGGATGGCTGCCGGGGTCCCTTGGCCACTACGATCGATGATGGCTGGCTCTTGCCTTGCCTCCCTTATCCCGGGTGGCGGAGCCCATACCAGCCCATGGTCCAGCGACACCGTAAACAATGAAACCGGATGATTTTCTTTTTTTGCCAGAGTCCCGAAATCGCCAGGACTTTTAATGGCCAGGTCGCGCCATACCTGCGCCTTCTCAAGTAATTCCCTGTGAATGTCTTGGTTTTTCAGAAAGAACTCGTAATAAATGACCCGGTCTGCCAAGGTCGGCAAAATGAACGCATTTTCGTAGGCCTTGCCATCGCCACCGCAGGCAGATTTGATCTTGGCGAGATTTTCGGGCATCAACGTGGATTTGTCGATGCGTTCCTTTTCCTTTTGGATCTGATCCTTGGTGATCGGCTGTTTGAAGTTCTTAAGGATCTGCGCGTGCTGGTACGACTGGGTCAACTGGTAAAGACCCAACTTCCTTTTGTCGTCTGGATAGCTCACAAGGATGATGGCGTCCCGGCACTCAACCTCGTTTTTATAAATCGAATAATCGCCGACCTGCGCCACCTTGGGGTTGATGAAGAAATAAACCGCCAACGCTGCCACCGCGAAGGCTAGCAACAGGTGGTAAATTTTATTGTTCGCAACCAGTTTAGTGTCATGCATGTTTTTCTCTTGGATGAAGTGGCGCCTCTAATAACGGCTACACGCCCTTCGATCTCTGGTTCTTTCAAACCTATCATAAACTATTTGTGATGACCTTCCCCCCGTAAACAAGTCCAGTTGCGATTTAAGTCTCCACGTGGCAATCACCGCGCACCACAAAGGGCTGGCGATGAAATCGCCCCGGGAGTATCTGAGGAGCTATCAACACGCTTGACGACGGATGTCCGTTTTTAAGGGGCCAACTCTACGGAGAAGTGAATTCAAGCGGTTTCAAGGCACTTATTTTAAAGGCAAAGCTTCAAAATATCTTATGCGATTTACCCGTTAGCCGATGTTGATCTGGGTTGTTGTTTGTCGAGCAACAGGCGTCGTCAAGTGCACTTCGTGTTTCTTTGGGGATTGCTGAATGTATCGATCAAAAATCATTTTGCTAATTTTGTCTCAAGTCGTTCATTTCGGCTGCAAGTCCCGTGCAAGTCGTGGGCAATCAAAGGAACTCTATCCGACTAGTCTTCAGAGGCCTGCCAACGAGCTAGAGAAGGGTTACGTCGGAAAGATTGAAACCTGCTCGGGTTTTTTTGTTCAAAGTTCTCAAAACCGAACATTGTTCATGACAGCGAGGCACTGTTTCGAACAGAGCGTCTCGAGGGAGCCGGAAGATCAAGTGCATCCCACTGGAACAACTGCAGCCAAGCGGGTTTGCGCCCACCCTCAGTGGGGCGAAATCACCGATGGCCTGGGCCAAAAACTGACTTGTAAAGAATTGGTAGCCGGTGATGATGAATTTCATGACGTTCTACTTTTCGAAATGAAGGAGCAACGGTCTGGTCCCGCATTACGCTTGGCCGGATTCGAGCCAACTGTGGGTACAAAACTAAAGATGATTGGGTATCCAAGTAGTGCATTGGTTGGCGACAACTCGTTCCCATGGGCTGTTGAAAATTGCAAGGTTTATGCGACCAGTGTTGCATCAGCGTGGGAAAACACCCCGGGGAAAGTTTCTAAAGACGTTTCGTTTCTTCACGACTGTTCAACCTATGGTGGAAACAGTGGTGGTCCGATTCTGATTGAAGGCACCGATATTGTCGTTGGAATGCCTACGACCTACGATACTAGAATCAGAAAAGACGACGGAATGATGAACTACAAGAAGGAAGGTAGTTATAGTTACGCGGCGGCCGTTTCAGATTTTGCCTCTGCCCACCGTCGAAAGCTTTTGGCGGCGGGTATCACAACAGTGGAATCAGATCGAAACATAGTTCAAGGGTCCGGGCCGGATTATTTCCAAAGTGGAGTATTCAAAGGTGAAAAGGCACTGTGCTTGAACATCCGGGCGTTGTACCGCTTGGGGCAGTCTTTAGACGCGGTTTCGATAGGTTTGTGTGGTCAATCCAAGCTCCTTGAGCTTGGTTGTTCGAAGCA
>JBEGVZ010000017.1:0-8458 GCA_041178085.1 Pseudomonadota bacterium | reverse complement strand
CGGCTACTCGGCCTCAGGCCTGATCACTCTTGATACGACCGGCCCAGTTTTCACGTCGATCGCTTTCGCAAACGAAGCTTCTGACGGGTACATAAATCTGGCAGAAAAAGATGCGACGACGAACATGGTGGCAGATCCGGTGACCACTGGGGCCACCTCGATCGATTATAAAGTGGTAGCAAACTCTGCCACTTGCAGTAGCCAGACTGGATTCTCGTCCACAAAGCCAAAAGTCAATGACGCCGGAATCACTGGTGATGGAACGTGGAAAGTGTGCGTCAAACTGAGTGATGTGGCAGGTAACGTCACTTATGGCGAAAGTGGCGCGCTGGTCCGTGACATCGTGGCTCCGAGCCTCGCGAGCGGTTTTGCTTGGAGCGGGTCGGCGTGGGATGGGTACCTGAGCGGAACAGAGCGAACAGGTACGGCAGCAATCTTGTCAGTTCCTGTCGCCAGCGAAACGTCCTCGTTCAAATACTTGCTGATGACTTCTGCAAGTAACTGCCACGATGGAACCTACAGTGCCAGCTCACTCCCAATGGCAAATTCAACTGACATTTCTGCGGAGGGTGACTACAAAGGCTGTGTCCAAATGACAGATACGGCAGGCAACAACGGGTTCGCTGCAGCTTCCGGAAATGTCACGGTCGATGTGTCTGCTCCGACTGCAACCATGACTCTTGCCAACGCCGCTGCTGGTGATGGGTTGATTAGTGCTGATGAGCACGCCTCCAACAATCAGCCCATGGGCGAGTCCCCGGCTGGCAGCGCGGACCTAGCCTCCGCATCTTATAAACTCATTCCGAAGACCACTACATGTGCCGCCGCTTTGAGCTTTGGCGGGACAATCCCAAAGGCAAACAGCGGCGACTTTTCCTCTGATGGCCTCTATGTGATTTGCATGCGCCTTCTGGATAATGCAGGCAACGCTGGGTACATATCTTCGCCTGACATCACCCTCGATACAACAGGTGCAACGCTTTCTTCCATCAACCTGGCAAACGAGGCAGCCGACGGTTTCATAAACGATTCCGAGAAATCGTCGACATCAGCCCTGACCACGGCTGCTACAGCCAGTGAAGTAGTTACGCTGGCTTATGTCGTCACTGGCTCTGCTGCAAGCTGCGGTGCGCAGTCTGGGTATTCAAGCTTGATACCGGCTCCATCGGATTCAAAAATCACGGGAGACGGTACATGGAAAGTTTGTGTCCGCATGACGGATAGTTCCGGTAATGTCACTTACGGAGCGTCTGCGAATATTGTTCGCGATATAATTTCCCCTTCACTCTCCTCGGGGCTGGCCTGGGACGGACCCGCAGCGGGAGGATACCTCAACGTGTCAGAACGACTCATGTCATCTGCGATTGTGACGGCAGCGAATGCCAACGAGGTGGTTTCATCCCAGTATCTGGTGCTTGGGCAGGCATCGACTTGCTCCGGAGGAACGTATTCTTCGTCAGCGCTGCCCACGGCAAACTCGACTGCCATTACCGGGAACGGATCATGGAAGGTTTGTGTTAAGATGACGGATCTGGCCGGAAACATTGCATATGCGGCCACAGCGTCCGACGTCACGGTGGATGAGACTCTGCCTTCGATGACCGGATTCCCGCTAGCAAACGACGCCGCGGATGCATACATAAATGGAAGTGAACGCGCCTCGGCCCTTTCGATGGCCGGGCCTATATCCGCCAGTGCGGATCTCGGATCCTCCCAGTACAAGCTGATTCCTCTGGCTACGAGTTGTGGCAGCCCATTGAGCTTTGGCGCTGAGATACCGAAGGCAAATAGCACTGATTTTGGTGCTGATGGGACCTACCGGATATGTGTGCAGCTTACGGACACGGCTGGGAACGTGGCGTACGATGTGTCCACTCAGTTTCAGCTTGATACGAGCGCTCCCGCCTTCACTTCGATCAGCTTCATCAACGAGGCATCCGACGGCTACATAAATCTTGCCGAAAAGGATGCCGCGAGCGATCTGGTTGCGTCTCCTGTTTCATCAGGTGCTGACACTACGGAGTATAAAGTTGCAGCGAATTCTGCAACCTGCAGCAGTCTGACAGGTTTTTCTTCGACGAAGCCAAAGGTCAACGACGCGGGCATGACAGGCGACGGGTCTTGGAAAGTATGTGTCAAGCTGTCAGATAACGCAGCAAACGTGACCTACGGAGCATCATCTGCTGTCGTCCGGGACATCGCCGCACCGTCACTTTCCAGCGCGCTTGCGTTGCAGGCCCCCGCAGACGACCTGTTCCTGAACTCAACCGACCGGACATTGTCGAATGCCTTGGTCGCTGCAGCGTCCACTAGCGAGTCAGCCACAGTCACCTACACGGTTGCCGACGGGGCGTGTGCATCTGCTGCCGGGTACGGGTCGTCAATACCCGCTGCCAACACGACTGCGATCACCGGGGACGGTACTTGGAAAGTGTGCGTCAAGCTTATGGACACCGCTGGCAACGCGGCTTACGCCAACTCAGCGGACATTACGGTGGATTCATCAGGCCCTGTCTTCACCTCGCTTTCTCTTTCGGGGGCAGCAACCGATGGCTATGTGACGGCTTCCGAAAACGCATTGGCGACAGACCTGGCGGGTAGCCTTACAGGGTCCGGGTATACTACGGATGCTTACAAGCTGGTTCGTTCGAGCACGACATGTGCATTCCCTCTCTCTTTCGGCACCATGCCGAAGGCCAATAGCACAGATTTCTCGGGTGATGGGGAATACAAGGTCTGTGTCCGGCTGGTGGACGCAGCAGGTAACATGACGTTCGGGGCGAGCGGCACTTTCATCCTTGATTCCATTGCGCCATCCTTCACGTCCCTCGACTTGGCGAACCTTGCTCTGGACGGCTACCTCAATGCGTCTGACCGTACTGGTACAAGTGGCATCACGGGGACGTTGACTGCGAGTGGTCACAGCACGGTCAGTTACCGCTCCGTGACCAGTACGACTCAGTGCTCAGGTGTTGGCAGTTGGTCAGGAACAGCCCCTCTTGCCAATGATTCCGCCATCAGTGGTGATGGGACGTGGAAAGTCTGCGTCAGGCTTGCCGATGACGCAGGAAATATCACATATGGCGCGACCGCGAATCTGGTCGTAGATATCACCGGTGCTTCGCTTGCTTCGTCCCTTGCCCTTGCCAACGCTGCAAGTGATGGATACATCAATGCAGCCGAGGTAGCCTTGACGACGGATGTGATTTCAAGTCCATCTTTCAATGAAACTGTTACATCGACTTATGTGCTTTCCTTGAGCGCGGGTGATTGTTCGTCGGCTTCATCCTGGGCGGGCACCCTCCCGAAGGCGAGTGCTTTTGGCTCAAGTCCCTACAACAGCGATGCAATCTATAAGGTTTGCGTCAAGGCTGTGGATGCGGCGGGTAACACAGCTTACTATGGCAGCCCTTCGATCACCCGGGACACAGGCGCGCCGTCATTTACCTCGCTGGCGCTGGCCAACGCAGCCACGGACCTCTACTTGAACTCTACGGAAAGGGGACTGACGTCGGCGGTGGCAGGTTCGCTGTCCGCGGAGGCAGGGGCGGCTGCAACTTATGCCGCAGCTTCATCAGGCGCCACTTGCAACGCCTCTCTGACCTATGCCAGCGGTATTCCTGCAGCAAACGACAGCGCATTTGCATCCGATGGTTCTTTCAAGGTTTGTGTCAAGCTCCTCGATACTGCAGGGAACGATGGTTACGGTGCATCATCGGCCTTCACCGTTGACACGGTTGGTGCGGCTTTTGGTTCGGTGTCTCTTGCCAACACGGCCTTGGATGGTTACCTGTCACTGGCGGATCGCAGTCTTGGTACTTCAATTTCCGGGGATGCCGCTGGTACCGGTGTGGACAATGCGCACTACGCAGTCATTCTTTCAACGTCCAATTGCGGGTCTGCCGTGTCATTTGGCGCTGCAGGTGTTAAGCCAGCAGCCAACACTGCCAGCATCACCGCAGACGGATCGTGGAAATTATGCGTGAAGGTAACGGATTCTGCGGGCAATCCGGCTGATTACGGGTCGTCGATAGCATTCGTGGTTGATACCGCGAAGCCGTCTTCGACGGTGTCGAGTTCTGGTGTTCTGACCATAACCAGTACCAGTGGCGCCACCACAACCCTTGAGGGCGCAACGTCCGATGTAGCGCCTTCTTCCGGTATCAGTTCCGTCGAAGTGTCCATCGATAGTGGCTCAGGCAATTGCCTCAACAGCGCCAAGTCCGCGTGGAACGCCTCATGTCCAAACTGGCTGACGGCATCGACGGGTACCTCAAGCTGGTCGTTGGCTGTGGATGATGGGATGTTCCTCGATGGCGCATCTTACACGGTATCTGTCAGGGCAAACGATGCCGCTGGAAACCAGCAAGCCAGCGCAGGTACCAGCACCGTTTCGTGGAGCGCCTCGGAAGGCACGGATTTGTGGAATAAGAACGTTACGTTTGATGGCAGCAATGCGGCCCAGGCGATGGCCTCAGCAGTTGATAGCCAAGGGCGTCTTGTCGTCGTCGGTTATGACACAAGCGGTGCTACCAGGGGCCGGATCAAGCGCTACACGCGCCACGGTGTGGTTGACGCAGCCATTGACATCACAATTGGCAACGGGACCAACGCTGTCGTCGCGTATGGTGTTGCCATTGGCAGTTCTGACAGCATCTTTGTCGTGGGGACACAATCGAATGGTAGCAACAACGATTGGTTCATCAAGAAGTATTCATCCGAGGGGGTTGAAGACACCAGCAACTGGAACAAGACCTATAATGGCGTGCGCGGGGACGATGATATCGCGTACGCAGTCTCTGTTGCCTCAGATGGCAGTGTCGTGGTGGCCGGCCACTCGCGGCGTGCTGTATCAGGTTCAACAGGCGACGACTGGCGGATCATGAAGTACAGCTCCACTGGTACGGTATCTTGCTCTCAGAATGTTGATGTCGACAGCCAGGGTGAGGATGACCGTATCAAATCGCTGGTGATCCGCAATTCGACCAGCAAGGTCTACGTTGCCGGGTGGTCGGATTCAACGGGCATTGGAAGAAGCTGGGCTATCGGTGAATTCGACCTGGTTGATTGCAGTCATGATAATGATACGGTCTTGAGCCACGGTGCCGGAGACGAGGCTCACAGCATCGCCCTCGACTCTACGGGGCAACTGGTCGTCGCGGGCAAAACGACAGAGTACGCGACCACACCCGACTTGTGGCTGGAAGTGATGTCCACCTCTTTCGCCAGCACATGCTCATTCCGGACGAATGTCTCGGCGCTTGGTGAGGGGCTTGCGGTCGCAGTGGATAGTCTGGACAACATCTTTGTGGGTGGATACCGGACTGGAACCAACGAAAACTGGTGGCTCCGCAAGTTCTCTACCACCTGTACAGAGGACACCACCAACTGGAACAAGATCCTCAACGGTACGGGCGATGGCAATGATCGCATCCAGGCCCTCAGCGTTTCCTCAGGGACCAACGATGCGAATCACATTTATGCTGTCGGTTGGGGATCCGGCGCCGTCGCTGGATCCGGAAACAACGACTGGTGGATCAAGAAATTCGCCGGCGTTGACTAAGACATGGCGCGTCCCTCTACGGGGAAACTGCCGGGAAGTACTCCAGTTGCTTACCAATTGCATGTCCGGCAGCCATGGGTAACCCAAGTTCATCAACTTTCATGATTTCCTTCGGAAGGTTCAATGACTGGCGCAGCTTGTCCATCGTTTCTGGCACGAATGGGTGCAGCATGATCATCAGGTTTTTCAGGACGTAGAAGCAGGTGAACAATGCATCCTTGCGCACACCTTCCGGGTGGCGATCGTCATGAGGCTTGAACTGCGTGAACATGCTGTTGATCGAACGCGCATAATTCTCAATGGCGAAAAGAAGGGTTGCATACTCCGCCTTTTCCATCGACTTCAAATAGCGCTGGATCATCTTTGTTGTTTCTTCTGCAACTTTCGGATTCAAGGTTCCTTCAGGCACCTTTCCGTCATACTTCGAGTGGCACGCTGAGATGGGTTTCTCAAATGCTGCGTTCAATGGCCCGGCCAGGAATTTGTTTCGTTCAGCAAGAACACTGAAATCAAAGTTGGAAGGTTTTTCGGGAAGGCTCAGCAAGGCAACGAAATAGCGGATTTGATCCGCCGTATAGCCTTTTTCGTCGATCAGCTGGTCGCCAGTATAAAAGTTACCCTTCGACTTGCTCATTTTTTCGCCGTCCACCATCAGGTGAAAGACACTGAAAATATCAGTGAGAGTATAGTCCCCTTTTGCAGGCATCTTCTGGGGATCCTTCTGTGTGCCTAGCCACATCGCTCCCTGCATCAGGGTATAAAAGAAGACGTTGTCCTGGCCAAGGAACTGGTAAATCCTCGCTTCCGGATCTTTCCAGAATTCGTCTGATTTTTCCGGGTTGCTGCCCTGCGCCTTCAACGCCACCTTGGAAAATGAAATCGGCGCGATCAGGGAATCTGGCCAGACATAAAGTGTCTTGCCTGTCATCTCTGGGTCAAGATCGACCGGCATCGGGATACCCCAGGATACGTCGCGCGATATTGAGCGATGTGCCCAGCCGTCCACCAGCTCAGGGTGGAAGCCTTTGCCATCGAGTATTTGCCTGGTCTCGATGAGATCTGCCTTGTTCTCAAATTGAAGCATGATCTTCTTGCCCGCGGCATATTTGCTTTTGTGCTTGGGCAGAGAATCTTTGAGGTCCTTGTAGGCTGGTTCGTGGGTGTTGTCGAAACGCAGGGATGGCAGGACCGTGTTGATGACTTCCAGATATACGGCGCTACGCCAGGTTTTTTCTTTGCTCTGAACCCACTGCCGCAAGGTTTCCGAGACCTTCCACATGTCGAGCCACCAGTGAACCGTGTCGCGCAGTTCAGGTGTCGCGTCACTCAGGGCGCTGGTCGGAGCTTGCAGGTCAGCTGGATTGTACTGGCTTCCGCACTGATCGCATTCGTCACTATATGCGGTCGTGTTGGTGCATTTGGGATTGGGACACTTTCCGCGTACGAAGCGGTCTTGCAGGAATCGCTTCAGCTTGGGGTCGTACCACTGTTTGCTGATCCGCTTTTCGAGCATGCCGTTGTGGTAAATCTTGCGCAGAAAGTCCTGTGCGATCTCTTTGTGGACCGGGAAGCATTCGTCGCGTGAAGTGCCCGAGTAGACATTCAAGCTAACGTTGAAGCGGTCAAGGGTTGTCTTCTGCTGCTTGTGGATTCCAGCCAGGAATTCCTGAACAGACTTGCCGGCTTGCATGGCGGCAAGTTCGGAGGTTGACCCGTGGTCATCGGTTCCACAGACGAAAAGGACGTTTTGATCCCCGATCAGCATCCGCATCCAGCGGGCATAGATGTCGGCCGGAACGTGAGCGCCCGCCAGGTGTCCCAGGTGCAGCGGGCCGTTGGCGTAGGGCATCCCTGCCGTGATCACTGCTTTTTTTGGTCGAAAGACGTTCTTCTTGAGCGTCGGGATGTCAGGAGCCTGGTATTTCGTGTTTGCAGTCATTGGGCATTTGGCCTTGGGCCGTCGCAGGACGGTGGAGAAAGGTTATCCGGGGATTTTTACAGGCCGAACGCGTTATTTCAAATATTTAATGCCTGCAGTAGCCCCTGGCAGGGCGTAGACCATGAAAAATCTTATTTTTTAAAAGACAGCATGGCCCCCGCCATTGCCAGGGTCATTCCCACTACCCGTGGCCAGGTCGGTGGGCGCCCCTCAGCGACGGCATCCCAGATCAGGGAGGTCAGGAGCTGTCCCGCCAACATCCCTACCACGGTCGCCACGGCGCCAACGGAGGTTATTGCGAAAGGTACCAAGGCCGTCAGTGTGAATGAAATGATCCCCGGTATCACGTACCACCAGTTGACGCCGGTTGAAAACCGGGGACGGACAATTTCCGGTACCTTTTCCCCCAACAGGATGAAGCCACCTAATGTCACCATTGCCAGCACAAATAGCGTCGTGTGATTCATGATGATCGCAAACCCGAGCCCGTTGCGATCCATGATCTGGCGATTGATCGCAGGCTGGAACACGACAAGTGTGCCTAGCACAAGTGGCAGAATCGATTTCCAATCAAGCATTTTTGGAGCCTCCAGCCCGGATAATGATATCCTATGCGGGTATCGCACAGGGAGCCACCTATGATTGAAATGCTTTTCAAGTCATTGCGCGGGACAGACTGGGAATTGCTGACGGGATTTGTCTCGCCTGCCTTCTTTGAGGTCGTCCCGACCATTGGCATGGCCCGGGTTTTCGGCCGCATCGTCAAGGATTACGCCAATAAAGACGGCTTTGACAAACACTTGAAGAAGGCCCGTAAGTCGCTCCCTGCTTCCGTGCCAGCCGGCATCAAATCGGATCCGGCCGCGCAGGGACGAGCCGTCCTCGAGCTCTATTTTCGGCAGATCTTTGACCAGCCTGTCGCCGTACTGGATCTTCGGACCGCGGCCTTTGATTTT
>JBEGVZ010000016.1:0-3299 GCA_041178085.1 Pseudomonadota bacterium | reverse complement strand
GGCCGCGGCAGATCATCTGGCGGGTTTGCCCCTTGAGTTCCTGCTGATCTCCGGTCAGGCGCGCCGACAATGCAAGGGCCGCAGGCGGCAGCATGGTTTTGCGAGCCAGCAACCACGAATGAACCAGTGTCTTGTGTCGCATCGGAAGGTGGGTCTCAACCTGCTGGTAAAAAGTGGGCTGTCGCCACTCCACGCGGTCATGGCACCAGTCTGACTTGCTGTGGGTAAGAAGCGGACAAGGCTGCAGGTGTGTGCATGGCGCCCAAACCTTCCACCCGGCGTCGATCAGTTCCTGCCGGATCTTCAGCAGACGCCTGCCATCTTGATGGGTACCGGGCTCGATGATGCACAATGCCTCGCAACCGAGCGCCCACTCGGGCAGTGCATCAAGCTCGGTCAAGGAGTAGCAAAACATGGCCAGCGTCCTGGCCGGTGACTGTTGGCGCAGGAAATCGAGCAGCAACCGGTGATCACGGGTGAGCAGATGGCCTGGCTGGCTCCCGCCCCGGAGCGCCCCTTGCACACGAAGCGCGGCCTCAGAGCGGTCGAAAGCCACGCTCGCCCGAAGGGCCTCCGGGGACTCCTGCCGGGCGGCCAACCAACCAGCACCCATGCCGGAACCCCAGTCGACCACACTATCGATTCCCTCCAGGAAGCCCAGGTGCGCGGCTTCTCTGAACACACACAGTGCACGAACGTGGTTCAAAAGCGTAAAATAAAGCAGGTAGCCCAGCGGCGCATCAGGCAAATCGTAGGGGGTTTTACCGTCCGGCTTGGCGAGGTAAAAGTCCGAGATGCGCTGAACAGCCGCCGCAACCCTTGCGCTATCACGCTCGCCCTGATAGCCAAAGGAGCCCTGAGCCACCTGAACGAAACGATGGAGCAATCCTGGATCGATGTCTATTTCGCCGCGCAATCAAAAACCCCGGAAACCCGTCAAAGAGAAGAAAATGGCCACCGCCAGCTTTGACGAACTCGCGCGTGCCCACTGGACCCCTCAACGAGTCGCCCAGATCACGTCGGGGCGCAAGTATGAAATCGTTCCCCCCCAAGACTCCCTTTTCATGCAGGTCACTGGCCTCCTGGAAAACGACGCCCGCATGGGTGCCGGGGCGCAACGCAAATACGCCCAGATCAACCACATGCTGGAGCTGCTCAAACCTTCCTTGCAGGACCTCCGGGCTCGCCACAAACAACTTGCCCTGTTGGATGCGGGTTGCGGCAGTTCCTGGCTGACCATGCTCCTTGCCTGGTATTTGAAGCATAAAAACCCGGGAGAATTTCTGGTCGTCGGCATCGATACGCGCAAGGACCTGGTGGAAAAGTCACAGAAAATGGCGGAGAAGCTGGGACTTTCTGACCACATGCTTTTCTTCGAAGCCTCCACTGCTTCCTTCAAATGGGAGGATTCCGTAGCCAGCCTTCCCACCTGGCAGGCGTTCAAGCGTCCGCAAATGGTCGTCAGCCTGCATGCGTGCGACACGGCAACGGACGAGGCACTCGGCCTGGGACTGGCTGCTGGCGCTGACGTCCTGGCATCGTCGCCTTGCTGCCAGGCCGAACTCGCCGGCAAGTGGCGGGTCCTGGCTCAATCACCCGAAGGCCGCCGCCATCCGTTTTCCCCGGCCTTTCAGGCGCCGGAATTGCGTCGCACGATCGCCGCAGAAATGACGGACATGCTTCGCGTGCTGCTGCTCAGGGCCAGCGGCTATGAAACCACCACCACAGAGTTTGTGGAGTCACGCCATTCGCCCAAGAACCGCTTGATCATGGCCATCAGGCGCGGACGTTACTCGAAGGATTCAGCACAGGAATACATCGACATGAAGGCCCACGTGGGCGGATGCGGAATACGCCTCGAGGAAATGCTCAGCGTAGAAGTAGCCGCCCTTACAACAGGCAACCACTCGCAGAAAAAATAGATTCAAGGTTCTCGCCGCGATCCTGGCACTCAAGACCACAAATGAAGTACCCCGTGCGGGTCAAGTGTGGGTATGTATGAATCACCTTGAGCGAAAGATTCTTGTCGGACATCACCATGGTCAACAACTGACCTGGTTGCAGCACGCGGTCCACCATGATTCCAAGGCCGTTGCGGCTGACATCTGTCGCCACCGCCTGGATGACATCATGACGTTCGAAATCAATTAACTTGCCGGGCAAGGCACCATTCACCCGCAGGTTCCGGGCGTAACTTCTGCGTTCCACGGCAACTGGAGGCGCGTCCACCTGTAGCTTTCTGGCCGGAAGTCCCATTCATCCTCCCCTTTGTCCCTATAAAGAGAGATGCGGGAATTTGTCCCGGAACTTGACGGGGCAGGGAAAAATAATCATGATTAATCAATAAACTCAATTCTTTCGGTTACTTATATGGATCAAATTCCCCCGGGCACCGGCCTCATTGTGGACGGTCTTGGCGACAAAATCCCGGAATCTGAATTACGTCGCCTGTGCGAGCAGGTCGGAGTAGTCCGGTTCATCAAGATTTCAACGCGCCCGGATGGGTCCACCTTTGGGCTGGTCATCATGGGCAGTGTTGAAGAGGCAAGGGATGCAATCCTGAAATTCCACGGGACGCATCATCGCGGTACGATCATGCAGCTGAAACTGAAGCAGGAAGACAGGGGCTGAAACTTTCAACGGGACGCAGCATCTGCCCGCTGGCTGCCTTCAGTGCGAAAAAAATCAGGTTTCCCATCCGCATCGAAATCAAACGCAACTTCGGCCGATGCACCGGTTACGTCCGGGCGACTTCTCTGGATCCGGACCATGTCAGGATACCCGTCACCATTGATGTCCCAAGCCTCCGCGGCGTTGTCGCGCGATGCCGCACCATTTGCGGGCGAAGCATCCACGCGGGCGGGCAGAATACCCTGCACCAAGGGCGCTCCTGAGACTGCTGAATAAGGTGCGAAAAAAAGAGTGGCCGCCAAGACTCCATCACGGATGGTCCTCGACTTCCGCACAATCGTAGACATGAGCTGAAACATTGTCCGCCTCCCATTCGATTCCATGAAAGGAATCGGACTTACACGGACTCCCTTGAGCCAAGGGCACGGCCGGACTGCACGCCGGACTTTCCGGGATGAAGGGCAGGAACTTGGTGAAACGGAAAGAAATTCAATCTACCGGGACGACATCAACCACCTGGTCTTCGCCAAATTCGTCCTGCAACTGGGAGCGCACCCCGTTCAGCAGAGTGATGAGCGAACTGGGGCAACCTTCGCAACCACCTCCCAGCTTGATGTGGGCGATACCGGCCTCGTAAGCTTCCAACCTGGCAAAGCCAGAGTGAAAAC
>JBEGVZ010000015.1:0-5195 GCA_041178085.1 Pseudomonadota bacterium | reverse complement strand
TGGCTGCTTCCCACCGGTTGGTCCCAAGCACTGTAGACGGTTCCATCGGGGGCAGTCACGGACCTGACCCTTGGGTAGTCGCCACCAACGCCACCTGCCAGGGTTTCGATACTGCCCGCGTTCCAACTGCCCGCATTGAAAATCGAGGACAGGGTAGACCCGACGCCATAGAAAACCCAGGTTACAGGAGTCGTCGGGACCGGATTGTAAGTCACTGACTGCGCCGATGCTGCAGACGTCGTAGAGGCAACTGCCTGCTCGACTCCACCATAAGGAAGTTCAGCGATACTGCTGTTGGCTCCCGACGTCTTTGCTGCTGTGATGAAGGGTGTTCCGGCACGAAGCGTCAGGTCCGGATAAGAGTAGGAAGTCTGTGCTGCCGCTGCGAGCAGCGTTTCGGCAGACGTCGGCCAGACAAACGCCCTTGGTGGTGATGTATTGGTCGATGTTTTCATGGCCTTCACGGAACCCGCCGCTGCCCAGGTAAACATCAGGTTGAAATCGTCCTGTGCTGCACTGGCGCCCGATACGAGTGCATTGTTCCATTTGTGAAAGATGGTCAGGTCTGACGGGGTTTCGTTTCCCGCCGTGTCCCGGGCACGCGCGCAGATCGCCAAGTAGGTCTGGTATGCTGGACCGCTGATGTTGTCGCTAATCGAAACATTTGGTGTGATCCAGTCAGACCACGTTCCCATCGTGTGGCAATGGTTCAGGTCTATGTTTCCCCGGATGATCTTGTACTGATAAGCCTGAAAGTCGCTGCTCGCGGTCGAAATGGATACCGACAGGGTGTCTGTCTCGCTGTGGTTAAATGGAATTCCGGAAAGTGTGAACCCCGGTGCACTGGTATCGACGATGAGTGGCGTTGATCCTGAAAATATCGTTGACTCAAGGCCGGCGCCGTTAACGGCCTTGACTGTTGCATAGTAGGTCCCCTCGAGGAGATCTAAGGTTACTGAGTTAGTCGAAACGCTGGTGAACGTCGAGCCACCGCCAAGGTTGCTTGCGAGTCTATACAAGTAGGTCACGGGAGTGTCATCGCTGACGGCACTCCATGACAAAACAATGCCGTTGGCCTGGTTGGTCGGTGAACTGCGGTTCCAAGAGATCGAAGTGGGTGCAGATGGTGCCGACGTATCTATGTCGAGCGGGTAAGGCAGTTTTGTCACCACCTCATTTCCAGCCAGGTCAGGGCAGGCGATGGAGAAATAGAATCTGCCGTCTCGCGGCAACGTAATCGACGTCTGGTATTCCAAAACCCCGAGCTCACGGGTTAATACGTCTTTGCCGCCCTCTGTCGTGCCAACCTGCACACGATGCATCGTCAGCCCTGTCGGGTCCTCGCCGTTCGGGCCGTCAGGATCCTCGCAGATCACCCATTGGAGGGCGACGGTCCGCGTGATCTGCTGCGTTGCCGGCGGTACCGGTGTCGTGAATACAGCGTCGATTGCGGCCTCTGGCACAGTCCGGTCGCTCTTCCAGCGGAACATCATGTAGTTGGAATCATTCAAGCCGTCTTCGGTGAAGGCGCGGACGCAGGCAACCACATCCCCATCGGGCATGTCACCTGCTGCGATGGTCAGGTATTCATCCGAAGTCTTGGGACTCCAGCCTCTCTCTTTCGCACACTCGGACTTGCTGTACGCGCTCAGCTTCCATTGCAACGTCGACGAGCCGTTGCGCTTTTTGATGGTTACCGTGAAGTTGGATTCGTTGGAAAGTCCGGTCGGGAAGCCTGTGACCGATTCAATGAGGTAACTGGAAGAGAGGGATTCTCCATCGGGATTTTCCAGGGGCTGCTTCTCCCCGTTGCCGCCCGCATCCCTTCCGGCATCACCGTTGCAAGATGCAAGCAGCGCGCTGGACGCGATTATCCAGGCAATTGCGCCAAGTTGCGCACGGTTGATTGCAATGTTGAACAGGGTCCCGGACACTCTCGCCTCCCCAAGAAGGCATCGGCTAAACAGGCAACACATTTAATCTTTTCAGGTATTTTGGGGTGCTCGCTGGACCATGATTTAAGTCCATGAAACAATTGAATTATTTTGAGGGATAGCGCAATGAAATGGAACGTTTTTGTGGCAGCTTGCTTGCGGCCGCTTTTGTTGGTGGTTTTCTTTTTGGGAGCCTTGATTTCAGCCTGTGAGACGACGGGAAAGTTACCGCCTTTGAAACTCGTGGAACGCGTCGACATACCGCGTTTCATGGGCAAGTGGTACGTGGTGGCGAACATCCCCACCTTCCTGGAAAAAGGTGCCCATAATGCCACCGAGACGTATGAGCTGGCGGAAGATGGCTCGATCAAGATCACTTTTCGTTACAACAAGGATTCTTTTGACGGCCCTGTGAAGGAATATCATCCGACGGGATTCATTCATGACACCAAATCCAATGCGGAGTGGCGCGTCAGGTTCTTGTGGCCATTTCTTGCCGACTACCTGGTGATTGACCTTGCTGGCGACTATTCGTTCACTGTGATCGGGGTGCCGTCCAGAAGTTACCTGTGGATCATGGCACGTTCACCCGTGATTGATGAGAAGACCTACCAGGGAATTATCGAGCGCCTGGTTGCCCAGGGTTATGACATTTCGAAGATCCAGAAGGTTCCTCACCGTTGAGCGAGGACTCCGAAAGCAGCGGCACCGGCGAGTAGCATCACGTCGGGGATTTTTGGTGCCCGTGCGAGTAACAGCAGGGTAATCGCGGTGATGGCGGAACCCAGGGGATTTTGCAGCGGATTACCCAAGGCATCCTTTGCAATGAGTAGCCCGGCTCCGGCAATTGCTCCGACCGCCGCAGCAGAGATCCCGTCGACCGCATTTTGTGCGGCACGATACCGGACAATCTTTTCGTAAAAAGGTGCGGTACCGAGCGTGAAAACCCAGCTCGGCGAGAAGATGCCAATGCTACTTACAGTTGCTCCTGCCAAACCTGCGACGATGTAGCCAATGAAGGCGACAGTGATCAAAGCCGGACCGGGTGTCATGAATCCCACGGCCACCGCATCCAGGAATTGCCGCGCGTCAAGCCAGTGATACTGGTTCAGGACCGCTTCTCGCATGAACGGTATGATCACCAGACCACTGCCAAAGATGAACGCTCCGGACTTGAGGAAGAAAGTGAAAAGCTCGGTCAAGTCCCCGTTGCCATGGGTTTGTGCGTAATTCAGGCTCGCATGATCCTGAGCGCTTTTTGTAACGACCGAAGCGCCATCCACAGCACCAGCAAATCCGGCCCAGTCCAGGTTCCATGCCGCCGCAAGGGTGGCGCCCGTGGCCAGCGGGATCAACCAACCCATCGACTTGCCCACTGACAGGGGTCCGTTGCGCATGAGCACTGTTACCGCGGCGGCAACGAGGAACATGATGGCGGGTTCCTGGGCCTTGACCACTGTGAGGGCAGCCGCACTGAGCGCAATCACCCATAACAGGCGGTCGCGCGCAAGAACGCCCCTCGAAAGGCGATAGGAATTCCAGAGGACGAGCGATGCAACCGCTGCGGAAACTCCGCCGAAAGCCGATTGAATGGCGGAAATACCCGACCATTTGACGTAAACCCAGGCGATACCCACGGTGATGATGAAGCTCGGTATGACGAAGCAGATGCCGGCAATTGTGCCACCGACAAAGCCTCCAAGCTTCCAGCCAATATACATCGCCACCTGGATGGCCAAGGGCCCCGGCAGAAGGTGAGCTAGTGTCATGGCTTGGCGGAAATCGTTGCTATCGAGGACCTTTTGCCTGGTGACAAGCTCCTCATGCATTTTGTTGGCAAGGGCAACCGGACCACCAAAGCCTGTGGCCCCCAGGTAAAGGAAAAAGCGCGCTAGCTTGGTGCGGGACATTTTCACGCGATGGCCCTGAATACAGGTTTACTTGTATTCAGTTTGTGCCGCTTCGGATGAACCTTCCAGCTCTTTTTTGAAATCCTGCCGAAGGCGAAGAAGGTTTTGCATCTTCTGTGCCCTCCTGCCTTGCAGGTAGAAGCCCTCCGGTGCCTTCATCTTTCCATCGATGTTGGTCTCGTTGAAATCAATTTTTGTTGAGGAACGCACCACGTACGCCGGGTCATCGGTGCCGTCCTGGACGCCACCTGCTTTCGTTCTCTTCTCAGCAGGCGCACCCAGGCTGGTCGTCGAAGCGACCAGGGCAGCGGCCAATGCCAGGCGAAGAGCCTTCAAGGGGGCGCTCATTGGAGTGCCCTTTCAAGCTCGGAGACTTCGTTGCTCTCCGGTGCGGGTGATGATTTCTTGCCTTTCTCCATCCTGGTCGCTGGCTTTTCGTCCAAGGCTTCGATCGGCAGTTCGTTGGGCTCTGCCCTTGACGCCGCAGGCGATGCCTTGATCTTTGCCGCCAGGGTCAGGATCTCGTTATCTGACACGCGCGTTCCGTCGGAGGATTGCTGTCTTTGGATGTCGTCCAGCATTGCAAGTGCCTGTTCCGTTTCATCCGAGCGGGCCTTTGCAAGCTGAAGGAAGCGCTTGAAGTGTTTCTTTGCCGGCTCCAGCTTACCCGCATTGCGTTCCATGTGTGCCAGATTGAAAAGGATCAATTCACTGTCCGGATTTTCGGACAAGGCCGCTTCCATGACTTCCATTGCCCGCTCAACCTTACCGCGCTGGCCGTCAACGATTGCAAGGTGCACTTTCGCATCAAGATGGTTGGGCATCACGGACAGAACCCGTTCAAACTGTGTGCCTGCCTGGTTGTACTGGCGGTTCTTGAGGTACAAAACGCCCAAGTTCATCCGGGTGGCGACATCGTTGGGGTTCAATTCAAGTGCGCGCTTGAAGGCCTCCGCTGCCATGAGGTTGTTGCCGCGGCCAAGGCGCAGTTGCCCGACCAGGTTCAGAACCGCGGCGTCCTCGCTCTGGAATCCACCAAGGCCATTCAGGAACACTTCGGCAAGGTCGTACTGCTGGCGGTGCAAGGCAACCATGGCCAGGATCTTGCGGGATTCTTCGTCCCGGGTGTTGGCGCGCAGCGCACGCTTGGCCCAGGCTTCGGCTTCTGCCGGCTTGCCAGAGAGCAATGCAAGGCGCGCAAGGTCATTCATCGAGCGACCATCGGAGGCGTCCGATTTGACTTTGGCAGCCAGGGACTGCCGCGCATCAGATACGCCCCGGTCGCGTTCAAGTCCACGCACAGCCGTCCGGTTGTCAGACGTGGTGACAAACACCACTTCATTCTTGCTCT
>JBEGVZ010000014.1:0-2938 GCA_041178085.1 Pseudomonadota bacterium | reverse complement strand
GATTTTATTTCAATTCCGCTGACCACCGCAGCCGCCATCTGCAAAGTCAGGGCATTCAGCACGAAAAGAAACAACCCAAGGCTGATGATCGTCAGGGGCAGCGTCAGAAGGATCAAGATCGGCTTCAGGATGACGTTGAACAACCCAAGAACCGCCGCCAGTGCCAGCGCAGCAGCAAACGACTCGACCCGGAAGCCACCGATGAGATGCGGCATGGCAAACACGGTAAGGGCCAAAATCAACCACTTGAATAAAAAACGCGTCATTCTTGCATCCTCCCGGCCCATCGATCCCACGATCAAGCCCCCGGAATAAAGGACTTTTTGCAAAAAACGCTCAAAAATCACAAGAAGCACCCGAAGAACAACTTGCATGTCGTCCCAAGGAAGGGAGCGTTGAACATGGGATTCTTCAAAAAAGTTAATGATATCGCCACCCCCTGGGAGTTGACCCTGCTCGGTCTTCTGGCGTGGACGGTGATCGACATGCCTCTGGAAGCCGCCTTTCCCCACGCTCCAAGCCGGCTTGAGATCGGAATGGACCTTCTGATCAGCGTCGCCATCGCCTTTGACGGCTGGCGGCACGGACTGCGCACCGGCTACATCAAGAACTTGTGGCTGGCACGAGGGCTGGCCGCTGTCGCCACGGCACCACTCCTTGGCATTAGTGCGTACCTCGCCGGCGGCACCGAAGGCTGGCACATCTACCTTCAGATTTTTCGTTTGGCGATCGTACCCGGACTGATCGGCGCGATGACGGTACGCAGCCGGACGAACATCGTACCGAAGCGCCTCAAGTTTGCCGCAGCCACAGCCATCGTGATGCTTGCCTTCAACGCGCTCGCATGCATCTGGCTCGTGATCTATCCATCGACGGAAGATCCGGTCACCGCCTACAACAAGGCGATGTACTGGCTCGTGACGACTATCGCCACAGTTGGTTACGGCGACATCACGCCATCGACAAATTTTGGCCGCATCTACACCATGGGAATCATGATCCTAGGCGCAGCCGCCTACGGGGTTTTGATTGCAAGTGCATCGCGCCTGATGCTCGCCAGCGACCGCCGCAAGGAACAGAAGAAGGAAAAGTTGGAGGCCATGCAGTCATTCTTTGCCAACTACGACGTTCCCAAAAACCTGCAAAGCGAAGTGATCGGCTTCTTCCATCACGTGTGGTCCCGGAAAGTCAGTGATGACGAACGCAGCATCCTGAGCGACTTGCCGCAAGCCCTTCAATCAGAGCTGCAAACCTACATGAACATCAAACCAATCAGCCGCGTCAGCTTATTCAAAGGGGTTTCGTTTCAATGCCTGGTTGAAGCCGCCAAACGCCTTGAACAGACGCTAGTTCCCCCCGGGGAACGGATCATCAGAAAAGGCGAAAACGGCACAGACATGTTCCTCATCGGCCACGGCGCGGTCAATGTTCACATTGGCGATCAATTTATTACTTCTCTGGGATCGGGAGCATGCGTCGGCGAAATGGCTTTGATCGGCGACGGAATTCGCAGCACGGATGTCACAACAACCAGCTACTGCGAAGTGTTCAAGTTATCCCGGGAGAAGTTTGACCAGCTCACCCGCGATCATGCTGATCTCCGGGAAAATATCGCCAGGATTGCGGAGGAGAGGAAAAGCAGGCTGGCTGAGCAATCCGCAACTGATGCGGACTTGAACAAAGCCAGCTGATCAATCCTGAATTTAACGACACATGCCCGGGTTACGGAACACGACTGCCTTGCAATTAGGCGAGTCACACAAGCCGACGTTATTGAACACGATCGCCTTGCAATCGCGTGTCTGACAAAGGCCCGGGTTGTTGGTGACCATGGCGCGACAATCACCAGACCGGCAGAAGCCAAGGTTGCGGGTGGCAACTCCGCGACAGTCCTGGGACCGACAAATCGAGTAGGAACCGAAAATAACTCCGCGGCAGTCGTCAAAGGTGGAAAAAACCGGACTACCAAAAGACAAGGAAGCGCCCTTGAGGGCCGAACGATTGCCTTCGACGGAACCGCAAGAAGCAGTAAACAGAAGGAAAATTGAAAGCAGAACAAACCTCATAAACACTCCTTTAAAAGCCTTGGGGCGCCACAGGACTGCCGTTGATACGCCCCCATCATCCTGTTTTCAAGTTACAATTCAGAATGGATGGAATACCCGGAGGTCGCCCCGATGAAATTCGCCCCCTGCGCCCGCAAAATCATGGTTGCGACTTGTTTCGCCGGCATCGTCTCCACGGCCTGCATCCCGACCTTCTGGCCAAAAAACAAATCCAAAGGCACTTCGACGACCAATGGTACCCTGGCCAGCCTTGACCGGTGCGTCGCGTTGCGGGGAAATGGGACCCATGTCCTGGCGCACTTGACGGGTCTGGCGCGGATCACCCAGGAGTGGGGCGAAGTTCAGGCCGTGGCTGGGGGTAGCTCCAGCACCATCTCCAGCCTTCTTTACGAAAGCATCCTGCTGAACCCCGCCGTGGAACGCCTTCCCGCAAAAGAACGGGCCGCTGCCGTGTCACTGCTGCTAAAATCTGCCCCCGGATATGCCGCCGCAGCCATCAACTCCCCAGAGTGGAAGGCGATCAACGGTCTGCCCGAACTGGCCCGAAATCTCCTCGCAAAGCCAGAAGCCATCTTCGATCCGCCCGTTACCCGGGAACTGGCAACGAAGCTCAAGGCGATGCTGGAAAATCAAGACATACGCGAACTCGTCAATCCCGAAATACCGACAAACCTAGGCGCTGCCATCGCCAGCGGTGACGCCAACGAAATCCGCCATCAGGTTTCGGAAACCAGAACAGCCATCAATGCGTTGACTCGCCTTGACGCCAACAGCGCAGACGTTTTTGTGCGCGAGGGGGTCCTGAATTTCCCACACTTCGTCGAAATGACCGGGAGGGTGGCGGACTTCTATGCCGGCGTTGATGGCAAAGA
>JBEGVZ010000013.1:0-19670 GCA_041178085.1 Pseudomonadota bacterium | reverse complement strand
GCTCCAGCACCAGGTCCCACTGCTGAACAAAAGTTGCTGACGGAAATTCGCGATCTGCTCGCCAATAAGAGCCGCTAAACCCCCGTCTAAACCGGCATCAAATCAATGGCCGCCCTTTTTCGCTGAGATGAATTTGGGCGAGCCGTCACCGGCACACTGCCAGGCAAACCAGGCGATGTATCCATAGCAGACCGCGGGCAATGCGAGGGCTGCTTGCAGGCCAGAGGTGTCGGCCACCGCGCCGACGACAAGAGGCAGCAGCGCGCCACCGACAATGGCCATGACCAGCAGGCTTGAACCGATGCTGGTCAGGGTGCCAAGGCCAGAGACTCCGAGCGCAAAAATAGTCGGGAACATGATTGAATTGCAAAGGCCGACAGCGATCAGTGCGTAACCTGCGACCTGGCCGGTAGACAGGTTCGCTGTGATTAGAAGAGCCACAGCTGTCAGGGCGCCTGCGGCCAGCACTTTTGCGCCCGATATTTTTTGCATCAGGGCTCCGCCGATGAACCGGCCGATCATGGCGCCGCTCCAGTAAAGCGAAACATAGCGTGCGGCCTCATGTTCCGTGGAGGCCATCCGGGCAACCCCGGTCAGGTAGTTGACCAGGAAGCTGCCGATGGAAACTTCAGCACCGACGTAAACAAAAATGCCGATCACGGCCAGACGCAGGGTTTTGTGTTCCAGCGCCTGACGCGCAGTATGCAAAGAGAATGATTCAATTTTTTCGGAAACGGTGGGCAATTTTGTCCGCGAGAACACGACGGCAAGCGTGGCCAGGATAAATGCCATTGCAAGGTATGGTCCCTGAACTTGCTGGGCCCCTGCATTACCTGCGGTCGATTGCTGGAGGATCAGCCATCCACCGATCCAGGGCGCGACCGCCGTGCCGAGCGAATTGAAAGCCTGGGTCAGGGTTAGTCGACTGGAGGAGGTTTCAGGCGCACCAAGCAACGTTACGTATGGATTTGCTGCGACTTGCAACGTGGTGATGCCAAGCGCCAGGACGAAAAGCGCAACCAGAAACATCGGGAAAGATTCAATCTGCGCTGCGGGATAGAACAGCACGGCTCCAACCGCGCAAGTGGCAAGTCCGGTGACCAGTGACTTCTGGTAGCCAAGCCGTGCGGTGATTGAGCCCGCTGGAATGGCGCCGATGAAGTAGGCGATGAAAAATGCGAACTGGATCAGTGCCGCTTCGGTGTATCCCAGGGAGAAAACGGACTTCAGATGTGGGATCAAGATGTCGTTAAGGCAAGTGATGAAACCCCAGGCGAAAAACAGAAACGTGACCAGCGCAAAATTCATGGTTGAAAATCCCTGATAAAAAAACGGGCCTGCAAGTGCAGACCCGTTGGTTTCAGTCCTTGCGAAGCGATCAGATGGACAGTCGCATCACGGTATCTACAAACGGAGTCGCAATCATCGGCGTCAAGGCAGCGGGCGTCTTGAGGATGTCCGTCGCCGCGGGTGTGCCGAGGTTCTGGTATACCTTGTAGTTGCGCTGGCTGGCATGCGAAATCACCACGCCATCGATGACAAGGCGCGCCTGAAGGCCCACGCCCCGGCTCCAAGTCAGGATGTTCGCAGTCGGTGATACGGCTGAACCAGAACCACCGCTGATCGGACCGACCATGGCGCCGATGCCGGCTCCGACGGTGAACTCTGCGCGCTCCAGGACCTGACGCCCGGTGTCGTTCATGAACAGAAGGACGGTTTCGACCACGCCCCCGCCGATCTGCAGGCCAACGGATGCCCCGCCCTGCGCCAGGAAGGTCGGAGCACTCCACGACCCGTCAGGCATGCGGCACGTGGCCATTCCGTCTCCACCGGTTCCGCCAAAAATGAAGCCTGCCTGAACGGTGCGCAGCACCGCGACGCATTGGGCGGAACGGAGAAGTTCTCGCGGTATCGTTGGCGCGATATTGGCAAAGGCGTTGCTCACATCCGACACGACGCCGCTGATCCGGCGAAGTTCGGCCCGGTTCAGGGGTGGGTTGTCAGTCCCGTCAAGCCCCGCAGCGTTGTTTTTGGGAGCCCCGCAGGCCGTGGCCATGGTCGCCAAAATAGAGATCGAAATTGCCGTTTTTACTACAGTTTTTGAAGCCGATTTCAACATGTCCAATACCCTTCGTGAAAGATGGAACCCGGTGCAGTTTCCGATTTGGATGTGCCTGGAGTTGCAGAATCCGTGCCGGATGAGCAACAATTTATTACCGGTCATTACAGGAAGTTAAGACGTCGCGATTTTCGCCGTCCATGTAGACTTTTTGGTCACTGGATCACATTTTTCCCGCTTGTTCCGGGATTGAGGGAGACGAATCGGGCCATGGAAAACCCCGGATCGTGGAGCACAGGGGCAGACGAAGAAACCACCGTGACAACACGCGATGGCTGGGTGTTGCCTATCTATCGTTTTCGACCTGGTCCGTTGAGGGCACCAGCGAAGCCCCCGATTGTGCTTTGTCACGGGCTGGGTGCGAATCGCTTCAATCTGGCCCCCGGTTACCGGACCAGCCTGGCGCGCTGGCTTGCCAGCCGCGGGAGGGATGTGTGCGTGGTCGAACTGCGTGGCGCTGGTCGCTCGGTCGATCTTACTCCCGATGCAAATCGTTCCGCCGCGTGGCGCTACAACTTTGATTCCTACGTCCAGGAAGATGTCCCGGCATTGTTGGCTGGCGTGAGGCAACTCACCGGGCACGATGAAGTCGACTGGGTTGGGCATTCGATGGGCGCAACGATCCTTTACGCCTTGGCTGGACACCATCGCGGGCAAGTCGGGGGCGTCGGCATTCGCAAGGGCGTCGCCATTGCAGGCCCTGGTCGCATCAGCGGCTTGCCTCCGCGTCTACGAATGATGCTCGAGCTGTGTACGCGACTGCCATTGCACCGGCTGCCCAATCGCGCATGGCTGGCTGTGCTGGGACTCTTGTTTCCGCTTTTGACTCCCCGCAATGAACCGTCGCTTGGATTCAAATCGAACTACGAACTCGGATTCGCCAAGCAGCTGATCCGCCACATCGGCGCGGACATTTCAAGAGACTTGCTGAGGCAAGTGAAGTCGTGGGCCGGCAGGGACGGAATCTACTCTGCGTGTGGTTCAATCAACTACACGTCCGCGCTTGCACAATCACCGGTGCCCTTGCGTTTCATCCGTGCAAGTCACGACATGCTGGTTCCAGCTTCAGCCGTGGACGCTGCGTGGCGTGCAGCCGGTGGTTGGAAAGATCTGGTCATCATTGGCAAAGCCCACGGTCACCGGAGCGATTACGGGCATTCAGACATCGTGCTGGGCATGCATGTGGAACACGATGTTTATCCGCACATCCATGAATGGCTGGAGCTCGATCAGTCAGAGATACCGGCTCCGAAACGAGCCTTGATTTTTGACATCTCGAGCGACACCAAGCTGAATCCTTCATCGAAAGAAATACCTGGTTTGACCAGCAATGCGTCAGGGCAGGTTGCTGCTGCAAGGTGAACGGCCAGGGTGGCTGAAACCGCAGTCTCCGTGCAGCTTCCCCCAAGCAGCGCAAAGAGTTTGTGGCGGTGGCACAGTTGGACTGCCCGGCCGGAGTCCAGCAGCGAACCTGTGTCGGGCATCTTGATGTGGATTCCATCCACTCCGCCTGCCGTGGCAAGGGCCTCCATCTGACCCAAAGTATTGGCCCATTCGTCTGCGATGATTTTGACTTTCGAATTCCGCAAACGAAGTTCCCTGCGCAGGGAGACCAAGGCTGGAACCTGCTCCTCAAACGAGTCCATGACAATCGGACTTTCAATGTGCAAGGCAAAGGGCTTGCAGCGACCCTCAAGCTCAAGGATGAAGGCAGCAAGTCTTGCAGGGTCGTTAGAAAACAGAGTTCCGGCGGCACCGTGAAAGTCTAGAGTGATCACCCGTGGTTGTGGTGCGGGCAGTGCCGGACCCCTTGCCGCATCAAATGTGGCCATGCGTGACTTCAACCAGTCGATGTAAGCGAAAAGCTTGCTTCCATCCGCCCCGAGTTCACGGGGGAGGTCTTCAAACTGTCCTTGTGGCAGGTACCTGATTCCTTGGACGATCATCCGCTCGACTGCGTCGTGCCAGTTGCTACCGCAAGACCCCTGGAATTCAATTTGGCCCAGTCTTTGCGACCAATCAGGCGCGCTTCCCAGGATTTCGGCAAAAACCTGACATGCAGACTTCCCTGATTGGGCCGCGACTGCATTGACGAGGGCTTGGCTGATCCCAAATGCGACGCTTGAGGGTTGATCAGGCATTTGCGCCTGGATGTTTTGTTCGACCGCATCCATCGGCATGCCTGCGCAATCGTGCAGGACGGAAAGAAGTTTTTTTGTGAACCCGGCGTCACCCAGCTGGTCGGATGCAGAGCCAGTAAAGGCCCGGTCACGTCCAGACTTGCCGGCAAACGAAACGCCAACACAGTCGCCCCATGCGATTTGACCATTGCCCATGTCCAGACCGATCGACATGACGCGGGCGGGTTGCCTGACAAATTTGAAGCCTGGTGCCTGCGCAGGTGTGACCCAGCGGTCGCCCGGAGCGATCCATCGGGATCTGATGGCGGAAATGTCTTCTTGCCAGCAAGACCCTGGTCCCCGTGCGATCAGGATCCGTTCTATTTTCGGCAGGAAAGACATTGGCGAGCCTTGAATTAATTTTTGGCGACAGTGAACCAAATGGATTTACGACGGGTGTAGGCCTCTAGCGAATGGATGGCCATTTCCTTGCCCCAACCGCTTTCCTTGTAGCCCCCAAACGGGCTGGCAAAGTCGTAACATCCGTAACGGTTGACGAAAACCATGCCGGCTTCGAGTTTGCGTGCAACACGCATCGCACGGTCCGCGTCCGCTGTATAAAGGCCAGCAGCCAGTCCGTAGCGCGTGGCATTGGCCAGTTCGATCGCCTGTTCCTCCGTGTCAAAGACACTGACCGCAAGCACTGGTCCGAAGATTTCTTCCTGAAAGATCTTCATGGCCGGCGTGACGTTGGTGAATATGGTCGGTCGTACGAAGAAGCCCTTCTTGCATTCTGCTGAATCGTCCCGCTTGCCGCCGGCAACGCAACGCGCCCCTTCCTTGAGTCCCGATTCGATGTAGGACAGGATTTTTTTCATGTGATCTTCAAAACACTGCGGTCCCTGTTCTGTCGTGTCTGCGAAGGGGTCGCCACAGCGTACTTTCTCTGCTTTTTCAACGAGCGCCTTCACAACACGGTCATGCAGGCTGCGATGAACCAGAAGGCGCGTTGGTTCCGAGCACTTTTCGCCCTTGTGGGAAAACATTGCCTGGAAAGAGCGATCAATCACGGCCTCAAGATTTTTTGCGTCCTCAAAAATGATGTTGGGAGATTTCCCTCCCAGCTCAAGTGTCACGGCCTTCAGGTTTGATTCCGCGGAGCCCTTCAGGATCGAACGTCCCGTATCAGTGCCGCCCGTAAAGGACACCTTGGCGATCGACTTGTGCCGCGTGAGTGCCTCACCGGTTTCACGGCCGCCGGTGACAACGTTGAACACACCGCGGGGCAGGATACCTTCTGCATGGATGATTTCGGCCAGGCGGATCATGGTCAGCGATGTCATCGGCGACGGCTTGACCACCACGGTGTTGCCCATGGCAAGGGCAGGCGCGATCTTCCAGCAGGCCAACAGCAGCGGAAAATTCCACGGTACGATGAGTGCGCAGGGACCGACGGGTTCGCGTAGCGTGAAATTTACGAACCCTTGTTCCACCGGGCAAGTCTCACCGTAAATCTTGTCGATCCATCCAGCGTAGTACTCGAATACGGATGCAGACTCGGGCAAGTCGTCGTAGAGGGATTCTTTGAAAGTCTTGCCATTGCAAAGGGTTTCAAGGGCCGCGAGTTCGTTCTGGTGCTTCCGGATCACTGCTGCAATGCGGTTCAGTGCTGAGGCGCGTTCGGCGCGCGTCATCCCCGGCCAGGTTCCATCATTGAAGGCAGAGCGCGCAGCTTGCGCTGCGGCGTCAACCAACTCCGCACCGGATTCGTTGAGCTCGCACAGCGTTTCGCCCGTCGCCGGGTTGATGACGGGAAAGCTAGAGCCCGCGCCCTTCACGTCCGCCCACGTTCCGTTTATCCAGGCTTTCTTGGGGCTGGCGCTGATCCAGCGCAGCGCGTCAGTTCTTGCCTGCATGTTCGTAGTCCTCGAAACTTGGGGGTGTTTTCATTGGTTTGCTGCGGCCATAGCGAATGTCATAAAGATGCGGGGAACTCTTGACGCCAGCCTTTGAATCAAAGCCAAAAAGTCCCATCAGGCGGCTGCGCGTACCCTTGATCGGTGTAACACGGTGGATGGACCAGCGGCCCCTGAACAACAGCAGCGTGCCCGGATGATTGGTGATGGTTGCGACTTTACTGCGGTCTCCTTTGAGCAACTGGCTGACCTCGCCGTAATTCTCGTCTTTTTCCGTGCGGATCATTGGCACGTACTCAAACTCACCGCCCTCGGTCGAAGTCTGGATCGAAATTGAAGAGACGAAATCCGTCTGGTCAAAGTGCCAACGCAGGTAATCACCATCTTGCATCACGGAAAGGTTCAGTCCGCCCATCGGGTCGGCATAGCGGTGGATCTGCGGCAGCTTCAGGACCTGGCCGATGAAATGCATCATCGGGTCCCATTCGTAGATCTGGCGCAGTAACGAGTCGGTCGGGTATTCGTCATAAGCCAGTACACCAACGCGTGTCGTTTCCGTCATGCGGTTGGGGTGGTCGGCGGGTAGTTTCGGATCTTCAGGCGTCAGATATGGATTTCCCACCACAGGCTTGAAGAATGCCTTGTGTTCCATGATGGCGCTTTCGAGTTGCAGGATTTCGACAGCATCCTTGGTCAGGAAATCTGGCAATTCGCAGGCGCCGCCTAGCATCTGTTCCTGGCAGCGTGCAACGAGCTGCCGCGCTGCTGGACAACCAGGATCGTGGACCGGATACAGGTCAAGGCGGACAATCTTGTCCCAGCGGTCAAGGTTGGCGAGCCTTTTGCGGAGTTCGCTGGTCTTCGGCCCTGCCTTGGCGGTGTGGATCGTGCTCATGGTGGCATCCTTGGATGGTGTTTGAGAGCGACAAAAACCCCGAACCCTGCGGCCGGCCTTGCGGCCAGGGATTTTTCTACCTCGCATCGGATTATACTGGATTTCGTTGTTAAATTGCGATTACACTTTCCGCGAATTTGCCACATTGAGAGACCCTCGCATGTGCGGTGTTGTGGGTGTCATCGGTAGCCAATCAGCTTCCCGGGATGTGTATGCGGGCCTCCTGGCCCTCCAGCATCGCGGACAGGACGCCGCGGGCATTCTTTCCTTCGATTTCAACCACAAGAAGTTTCATCTGGTCCGGGGTGCTGGGCTTGTCTCGCAGGCTTTTGACCAGCCGGCAATGGGTGGACTTGGTGGCATGGCGGCAATCGGTCACACCCGGTATTCCACGGTCGGCGTCGCAGAGGAGCGGGACATCCAGCCCTCTATCCTGCCTCAGCCTTATGGCATTGGCATGGCCCACAACGGCAATCTGTCAAATTACACCGAGCTCGCGGAGCGGATCCGCGTTTCCCAGAACCGGTACCTCCAGACCGGAAATGACCTGGAGGTACTTCAGTGCCTCCTCGCGGAAGGACTTTCTTCCAAAGCGGCCCGGGAAATTCTCCCGGGCCGTTTTGATTTTGAGGCATTCTGCCGTGCGGTCGATTTTGTTTTCGACACGGCGCGCGGCGGATACGCCGTGGTCGGAATCATCGCGGGGCAGGGGATGTACGCTTTCCGTGACCCGAGTGGGATCCGGCCCCTTGTCCTTGGCCGGCGTGACGAGGACGGCAGCGTCTCGATCGCCTCTGAAACAGCTGCCTTCAATATCATGGGACATCGCCTGGTTCGTGACATCGAACCGGGCGAAATTGTTTTTGTCGAAGAATCCGGAGCAGTTCACTCACGAAAGGTCGCTGGTACAGCCCTTCAGCGGAAGGCGCCATGCATGTTTGAATGGGTCTACTTCGCCAGCGCCGAATCGGTCATTGAGGGTCGGGGTGTATACGGGGCCAGACTTGACCTGGGACGCGCCCTGGCAAGGCTGGTTAAAAGCCGCGCCGCAGGACCATTCGACATGGTGGTCCCGGTGCCAGACACAAGCCGGACGGCAGCGATCTCCCTGGCGGAAAGCCTGGGCATTCCCTACCGCGATGTGCTGATCAAGAACCGCTATGTATTCCGCAGTTTCATCTTGAATACCCAGCAAGATCGCGAACAAGCGTTGAGGATCAAACTTGCGCCAGTGGCGTCGGAAATCGCTGGGAAGTCCGTTTTGCTGGTCGATGACAGCGTGGTTCGCGGCACAACGGCCCGCAGGCTTGTCTCGCTGGTGCGTTCCGCAGGCGCACGTCAGGTGTTTTTGGCCAGCACGTGCCCACCCGTTCGTCATCCGTGCTTTTACGGGATCGATTTTCCTGATGCGCGTGGCCTGGTGGCCCATGAACGCAGCGAGGACGAAGTGGCCCGAGAGATCGGTGTTGATGGGATATTTTACCTGGACGTCGACTCGTTACGCGCCTCCATCGGCCTGCCATCCCTCTGCACGGCATGCCTCGACGGCAATTATCCTGTTCCTTGTCAAAGCGTCAGCATCGAGGGGGTTGCTCGTTCATGAGTCAGGAAACATCCAGCTTCATGGGTTTGGCGCAGAAGTGCCGCATCGGATTTTATTCCAGTAGCGCCCCAGATGGGAACGCCGCCAAACCGCTGATCGACTTGTTGCATGAATGTGGATTGGATGTGGATTTGTGTCACCTTCCGGCACTACCTGACTCGGCTGAGTTGACTGGTCAGCGCAGCCGACAGCCTCATTCGGGGGATGATCACCCTTTGTGCGACGCCTATTTCGCAGGAGTCGGGTCAGAATCATCCCTGCCGATCGTTAGTGGCTTGCGGCTGGCGATGGGATATCCCGTTCGCCGGATCCACTTGAGCCTTGGCGTTGCGGTGGAGTCCGATCCGTCAATGCAGGACGAGCTGCGGCACTTTCGCGAGGTGGCGACAGCTGCAGGTGTGAACTTCTCGATCGGGCCAGTGCCTGAACCAGATGCATTGAACATCCAGATCGTTCCCCTCAATGAAAAGGATCCCCCTGCAAAACAAAATGGTAACGGCAGCGCACCAGTTTCTATTTTCGTTCCATGGCTGGATTTCCAGGGGAAGTCAGATCCGCAGGCGGCGAGTCTTCTGCAAGAAAAAATGAAATCGGGCGGGCTTTGGTTTGGCGCAGGAAATCTGCGCAGCGCAGCGGTTTTTGCCGCAAGAATCACGACTACCCGTCCTGGGCCGGCAATGATCTATCGCGGTTCAGTCAAGAATGTCTTTCGCGGCACAACCCCCGGCACCCTTCTTTTTGAATACAGTGATCGCTACTCCGTTTTTGACTGGGGTCCCATGCCTGACCTGATCCTGGGCAAGGGTGAGGCTTTGGCCGCGATTGCGGACACTATCTTCCGGCATGTCGGGACCCGGCATCACAGCAGGGGCCTGGTCGCAGTTGGCAGTCGCTTTCTGGCAGTCGATGAAGTCGATGTGAAACGCCCAGGGCGGACACCGCGCGGCTGGGATTATTCCGCTTATGAAAATGCACCCGTTAACTGCCTGGTTCCGCTGGAAGTGGTCTTCCGATTTGGCGTGCCTGTTGGTAGCTCCTTGCCCGGGCGGCTAAAGGCGGATCCGGTCTACATGAAAGATATCGGCCTTTTTGAGGTTCCTGAGCTTGGAGCATGTTTTAACAAACCCGTCATCGAATTCTCGACCAAGCTCGAGGATTCTGATCGCTATTTATCGCGGGCCGAGGCGCGTCGCATTTCGGGGACAACCCGGGACGAATTTGCGCGGCTTGAGGAACTGGCTTTGTCGATCGCCACAACCCTTCGTGACCTGTTCCGGAGTGCCGGCTTGGATTTGCAAGACGGAAAGCTGGAATTTGCCTTCGCTTCACCTGTTGACGACGCCGTTGGCAGGCAGTTCATCCTGGTGGATTCGATTGGCCCGGATGAGCTTCGACTCACCCATGACGGTGTGCAGCTATCAAAGGAGATTCTGCGTCAGTACTACGTGGGCGGGAGCTGGCATGCAGCCGTGGCGCGCGCCAAAAAGATTGCCGCGGAACGCTCCTGTGACTGGCGGGCGGTTTGCGCTGATGAACTCGGGGAAAAGCCGGAACCTCTGACCCCCGAGATATCAAACATCGCGGCGAATATTTATCCGTCAATCGCGAACTCTCTGGCCCGTGCCTTCGGTGAGAGGACGCCATTCCCCGCTGCGTGGGATTTGAGTCAACTGGTTGGTCGCGTCAGGGAGGCAGGCCTCGCATGAATTGGTTGGTGCTTGGATCGGGCGGACGAGAACATGCGATTGCGTGGAAACTGGCGCAGTCACCCCTGGTTCATCGTGTTTTTGTTGCGCCTGGCAATCCGGGGATGAGCTCAACCCCAGGTGGAAAGACCGTGCCGCTGGGTGTCACGCCCAATTTTTCGGCGGTGGATTTCTGTCGCCGGAATGGATGTGACCACGTGGTCGTCGGCCCTGAGGCACCGTTGGCGCAAGGCATCGTAGATGAACTCGAATGCGCAGGCATAAGGGTGCTCGGGCCATCACGGTCCGCGGCCCGCCTTGAGGCATCGAAGTCCTTCGCCCGCCGCATGATCGACAAGGCGGGAGCGCCCGGGCCTGAGTATCGCATTGTCCCATCGGTCAGCGACTTGCCTGCTTTTGTGAGGGCATGGCCGTGGCGGCGCGGAATGGTGATCAAGGCAGATGGCCTTGCTGCAGGGAAAGGAGTTTTTGTCTGCCAGACGCGTGAAGAAGCCTTAATGGCGGTAGAAACCCTCAAGTCCATGGACAAGTCTTCAGGGGGGACCCTGCTATCGAATGGCCTGGTGTGTGAGGAGTTGCTTCCTGGTCGCGAGGTCTCTGCGTTTATTCTTTGTGACGGCAAGGACTTCGTCTGGTTTGGTTCCGCATGTGACCACAAACGTCTTTGTGATGGTGACAAGGGTCCCAACACCGGCGGCATGGGTGCTTATTCACCGGCTCCCTGGCTTGATGAACGTGCGCGCAATGGAATCTGTGAAAGGATTTTTGCGCCGGTCCTGGCGACGATGGCCGAGTCTGGTTGCCCGTTCAGGGGTTTTCTTTTCGCCGGATTGATGCAGACAGCGACAGATTTCAACGTCCTCGAATTCAATGTGCGGCTCGGTGATCCGGAAACGCAGGTTCTTTTGCCCCTGCTGGACGAGGATTTTGCGCAATTACTCGCAGCCGCGATGGACGGAAAATTGGGGCAGGAATTCGCGCGTGGATTGAAATGGCGCCCGGCCAGCGCCGTGCACGTGGTCAAGGCTGCTCGAGGCTATCCTGGAATTGACGGTGCGGCCATCGAGTCCGGCGCCCGGATCGAATCGTCCAATCCTGGTGGTAACCATATCGTTTTTTATTCTGGCGTTGCCGAGGACCCATCGGGCGGTGGGGGACTGGTCTCCGCAGGTGGGCGCGTGCTGGGTGTCACATCAGTGGCACGTTCACTGGCCGATGCCAGTGCAGGTGCATACGAAGGTCTCGCCGCAGTGAACTTTGACGGGGCCCAGTGGCGGAGGGATATCGCACGATGAAAGTCCCGGTGATGGCAAAGCCCATGCGTGCCGTGATCCTTGCTTCAGGGGACGGCAGCAACGCTGAAGCCATTGTCCTGTGGGCAAGAGCGAACCCGGGCCGGGTGGAAGTGAGGGCAATACTCACAGACAATCCACAGGCAGGTGTGATCCAGCGCGCCGAGCGCCTTGGAATTCCTTGCATATGCATTTGCTTCCCGGAAAAGGAGATGTTTCCGGATGGCTTCATGGCCCGCAAGCGAGCCCATGAAAATGCTGTCGCCCAGGCAGTCGAAGACCTGGGTGGCGAATGGCTTTTGCTGGCTGGTTACATGCGCATCTTATCCGGGGAGTTCCTTTCTCGCTTTGCTCATGCGCCAGGCGGCTATTACCGGGTGGTCAATATCCACCCTTCACTTTTACCTGAGTATCCAGGAAAGGACGCCCTGCGCAGGGCGTTCAACGACGGTGCGGAACGATCCGGGATCACCGTTCATCTGGTGGATGAGGGGGTAGATTCTGGCCCGGTTGTCGTCCAGGAATCGTTTCCACGCCTTCCCGATGATGATTTCGCAGCCTTTGCGGCGCGCGGACGCCAGATTGAACACAGGTTGTTCGGACAAGCCCTGGCGAAACTGACTGACTTTCAAATCACCAAGGAGCTTTATGAGCACCAACACGGCGATCATTGAAGTTCACGACATTCCCGGTCGCGGTACCCTCTGCGCGCGGGCAGAAAAAATCCAGTCCTTGCTTTCGACATGGCTGGAAAAGGTAGAAGTTGCGCGCGGATACTGGGTGACGCATCCAGCAGTGTCCGAATCGTCGGCAGAATTCACCGGGAATATTGCCCGGTTGTTGCACGATCCGGTGCTTGAAACTTTGGTTTCCCCGATCAAGAAGGAGCCGGATTTCGTCCTTGAAATTCGCTGGTTGCACGGTGTCACCGACAACTGTGGAAATGCCGCAGCTGAATCCATCGCCATCGCCCGGGATTGGGGCCAGAAGCCACAGGTCTCCTCGGGAGAAATCGTCTTTGGCTGGCTCAGCGCCAACGCGAAGGTCAATGTCGAGGCATCAAAGATGAAAGAGGATTTGCGGACTCTTCTGGCAGCTGGTGGTTTGTACAATCCCCTCGTCCAGGGTGTGTTCTTTCGTGATGACTTGCCGGCATTCGGGCCAGCAGCGCATGCCCCGGCGGACGATACCTCCGGCAATGTTAAAAGTTTTCCGGTCAACCTGGATATCGATGAGTGGGTGAAGATTTCCAGCGACTGTCATTGGGCCCTCTCGCGGGATGAATTGCTGCTTGTGATCCAACATTACCGGCGGCCGGATATCCAGGTAGCCCGCCACGAATCCGGGCTTCCCGAAGGTCCCACTGATGTCGAAATGGAGATCATCGCCCAGTCTTGGAGTGAACACTGCAAACATAAGATCTTTGCCGCTGAAATCGATTATCGCGAACAATTTGATGCGGCGGCTTCTGGACATACGCAACTTGGCGCGAGCAGGATCAACGGCCTGTTCAAATCAGAAATAGTCCGGGCCACCCGGGAAATCGAGGCGCGTCGAGGAATCAAATGGCTGTCGAGTACTTTTTCTGACAACGCTGGCATGATGCGCTTTGATGAGAATCTTGATGTTTCCATCAAAGTAGAAACTCACAACAGTCCATCCGCCCTTGATCCTTACGGAGGTTCCCTGACCGGGATTCTTGGGGTCAACCGGGACATTCTTGGAACCGGCATGGGAGCCCGTCCTGTGGCGAACACGGACGTCCTTTGTTTTGGTTTGCCCGATTGGACACCGGCGGAAGTTGAAGATCTGCTTCCAGTTGGCCTCAAGCATCCATCGCATGTGATGGAGGGGGTGCATCGAGGCATTCAAGACGGCGGTAACAAGAGCGGCATTCCGGTAGTCAATGGGGCCTTTGTGTTCGATGATCAGTACTGCGGCAAGCCCCTCGTCTATTGCGGGACCATCGGAGTATCCCCCGCAAGACTTCCTGATGGGCGGGATGGCGCACGGAAATATCTTGCATGCGGTGATCTTGTGGTGATGGCTGGCGGTCGCGTCGGCAAGGATGGCATCCACGGTGCAACCTTCAGCTCCCTTGAACTCAACGAAGCATCTCCGTGCTCAGCCGTGCAAATTGGTGATCCCCTGACGCAGAAGCGTCTGCTTGATTTTGTCATCGAAGCGCGCGACGCAGGCCTTTATTCAGGTATCACCGATAATGGTGCCGGCGGACTAAGTTCCAGTGTCGGGGAAATGAGTCAGTTCACCGGGGGGGCGACAATCGATGCCGCGCTGGTGCCACTGAAATACCAGGGCCTTGATCCTTGGGAGATCGTTGTCAGTGAGAGCCAGGAGCGGATGACCCTTGCCGTGCCGAAAGAGAAATGGAAGGCCCTGGCGGACCTTGCTCGTGTTCACGGCGTTGAGGTCACGAACATCGGCACTTTCGATGGCAGTGGCGCCTTCCGTATTCGCTGGAACGGCAAGCCGGTCGCCTCCTTGCCAATTCATTTCCTGCACAAGGAACTCAAACCCATGCGCTTGGAGGCGGTCTGGCAAGGCCCGCAGCCGAAACCCAATTGGGTGGAGAGAAAGCCTGCTCACGGATCCGCAAAAGTTCCATCGGGCGAAGCACCCGATATGGTCGAAGCGCTAAAAACCGTACTTGGTCGTCCGAATGTCCGTTCAAAAGAATCGCTGGTCCGGCGCTTTGACCACGAAGTTCAAGCTGCGACGGTTGGCAAGCCGTTCACAGGAGTCGCAGCAGATGGGCCAGCAGATGGCGGTGTGATCTGGCTGCGCCCGCACGGAGCATCGGATCCCTGGTCGGGAGTCGCGGTTGCATCAGGCATCAATCCAAAGATCGCCCACGTTGACACCTGGCTTTCCGCGCAGTTCTCCCTTGATGAGGCGGTCCGCAACGCGGTCGCATCCGGCGCTGATCCTGACATGATGTGCCTGGTCGACAACTTTTGCTGGCCCGACCCATTGCCAGGATCATCAAACCCTGACGCAGCCCACAAGCTGGGGCAGCTCGTGCGTTCTGCCCGCGCCTTGGCGGAGACATCCATCGCCTGGGGTATGCCATTTGTCAGTGGCAAAGACAGCATGAAGAATGATTTCTCTGGCACGACAAAAGCCGGTCAGCGAGTCAAAATCAGCGTTCCGCCGACGGTTCTGGTCACAGCTGTTGGCAAGGTGCCTGATGTCCGGCGCCTTGCTGGCTCGGATTTCAAATCGCCAAATAGCTTGATTTATCTGGTTGGTGCGGACCATGGCTGGCCCATGGAAGGCACTGAATACGCTGGCGCATTCCCGGTGCTGCGCGATTGTGCGGTTTGGCCCCGGATGGATTTGCCCCTGCAGATCGCGATCTACCGGAAAGTGCACCGGGCAATGATGGGGGGACTTCTTCTCTCCTGCCATGATGTCAGCGATGGCGGCCTTGCGTCAGCCATCTGTGAGTCCGCCATCGGCGGCAGGATCGGATGCCGGGTGGAAGGACCAAGGGATCACAGCTGGTGGTTCCATGAGGGTCCGGGGCGTTTTGTCGTGTCAGTCGACGCCGGGGAAGTTGCTGCCTTTGAGCGGATCATGGACGGTGTTCCATTCAGGAAGATCGGTCAAACCCATGAGAATTCACCGGAGGTCATCCTCACGGGTGATGGGCGCGAGATCTTCAATGTTCCAGTCATGGACATTGCAAAATGGTGGAGGTGCTGACCTTGAAAAATGCAACTTATCAGGCCGGCACACCAAGGGCGCTTGTGCTGTGCGGTGACGGAATCAACTGCGAGCGTGAAACTGTGGCAGCCTTCGCTGCTGCAGGATTTGCTGCTTCGGCCTGTCATCTGAACCGCCTTGCTGCGGAACCCGCGGCTCTCGGTGAGTTTCAAGCATTGGCCTTGCCGGGCGGTTTCTCTTTCGGGGATGAACTTGGCAGCGGCCAGATCCTGGCCACCAAGCTCTCGGTCCTTCTGGGTGAGCAGATCCGTCAATTTGTTGCGGACGGAAAACCCGTCATTGGGATCTGTAACGGCTTTCAAACCCTGGCCAAGATGGGACTCTTCAACGATCCTGCCTCTGGAAGAAGGGTGGCGCTTGCGCATAACTCGCAGGGCGTTTTTGTTGATCGCTGGGTCGCCGTCGAATTTCCAGAATCGGACTGCATCTGGACGCGGGGCCTGGAGGGGTGTGATTTTCCGGTCCGTCACGGTGAAGGACGGGTGATGATCGAAGGAGAGATCCCACCCGGATGTGTGGCGCTTCGATATTCTGAAGACATCAACGGATCGTCCGGCAGGATCGCCGGGCTGTGTGATCCGACAGGCCTGGTTTTCGGTCTGATGCCTCATCCGGAGGCCGCATTGCACGATGTTTTGCATCCGCAAAAACGCATCGGTGGTGCTCGCGGCCTTCGGGTATTTGAAAATGCTTACAAGTATGTGAAGGAGACTCACTGATGGAATTGACGGGCGTCCATGGGGTGGATTTCGTGAAAATCAAGCGCGCACTGGTCAGCGTATCTGACAAGGTGGGCGTGGTGGAACTGGCTCAGAAGCTGGCGGACTTTGGGGTCGAGATCATCTCCACGGGTGGAACCGCCCGTACCCTGAAGCAGGCTGGCGTTCCGGTCGTCATGGTCGAGGAGTGGACGCGTTTTCCTGAGTGTTTCGGAGGCCGTCTGAAAACACTATCTCCAGCGATTTATGGCGGGCTGCTTTATCGTCGCGACAATCCTTCTCATGTCGCCGATGCTGCCCGGCTGGGCATGCCTGGCATCGATATGGTTGTTTGCAATCTTTATCCGTTCGAGAAGCATGTCGCTGCTGGATCTGCCGACGACGAGCTGGTCGAGAACATCGACATCGGTGGGCCCTGCATGATCCGTGCTGCGGCAAAGAATTTTGATTCGGTGCTTGTCTGCGTGGATCCAACTGACTATCGCCCCGTTCTTGCTGAACTCGAGGCCAATGAAGGTGCTGTGTCTCACCATTTCCGACGTAGGATGGCGGCAAGGGCGTTTGCCTCTACGGCGGCATATGATTCGGCGATTGCGGCAGAGTTTTCAGCTCGCTTTACGAAGGAGGGGGACCATCAAGGAAGAACAAAGCTTCGATATGGAGAAAATCCCCACCAAGCTGCGTTTCTCCTGCGCAACGGCCAGGTGGGTGTTGCCGGTGCTCGTGTGATCCAAGGCAAGGAACTGTCCTGGAACAACTTGCTTGACGCTGATTCCGCGTGGCGCCTTGCCAGTGACCTGCACCGATTTGCCAGCGATAGCGGGAATTCCCAGGTTTGCCCGGGCGTTGCAATCATCAAACACGGGAATCCTTGTGGTGCATCCGTCTCAAGCGAACTCACGGCAGCCCTTGAATCGGCCTGGGCCCAGGACCCGGTCAGTGCTTTCGGTGGCGTTCTTGCCTTCACGTCCCTCGTAACAGGTGCGGAGGCGGAATTCCTTGCAGAGCGTTTTGTCGAAGTGGTCCTTGCTCCCGGATATGATCAAGCAGCGTTGAAGATTCTCGCCGGCAAAAAAAATGTCCGTGTTCTTGAACTTCCGCTCCTGCAAGACGAGGTTGAGTGGCAGGTGCGCTCGATATCAGGCGGCCAGCTTCTGCAGCAAGAGGACAATGGTCTTGACCTCGAATGGTTCAATGCAACGCAGGCCGCCTTTCCGCCAGAGAAGAAACGGCTTGCCAGTTTCTCTGTCATCCTGGCCAAACACCTTAAGAGCAACGCAATTGTGCTGGCAGCGAAGACTGCAAACGGATTCGAAATGGTTGGCGCCGGCATGGGACAACCCAACCGGATCGACAGTTTGGTGCGACTTGCCCTGCCCCGCGCTCAGGGTAACCTGGACCGTCTTGCCATCAGCGAGGCCGATCTGGTGCTCGCTTCGGACGCCTTTTTCCCCTTTGCCGACACCGTCACCGCTGCTGCGGAAGCAGGAATCAGATTTATCGTGCAGCCAGGTGGCAGTGTCCGTGACCAGGAAGTGGTTGATGCCTGCAACCGCCTTGGTGTTGCGATGGCGTTGACGGGTCGCAGGCACTTCCGCCACTGAATGTTTTTGGAGGGTCTCTTAATGGGTGCAACGACTTACCGCGAATCCGGAGTGGACATCGACAAGGCAGACCGATTTGTCGACTGGGTGCGGCAAAAGGCCGCATCGACTTGTCGCAACCGTGTGGTTTCCGGTGTTGGCGGTTTCGCCGCCCTCTATGACATGGGCGACGGACGGTACTTGGCCTCCGGGACGGACGGTGTCGGCACCAAGTTGATGCTGGCCTCCAGGCTGGGTATCCATGACACGATCGGTATCGATCTGGTCGCGATGTGCGTCAACGATGTGATCTGCACCGGTGCCCGGCCCCTGTTCTTCCTGGATTACCTGGCCTCTGGCCAGCTCGACATGGAGGTTTCAAGGGCAGTGATCGCAGGTGTGGTGGAAGGGTGCAACCAGGCGCGCGTCGCCTTGATCGGGGGCGAGACAGCAGAGATGCCCGGCATGTATCGTCCTGGTGAATACGATCTTGCCGGTTTTTGTGTGGGTGAAGTGAAGACCGAAGACCTGCTGGACGGATCCCGCGTAAGGCCCGGGGACGCCCTGATTGGCATCGCCAGTTCCGGGTTTCATTCGAACGGCTATTCGTTGCTGCGCCGACTGCTTCGTGAGGATGATTTCCGTGCCGGGGGCCTTGCCCACGATCTGTTGCGTCCAACCCGTATCTACGTTGACCTGGTGGATCGCATGAAGGCGGTGCTCGGCACCGAATTGCATGGCATCGCTCACATCACCGGATCTGGGATGGAGAACATCCCGCGCATGAACGAAAAGCTTGGCTATCACATCGAGGGCTTGCCGCGTCGCGATGAACTTCCGGCCTTCATGGCAGAGATCGTACACCGTTCAGGGTTGCCCGATGAGGAGTTGCGTCGCACCTTCAACATGGGAGTCGGTCTGGTCATTGCAACAGGAGATCTTGCAAGGGCCCAAGCCTTCCTGAAAGATGCCAGAGAAAAATTCTGGGTGATCGGTCACGTGACCGAGGCTAGCGCCTTGGCGAGTGCCTCAAAATAAAACGCGGCTGGTGATTTTCGGTTGTAAAGAAGCCGTACCTTTTCTTCCGTCAATTCGATCTCCGGAAGGATCATTTGCACCTTGCCGGATTGCAACGGAATTGCCGCCAGATAGTCCGGCACGACCCCGACGCCAAGCCCATCTTCAACGGCCCGCAGCACGGCACTCGAGGCCCCGACAAACCAGATATCCTTGAACTTCAGTTTTTCGCGCACCAACGCGGGAAAGCGCTTGAGTGAGGGAAGGGATTTGTCGATTTCTACCAGTGTCTGGCCCTGCAGGTCTGCGATCGATGAAATTGCCTCAGCGATCTTCGCAGGGGCGATCATCACGTGACGTTCCACGCCAATCTCCAGTGCTGGGAAGTCGAGTAGCGCCAGGCTTGAAGGCATGATGGCCGCGTGCAGTTCGCCATCGGTCAGCTTTTCGACCAGCTTGTCTGTTTCGCATGGCACAAGATTCGCCCGGACGTAGGGATAATCTTCCTGCATTTTGAGGATCGCCGGAAATACCCACTGCATGCCAAGGTCAGAGCGGACTCCGACATTGACCTCAAGGCGGCTCGGCGCTGCGTCTTCTTGTTCAAAAATTTCGAGGGCGCTCAAGGCTTTCAGGGCGATTCGACGTCCGTCATGGGACAGTTTCACTCCACGCCCTTCTTTCTCCAGGAACTTGATGCCGAAGACATCTTCCATCTTTCGTATGCGCTGGGTGATCGCAGGCTGGGACAGGCCGAGCTTGTGTCCAACCGAAGTGACACTCAACCCCTCGTGGAGGCCTCGCAAGATCATGAAATCATCAACGTTGAGCAGTCTCAGTTGATGCATGGGCACCGCCTGTCGATGGCGTTAAACTTGAACGAACCAGATTACCCATGAAAGATTTGTGCCAGCTGGGCGGCTCTGTCAAAACGGGGGGTTGGCGCCCATCCA
>JBEGVZ010000012.1:0-3805 GCA_041178085.1 Pseudomonadota bacterium | reverse complement strand
GTGGTCGACCGGATCGGGTCCTTGAATATTTTCGAAGGCGAGTTTCTTTTGCGCGATGACGACAAGCCAACGCGCAATACTATTTTCACCGAATGCCGGGATGTCGTTGAGCGGATCGCGGATATCCCGGAGGCCGTTGATACCTATCACTACTACAAGCTTTCCTGCTCTGCCCTGTGGGTGGAATCGGCAACGCCGCTGCAACTCATCGGTGTGGGGTCCTACTTCAAGCAATACTTCGCGCACTTTGTGACGGATGACATGAACCTGCGTCCGGAGCTTGATGCCGACCCCCGCAGGTCTGGTGGCGGAATTTACCGGATCATCGCGGCTGTTGCGGCTGACCCCCTGTCCAGCATGGTCCACGCCGCGTTGCCTTCAACTGATAAGGCCTTTGAGATGATCGAACTGGCGCTGGCAAGCCCCGCGTATCCCGGCGAAGATTTTGCCGGCGCAGATGTTTACACCAACCGCCGGACAAAAGCGGAAATCATGCATGGCGCCGGACGCACAGCGGAGGCACGCGCGCTGCTTGACGCTGCGATCGCAGAGATCGAAGAGCGTCTGGCTGATGACGACGTTGCCGAGGAAATCCTTCCCGAGACGGCAGCCGAGATCAACAAAATGCGTGAAGTCCTCGAAAACCTTTCGCAGGAATAAGCATGCCATCGTCGAATTCCTTTAGCGGAGGACAGTTGCGCCTTGCCGCAACCATGGTCTTGGTTTTTGTCGCCATCTGGTTGGCCTGTGCATCCCAGGCTGCGGCTGTTGAGCATACGCGCACGTTACCGCGCGGTCGCTTCAATCTGAATCTGCGTTCGGTCGCAACTGACATTGCGCACAAGACGGGGTCATCCGGAGCGCGCGAAGGCCTGGCGGCGCCGCTTGAGCGTGACTTGACCTTCAACGATGTGCTGCGCAACCAGGGGGCCTTGTCGGCCGTCCGCGCGGCCAAGGTGGAGGGATTCATGCTGGCCAACGACTTTGCCCGGGAAGATTCCCTCGGCAATTTTTCCGCATCGGCAAAAGCCAGCGTCCGTGCAACGGCTCCTGTTCTCGCTTACGGCGTCACCGACAGGTTTACGGTTGCCGCGGGCGCGCCATACATCAACGCCCGTTCTGCGATCTCCGTGGCATTCACCCGTTCAGGCACGGCTGGCGATTTCATCGCCAGACTGTCCGATCCAGCCAACAACCAGCTTGAGGCCGCTCTCGAACTCGAACAGAAGCTATCCGACGCACCGGCGGAATTGAACCGTGAACTGGTCAACTACGGTGTCGCGCCGCTCGGTGAATGGCAGGGGTCCGGCTGGGGTGACACGACCCTTGCAACCAAGTGGCGCGCCTGGGAATCAGGCCCCTTGTCATTTGCCGCAACGGCTGGGCATGTCCTGGCCACTGGTGCGCCAGACGATCCCCGGATCATGACCGACGTGCCATTCGGGGATGGTCAGGCCGATTCGTTTATCCAGGGGACGGCCGCGCAGGAGTTTGTCCGTGGCATGACCGTTTCAGAAACCGTGAAGTACACGTACCAGCACCAAGGGCGTCGCGAAGTGTTCCGTGGAATGGACCCTGACGACCTGGAAGCTGGTACGGTCATGGCCAGGTTCAAGCCAGGAGACCGGATCGATGCAGCCCTGGGATGTATGTGGAGTCACTCCACCGGATTGAATGCGGCCGCAGGTTGGCAGGTTTCCCGGAAGTGGTCCGACCGGTACTACGACGGCGATGATGGCAGCAGGCTCGAAAAGTTGGAAGCCGGTACGGATCAGACCCTGCATGTTGCGGAGTTGGTCGCTGGATTCAGTACGGTAGAGGGTTTTCTGCGCGGGGATTATTTTGCACCCGCGGAAGTTTCCCTTGCAGTTCAACGTCAGGTTGCCAGCCGCAACGCGATGGAATCCGACCTTTACGAAATGTCCGCCAGCCTGTTTTTCTAAGCGGAGGCCTTTGTGGTCAGGCAATATTTCTCCCGTCGAAGCTTTTTATCTCTCTTGTTCGCTCATGGCGGCGTTGCCGTGTTGTCCTCCTTGGTCCTGCTGGCCGCCGCTTGCGGTTCCATGCCGCATGACTTGGAGCGCCGTCCTGTCGGCAAGTCTGTTCCTGGCGGCAGTGCCGATGCGACGGTGAATCTTTCACCCGCCGGTTTCATCGAACAATGGCATGTTTTTGATGCGGGACTCGCGCAATCCCCCCAGAGCGTCAACTTTAATGGCAGCATGGTTGTCCTTGCGCCCGCTGCCACTGCGCCGGCGATTGCGCGCATGACACGCGAACTGCAGGAGCTTCGCCGGGTCTGGTCTGACTATTACGAAACCCGGTTCATCGATATCGTGCGCGCCAAAGCCGCGCTTGATGAGGCCAGTGCAAGGCAGAGGACGCTGCGGCGTGAGGTCCAGGCGCGTCCGGAAAATAGAAGCCTGCAAATTGCAGCGGCTGGCCTTTGGTGGACGGGACACGTTGAGCGCCTTGCGGCTGCTGGCATTGTTGATCCGTTGGGGGGCGTCCAGCACGCGGTCGATGTTTTCGAAAGCTATTGCGAAGCCAAGCTCTGGGAGCTGGCCACGTCGCCGCACATGCTGGCCGGAGGATTCCCGGTCCGGCCGCAGGCGTTCGGCCCCTGCGATTCCTACTACGCAGGGAAAGGTTATTTCTCCGGTCAGGTTTGTGCGCTTGCGGCCCGTGATCATGACAGCCGGGGTGGTTCTTACCTGCCAGGTGCCTGGTTTGACTGCATCTGGCACGAGGGCATCATGGCGGGGCAGATACTGGCGCGTCGATTCAGTGCGGACAAGGCCCAGGTCATTGGCACGATGTTGCGGGATGGCTGGTTGCAAGCCGCTCTGGGTGCGGCAGACCGCTCCGCTGACGCCCGGGCCTCGATCATGGGGCTGAAGCGGGCGCGCAAGAAAACTTTTGCCCGTTTTGATGGTGATCCACTGGAGGAGTCCCTGCGCGATCTTTTTGTGGCGGATGCGCAGCCCCCCGGAGCCCTTGCCGCAGTCACGCCGCGCATGCTGCTGGATTTTATTGAGGAACAACCACGCAGCCAGGCCCAGCTGCAACCAGAGCTTGCTTTCTTTCCGCGTGCGGTGACAGATCCAGCCGCTTTTAATGCCGAGCGGGAAGCTCATGCTGCCATTGCCGCCCTTGGCAAGCGAGATTTCGTCCTCTTCATGTCGGTCGGTGACTTCCTTTGGAATGGTTTGTCTTTGTCCATGCCATGGTCCGAGTGGATTGACTCCGCAGAATCGCACCCTTGGCTTGAACCCCTGCTTTCGACGGCCGCACCGGCGGACGTCCAGGCGATCATCGAGGCCCGTGCCTTGCGCCTTTCCGCGATGCAAGCATTGAAGGAAGTTCAGGAGCGTGAGGTGTCGGTAGACCGGATTTTTTCTGCGCAAGCGGCGCGTGCTCTTGCCGCGAGCGTGGACCGTGATTCGGTTCAGGCATTCTGGCCTGAAGTGCAACTGACTGTGCGAAAAAATCCTGTAGGGGAGGGGATGGTTGCAGGATTTGCCTTCTCGCGCGATGTCCCGGTGCGTGAAGTGATTGTCGGTGACAAGGCCCCTCCCCGAGAAACCGACTTTGCGGCATGGCTGGACCGGGAATCTGGAAGCTTGAAGATCCGTCTGTCAGCCGGGGCAGTGCAAACGCAGGGCTTCGGCCAGCGACTGCCGCCTCCCGACGATGTCGACGCGCGCACCAGAGGGTTCAATGACATCCCGCCAGGATTTGACGAGACGACGAGCTTCGAGGCGAGTCTTTACCTGGGCCGCATGGGGCGTGCGGGTCAGACCCC
>JBEGVZ010000011.1:0-5267 GCA_041178085.1 Pseudomonadota bacterium | reverse complement strand
CCGCCCCAGTGCAATGCCACTGCGTGGCCGGTCTTGCGATCGAGGACAGGCGATCCACTGGATCCACCCTCGGTGTCGCAGGTGTGACGGATGGTCTTGCGGCCACCAACTTCTTCCGGTTCGGTCGAGAAGATCTTGCAGTTGGCAGAACGATCGATTTCCTTGGTCCGCGCCTGCGGGTGACCTGCAACGACCAGCTTCTGGTCTTTTTTCAGTGCCACTGCAGACATCGTCACGACACCGCCTTCAGCAGCCAGCAGCGATTCCGACTTGTTGCGGCGTCCGCCAGCAGGCTTGCTGCTGGAACCGTCATCGGCTTTGCGGCTGACCCGGTAAAGCGCGTAGTCATAGGTTTCATTCTTGGCGAGCACTTCTTCGCAGTCGAAGCGTGCGTGCTTCTGGCCATCAAGTGCAGTCTCGTAATCGAGTTCGAAGACGACGTTGCATTCAGAGAACTCCCAGCAGTGGTAGTTCGTCATGAACATGTCTTCAGCCACGCGCCAACCTGTGCAGAACCCCTGGTCCGTGGTGTCCTTGACGATGGCAATCGGCTTGGCCATTTGATAGTATTCGCTGGTTTTCGCCGCTTCGATTTTTTCCAGGTTATTGTCGCCGATGATACGGCGCTCAAAAAACCATGCTGGCAGGTCAACGGGAGTGACAATGGTGTCGTCGCCGCTGTTGAAGGACTGTGCCAGGGCCAGCGGTTCCATTCCGGCCGCTCCCGTCAGGGTCACAGCTGCGATGGCAGCATGTAACAGCCCGGAAATTAACCCGTTCTTCCTTGAAACGTTCTTCGCCATGGTAGCCCCTTCCATTGGCAAACCGGCAGCATGCGCCGGTTTGGCTGCGTTTGGCTTCCTCTGGCAATCCCTGCCTGAGGTGCATCCAAGTCATCGAAAAAATAACGGAAACTCTGTTAATTTGTAGAACAACACAAAATTGGCTGGCTGGTCAACATTTTTTTGACAAAATCATTTGCGCACCTTAACTCAATGATCCACAAGGCATTAGCAATATCTTGAAGATCCGGGCGCTCGACAGGAAAGGCCACGAAGGCATGGCAAAGCCGGAATCAAACGAAGTACCTCGCATCAATGAACTGATCGACCGCTTTGCCGGTCTGCCGGTGAAATCCAATTCTGGTTCTACCGGTGCCCAGGGCGCTCCCGTCTGTCAGATGAAGATTCCGCAGTCTTGCTGCGCCGGCAAGGGTTATGTGCTGGGTGTGGAAGGGCCAGTGGTAAAGGCTGCGGTGTGCAAGTGCATCACAGGCTGCCTGATTTGTCAGGGCCAGGCGCGCAGGGTCATCGACGGTATGTCGCAACTGTGTGCATCGCCGTCGCCGCGAATCGTCGCGGGAATTTTGTCGGCAGCGCAGTTGCCGGCAAGGTACGTCAATGCGAACTTCCAAGGTTTTACCAACCTGTCCGGAAACGGGCGTCAAGTTGTTGCCCGGATGCAGAAATGGGCGACACAGTTTACGCCCTCGGCTGGCAATGGCTTTCTTCTGGGGGGCAGTGTTGGTGTCGGCAAGACCTACCTTCTGGTCGCTCTTGCCAAGGCGCTGGCAGCCCGCGGATTTTCTGTCCAGTTTGCCGATTTCTTTCAGTTGCTGAGCGAGCTCAAGGCCGGCTACAGCGATGGCAAGGCTGACCCTGCAATGATTGCGCCGCTCATGGCTTGCGATGTCCTGATCATTGATGAGCTGGGCAAGGGTCGCAACACTGAATGGGAGCGTACCATTGTCGATACCCTGATCCAGGGACGCTACAACCAGCGCCGTCCCGTCGTGGCCAGCACCAATTATGCTCTGGCTGCTGAAGCTGCTCCAGCCAACTTCAACATTGACCTGGAACGTTCGACTTCCAGTCGCAGTGAATTCAGCCCCGAGGTTTTCGGGTCCCTGGAATCCCGCGTTGGTAGCCGGGTCTTTTCACGCCTGCGGGAAACCATGGAATTTGTCGAGCTGACTGGCGACGACTTCCGCCGCCGCGGTGCCCTTGCGTGAACCTTCCCGGTAACAGGGGCGCACCAGTTTGTCTTGCGACTGACCCGGCTCGCCTTCATGGCGTGCTCGGCGCGCTTTCCGTATCGATTGAACATGATGACCGGGGCTCGCGCTTTAAGTTTCGCATCCCTGAAGACGCCTGTGCCACCTGCCATGGCAGTGGTCGCATGGAAAATCATGCCCTGCGTACCGTCGAACAATGCGGCCTTGTCACCCGTTACGCGCGTTTGGGATCCCTGCTGTTGCGCGTTGCCCCGGAGGAGCCTGACCTGTTTTTAAAGAATGCGGCCGGGAGTCCCGTGTCCCCTGCGGGGATGGACCGCCTGCAACGTTCGATCACTACGCGGATCGGGGCCTGTGTCGCCCCGGGCACATCTGCAGCCAGCCTGGCCTTGCGTGCAGCCTGGGTTTACGGTGCCCGTGTTGCCCTGTGTGCGACATCTGATTTTTCCGCTGCGGCCAACCCGCCCGGTGAGCCAGAGGTTGTATTCCTGGAACACGGAGGCAACACCTGGGACCAGTCGGCAATTGAGGCCCTCGACCTGTGGATCGGCTGGTGCCAGCGGTCTGCTGCAGCACTTTGGATTTCTGCTCCTGCTCTATTGCCAGCGGCAAAAGACAAGTCGGGGGGCACTGATGCCAAACCAACAACCAACCCCGGATGGGGCAGGGTATCCCGCCAGGTAGCTGCGCGGGTCGCCCGGGCCCGCGACCGGCACTGGACCGAGAGTCTTCCCCCCGCGGCCCGTTCGCGCCTTGCTGAAGTGTGTGACATCCGCGTTTCCTTTTAGGTATCATCCTCGCAATCCTTGAAACTGGAACCGGTGACCATGAGCGATAACAAGAAATTCCAATCCCACATCAACCTGGAAGCTTCCCCGCACTGGGCGGATCACGCGGCGCGTCGTGTGGTTGCCTTTTGGGGGCCACGGGAAGCCTATACCGTTGCCAGCGGCATCACTCCGAGTGGCACAGTACACATTGGCAATTTTCGCGAAGTGATCACGGTTGATCTTGTGGCGCGCGCCCTGCGCGGGCTCGGTTACAAAGTCCGCTTCATATATAGTTGGGATGATTTCGATACCTTCCGGAAAGTTCCAAAAAACTTGCCGAATCAGGAGATGCTTGCTGCGGAACTTCGCCGTCCCATCAGCCGCGTCCCGGATCCGCGCGGGATTGCGAAGTCCTATTCGGGCTACGGCATCATGGCGTTTGAAAAGGAACTGTCGGCGGTGGGGATCCGCCCCGAATACATTTACCAGCACGAGCGATACTCTAGCGGTGCCTACGCTGAGCAGATCAAATTCGCCCTGGACCACATCGACAAGATCAAGGCGGTCTTGAACGAACACCGGACGGAACCCTTGCCGGACTCGTGGTTGCCGACGGCGATCTATTGCGAGAAGTGCGATCGTGACACGATGGACTATGAGCGCTGGCCGGCAGGTCCGACCGGCTGGGAGTATGGTTACAAGTGTTCTTCATGCGCCAACGAAGCCGTGACGGACATTCGCAAGACGCGGAACCTGAAGCTCAACTGGCGCACGGACTGGCCGATGCGCTGGGCATTCGAAAAAGTGGACTTTGAACCAGGCGGTAAGGACCACTCAAGCGAAGGCGGCTCCTACGATACGGGCAAAAAAATCGTGAAGGAAGTTTGGGGACGCGAACCCCCCGTATACCAGCAATACGACTTCGTCATGATCAAGGGCGGCACGGGCAAGATGTCGTCATCGAGCGGTGAGCTTTTCACTGTGGAACAGGCACTGGAAGTTTATCCCCCGCAAATTCTGCGCTGGATCTTTGCCGGGCATCGGCCGAATCATGACTTTTCTTTGGCGTTCGATGCTGATGTGATCAAAACCTACGACGAATTCGACCGGGCGGAAGCCTCTGCCCTGGACGTGTCTCAGGCAGCCTCGGACAAGAAATGGCCGATGACTCGTCGAGTTTATGAACTTTCAACCGTGGATGGCGATGTCCCCGCTAATGCCCCGTACCGCGCGCCTTTCCGGGAATTGTGCAGCCGTCTGCAGATTTGTGGCGGCGATGCGCAGCGCACCCTTGACCGGTATTATGGTGAATTGGCCCGGACAGACTTCGAGCGCCACGCCTTTCTTGACCGGGCAACGCGTGCATGGAACTGGCTTCAGAAGTACGCGCCGGATGAATTCCGCTACTCCCTTGAGGGTGGAAGGTCTGTAAGAACTGATTTTTCCAGCGAGCAGTTGGCTGCGATAGAGGCGCTGGTCCGCCTGGTCAAGGAAGTCGACCTGCAGACGATCGAACCGAAAGACTTGAACCAGCTGATTTATGACAAGGTCGTGCACGGCACCGGAATCGATGGCAAGGAAGCGTTCAAGGGGATTTATCAGAAGCTGGTCGGTCGCGACCAGGGACCAAGGTTGCCGGGATTCCTCAAGGAAGTCGGACGTGACCGCGTGCTGGAATTGCTTGGGCGCTGGGTTTCTTGAGGTTTTTTACCTGGATTTACAGGCTGAATCCAAATGTGCCGAGCAGATAAGCGACACTGGATCCTTCAGCGAGTTCGGCAAGGTAAATTGGTTTGCGGAGTTCTCCGCCGAACTCCATGGCGCCGGTTTTCCACGTGACGGCTCCGCCGATGGTCAAACCGAAAGCTGTGGTTGACTCACTCTTCTTTTCCAGCTCGCCAAGGACAGACTCCTGGGTGGCGGCTGATGCCAGCCCGACACCCGCGCGCGCAAGCCCCTTGAAAGACAGTTCGTCGGTCACGGGTAAAGTGTATTCCATGCCCCCGTCAAGCGCGGTCAGGGCGAAATCAATGCTGTAGGCTGGATCGCTGTAAGTGTTGCTCCAGCGGCTTACGCCACCGACTACCCACATGTTGGGGCGGATCATGCGTGCGTAGTCAGCGCCCAGCACGAACGCGATGTTGCCCACGTAGCGCAAGCCAGAGACAAGACCGAGCATGCCGCGGATTTGCTGGGGCACAGGAGGGGCTTTTACCGTAGTTTCCTCGGCTTCCTTTTTCGATTTGCTTTCCTTGGCGGAGGGGGTTGTCTCGGTCGCTTCGACGTCTTTGGTCCGAGACTTGCGCGAGCGTGAGTTTGTGGGTGCTGCCAGGCCCGGGTCCGAAACCAGGGTCCCAGCCAGGCAGGCCGTCACGAGGAACCGCTGCGCGACAGCGACCTGGCATTTCGTCATCATGAACGGAAAGTTTTTCACGGCTTACCAGTCTCCCCAAAAAAGCAGGCCAGTCTTTGTCAGAACCTGA
>JBEGVZ010000010.1:0-10766 GCA_041178085.1 Pseudomonadota bacterium | reverse complement strand
ATAACGTCCGTCAGGATGAAACCCATCGCCCTGACGGTCGCGTGGCGGATATTGCGTAGCGTGGACGCTTCGTCGGCCTCGCGTTTGATGAAGATCCTCACGCTGTTTCCGGATGGCGCCCAGCAGCTCAACATGCTCTCCTTGTCGTCTGCAGAGGAAGCCTTGCACATGCCAGACAAGCTAGGAGTCATCACGACCTTGCCGCCCAGATCCTTGAAAAATGCGGATTGAAGTTCAGGAGGCAACGAAGAAAGCGCCGTGCGCACCGCAATGCGTTCCGCTGCGGTGCCATCGATCTGCGAATCGGTCACCTGAACAGGATTGCTGCCTGAACAGCTGTTGAAACTGAATGCACCACCGGTGGCAGCGAAATTGTTGAGGCTCTTTGAGTCGGAACCGCGCGTCAGCGGCTTGCAGGACGCCGACAACACCAAAACTGCGATGCCAGCAACTACTAGCCCACTGGAACGCCAGATAATACTCGCCGGGGTTGAAGACATAACGGACCCTCCTGTGCGCCGATGGCACCTCGCCATCGAATTTCCGCAAATCGGGGGTACATCGGACTTTTCAGGTAAAAGTTTACGGAAAAATTGACTGGAATTTCTGCTTAACATTCGGCCCCTTAGCGCTACCGTGACCTCGCTGCCCCCATAGATCATTAAAATCGAACACAATTTTAATTGAAAAGACGCCAACCCATGAATTACAAACATAAATCGTAGAATCGAACCAGAAGTGAGGGTTACCCGATGACAAAAAAGATGGTCTTCGCATTGATCGCCCTGCCGTTTGTCGCCGCATGTGGCGGCGAGTTCCGTGAATCGCGTTCCATTCGCCAGATTCCCTCGGAAATCATGTCCGGAATGGCCGGCGTGCTCGATTACCAGATTGGTCCCAACTGGGGAAAAACAGTCGTGACCAGGGAATCCCTGGCAAAAGAAACCCCGGCTTTCCAGCGCGCTGCGAAAGCAACTGCCCGGGTGCGGCTTGGTTTTGGTGGAGCCACGGCCTTTGTCATCGGCGAGAAAAACGGCGAAACCATCATGGCCACCAACCATCACGTGATTGAAGACCAGTCGACCTGCGACGGTGCAAAGATCTCTTTCGAGATGCTCGACATCCGTGACCTGCGCTGCGATCAGGTCGTGAACACAAATACCGACCTTGACTTGACCATCTTCACCCTAAAAGGCGTGACGGCTGCCCAGCAGGCGGAGCTTCGCAAAGTAGCGAAGTCGTTTGACGACAACGAAACCCGCAAGGGAATGGAACTTTTGACCATCGGCTACGGCGTTGCCGGCAATGATGGCCAGCGCAACTTGATGAGCGGCCAGGACGCGGAATGCAAGACATTCTCGCCAGACGGTGAAGTTCGTTACATGGCTGACCCCGACCAGTTCAACCCAGGCCCCTACAAAACGTGGATGTTCGCCACTGGATGCGACGTTTCCCACGGCGATTCAGGGTCCGCGCTGGTTGACCGCAAGACGGGCGCTGTCGTCGGCATCCTGTCCACTGGCAAGATTCCAAAGAACAAGGTTGTCCGCGACCAGAGTTTCCTTGACCGGATCTTCGCTGATGCGTCCGAAGAAGTCTGGCAAGAGCTGACCTACGCAGTGCCGGCTTCGAAAATCGTCGAAACGGTGGGCGACGACCTGCCGTGAACGACGCCGTCAACCAGGACCGCTCCTACTGGAGCGGTCGCTGGCAAAACCAGCAGACTGGCTGGGACTTGGGCGGCCCCCACGAGGGTCTTGCCCGTCTGCTGAGAATGCTTGATGAATCGGGGGTGCTGCGGGAACTGATGGTTCCTGGGCGCCCCCTTGAAGTTTATTCTCCTGGTTGCGGCCGCGCGCACGACGGCGCTGCCATGGTCGCGAAGACCGTAAAGATCCCAGAAGGCCTGTGCGCAAATGGAATTCACGTAACGGCGACAGACTTTGCCCCCGAGGCGATCGCTGCTGCGAAAGAAGTTTATGGCGCGTTGCAGTCCCGGGGGTTGACCCTGCGGGTGGAAGATGCAAGAGCCCCAGTGCCGCCTGCAGAGCGCGGTAAATACGACATCGTCTTTGACCGTGCGATGCTGTGCGCCCTGCGACCAGAGTTGCGGGCAGCATATCTGGACGCCTGTCGCGATCGACTTCGTCCCGGCGGCGTTTTCCTGACCTTGCCATTTACGAAAACAGCTGTCACACCCGACCATCCCGTCGGCGCAGGACCACCTTTTGAAATCACAATCGACCAACTGAAAACCCTGCTGGCCCGTCACAATTTTAACCATGTCGCTTCGGAACTCTTCGCGGTCAACCGGCCGGGGACTGTAATTCTTGAGGAAAGCCTGGCAATTTTCAGGGCATGATCTTTTTTTCGGAAAAAGGAATTCAAGATGTCTGACAACCAGGAAACATCGAAGGTTCTGTTGGGAATTTTACCAGCGCGAGCTGCTGAAATACTCCGCGGTAAATTGGCCAGATCCGGGATCGACATTGCCTGCATGACCAACCATTCCACTTGCACGACCGGTTGCAGCCCGAGCATGGAAGTGTGGGCACACCCTGAGGACGCCCACGCGATTCGTGACTTGATCGAGAAAGACCGGATCAAGGAACTGGAAAGCATGGGAGCGGACTTGAACCTGCTCGACAAGGTATTCGACCCCACGCAGCCGGAAGCAACCTGCCCGGCATGCGGAACGCAGTTCGCCACAGCAAAGGCGGAATGCCCGGAATGCGGGCTGCACTTCGCCTGATCAGACCCGTGAAAATGCTGCTTTGACGCCTTCGAACGCGACCAGGACCAGTGCGCTGATCCCGGCCGTGACCACCAGGTCGTTTATATGCGGGGCGCTAAAGTGGAAGGCGCGGGCTGCGGGCGGAACAAAAAAGACGATCGCTGCGACCACGGCAACCACTCCCAGCACCCAATACAAAGCTGGATTTGGACGCAGGAACGTATCCCAGATCCTGCCGGAGCGGCTACGCAACGATGAAATCAGGGCAACGTTGAGAAACAGGAGCGAAGCGAATGCCACGGCACGCGCATGGTCTGGCTCTCCACCTGCACGCCCGATGGTGAAATAAACCAGCAGCACAGCCGTCAGAGCCATCAAACCCTGGATCGCTCCCGTTCCGACGACCGCCTTGTTGAACAACCGGACCCCGATTGGCCGGGGGGGACGGGCCATGATGGTGGCCTCTTCTGGTTCTGCCTCAAACACAATCGAACATACCGGATCGATGACCAGTTCCAGAAACGCCAGGTGCACTGGCCACAAGAGCGTCGGCACGCCAAGAATCACGGGCAACATCGCCAAACCCACGACGGGAACGTGGATTGCAATGATATAGCTAACCGCCTTCTGGATGTTGTCATAGATGCGACGACCCTGCTTGATGGCAGCAACAATGGACGTGAAATTGTCATCCACCAGCACCAGGTCGGCAGCCTCGCGCGCAACGTCAGTTCCGCGCCCGCCCATCGCAATACCGATGTGCGCCGCCTTTAAGGCAGGAGCATCATTGACTCCGTCACCCGTCATGGCGACGACTTCGCAGCTTTCTTGAAGTGAACGGACGACTCTGAGCTTTTGCTCAGGCACCATCCTGGCAAGGACCCTGACCGATTTCAGACGCGCAGACAGCTCCGCATCCGTCAAAGATGCCACCTGATTTCCCGTCAGCACGCCGCCACCGGTATCGATCCCGGCCTCTTCCGCAACAGCCAGGGCGGTGACCGGATAATCTCCCGTGATCATCAAAACTTTAATGCCGGCATGATCACATTGATGAACAGCTTCCGGGACGCCCTGTTTCACCGGATCCTTAAAACCAGCCAGACCAATAAAGTCGAATACGCCCTCGCCAAGACTTGCTGGCATGACTCCGCCATCGCGAAGATTGGCGACTGCAAGCACACGCTCGCCGCGGGCGGCAAGTTCGCGAACATGCTCCATCACGCCGTCGTGTTCCGCGGGCGACATCTGGCAAAGGCCCAGAACCGACTCCGGGGCACCCTTGCAGGCCAGTAAATATTTGCCATCGGCCAGAGGTTTGCCCGCGTAGGCAAATGGACGCCAGGCGTAACCCACAGCCAAAAGCGGGCGTTGCAACGGATACGATCTGACCAACTCCCATGCGGAATCATCGATTGCGGGGAGTAAACGAGATCGTGCTGCGATTGCTGCTGCATCCATCGGATCGAAGCCATGAGGATCACTGGCGCTTGCCAAAGCCGAAAGCACGGCCCTGTGATCTTCTTGCAGACCTGCATGATCGCCCTTCACAAGTTCTACAAGGCCAGACCCTCGTACCCACAAAGACACCAAAGACATTTTGTTTTCCGTCAGTGTGCCTGTCTTGTCGACACACAATGCCGTCGCAGAACCGAGCGTCTCAATCGCAGTCATCTGCCTGGTCAGCACACGGCTCTTTGAGAGTCTCCATGCGCCCAGCGCCATGAAGACCGACAAAATCACCGGGAACTCCTCCGGAATAGTGCTCATGGCAAACGTCAATCCCATCAGGATTCCACGCAGCGGCTGCCCGTCGCGAAGCCAGAAGATGAGTGCTACGGCAAGGCTTGCCATCAGACTGCTCCCGGCCACTAGTTTGACCACGCGACGCATGTCGACTTGCAAACTGGAAGGTGGACTGGAAGTTTCTTTGATTGACGATCCGATGCGACCGATCGCTGTTGCCGCTCCAGTGGCCTGTACCAAGACGTGACCATCGCCCTGAACAACCAGGCTGCCTGAATAGGCAAACGGCGTTTCATCGCCGCCCGCTTGCCCCAAGGGATCACGGCCGTTCCAGACTATTTTGGCCACCGCGACGGATTCCCCGGTCAGAAGGGATTCGTCAATCTTCAAAGACCCCGACTTGACCACAAATCCATCTGCCGGCACGCGGTCCCCTTCGTTAAGGACGACAAGATCCCCAGGGACCACATCCTTGCCGGCGATCCGTTTTCTTACGCCATCGCGGATGACCAGGGCACGTGGGCTGGAAAGATCCCGCAGCGCCTCGAGCGTGCGCTCAGTGCGCTGCTCCTGGATGATGGTGATGCCAATCACGACCGCCATGGCCGCCGAAAGAATCGCCGCCTCACCCGGGTCACCCAGGATCACGTAAAGCAGTGCGCAAGCCAGCAACAAAAGAAACATTGGCTCACGAATCGTGCCCAGAGCCATGGCCAGAGAACTGCGCGGCCTGGCGGAGTCGATGATGTTGGCACCATGGAGCTCAAGCCGGCGGGCCGCTTCGGCATCAGTCAGGCCAACAAAGTTCACCGCGCCCTCTGCCATGGTCAGGAACTGCAAGACAAAGCTGAACACCCCGCACGGTGGCGCGCCCATTCGGGGCGCTTCTTGAGGAATTCCGCGTGATCGGGCCAATCCGCATAGGGTTTTTGCAGCAACATCATCAGAGTTTCAGTCTTGGCAGTACTCCCCGTCGAGACGATCTCATCAATCGCCTCCTGGGCCAGATAGTTGCGCAGGACAAAATTCGGGTTGGCTGCCGTCATCCTGGCCATGCGTTCCGCAGGTTCAAGCTTGTCATTGCCAAGTCTTGTTGCATAACGCTTCAACCAATCCTGCCATTCGTGACGATGAGCCGGGGAGATGTCACCAGGATTGTAAAAAGCATCCGTGAACACAGACACGTCCGGCGCTGCAGGATCGATCCGCATCAAGCAACGGAACGCAATGGTCATGTCCGTTTCGACCTCTGCCAGAAGGCCAAGAAAATCATGTGCGAGTTCGATGTCGCCACGATCGTGCAGAGCCGAAAGCCCGAGCTTCGACGCCAGCATTTGACGATAACCATGACTGAATGACTCTTGGTATGCAGCCAGACCGGCCTGCACCGCTTCCTCAGCCTGATTACCCGACAAAAGCGGTAAAATCGCCTCGCCAAAACGGGCCAGGTTCCACATGGCAATCTGCGGTTGGCGCCCGTAACAGTACCGCCGCCCGCGCGCGTCGGTGGTGTTGGGCGTCCACATCGGGTCGTAACCCTCCAGCCACCCGTAGGGGCCATAATCAATGGTAAGCCCCAGAATCGACATGTTGTCCGTGTTCATGACGCCATGCACAAAACCGACCCGCTGCCAATCCACGATCAAGTTGGCGGTCCGGCGACAAATTTCTTCGAACCATCGCGAATATTTTTCCGCACCAGCTGACTCGAAACCCGAAAAAAATCGGGAAATTGCGTAATCAGCCAGCACCCTCAAATTATCGTGTTCTTGCCCGGCATCTAGAATTTGAAAGTTGCCAAACCTGAGGAATGAAGGCGCCACGCGCGTCGTGATGGCGCCCGGCTCTTCCTCGGGATTGCCGTCATAAAACATGTCCCGGATCACTTTTTCCCCGGTCAGACACAGTGCGAGTGCCCGCGTTGTCGGGATACCAAGATGGTGCATGGCCTCACTGCACAGGTATTCGCGTAGCGAAGAACGCAGCACCGCCCGCCCGTCTGCGTGCCGGGAATAAGGGGTAACCCCTGCCCCTTTCAACTGGATCTCCCAGGAATCGCCTGCCGGGTCTTGAATTTCACCCAAAGTGATTGCCCGGCCATCTCCAAGCTGACCTGCCCAATGGCCAAACTGATGGCCCCCGTACCGGGCCGAGCTTGGTTTCATGCCAGGCAGTATTTCATTTCCGGTCAGGACGGCAGCATAAGCACCCGCATCCTGCGGTCCGGGGGGCAAAATGCCAAGCGTCTGACCCATCACCGATGACCAACCAATGAGACGCGGGGCCGCGACCGGAGTTGCTTCCACGAGGGAATAACATGCCCCCTCAACCTGCCGCGTCTGGTTACCGCGAACCGGGTCGCCCGGCAGGCTGTCAACAAAGTCAGCCGAAAAGCGAAAATCGAGCAGGCTCTTGAGATTTTTCAACGGCGTTTCCACCGAGTCAGAATCATTCAAGAACCTTCATTTTTCAAGGTCATAACGACAACATCATCAAGCCTCCAGCAGCGCAGTAACCCTCAGCCAGGTCAAGGGGTCACTGCAATCCGCAGGAATGCCCCCTTGGCCTCGGCATCGTTGGGTCCCGGACCGTTATTCCAACGTTTCTCGACATTGCCATCGGTCAGGGAACGATGGTTACTGGTGGAATCGCTCAGGATCTGCTCCAGAGGAACTGCCGAGATCCCGAACGATCTTTGCATTGAAGTTCCAGGCTCAAAGTTGAGCAACATCCGCCCCGGCACCGTTCCACCTGCCGGGATCGTGACGTTACGCATGACGGCCCCGGATTGATCGACAATGCTATTTTTGACCTGGGCACCCATGGTCGGAGCGACTCGTACCTCTACATCAGAGTCGCCGTAGTTCATGAGCGTGAATGCAAAACTCTTTTCCCCTGAGGCTGATACATTCACCGAAGCGCCGTTCTGGTAGCCATCGAATGCGGCGGCAATCTTGTGCTGGGGTGGCACATACCGGAACTTGATGTCGTCGACCCACATTTTCACCGGGTACTCGATTTCTGGATCAGCAAAATATCGATGCGAATCGATATAGAAGCGGGTCATGATCTCGTAATAGTTTCCTGCTGGCATGGTCGGATTGACCGCAGGCACCGCAGAAATGCCGCGCTGGTGTTGAGGCACCTCGTTCAACACCACACGGATCCAGTCAACGTCTGCGCGATCGTGACGGACAAATATCTGGTGATAAAAATGCCAGTTGTCCGACTCCTTGACCGGCGTCCCTCCGCCAATTTTCCTTGGGTCGAAATGATATGTGCCAAAAATGAAATTCAGATGATTGGGATAAGTGATCGTGGGAGATGACGAAGCCTTCGCGCGGAAACCACGTTGAAAGCGAACCCAGAACTCGACTTGATTGGCGCGCTTTCCCTCTGGCAAAAAGTATCCGCGCCGGTCCGTCGCATTGCCATAACCGGCGCCAAGGCCCCGCATTACCCAGAAACCTGGCAAGCCTGCCGCCTTGTCTGGTGACTCAACCAGCAATGCAGTGCTGCCTCTGCGACCCTCGCCCGGAGCAAGGGACAACAGATCCTTGCCACTATCACCTTTCGGCCCGACAAAAGTATGAGCCGTCCCACGTGGCTGGCGCTTGACCCATGCCCCGTCTTGAAGCTCGGAAGATTCGAAGTCAAGAAGGGTAAATTCTTCCAAATCCACTGGATCATTGACTTCAGGAGCACCAGGCACAAAAGGAGTTTCGCGATCACGACTACCAAAATCCTCTCCGAACTGCGCAGCATCGAACCCGGGATCGCGGGTGTCTTCATTCAAGCTATCTTGAAGTTCCTTGTCCCAAGGCGACGCCGTGGCGTCAGATTCAGTCTGAATATCCGGCACGACGGTGCGTAACTGCTCCATCGTTTCCACCTGCGAGCAACCGCCAACGATCGCTGCCGCGATGCCCGCAAACGACTTTCGAATCCATCCTCTAATGTGCTTCATGGTCACCTCCCTGAAAGCGGGAGAGTGGTCGGAAATCAAGAGTGGCTATTTGCGAATATTCCGATTGGATACGCAAATATCTGTATTTATTGAATTTTTAGACGAGCGCCGGGAGGGAAATTGTAGAGGCTGCCCGGGGGACTCGAGCCAGCGCGACGATTTCCGAAGCGAAAGAGGTGCTAAGTTCACTTAGGGTAGGTGGCCCCGATGGAAAATCGCAACATGCAAGTCGCACGTATCTTCCAGGTACTTTCAATCCTGCAATCCAGCCGGCTCGGAATGACCGTCAAAGAAATTGAAAGTCAACTCATCGAACGCGGTTACGAAGTACAGAAACGGACTGTCTACCGCGATGTCGAAGCACTGGAAACTGCGGGATTTCCCATCGTCCGGGACGAAGGTTCACCGCAGCGGATACGTCTGGAAAATGCCGCCCAGATTGCCAGCTACCTCGCCCTTTCGCCCAACGAAATCCTTGCTCTTTATCTGGCACAGGGCGCGATGCTTCCACTTGCGAACACACCTTTTCACGATGACTTGCAAGGATTGTTCAGTAAGATCGCTGATAAACTGGGCAAGGCATCCCGCGAGCACTTGAACGAAATGCGACAAGGATTCAAATTTGACTCTGGTCCTCGCTGGGGACTTGGAATCAATCACGAGATCGTTGATACGCTGCGTGCAGCCACGGCTGAGCGTCAGGTCGTGCAGGGAATATACCAGTCAGCCAGTAGCGGGACCATACGCCAGAGAAAGATCGGACCCCATTACATCTACTTCGCAAAAGGCGCGCTTTACCTGGTCGGCGAGGACCTGGAGGACAGGAAAATCAAGGTCTTCAGTGCACCACGCTTCCAATCAGCGGAGATGACGGAAGAACCATACGAAGGCAAGATCTCGACGCCTGAAGAATATTTCAAGGACGCCTTCGGCGTCTTCAGCGACCTGTCAACCCCAGAGGAAGTGACCATTGAATTCTCCCGGCATATCGCCCTGTATATTGGTGAAAGGATGTGGCATGCCAGCCAACACATCACGTATCGGGATGACGGTTCCGTTGAATTACGCCTGCACTGTCAGGTGAACCTGGAACTTGCGCGGTGGGTTCTGGGTTTTGGAAAGAACGCGCGGGTTACGAAACCTGATTCGCTGATTGAAATGATCCGCAATGAATCTCAGCAAGTGCACAAGGCTTACAAAACGAAGTGATTTTTTGTTACCGAAAAATTTGACGACGAGTCTCTACTTGCCGCCCTTTGGAACTACCCGTTTGATACTGAGGACACACAATCCGTCAAACACATCCTGCATGTCAAAAACATGCTCCGGGGAAAACCCCTGAACATGGTTGTCTTGCTCGCCAAGAAGAAGGACCTTGAAGGATATTCCAAGCTCATCAGCCAAACGGGCCACCGCTGGAAGGTTCTGCGGAACGGCACCCGCAGTCCAACTGTGGGCAACGCTTTTCGAAACGCCCGCCATGCGGGCGATGTCTTGCAGAGACAAACCCCGATCCTTCATGATCGACTCCAGATTTCGCCGGAATTCAATCACCACGTTGTTACGATTTTTGATGACCATGGATGCCCTCACTAATTGGCCAATATTATTACCTGAAATCGTCGTCCCGACCGGCGAATCCCGCCAGCTGGATGACGTCCATCAAAGCGGACAGGCAGGCCGCTTGCCGTCAGGCAGACGCCTTATCGCACAGCGCTGTGACAGGTGAGGACATTAAACCACTCCGTGGCAGCAGTCATTGGAGGCAGATGACATCCTGCAATTCAGCGTGAATGAGGGGATTCCACCACTAATCCGGTACCAGAACAGCCGGGAAGCCCGAGTCATCTCCCAGAATTCAAAGAAAAAAACCCCATCCGTCCACAACGGATGGGGGTAATTGACCGCGTCTGTTCAGGAGTTCACAGCTTCGTATCTGCCAGAACCAGCATTGGACCCCGTGTTTCCAACCTGACGCTGCGCAAGCTTGGTCGAAAGCGTGTTCAAGTCATCGGCAATTTCATTGAAGGCGTCACCCGGGCGGAGGGTCAATTTGCGCCCGTACTGGCCGTCGATCATCGAACGGATCGCCTGACGGAACGCCACTGTCGGGCCGACCATGCGATGGGTTGTGACGACCGCAGTGACCACCGAGGCAAAAACCTGGCCGATCAACAACACCAAAGCACCTATGCGGGTGAATTCAAGAACCCGGTAGGTCGCCGCCACATCCTCATCAGTCCCGCCCAGGTTTGAATAGGCATCCGCCAGACTGCCCAGCGCCCAGCTTAACAACATGGCGATGGCAAAGCTAAAAAT
>JBEGVZ010000009.1:0-15172 GCA_041178085.1 Pseudomonadota bacterium | reverse complement strand
GGCCCCCATGTCTGCGTCATGTCAAAGGCGAGCAAGCCAAGACCTATACGGACGACAAGGTTACATGCCAATGCCAGGGCAAGGGATGAACCGTAAGAAACGAGGTACCAGACCAGCCCTTGCTGAGCCGCAACATCCCGGAAGAATTCCCGCAACGGTGTAATCAGAAAAAAGATCGCAAGCAAAACCGGAGCGATCATCAAGAGGCGGGAAAGACTCCATGCCATCGCCTGCGCAAACGGCTGGATCAAAAATGGAAATGGGCGAACAAGAGAAACCGCAAGCTTGCCGGAACGGATGTCCATGCTGAGGCTACGGGACACTCCCGATTCCTGGAGTATCTGATGGGACGATGCAACGATGAAGTAGACAACAATTGCAGCCGCCGAATAACCGTGCTCTCCATCTTTTGCGGCTGCACGCCAAAAAAACAACGTACCGGCAAGCCCGAGGGCCTCAAACACTGCGACCTGCGCAAAAGCCATCCGGTACCCGAGCTGCACCGAAAGCTGCTGCGAGAAAAACAACCAGGCAGCCTTAAACAGGGCGGGCATAGATGTCCCCGAAAACGGATTCCAGCTCTGCCTCTGCAATGCGGACATCAGCAACACGCGGGGCATATGCCCCGGCGAAAACCACTGAAAAAAGTTGACCCAGGGATCCCGGCGTCGTTTTGAAACGCACTGTGAATGCCGGCTCGACAAAAACCGCACCGTCATCGACACCCGCCCCAAGCAACGCCGTGCGCACCGCCATGGCGGATTCCATGTCTTGGCATGTCACCGCGACTTCGCGCTGCCCATGAATCCGCTCATCGACGTCACTCAGCGGCCCGTCGTAAACGCATGATCCCTTGTTGATGAGGATCACACGCCGGCAGAGTTCCTCGATGTCCTTGGCGTAGTGGGAAGTCAGTATGACCGTTACGCCCATCGACTGGTTGATGTCCTTCAGGAATGAACGGATGCGTGCGGCAGCGACAAAATCAAGCCCGATGGTAGGCTCGTCCAAAAATAAAAGCTCTGGCCCGTGCAGAAGCGATAGCGTCATCTCCATCTGCATCCGCTCCCCCAGGGAAAGCTTGCGAACAGGACGCTCTGCAATTTCGTGGGCATCAAACAAACGAAGAAGGTTGGCAAGACGATCCTGGTATTCATCGTCCGGGACGCCGTAAATGGCCTGCGCCAGACGGAAGGAGTCCATGGCAGGCAAATCGGGATTGAGCTGGTTTCGCTGCCCCATCACCATGCCAATCCGTTCCAGGTAGCGCTTGGGCCGGCGCGAGACATCGTACTCACCGAATGCGCATGCGGACCCGCCAGTTGGCGGGATCAACCCCGTCAACATCTTGAGCAGTGTCGTCTTCCCGGCCCCATTTGGTCCTAGCAAGCCGACAAATTCCCCACGCTGGACAGAAAAAGACACCGGTTTGACAGCGACAACCTCGACCTTCTCTCGGCGCACGAGTGCCTTGAGACTGCCGACAAGACCAGGGTCCTTGCGCCAGGTTGTGTAGGATTTCGAGAGGTCTTTTACGTCAAGCATTCCTGAAGCATACGGCAATCAAACCGTATTGGGCAGCAAATTTATAGGGTATAATTCCCTGAACACCAAGCGGATCCAAAACCTTGTGAGGGAGCCCTTCCAAATGAAAGTGCCTTGCGTTTTACCAATGCTCGCGAGTGTGTGCCTTTATGCGACTGGTTGCAGGACAACCAACCCGGGTACGACGCAGAACCTCAAATCCGCTGATTCGGTTAACGAAGAAATTCCAGCGCTAAAGCCAGAAGTGCTTGGGCCTGTGACGATCATGGAAATCGTCGCCGAGGCGCGCAAGGACGCCGTCGCCATTTTCGGGGGAAAAGCCCTTTTTCACACCGTAATATTCGACAACACTATCGATGAAGGCCCATGCGCAGGCGCATACGGCGCGCGCGTCATTTTCGCCAATGCGGACCAGCAAGCAGAGGAACAAAGAAAATATGCCATGTACACCATGAATCCCATCCCGTCAGGACCATCCAGCTGCACTAACTCGATCAGCGCAGGACCTAAGAGAGAAATCGATGTCAGGCCCCACCTTGCTGGATCACGCAATATGGATGCCGCGCTAGGCGGCACAGGCCTGATCAAACTTTCCATTGCGGATGCCATCAAGGCGGTAAAGAAGGATAATCCAGCCTTTGAAATCCCGCGCATGGTATCCATCGTGAACCCTCAGGAACGAACGATGGCACTATCCCCCTGGGCTGTTATTCTGGGCAGTGCTTGCGGCCAGTCCGGCGTCGTGTACGTCAACCTGAGCTCAGGAAAGATCGTGCAAGCTGCCAATGAAATGAAACGAAATTGCAGGTGATGGCTCCTGACAGTCACAGACCCGGAGTTATTTTTACAATAGAATGAACTGACATCCGGAAGGGACTCCCCTTGACGCTTCTACCATCCCAGCTCCCTGCGATGATGCTTGCTGTTTTTGTCGTAGCCGGTCTTTGTGGCTCCGCAGCATTCCTCTCCCGTTTTTCACGTGGCAATTCCACGCGGGGAATCCTCGACACCGTCGGTTGCATGTGGGTGATCCTGTTTGCGCTATGCGCCACGCTGGCAACACGCGCGTGGCTGCCCGGCCCTTGGCTGGAAAGGGGCTGCCTTCTTGCCCTGGCCCCAGGAGCCTGGCGCTCTTTGCGGAACCTCTCGTTTGCCTTGCGGGAAGCCCCCCTCTGGAAATCTCGCTTGGCACGATGGCTGACCTTGGTCACCGCCGGCGTCCTGTTTCTTGATCTTTTGTACGCAGCCCTGCCCCTGTATCGATACGATCAGTGGACCTACCATCTGGTCGTCGCCAAATGGATCAGCGAGATGGGATCCCTGACCCCACCGGTTACCTATGATCACATCTTTTTTACCGGGTCCTACGAATACCTTGGCCTGCTCGCACGGGCTGTTTCGTCATCTGACACTTTCCAGCAAGGTTTTCAGAACGCCCTGAGCTGGCTCCTGGTCGGGGTACCTGCAGCGCTCATGTTCAAGACCGGACGCAACGGCGGTCCTTACGCCCTGGTTGCAGCCCTGGCCTTTGCATCCCTGTGCATCTTTGGCAGCGGAGATCACGAAGCCCTCATCAATGCGAAACCAGATTACACACTGATGATGGTTGCCGTGTTGCTGCTCATCTTCGCAACCGGGGGCGAAAAGATGCTGCATCCAGCCATCGCTGGATTCCTGATTACCGGCGGCATTGGCTTCAAGATCACATGGCTGCACTTTGCTTCTTGTGCGCCTTTTATCGCATGGGCGGCAATCGGCGCTGACCTCCGCAAGGCTGGTCCAAAGCTGGTTGCAGGTGGCATCGCCGCCGTGCCATGCATCCTCCCCTGGGCCATGAAAAACTGGCAATTTTTCCGGAATCCCCTGCATCCAGCGCAGTCCAAACTGTTTACCAGTTCAATCTGGAACCCGATGCTGGACGACTATTGGCGCACGATCGCAATGAAGCCAGCCACGAGCAACGAATGGATCGCCAATCTATTCCAGGCAGCCTCAAGCCTGCCAGCCCGCTGGGGATTCACCGGTGTGATTGCCGCGGCGATTCTTTTCCTTGCACGACGAAGCCCCGAAGGAAGGAACCTGCCGAAATTGCGCTGGGACGGATTCTTTCTTTCTCTTCTGGCCTATTTGACTGTCTGGGGCAGTTTCTACAACGCTGCCATCTTCAACCGCTTCGTGGCGTCTGCCTTCGCTTTTCCTCTGCTGATCATCTGGTGGTGGAGCCGCAGCCTTCCCCTCAATGCACGGACCTCGTTACTGATGCTCATTCCATTCCTGGTTCATGGGCAACTGGAAGTGACCATACCGCGTCTGGTTCGCGCCTCGGCAAAACCGTGGGTTGAATTTGCGGAAAACGAAAGAGGTCAGCTGCAAAAAATCCCCGACTTGCTGGCCATTGCAAACGACCGAAAACAGCACTTTCCCGAAGCCAACTACACCCAGGCGACGCTTCTGAGTGACTATGCATTCAACTACTACGGCCCATCGGCGTTCTGGATCGCGGGCGATCCGGTCACCTGGTGGCAATTGGAGCATGCCGGCATCAACCCCTTCGACGGGGACGGCCGGGAGTTCCTGCGCCGGATGGACATCCGCTACGTCTGGGTGGTGGATCCGACGATTTTCGCCAAGGCACCTCCTGCCCTGCAGCGTATGATCCCGGAACTTGAACCTGTGCCGGCGCGGATCGGCAAGCTTTATCGCGTACCCTGATCCAAAGCCGCATAGGAGGCAAACTTTGATGAAAGTGGCAGTGCTGGGCGCATCATCCAACCCCGAGCGTTATTCGAACAAAGCCATCAAGATGCTGCTTGCGCACAAGCATGAGGTCTTCCCAGTCAATCCCGCACAAAAGCAAATCGAAGGCCTCAATGTCGTGCCCGCCCTGGATAAGTTGCCAGGGGACATCCACACGATCACCGTTTACGTCAGCCCGGAGATTTCGAGCGGGATGGATAAACAGCTGGTCTCTGTCCGACCTGCAAGGGTCATCTTCAACCCCGGAACTGAAAACCCAGCCTTGGCCAAAGCACTGGATGCTGCCGGCATAAAGACGGTCGAAGCCTGCACACTGGTGATGCTCAGTACAGGCGTCTTTGAAAAGTGATTGAAACTTCGGTTTTTTAGAACAGAGGGCGGGAAAACTGGAGCCGTTGACCGGACTTGAACCGGTGACCTGCTGATTACGAATCAGCTGCTCTACCGACTGAGCTACAACGGCATTGAAAGCCAACCTTCAGGTTCCCGAATATGGCTGCTCGGGGCATTTAAGTCAATGGGTTGAAGCGTCATGTCCGGGCATCAAGGAATCGAGCAATCGCCATGGAACGATGGGATATCCTGTTTTTTTCGGCCTCATCCAGTTGCGCCATGGACACACCACGGGACGGCAGAAAAAATACCGGGTCGTACCCAAAGCCGTGGTCCCCGGATGGCTGCCGGCCAATCTGCCCTTCACAAGTTCCGGTAAAAACCTGCTCCCTGCCGTTTTCGTCGATGAAAACCAGGCAACAGACAAAACGTGCGGCCCGGGAAGATTCCGGGACACCCTCAATATCCTTCAATAATTTCATTGTGTTGGCCAAGTCCGCTTCCGTCCGAGGCGTGCCTTTGGGCGTCCCCGCATACCGGCTCGAGTAAATGCCGGGCGCCCCGCGCAGGGCGTCGACGACCAATCCCGAATCGTCGGCCAGGACGGCTGCCTGCGTGTACCGGCGCAGGGCTAGCGCCTTGATCCGGGAGTTTTCTTCGAAGGTCTGGCCGGTTTCATCCCAGGTAATGCTGCAGCCAACCTCTTGTTCCAGCTGACGTGCCGAGCGCACTTCCCAGAGGTGCCCCAGCATGGCGCTAAATTCCTGTACTTTGTGTTCGTTGTGGGTGGCCAGGTAAAGGGGACGTTTCATGGCAGTTACCTTGAAGAGATTGCGCACACGGTCGCTATTGCCTTTTCCAGGCTACAGGGCCATATAAGGAGGCTTCCGGGCAAGGAAATTCAACAGGGGGCAACGGTGAACGCAAGTGAGATTGAAAAACGTCTGCTCGAGGCTTTTCCCGATGCGAAGGTCAAGGCCTCCGACATGACTGGTGGGGGCGACCACTGGCAACTCACGATCGCCACCAAGGCATTCAAGGGCTTGAGCCTGGTCGAGCAACACCAGGCCGTTTACAAGGCTTTGGGATCGTGGATGCGACGCGAGATCCATGCCCTGGCCCTGACAACCAAAGAGCTGGATTGAAGCGGGTTTCTGACCCTCAAAAACCCGTCCCGCTGTCGATGGTACCCTCGGACCCGGAACTCTCGCTGAAATCCGGAAAACTGTTATCCGATGGAGAATCCGGCGACAGTCCGTCAGTGCTGACTCCGACACGACCCAGCGCTTTTCGGGCGGCCTTTTCGTAATCCTGGAAGTCACTGTGGGAACGCAACCCCCCGAAGTCCAGCAGGGTCAAAGACTGGCGAAGTTCTGAAGCGTATTTCCGCGGATCCAGCAAATAGCCGTTCAAGATGAACATCGTACGACCCAGGTCGTTACCCTTGGCATAGCAACGGGCCAGCAAGAAAAGTCCAGCACGGACAATTTTTGCCTCACGCGCATTCAGCTTCTTCTTGTTCGCTCGCGTCTGGATCTCTTTCAAGGGCGGCACCGCCTTGCGGCATTCCTCAAGCTGACGATATGCGTAAGACAAGCTGAAAAGCCCCTGGTAATCGAGCGGCTTCTCGCGACGCACGACCTCAAGCATCTTCGCTGCCTTTTTGAAATCGCGATCGCGCAGAGCCTCGCGGGCCTGCTCAAGTGGTGGTTTCGGGGTTGGCTTTGGGGTTGCCCTTGCCGCAGCACCAGGCTTGGCAGCAGGAACTGTACCCTGCGACCAAGCCTGCGGCGCAAACAAAGCCACTGCCACGACAACCAGCAGCGGATTCAACATCCTTGTTGAAAGCGTGACCATCGAACTTTCACTCCCACAGCAATCGGCCTGCGACCATGAACTTTTGTCCAGCCCTGTCATAGTATTCTAACCGGATTTCGAGCCCGGAGGTGACTGTAGACGGGTTGACCGCCATTGAGGGCAGCATGAATCCACCGTCAACGATATAGGGACGAAGGTCCACCTTCTGCCAGGCACCCGCCGTGCTGCCGTTCAGCGCCCGGTAGAGAAGCTGGCCGCTCTGAATGCTGTTTTGTGCGAGCTGGCTCATGATCGTGGCCAGGTTACTGGCATCGGCGCGGGCGTGAAGCACAGTACCATCTGGCGATGTACTGGCGATCTTGTCACGCAGGATCGCGTCATTCGCGCCGCCCACCATCACGGTGGCAATCGAAGTCTTGATCGACTTGCCATCAATCACGATTCCGCCAGACTTGAGCTGGTTCGCAATATCTACCCCTTCACGCCCACGGTCAGGCGCACCGTCAGACAGGAAGAAGACTTCCTTGAGTGCATCCTTGCGGCCAAGTACCAGCTTGTTCCATGATTCCTGCAGTCCTGCGCGGTAATTGGTTCCCTCGGTCTCTGCGCACAAGACATCTGCCGGATGCCCGCTGGGCATAAGGTCCGCATAGAGTTCATCAGGATTGCTGAAGAAGCGCGATGAAGCGGCCTCAACACCATCGCTGAACGTCACCACTGCAAACTGGTTTTCCGCACTGCGCGCTGCCACGCGGAGGACCTGGTCCACCGCACGCAATCGGGCACACGTGTTGTTACGGCGCGGATCATTCGAATCCATGGATCCAGACACGTCGACCACGATGACGACGTCACGCTTCATGCTTGATACCGAGCAGGTCTTGCCGCTCATCACGATGGGATGTTTGGCAACGTCCTCCCGGGCAACCATGTGGTCACCACTACCGACGAAAAGAACTTTCTTACCGTCAGGGCTCTCTGGAACATCCGAATTTGCATCGCAGGGCAGGAACCATGTCAGGTAGGAACCGTGGATGGTCGGGTCGTAACCACCTTCCGGACGGCGGGAACCATCTGACGTCTGAAAACGGTTGTTACCATCCCCTGACTGAAAGTCATTCGCACCGCAAGCTGCGGCACCTGTAGCAACTGCGACGCACGCCAGCAGGCGCAGCCACGACGCACAATTATAGAAAGCAGAAATCTTGTTATTCATCATGCGTCCTCCAAAAGTGCATGATCCAGACACGAGGGGTCATCGCCCGCTTTGAAGAAAACTTGAAGAAATTTTCAGGAATCCGGTAATTTTCGATGGTTACAAAACAGCTCGCACATCGCGGGCAGGTTTCACCAATTTTTTTTTGAGATTTCCCTAAAGCCTTTGCAAGTCGCGCCGACAACCCCAGCAGGTTTTTTTGCAAAGGGGAAAACCAAATGAAAACTTCAGGGATGATTGAAATGTTAACCAAGAGTATCGGATGGCCAAAGGCGGCCCGTATTCTGATGACCGCTGGACTGGCGGCTACCCTCACCGCAGGCCTGACTGGCTGCAGCTCCACGGAAGGGGAAGAAGGTGAAGGGGAAGGAGAAGAAGTCGTCGAAGGTGGCAACGAGGAAGCAGCAACCGCAGAGGGTGCTGAGGAATCCGTACCTGAAAACGAGGCTGCGATCGCCGAGGGAGGAGATAACGTCCCTCCGAACAACACCTCAGGAATCAATAACGTGAGCGGAGATCCTGCTGCGCTCGCTGGCGAGAATCCAGCTGAAGCCGCAACAGATCCTGCTGCAACGACGGCAGCGACAGATCCGTCGGCTGTTCCAGCTGATCCGGCAGCCATTGCCGCACCGGCCGTCGATCCTGCAACCCCAGCATCCGTGCCGGCTGCTGCCGCGGGTCCGGGCCTTGCACTGCCGGCTGGCGCCAGCGCTGTGGTTTATGTCAGCGGCGCACTCACTGCCATCTATGACGCACCAAACGGCCGCGAAATTGGTCGCATGGCTAAAGGTGACTTCGTGCTGGCTTCGGCCGAAGGCGAGTGGGCCAAGACCCACGATGGCAAATATGTCCGTGCAAGCGATTTGAGCACGAAGCCTGTTGGCCGCAAGCGGACCCAGTCCCGCTGGCGCAGTCCGGGCCAGAAGTAAGCGATTCAAATAGGAAGGCCAGTACCCTCGCCTCCGGCCTGCAGCAGTCGTGCTGCGGAGCCCGGAGGCTTCCGTTTCTGCCAGTCAAAGCATTGCGTGAAAGCGTAGCGATCTTTCTTCGAACACCTGGCCACCTTTGCGCCAGGTGATATCGAGCCGGTTGACCCCCGAGAGTGGCTTGAGAGAAGTCACTACATCGTCGGATTCACCGGGCTTCAGGGTCAGGGCGCGGCTCCCGTTGACCGAAATATCCACCTCAACTGCTCCATGCAATACCTGCTTTCGTTTCAGGCGCAAGGGCACGTCCTTCGCAGTAAAAATAGCTCCGGTCTGACCTTCGTCGAGAACCACCTCGAAAGCTGGGAATTTACCCCAGTCTTTGATCCAAACAGGCTCGCGCAGGCCGGGTGGAGGATTGGCAGGATCGAGTCCTACGGATTCAGCCCACATGCCAATCACCGCGTTGACGTCCAGATTTGGATTGCCGAAATACTTGGTGCCAGTACCGGCCATCGACTCAAGCGCGACCCAGATGAAATCAGGGTGATCCGCCTGACTGTTACCGACCCATTCGCCTCCGATAATTTCATCGCTGCCATTGAGCTCCAGTACATACTGCAGCTGCTTTTCTCCCCGCTCGTGATTGGGGGGCAATGCGTCCACCGGTTCCGAAGGCAAGGCCTTCGCGTAGTAGAGAACAGTTGTCACGAAGGCAAACTGCTCTGCGGCCGGGTTGAAAGTGTAGTTGCTGCCACCGCTACCAATGTACTGCAGGGCAGTCTGGCGGGTGATTCGCTGAATCTGTGAACTGTAGGAGTACGTCGGGTAATTCCAGACGGCAGACGACCCGGTCGTGTCAACCACGATCGAGGTCTTCTTACGCCCAATCCAATTGGTGATTCCTGCATGAAATGACCCCGGATTTACGTCATCGCACTCCCCCATCGTCGCCGGATCCGGGCGTTCCGTGGGTCGGCGCAGACGATCTTGTTCGCACCGATTTCCCGCAATGAAGAAAAATTTCGCACTCATGTAAATCTCGGCCATCAGCGCCTTGATGTCATGGGTTCCGAATGGAACGCCGTTGCGAGTTACCCCACGCTGGGGCTCCTTGTGGCGGCTGGCTGCCGCCGAGAATCCATTGCAATGGCCAGCCCAGCCGGCGCCCGGATCCGTGCGACGCAATGTGTGGTTGGCCAGCTCCCAGTTGGCGGCAAGAGGACGCCCACCATTGAAAGCACGATCGTATTTCTCAAGGGCTGAATAGCCGGATGTTTGAACGTTGGTACCCCGGTTGACTTCTGGATACCAATGGCCCGAGTAGGGAACTTTCTCGGGAGGCACGGTGCCAGATGCCGGCAAAGCACCAAGCTTCGTCGTCATCGTGTCGTCCCAGAGCGCAAAAAAGAAGTTGGAAGAGCTGTTGATCTCCCGCCGGCTGTCAGCCAGAAGCTCTGTCGTTGAAGCGGGTTTCGCTGCGTCGCTGCTTCCCCCAGCATCGGTGGGACCACCAGGACTGGCCTTGCGCAAACAACCTGCCACGGGAAAACACGCAAGCAGGGAAACGGCCACAGTGAACCTGCGGTAAGCTGCCACCATGTTTAGTCCCCCATACCTCATTTTCACCTCACCAGTGCCTTGAGCCACTTCAAGCGCCCTGCGTAGGGCGGATACTTGAGCGGAATGTCTGGGCGCAATGCGGCATCGACAATCGCCTTCTGGTGCGAGAAGGTCAGAAACCCGTCACGACCATGGTAACGGCCCATACCACTGTCCCCCACCCCACCAAACGGAAGATCCGGGTTGGCAAGATGGATCAGGGTGGAATTGATGCATCCACCACCGAAACTGAGACCCTCCATCAGGGCGATACGAGTTTCCTCGTCACGCGTGAAGCAATAAAAGGCGAGAGGCCTGGGCCTTGACTCAATCGCAGTCCGGGCCTCGGCCAGGGAGACCCAGGTCTTTACCGGCAAAATCGGACCAAAAATTTCTTCTTGCATGATCGCGTGGCTATCCGCAGGAGCCTCAACCAACGTCGGTCCAAAGTAACGCGAAGCGCGGTCTCGCACCCCACCTGCGATCAGCTTCGTTCCATCGAGGTAGGACTCCAGACGCTGGAAATGCTTTTCATTGATGATGCGACCGTAGTCGGGGCTGCGCGCAGGGTCTTCACCATAGAATTCCCGGATCGCGGTTTTCATGTGGCGCATCAGAGGTTCAAAGGCTCGCTGTTCAACCAAAAGATAGTCGGGGGCAACACATGTTTGTCCGGCGTTGAAAAACTTACCCCAGACAATCCGCTTGGCCGCGACCTTCAAGTCAGTCGATGCATCGACAAAACAGGGGCTCTTTCCCCCAAGTTCAAGCGTAACGGGCGTCAGGTGTTCCGCGGCGGCTCGCATCACGATACGTCCGATGGCGGTGCTACCGGTGAAAAAAATGTGATCGAACCGTTCGTTAAGAAGTTTCGTTGTGACTTCAGGCCCGCCCTGGGCACAGCTGACAAATCCAGGCAGGAAAGCCTCACGAATCACCGCTGCGACAACTTCTGAAGTCCGGGAGGAAACCTCTGATGGCTTCACCACGACACAGTTGCCCGCAGAAATAGCCGCAACCAAAGGCGCAATCGCGATATGGAAAGGATAATTCCAGGTCGCGATCACCAAAACCACACCAAGAGGCTCCATCCGGACATAGCTACGGGCGGGAGTTATGACAATCGGTGTGGGAACATGCCGGGGCGCCGCCCACTCATCAAGGCTGCGCAATGCAACATTGATCTCCTCGTAAAGGAAACCAATCTCGCTTGTAAAGGATTCGAACTCACTCTTGCCCAGGTCAGCCCGCAAGGCTTCATTGATGGCAGGTTCGTGGGCTTTGATTGTTTTCTTGAGTTGACGAAGCTGGGCCTTCCGCCAATCGACGTCACGGGTGGCGCCAGTGGCGAAAAACTCGCGGAGGGACTTGACCGTCCCGGCAATCGAATCATTGGGGGTCATTTCAGCTCATCCTTAAGCAGAACTCCAAATGAAATGATAGCCCGGGCGGGCTTGTGTCACAACGCAGACAGTCGGTTTTTCGACGCTTTTTCCTGCATCGCCTGAAATTGCTTTAAAGCGGGGGACGCCTGAACCTTCGCATAAAATTCATCCGCCACCTGCAAGCAGGTCAGAAGCGAAGACTCGGCTGACGCTTCATCAGTATCACTACGGGAGTTTGCAGCAGAAAGCGAAGCGTGGGGATAACTGTTTTCGCAGGCTTGGCGCAGGGACGAGTAGAATTCGCTATTGCAGGCGGACCAGGATGCATCGGACTTTTCATAGCAGGCCTTGTGGACCTGGCAAACACTTCGGAACGATTCGGGCAGCCAGGATTCGTCGTATCCATCAGGTCTGTGCCACGCCTCACAGCGACCCGACTCGCCAGAACCGGCATAAACTTCTGGCTGTGGAAGGAAAAGGGTCAGCAAGATGGAACTGGCCGTCAGATTGGCGAAAAGTCCCGCCAGGGACAGGAAGAGGGAAACGTAACCGTCTCGGAATCTCATGGCTTCAACCTCAGCAGCAGCAACGGGAGCAACAGCAACAACTTCAACCACTCGATCAGAGAATCAAAAGATTCTATGATCTATTAAAATTAATATACTAATTCTATAAATTGTAAAGAAATAAATAAAAACCCCGGACTTGCTCCGGGGTGGGGATAGCTAAGAACTGCCCCTACCCATTGGTGATATCCGGCAGCTAACGTGCCGTAATCGATGCTTAAATCATCGATTCAAGGATATCCGACCGGGGACGCTCTGTGCTTGAGCCCTATCCAGGCGAATTGAAGAGAAAAATTGCCCCATCCGTAACCAACGGATGGGGGCAGTTTACGGGTATTTAACTTGAGGCGGCTGCGCAACCGCCGGCTGGGCTTTGGCCGGCGTCACGGTACCGGTGTCCTCGGGAAAGCTCGAATTGAAGGAGTAGCTCTGCACTGTCCGGTCTTGATTCCAGTAGAACTTCAACTCCTTGGTAAAGCTCTCGCCCAGGAGCTTGTAACGATAGTAGCCATACGTCCAGGTCGGTGAGCCGCCGGAATTGCCGACCATGAACGGACTGCCGAGCAAGCCTCGGACATCATCTTGGCTCGTCTTGTTTGACTTGATCCAGTTGGTATCTGAGCCAAAGTATTTGCCACTGGTGACACAAGCACTGGTCGATGCCGCCACAGCCAGGGCTAATGCAAGTTTGTGCAGGGAAAGACGTTTGATCCTGAAATTCGTGACCGTGCTCATTTGATCCGACCCCACTTCAAAAAAGTTTGCGGTATCTCTGTAAAGACAGACTGCTCTTCTTCTGGGCTTCAATCAAGGCCTGTTCCAACGTCAGCTGGCCAGATAAAGCCTGCTCAATGCCATTCTCAACATGTTCGCGAATTTCCGGGAAAACACCGGCCAGAGCGCCACGGGCTGCAGGGGTGTCGGGCGCTGCCAGCAACTGGTCGATGGCGATGCGCGCGTTCGGGTTGGCCGTGTAAAAACCCTCTGCTAGAAGGGCGTCGATCACATCCTTGCGGATCGGGAAATAGCCCGTGTTTGTGTGCCAGCGGCGCTGCACCGCTGCCGATGCCAGGTGTTTGAGAAACCGTGCAGCTTGCTTCATTTCCACCTCTGACCGACCCTTCATCGCCCAGATGGAATTGCCGCCCAGCACGGTGCCACCTGCCGGGGCAGGTTGGTCTGGGCCTGGAAAGAAACCGACGATCACCGGAAAGGATGCCTTCTGACTCATGACAAAAACATCGCTCGTCGATGTGACAAGCAGTGCTGATCGTCCAGCAAGGAAATTTTCAACCGGCGGATCCCAGCCCCGCCCGGTGTTGGCGAACCAATGTGAAGCTTGCAGGCGTTTCAGGAAATCGACAAAAAACTGACCTTCCACACCGGCGTAAATTGCCGCTGTCGCGACCCCGGCACGGCCATTTTCCTGGTCAAGGAGCATTCCGCCTTGGCGGGCTACCGCCTGCTCGAACAACCAGCTGGTGAGCGGCATGGTCAGGCAGCTACGTCCCTTGGCCGCATCTGCAAGCGCCGGGCATGCGGCTTCGATGCCAGCAAACGTCGTTGGGAATGCCTTCATTCCGGCCGATGCCAGAATGTTTCCGTTTGCGTAAATCACCGGATTTGACGTCGCAAAAGGCAGACTCCAGAGTTTGCCGTTCACGCGGTAATAATTCAGCACCTGCGGCAGCATCTGGTCCATGCCGAACGTTGGGTCACCAGCGACAAGGTCTTCCAGGGGAAGGACAGCGCGGGAATCAACCAGCTGGCGGGTGCCGATTTCGAAAATCTGGGCCAGGTGCGGGGCGCGACCAGCCATCACGGCAAGACGCAACTTGTTGATGCCATCTGCGTAGGTTCCGGTGTACTGCAATTGCACCGGCAAATTTCCCGACGCCAGCGCTTCCTTGTTGTAGTCATCGACGATCGCCTTGAGGACCTGGCTCTTGTCCCCTGACATCCCGTGCCAGAATTCGATCGATTTAGCTGTTCCGGATTGAACACCGCGTAAGTGGCTCCAGGCCTTGCGCACATCACAAGCCGCAAGTCCCGGGGTAAGGAAAAGGACGAGGACCGCGACAACCAACGTGCTCATACTGTAACGGATTTCCAACGCTGTCTTCTGCATGGACTTCCTTCAACCCTTCACGCCGGACATGGTGAGTCCGCGCACAAACTGCTTCTGGGTGGCAATAAACAAGACCACCGAAGGCAGAACGAGTATCGACGTGGCAGCCATCACCATTCCCCAGCTGGTTGCTTCTTGCTCGGCGCGGAACATGCCGACGCCAATCTGCACAGTCCGCATTGCAGTGGACTGAGTGGCTACCAGCGGCCACAAGTATTGGTTCCAGGCAGAAACAAAACTAAACACGCCGAATGCAACAATTGCCGGCATGGAAACAGGGACCAGAATCTGGAAAAGGAAACGCAGACGCGACGCACCGTCCATGATTGCGGCTTCTTCCAGCTCGCGCGGAACACCGCGGAAAAACTGGTACAGCATGAAAATCCCGAAAGCCGACGCAGAAAACGGTGCAATCAGTGCCGCGTGAGTGTCGAGCAAGCCTGTACGCACCATGAGCAGGTAATTCGGTACGATCGTGATCTCACCCGGGATCATCAGCAAGGCGATGACCAGGCCGAGCACCAGCTTGCGGCCCGCAAATTCCATGCGCGCCAAAGCATACGCAGCAAGGATAGAAGTCAGCAGCTGAAGCACCGTGATGCCTGTCGCCGCAATCAGGGAATTGAGCATGAATTGTCCAAGCGGCGCCGTCTTGATGGCAGCCTGGTAGTTGGCGATCACAGGATTTTCCGGCAGAAGGGTTGGCGGGAAGCGGTAGGATTCGCCCTGGTCCTTGAACGACACCGAAAGCATGTAAAGCACAGGGAACGCCTGAACAAAAGCAGGCAGCAACAAGATCATGGTCACCATCAGGCGACTCGTCCAGACTGGCTTGCCCGAAGTCCCCTTGATCATCGCACCCCCGTTGCCTGTTCCATCTTGCGTCCAATCACAAA
>JBEGVZ010000008.1:0-15796 GCA_041178085.1 Pseudomonadota bacterium | reverse complement strand
TTTACACGTGGTGCAGGAGCAGGCAGGGTCAAGCGGACTGTCATCGAGGCGGTGCTTGAGGTTCTTGATGTTCACTTTGCCCTGGGAGGTGAATAACGTCCCGTTGCGACCGTTGCGGGTTGGCATCACGCAGTCAAACATGTCGATGCCACGTTCGACGCCGTCAACCAAGTCCAGAGGCGTCCCGACTCCCATCAAATAGCGGGGGCGGTCTGCTGGCATCAAGGGTGTGCACCATTCTGTGATGCGGTGCATGTCTTCTTTTGGTTCGCCGACGCTGAGCCCGCCGATCGCGTAACCTTCAAAGCCGATTTCTGTCAGCGCCTCGATGCTGCGTCGGCGCAGGTCTTCGTACATGCCACCTTGGATGATGCCAAATTGTGCCAGCTCGGTACGCGATTTGGCATCACGGCAGCGCCGAGCCCAGCGCATGGAGCGTTCCATGGAGGACTGTGCTTGTTCGCGTGTGGCAGGGTAGGGCGTACACTCGTCGAGGACCATGTGGATGTCGGTGCCCAGAGTTTCTTGGATTTCAACAGCGAGTTCTGGCGTCAACTTGAAGCGTTGCCCATCCAGGTGGCTTTGAAATTCTGCCCCTTCTTCCGTCAGCTTGTTGAGGCTCCCCAGGCTGAAAATCTGAAAGCCGCCGCTGTCAGACAGCATTGGCTTGTTCCAGTTGATGAACTTGTGCAGGCCGCCAAAATGCTTGATGACTTCAAGTCCCGGACGAAGGAACAGGTGGTAAGTGTTGCCGAGTATGATCTGGGCTCCGGTGGCGTGAAGATCTTCGGGAACCAGCGTTTTCACTGATCCGACCGTGCCCACCGGCATGAAGATGGGAGTTTCAACAACGCCGTGATGCAAGTGCATCCGGCCGCGACGAGCCATGCCATCAGTTTTCAGAAGTTCAAACAATGGACTTGCCCAGTGCGGATTGCACGAGCTCGACAAGCAGTTCCGCTGTTTTGTGAGCCACGTCGCGCATCGGATTCAATTCGACAAATTCCATGGACGTCAGCATTCCTGTATCCGCGATCATTTCAAGCGCAAGGTGCGCCTCACGGTAGCTGAGTCCCCCAGTGACCGGGGTGCTGACGCCTGGAGCGTAAAGGGGGTCCACGGCGTCGATGTCGAAACTGACATGGATTCCTGAAGTCCCGTTGGTCGCGACCGCGATCGCTTCTTTCATCACAGGGGCCATGCCCCGCTCATCGATTTCCCGCATCGTGAAGTAACGGATTCCACTTTCTCGGCAGATGCGCTTTTCCTCGTGGTCCAGAGTGCGGATTCCAATCAAAGCAACGTTCTGGGGCTGCAATTTGCCGGCAAAGCCACCAAGTTCAACCAGCTGCCGAAGACCCTTTCCAAGAGAGACGGAAAGCGGCATGCCGTGGATGTTGCCTGTCGGAGAAGATGCTGGTGTGTTCATGTCGGCGTGAGCGTCGACCCAGATCAGACCAATGCGTTCATTTTTTTTCCGATAATGGGCGCTGCTGCCACTGATGGATCCCATCGCAATCGAATGGTCACCACCGATGACGATCGGCAGAATATCGCGGTCAAGAGATGCCTCGACCTCCATATGGAGGACCGTGCATACGTCCGTGATCGATCCAAGGTATTTTTCCCTGACAGCGTGGTCGGGCAGGGTTTCGCGAATTGGTACAAGTATGTCACCAGCGTCTTCGATGCCGTAGCCCAGGACTGATATCTTTTCATGTAAACCAGCGATCCGCACCGCGGACGGGCCAATGTTGGCTCCGCGCATGTTGGCACCCAGGTCCGACGGGACACCGATCACCCTGACAATCTTGAACTTTCTGGACACAAAAAAGCTCCTGAAACCGGTAGCTTCTGCTTTTCATTCAACTCTAGTCTTTAACAATGGACTGAGGGGCCCTGTCAAGAAACCTGCAATTTTGGATCGGACAAAACTGCAGGCTTCAGGCCAGAGGCCCCTCTTTAAGACACTTCTTACAGGTTCTGGATCAAGCCGAGAGCAACTGCCGGCTGCTGATTTGCCTGCGACAACACCGAGGTACCTGCCTGCTGCAGGATCTTGTTCTGGGTGTAGTTCGCGGTCTCAGCTGCGAAGTCCGTATCACGGATACGGCTGCGCGCGGTCTCGAGGTTCTCAACCTGCGTTCCGAGGTTCGACACAGTGGTCGTCAACCGGTTCTGGATTGCGCCAAGGTAGGAACGATAGTCGTTCACCTGGGTGATGGCGCTGTCCAGCACGGAGATTGACGTCTGTGCAGATTCCTTGGTGTTGATTCTGGTTCCGTCCTCGTCCTTGCCGAGCCCGAGGCCGCCTTCACCATAAGAGGTAGCGTTCAGGTTCTGCAGGTTGATGCGGATGATGTTGACCGGGTTGCTTTCGCCGGAAGCATCAGCGTTCGGATAGAAATCCTTGCTGACCTGGATCTCCAGCGGGAAGTCGTTTCCACCCCTGAGGTCGTCACTGACTTCGTTCTGGCCGACGAGCAGGCGGGTGCCGTTGAACTCGGTGGACAGCGCGATCCGGTCGATTTCACTCTTCAGGGCGCGGAACTCGCGGTCAAGGAAACCACGCTCGGTAACACCGATCGTGTCGCTGGCGGACTGGATGGCCAGTTCGCGCAAGCGGGCCAACATGTTGGTGGTCTCCATCAGTCCGCCTTCAGCGGTCTGAACGAGGGAGATACCATCGTTGGCGTTACGGCGTGCCTGCGCCAGGGAACGAACATCGGCACGCAAGTTGTCGGAGATAGCCAGACCGGCGGCGTCGTCGGCGGCACGGTTGATGCGCTCACCAGAGGCGAGCTTGGACGCTGATTGACCCAGCGCTTCCGTCGATGACTCCAGGCGACGCTGGGCGTTCAAGGACGAAACATTTGTACGAATACGTAAACCCATTTCAGACCTCCTGTCTTGTGACGAGCGACTCCATGTCACTCCGATCAGGGGGATCGTCAGCGGGCTCGTGTGGCTTAGGGGTAGCGGTGTCTTTTTTGCGCATCCATCTGTAATCATTGATAATTAAAAATTAGGGGGGCAAGAAATGCCCATGGTCCAGGGCAAATTTTGCCTCCAGAAGGGGACGCGCAGGGGATTTCCCGGCTTGTCTTTGGGAAGGTTGCTGGAATACGTCTGTGATAGGAATCAGAGGGCTTTCATCGGGAGATACTGTGGGCCAAGACCTTAAAAAGAGCCGGCTTCGTGACTTCGGTGTGAGGATTGGCGGGTTCGACACCGGCCCGTTCAACGCAGTCACTGATGTGGCTGGAGTCCGCGTTGGTCACGTGACCTTGGAACGTGGTGATGGGCGCCTTGTGGTCGGAGAGGGGCCTGTCCGAACCGGCGTTACCGCGATCATTCCGGCGGCCGGTGACTTATGGAATGGCAAACTGGCCGCCGGGTCGTTTGTGCTGAACGGAACGGGTGAAGCGACCGGCCTGATGTGGGTTCAGGAATCCGGAATTCTGGAAAACCCCATTCTGTTCACCAACACTTTGTCAGTGTCGACGGCCCATGTCGGGCTTCTTGAATGGATGATGGAGCGCTACCCGCAGCTGGGAATTTCCGACGACACCCCCACCCCCATGGTGCTTGAGTGCGATGATTCAACTTTGAATGATTCGCGCGGCATGCACGTCAAACCAGGGCACGTCTGGGAGGCGCTTGCACTCGCGGAATCGGCAGCTGGTGCAGGCCCGGTGCCAGAGGGCTGCGTGGGTGCCGGAACCGGCATGATGACATACGACTTCAAGGGCGGGATCGGGACTTCGTCCCGGCGTTTGCCTGCGGATAAGGGCGGGTACACGGTAGGGGTGATTCTCAACTCAAACCATGGTCGCCGCCACAACTTGCGTATCGACGGGCATTCTGTCGGACGATTGATACCTGACCTGATGCCGACCAAGATCCAAGAGGGATCGATCACCGTTGTGGTGGCAACCGATGCCCCGTGTGACTCGCGTCAACTGTCGCGTCTTGCCAAGCGCGCCATGCTGGGCGTGGGTCGCACGGGGGGCATTGCTTACCATGGAAGTGGGGATGTCGCGGTGGCATTTTCGACGGCCAACCGCATTCCCCATTATCCGGACAAGGCTGAATTCACCCTGCGGAGCATCTCGGACTTCTGGATGAACGACTTGTTCGAGGCTGCGGCGGACTGCGCCGAGGAAGCTGTCCTCAATTCCATGTTGGCTGCAAAGACCGTTGTCGGGCGGGATGGCAATACGGCTCATGCTTTGCCGCATGAACGGCTGGAGGCCATTCTGGGCCTGCACTAGGTCCGAATCGTTTTAAAGATATCGCTGACCCTACCGATACCTCCTCAAGATCAGGAGAGATTTTGGTGGGGCTTTTCAAAATCATTAAAAGATCCATGGGAATTGGGCTGTTGCCGCTGTTCCTGTCGATTTTTTTGGCGTGCAGCAGTGGCGGGCAAGGGGGCGGTAGCGAGGACGCTGCGTCCTCTGAAAAGCTTTGTCCCGTCATCATCCAGACGACCACGACAACCACCACAAGTAACTGCTCATCTTCCACATCGCTGCCTAACTGCACCGAGGACGGACAGGTTGGCTGTGTGACGACCAATGATTTCAAGGCTGCCAAGATGAGTAATTTCTCTGCGGCCAGCGTTATGAGTGGAACCACGATTGCCGGCGTGACCGGCACGATAACCAATCGCGGGTCGTGGGACCTGCAGACCTCATTTCCCGGGGCGGGATACTACTCCGGAGTCAGTAACATGCCGGGCGTGGGTGTGATCAAGTCTGGCGTATTCCTTTTCGGCCTGACCGGGGATTACCCCTCTGCGACATACACTCTGACAGGGGCGACTGCGACGGCGGACCTCGACGTGGCGACATTTGACGCAAAAATGAAATCCAGTGCCAATTTTGAGTGGTTCGGTCCGGATGGGACGCTCTACACCAACTCAGGGGATTCCGATTTGATCGAAGCATATATCGCCGATGGCGTTACGATCTTTGGTTTGACCGGTATAAGGCCCGCGCCACCTGATGCGTGGGATTTGCGGGCAGGCGTAACGGTAGGCAATACGGTTGGCAAGCTGCGGGTCAATTGTCGTAACGCCATCAACGACTCTCTTTTCAATTATGATGGCACAGCAGCTACACTACCGAATAATGTCATCACAACCGGTAGCGTCTTTGACCTGTGGGACACGATTGATGATTACAACGGTGGTTCCTCGTCCCCCTATGCCATGCCCCCGGATTATGTGTCGACCTGGAGCTACAATCACTGCGACGGAGTGGAGGCAGTAAGTGGCGATGATAACGTTTGGAAGCTTGCGTCAAGCCAGTGTTCCAATTCGAGTCACGATTGCCGTATGGCAGACAAGATAACGGGACTTCAGTGGAGCGAAGTGGTTTCCAACTCGTCAAGTTGGGCACAAGCGGTCAACGTTTGCGAAATGCTGAATCATGATTCCTTGTCGGACTGGCGGCTGCCAACCCAGAAAGAACTACTCGAGGCATACAATCATGGGGTTCGATCTGCCTCGATTGCCTATGGCTTCTGGATTTCACCTGCGGCCATGAACTCTGGATTCTGGAGTTCAACTTCCGATTCGAGCGATTTGAGCCGTGGATGGACCGTGAATTTATCCCAGGGCTCGGCCGCGGCAGTCATTAAAGGTGCTTCGTCGATCAAAGTTGTCTGTGTCCGCTGATTCTAAGTGCTAGCGTTTTGCTCCTGCGAAAGAGTAACAGAAACATCGGCCAGAGCAGCAACCAGCTACCAATTTGAATTTTTTTGCCTGACGGGTTGCTTATCATTGCACAGCCACCCAGCAGGTCATCCCCGTCAAACTCGTTGCGCGGGTAAAGGTAAACCAGCGCATCGACATCATCCTGGTGCAGGGTCGCTGATTTCCGCTTTGACCCATCGTAGTACATCAGCGCTTTTTTCTCCGTAGAGTGACCGATGCCAAGGACGTGTCCGATCTCGTGCGCCATGACGGCGATGGCAGTGCCTTCGTCGATGGCTGCGATGTTGGCCGTGGTAGAGGCGTCTGCGTTGATGGCAAGTCCGCCATAGTTGAGAGCGCCCTTTGAATCAAAGCGCTGGCCGAAGGCGATGCCGGCAATGACATTGCCGTTAAGGCCGATTGCGGCCATGTCGGTGACGCAGACGATCGCCGGAATATCGCCGGCAGTGCCATCAGAGATCGAAGCCACGGTTGCACTGGTTTCCGGCCCCGCATCGAGGGTTACTCCAGCGTCGGGGACTGCATTCCATACGGCCCGGGCCTTTGTGATCAGGCTCGTGATATTGGGAGGGCAGCCCGTCGGGTCGAGGTGAAATGCAATGTTTTTGTCTTTCCAACCTGTGACCTCCTGGATGCCACCAAGCAAGGTGAAGGCAAAAACCGGTGTGCTGACCGCGAGGAGGGCAGAGAACGCGACGCTAAACAAGATACGATGCGTGCGACGCGTGGCTTCAATTCCAGACATAAGCACCTCCCAGAGCAAGGGTCGTCGCGCGGCGCTTGCTGGAGAACGGGGCCGCGAGAAGCAGGTCAAACGTGGTGCGGAAATCCTTGATCTGCCAACCGGTTGATAGCTGCAGGCCAACGGAGGTGGTAGTTGCAGACTTCATTGGCTGGTAGAACGCGTTTTCGGATTCTCCGTTGCGCAGGATCTGTGTGCCGCTGCCGGTGCCCCGGACCGTGAACAGTTCAAGCGTCGGGCCGAAAGCAACATCGAAGGATTTTCCGGCGTTCAGCAAAAGTGGCAGGCCAAATGTCATCGCCGATTTGGCCACTTCGCTGCCGGGGACCGTCTCAAACACCATGGCCTCCGGCGCATACCGGAACCACGGGCTGATGAACCACTTGCGGAAGGCCGCGTGGTACTGGACGCCCAGGTGACCCATGGGTAAGCCCATGCTGTCCGGGGCGCCAGACTCTTTTTTGGTTGTGGTCCCGATGTGGCGGGAAGCCAGTCCGAGGGACATTTCCCAGGTTTTGCCTTTGACGGCGAACGCACTTTGTAGCGGCATGCTCACGCCCGCAGCGAGCACGGCTGCGGCAAGCCACCATCTTGGTCTATTTGCGGGCATCGATCCTTGACCCCCACGGAAGATTGCTATTTTTGACTCAAGACATCTTATGCTTTGGCGTCAATTTTGTCAGGCATCGATCAAGAATTTCCAGTGCAATCGCGATTTCATGTGCGCCACAGACAAGGGGCGGGGCAAAACGGATGGTCGAGGCTCCGCAGCCCAGCAGCAACAGCCCTTCGCGGAAGGCCATCTGTTCCAGGTCGGCCATGAGTTCCGGGACGGGGGCGCCCGAGGCCGGATCTGCCATTTCCATTCCGATCATGAAGCCAGGGCCGCGGACATCCATGATGGCCGCGTGCTTCTTGCCCAGGTCGCGCAGCCCGGCCGACAGCAGTTCCCCGTTTTTGCGGATCTCGGGCAGCATGCGCTCAACCACTTCCAGGGTTGCGATGGCCGCCGCACAGGAGACATTATTGCCCCCAAACGTGCTGCCATGGGTGCCGCGAGTCCAGGTCATGACGTTTTCGCGTGCAATGATGGCGCCGATCGGCAGACCAGAGCCGAGTCCCTTTGCAGAAAGAAGTATGTCGGGAGCGACATCAAAATATTCCGCTGCGTACATTTCCCCGGTGCGGCCCACGCCACTCTGCACTTCATCAAAAACCAGCAGGATTCCGTGGCGGTCGCAGAGTTCCCGGAGGCCCTTCAGAAATGATTTCGGCGGGACGACATAGCCGCCTTCTCCCTGGATTGGTTCGACAAAGATGGCTGCAAGTTCGTTGGGGGAGACGACTTTGTTGAACAGGCTGCGTTCGATCTTGCGAATCGCCTCCAGCCCGCATTCCTCTGGCGTCATTCCCACAGGGCGACGCAGGACGTCCGGGTACTCTGCGTGGACGATACCCGGGATGAACGGGCCGAAGTGCTCCCGTTGCCGGATCTTGGATGCCGTGAGGGACAAGGCTCCCAGCGTCCGCCCGTGAAAGCCGCCATAAAACGAGAGAAAACCTTTGCGACGGGTGTGATAACGCGCCAACTTCATTGCACCTTCGATGGCTTCTGTGCCGGAGTTGGTCAGGAAGACGCGTTTTTTGCCCATGTCCGGGACGTAACCAGAAAGCTTGGCGCAAAGCCGCGAAAACGAATCTGTATAAAAATCAGTGCCACAGACGTGCCAGACTTTGTCGAGGGCTTCGCGCACAGCCCCCATCACATGAGGATGTGCATAGCCGGTCGCGCTGACGGCGATTCCTGCCATCATGTCCAAAAAGCGGTTACCATCGACATCATCAATGAAGCAGCCCTGTCCGCGGTCAGCAACCAGCGGATACTCCTTGATATAGGAAGGAGAGGTACAAGATTCATCCTGGGCGATGATCGCCCGTCCCCGGGGGCCGGGCAGCGGACCGGAAACCTTCGGAAATAGTTTTTCAATTTTGGATGGGTTCATGATGTCCTCCGGTCAAATCGTCCGAGTTTCTATTTATTTCATCCAGGTCCGTGATTGTTCGCGCATGAATTGGGATACGTACCAAGGGCCGCAGCCACCCTTGCCGCTGCCGCCGCTGGCTTTCCAGCCGCAGAAAGACTGGACTCCGGGCCATGCACCGGTGGTCGCGCCAGTTTTTCTGTTGGCGTAAAGGACGCCTGCTTCTGCTTCTTCAAAGAAGCGCTCTACTTCACGGTCGTCACCAGAGAAAATTCCGGCCGTCAATCCAAAGTCGGTGTTGTTCAAGACAGAAATGGCCTCTTCAAACGAACGAACCGCAGTGATTCCAGCAAACGGCAGGAAAAGTTCCTGCTGCATGAGTTCATGTGATGGAGGAAGTTCCGCGAGGACCGGCATGACATAGTGACCCGCAGGATTATCCGTAGCGACATTCTGATGGCGATAAATTATGCGACCACCAGATGTTGCTGCCAGTGCCGCGGAACGTTCCGCACGGGCAACCGAGGCGGCGTTGATGACGGGCCCAAGGCTGCATTCGTGGCGCGTGGCTTCGGCAACTACCCACGTTTGTGCTACCGCAGCCAGACGCTCGATGAGCGCATCCTTGATGTCCTGATGGACAATGATACGGGAAAGGGCGCTGCACTTTTGGCCTGACAGGCCAAAGGCGGATTTGATCGAGCCTGTCGCAGCGTCATCCAAGTTCGCGCCGGGCATGATGATCACGCCATTTTTCCCGCCAAGTTCCATCAGGCATGGCTTGATCCATCGCCCAGAAGCACAAATATTGTGAATCGCCATCCCTGTCTTGACGCTGCCAGTGAAGGCAACGCCAGCAATGCCGTCATGGCGCACAAGGGCATTGCCGACCACACTGCCGCGCCCCTGGCACAGTTGGAAAACCCCTTCGGGAATGCCTGCATCGCGCATGACTTGGAGAAGAAGTTCACCAGACCACGGTGTGTCCTCACTGGGTTTCAAAATGACAGAGTTACCCCCTAGCATGGCGGCCCCCGCCATGCCTGCGGCCAGCGCTACCGGAAAATTAAAGGGCGCAATCACAGTAAAAACGCCGTAAGGGCGAAGCCAGCTGCCAGTCACCTCACCGGGGAGCAGGCTGGCAAGAGGTTGGTAGAAGCCGTCCGCCATCTCCAGTTGGGTGGCGTAGTAGTCGATCAGGTCGGATGATTCCTCGACGTCACCCAGAGCCTCCATGCGATTCTTGCCTGTCTCCATGCAAACCGCCGCGGCCAGTGTCATCTTTCGCTCGCGGATCACGTCTGCAGCTTTGCGCATCATGGTCACGCGGTCATGCCAAGGAAGCGCTCCCCAGGATTTTTGCGCTTTGTTCGCCAAGGCAACCATTTCGTCCAAGGCAGCAACCGGTAATTCGCCGAAGCGATGTAGCGCTTGCGTTGTGCGGGACGGGTTGACGGAATCAAAGTTGAAGGTTGATCCCGTGCGGTTCTGGTAGCCAATCAGGGCCGGAAACTCTCGGCCAAGGCTATTTGTGTGCTTGGTGACTTCCGCGTCGAACGAGGAGTTGATCGCGTTGAGTTCCTCGGGAGTGTAGGCCGTTGTGTAAGTGATGCGGGTTGGCATGAAAGTCAGTTCCTGTGATTGACGTGCTGACAAAGCATGGCGATCCCCTGGCCTCCACCGACACAAAGTGTCGCCAGGCCAAGTTCGCCATGTTCTGAGTTTTGATTCATTCTTTCCGCAAGGGTCATGAGCAGTCGAAGGCCGCTGGCCCCAAGCGGATGTCCGATGGCAAGGGCACCGCCGTGGGTGTTGACCAGCTGCAGGTCGATGCCAAGTTCTTCGATGCAGGCCATGACTTGGACGGCAAAAGCTTCGTTCATTTCAACGGCGCGTATGTCCCTGATGTCGATGCCGTTTCGCGCCAGGATCTTTCTGGTCGCCGGCACCGGCCCAAGGCCCATCAGTTCCGGGGCCACGTGTGCCACTGCAACGTCGATGATGCGCAGGTACGAATGGGCGCGGAGGTTGCGGGCAATGCGTTCCGAGGTAACGAGGGCGGCTGCGGCACCGTCACTCATCGGTGAACTGGTTGCTGCCGTGATCACGCCGCCCTCGATGAAGGCGGGTTTCAGTGTTGCCATTTTTTCCAGGTTCGCGGGAAAACGGATGGACTCGTCACGGGCCAAGCCGTGCACGGAAGTGACGTGATTATTGTAAAATCCAGTCTCCCAGGCCATGTAGGAAGCTGCGTGGCTGCCAGCCGCAAATTCCTCCTGCGCTGCCCGGCTGATACGCGGATACTTGCGGGCAAGGTTTTCTGCCGTCTCGCCCATGGTGACGTATGTCTGTGGGGCAGATTCCCTGATGGCGGCGGATTCCGAGAAATTTGCCCCGCGTCGTGGAACGCGCGACATCGATTCGACGCCCGCGACCAGCCACGACTGCCCACGACCGGATACGACTCCCGCTGCCGCCATGGCAGCGGCATCAAGGGCCGACCCGCACAAGCGGTTGATGGTTGCTGCGGGCAGGTCAATGCCAGTACCGAGTGCTGCCGTCCGTCCAACGTTGTAGCCTTGTTCGCCCTCTGGATACGCGCATCCCGCAATCATTTCGGACGGCGAGTATTCGCCCTGCCACACTGCTGCGAAGCGATCCCGGTGGGACCTGAGCAAGTCACAAAGCAGGTCATCCGGGCGGATGTCCTTCAGGCTGCCACGCTGGGCCAGACCAAACGGCGTACGCATTCCGCCCCAAAAAACGGGTTGTTCCGTATCCTTGCGGATGTTCAATTCAATACGGCGCTGGTTCATGCAATTCATCCGTGTTGATCAAGCTGCTGGCAAGTTTAAGGTCATCGATGGCGACGCCGGGGGCCAGCTTGCGAATCTTGAACCTCCCGGATCCGGGAGCGAACATGCCAAGCTCCGTGACCACAAGGTTCACGCAATTCATGCCCGTTAGTGGCAGTGTGCATTTCGGTTTGAGTTTGGTTTCGCCGGCCTTGTTGAAATGGGTCATCACGACTACGACTTGTTTGGCGCCGTGGACAAGATCCATGGCCCCGCCCATGCCAGTGACTTTTTGGCCGGGGACAATCCAGTTGGCAAGGCTGCCATCAGCGTCCACTTCCATGCCTCCAAGAATACAAAAGTCGATGTGTCCACCGCGGATCATTCCGAAGCTGAGGGCGCTGTCAAAAAAACTTGCCCCTGGCCGGATGCTGATGGTTTCTTTTCCTGCGTTGATCAGGGTAGCGGATTCCTCGCCCATGGCCGGTCGTCCTGCGACACCAAGGACGCCGTTTTCCGACTGGATAAAAATATCGAGCACGTCGTTGACCGGGCCGCGCGCGTTCCGCGCTGCGAGGATCTCCGGGATCGCCGTGGGCAGTCCGATGCCCAGATTAACGCTGCACCCCTGGTGGAACAGGTTGATGACCTGATCAAGCATTTCGTCTTTAGACCATGGTTTCACTGGCATCACCTCACGATTTCACTTTGAGGATTTCGATGTCGTTGCGGTAATCCTTGCCGCGGTAAATGCGCTGCACGAAGATGCCGGGAAGATGGACATCCTCAGGCGGGATTTCTCCCATGGGCACCAGTTCCTCGACTTCCACAATGGTGGTCTTTGCTGCCATTGCCATGAGGGGTGAAAAGTTCCGGGCGGATTCCTTGAACCAGAGATTACCGAAGGTGTCTCCGCGCTGCGCCTTGATGATGGCGAAGTCCGCATGCAACGGCATTTCGAGTACGCAGGGTTTATCGAACATGCGGACTTCCTTGCCTTCGGCAATGACGGTTCCTGCCCCGGTCGGGGTAAAGAACGCGCGGATGCCAAGGCCTGCAGCGCGGATCCTTTCACTGAAAGTACCCTGCGGAACAAGCTGAACGTTGACCTCACCGGAGAGCATTTGCTTTTCAAGGTCCGGGTTGCCCCCCACGTACGTGCAGATTGCATTTTTGATCTGGCGGTTTTGCAACAGCTTGACAAGGCCACGCCCAGAGTTGCCGATGTTATTCGAGATGACGGTCAGCTCAGTGACGGGCATGCTTGCGATGGCGTCGATGCTGTTTTCTGGTATGCCGCAAAGGCCGAAACCGCCGCTCATGATGCTCATGCCGGACTTCAAGTCGGCAAGGGCCGCCGTGCCCGACTCAAACACTTTGGTGGTACGCTTTTTAGCGATGCTTCCGTTCATCCGTTCTCCTTATTCAAGCAGGGCACGCAAGCGCTTGAACATTTCGTCCATGGTTGCCTCGTCGGTCACGAGTGGCGGCGCCAGGATGATGGTTTCATCCTTGATGGCAATGTGCAGCCCGTGCCTCCACGCAGATTCCTGCGAGATTGCCGGCCCCGGCTCCAAATCGATGGCAGCCATCATGCCTATCCAGCGCGTGGTTTTGACGCGATGGTGCGCGCGCAGCTGGTTTATGAGTTGTCCAAAGCGCGCCGATACATTGCGCAGTTGCGACTGAAATGAACCATCCTTGAGCAGGTCGAGGACCGCATTGGTCGCCGCAAGTCCGACGGGATGGGCATAGGCGGTAAGCCCAGCGGACAGCACCTGTTGATCGTAATAGGACGCCACCGTTTCACTTGCCCAGAGGGCACCAAACGGCACATAGCCAGCAGAGATGGCCTTTGCCATGCACACAAAATCTGGTTTCAGTCCGTAATGATGCAAGGCCAGGGGGGCACCTGTGCGCCAGAATCCGCAGCTCACTTCGTCCACAATGAGCAGGATTCCATGTTCCCTGCACAACGCCGAAATCCCCTGCCACCAGGACATCGGCGGAATAATGACGCCATTCATCCCTGAGATGGTTTCAAGACACATGGCGGCAATATTCTGTGGGCCGGCGTCGGCGATGATTTGTCTGGTTGCGACAAGATCGGGATCATCGGCCGGCTCCGGGATGCGAATGGTCGACGCCTGCACTCCAAAGTGGCCCTGACCGCGCCAGTCACCGGTCACCGACATCGCTCCCATGGTCGCGCCGTGGTAGCTCTTTGAGCGCGCCACCACCAGCGGACGGCCAGTCACTTGACGCGCCATCTTCAGCGCATTTTCGACGGATTCAGCCCCAGAGACTGTGAAGAAGATCCGCCCTGGTCCGCTTTGGACCAGGGCACAGAGCTTTTCGCTGACGGTTCTTTTCAGTGCAAAGTTGTGTTTCGGGCTCGCCAGTGGCATTTCATCGATCTGGCGGTGGATGGCTGTCTTGACAGGCGCACAGCTGTGGCCAAAGGCGGCTTGAAAGTTGCTGGACATGGCGTCGAGGATCTGTGCGCCATCCGTTGCGCGGATCCAACAGCCTTCGCTGCCCGAGATTTCCGGGTGCGCTGCGCTCTTCTGACGGGCCCATGTCCAGAAAAATTTCACGCCGGGTTTGTCCTTGTGGAAGCCGGGTTGTCTGGGGTAAACGTATTACTAGAAGTTAAAAAAGTCCGCATCGGAATTTCCTGGCAAAACGCTCTGGCGAAGGTTTTGCAGGGCCCAAGTTCAGTGCAGCGGTTCACGGAATTGGTGTTCGATGTGTTCACCTTTGAGCCGCCTTGTAAATCGCAGGGACACTTAAGCAGTGCGATCAGTGTTCAAGATGAAGCTGGCATCGCTTGGCCTCGCAGGGATCTTGCTTGGCATGGGTCCGGCATCACGGCCGGCCGCAACCGGTGACCAACCCCGCGTTGGCAATGTTCCTGGACTGATTCACCTTCCCATCACCAGACAAGCGACGAATTACACGTGTGGTGCAGCAGCTGTAGGATCGCTCCTGCACTGGTTGAACCCCGCGTTTGATTTTTCCGAAGATCACCTTGCCCGTGAAATGAAGTCAGACAATGTTCATGGGACGACGATTGCAAACATCTTCCGTTACGCGCGCTCTCTGGGTCTGGTGGTCGATTGGAGTGATGGCTGGACCCTCGATTCGCTTGAGCAGTCCGTCAAAGCCGGGACACCCGTCCTTGTCTTGATTCAGGCTTACCGGGATTCACCGGACATTGACTGGCGCACAAACTGGGACGACGGTCATTTTGTGGTCGTCAACGGAATCGATCACGAAAACGTTTACATGATGGATCCCTCTGCGCGGGGGAATTACACGTTTATCCCGCGCTCTGAATTCATGGATCGCTGGCATGATGTGGATATCCATGTCAAACACTTCCAGTTTGGCATGACCATCCGGAATCCCGGTGGTCAGGTGCCGTCGTCTTTCGACCGGGATGCAATCACGCGCCTCGATTGATTTTCATAGCGGAGTGCGAACTTGCAGGGTTTGCCTTTAAAGACCGTTCTTGTTTCGATTTGCCTGGGCGCTGCGGTGGCGTCGGCTGCGCGTCAGCAGCAAGCTGCGGTCGATTGCCCGTCTCGTGATAGGCTCGGCCTGCTTCCCGCGCCGGTCGATGTGCGTTTTGCGCCATTGAGTTCGATTGCTCCTGGTTTGCGCCCAGGTGAAGTTCCCTATGCAAACTCAGAGCGGACACCGCCATTTCAGACGGGGCGAAAGGCGCTCCCTCACCTTCGGAGTCGCATTCATCTTGCCGGCAGGCCGGCGATTCGCAGAGATCAAAGAGTGGCAGGTGAGGCGCAGTTGCAGCGCCTTGCCCGTGAATTATCGGCAAACGCCGCGGGACGCAGCCTTCAGTTTGAGGGCTGGCCTACGCGCAGTGCTCTGGGCGAGGATACATGGACTTGGGCGCGTTACCGCGTTGACGCATCTTCGCCCTGGATATGGCTTGGTGCGGATGTCCTCCAAGATAGCGAGGACGCAGGGGACGAGCCCCACTTCCATCTACCCGTGCAATACGACACAGCCAGTGATTCCGATCATCATCTGATTTTCGATGACTTCCTTGACTTCGACGACCTCGATTCGAAGCCAGTTTTCGGGGACATCATTTGGGTGGACCAGGACGGAGGAAATTCCGTTCTGTCGGCCTGGAACAATCCGGACCTGCGTCCTCTTTACGCGCAGTGTGCGCCGGCTGCGGCGCGCAGGTTCGGCATTGAATTACCTCAGCCTGCCCTTTTCAACGATGCACCTGTTAGCTTTGTTGCCAATGTGAGTGGCGACAGGGTTGAGTGGCTTACAGACTTTGATGTCGCGCCGGCGATGCCGCCAAGTATCGGGGCAGAAATCCGCCCCGTACAGGTGACCAGTTGGCTTCCAGATTTCCAGCGCTTCTATCGAGACGCAGTGTCGGTGATCTCGGGCGATTCGGATGCTTTGTTTCCCATCTCCGGGACGTCGATGCGTTTTACGCGCAAGAGCAGTGCGCAGGTCGATCACCATCTGGAGTACTTGAATGATTTCCTGGAGGAGACCTACCGCAAAC
>JBEGVZ010000007.1:0-26162 GCA_041178085.1 Pseudomonadota bacterium | reverse complement strand
CGGATTGGGGCAGGGAAGTCTTTGCTTTTGGCGACGATTGCCGGGATTCACCCGGACGCTTCGGGAGAAATCCTGGTTGATGGGGTGACTTACCTGCCGCAGCGGCCGTTCGTTTTTTCGGGCACGGTGCGTGAAAACCTGGAGCTGGGCACGCGGTGCACGGATGAGGAGCTGTGGCGGGCTTTGGACCTGGTCGAACTCGGGGCCGAGGTCCGCAACATGGGCACCGGTGAAAGCGTTGACGGGAGTGACGGCCGGGGTCTTGATGCAAGGCTTCACGAGGGCGGCGCCAATTTGTCGGGGGGGCAGCGGCAAAGGCTGACGATTGCGCGCGCCCTTTTGCGAAAGGCGCCTGTCATGCTGCTTGATTCGCCGCTGAGCGCTCTTGATGAAGCCACCGAAACAAAAATCCTGGGTAACTTGCGCAAGGTGCTGGCTGGCGCCACGGTCATCATGGTTTCGCACCGGCAGGGTGTTTTGGATGCCTGTGACCGCGTGGTGGAGCTGCGCGTGGCAGAGGGACGGGTCCGTCTGTTTGAGCGCGAGGGTGTTGCCGGCCAGGGTCGGCCCGCCGGGCGCAAAAATTTGTTTGAGGTGATGTTTGACGTCTGATGCGATCCAATCTGATGCGCTGCGCGCAGTGGGTGACGTCAAGGTGACGGGGATACGCGCACTGTGGGATCTTGCTGGTCCAGCCAAGCCGGCGATGATCGCCGCAGGTGGCATCCTGGTGGTGGCGGCGGGTTTTGCCACGGGTGCGTCTTGGGTCATGGGGCCGGGGATTGACGCGCTCGTCGCTGGACGATGGCGGGAGTCCCTGATTTATGGGCTGGTCTTCCTGTCTTTCGAGGCGCTTGCCGTGGCGCTCCAATATTTCGGGCGGCGGCGTCTTGCCGTAGTTACCACGGATGTGGCGTTGGAGACACGCCTTGCCCTGATCGAAAAGCAGTCACGCTTGCCGATGTCCTACTTCGACCGCCAGCCAGTCGGGCGCATCTTGACCCGCCTGACGAGTGACGTCGAAGGTATCGAAGGTTTTTTCGGCGGTACGCTGGCGCGGATGCTGATTGCCGTGATTCAGATGGTGGCGGTCTTCGCTGGATTGATTCTGGTGGATCCCCGTTTCGGGATCTCGGTGATCGCAACTTCTTTGCCTGCCCTGGTTTTTGTTTTTGCCATGAATGGACCAGTCCGCAAGGGGTTGCGGGAGTTCAAGCGGCAGTCAGCTCACGTCAATAGCCTGTTCGCGGAATTTGTCAGCGGCATTTCCGTGTTGCGTTCCTGTGGGATTGAGGGGTGGGCGAAGGGGCGTCTTGGCGAAGCGGTGCAGCGGCAATTCAAGTCCGGGATGAAGGTTCTTTACTGGAACAGCCTGGTTCGCCCGGCCGGCGTATTCCTGAGCATGCTGCCCATGGCCTGGGTCATTTACGACGGCGGGATGCGTGTGGCGGCGGGGGCGATGAGCATCGGCACGCTGGCGGTTTTTCTGCGCCTTGCCGAGCGATACAGCACGCCTGTGCGTACCATCACGCAGGAAATCCAGGTGATTCAGGAAGCGTTGTCATCCGGTGAGCGTGTCCACGCGATGCTTGGGGCGGAAGTTGAGCCTGAAGCACGCAGAATTGGCGCGGCGGCGGGGGTTGGTGTGACGAGTTCGGGCCACGCGGAGAGCGTACGCGGCGAATTGGCGTTTCGTGGCGTGCGCCTGAATTATGACGGCAATCGCGCGGTTTTGGAGAATATCGACATCCTGATCAAGGCCGGGGAGCGTGTCGGTATTGTCGGGCGCACGGGAAGCGGGAAGACTTCGCTGGTCAGTTTGATCCCGGCACTGTACACGCCTGCGGAAGGGCAGGTGCATGTTGACGGTGTGCCTCATGACGAGTGGGACAAGGTAGCACTGCGGCGCCAGATCAGCTTTTCAACACAGGATTCACTGTTGTTTCGTGGGACGCTGCGCGACAACTTGCTTGGTTTCCCGGCGTTGGACGGGGCGACCGATGATGCATTGCTGGATGCTTGTGAACGCAGTGGCCTTGGCGCAGTCATGCGCGAAGACCATACGGGACGCTTCGACCACGGCCTTGATTCGGCGGTGTATTCGAACGGCGAAAACTTCAGTGCCGGCGAAAAGCAGTTGATTGCACTGACGCGTGCGATTGTGCGCAAGCCGCGTATCCTGATTCTGGACGAAGCGACAGCCAGCATCGACCAGGTGATTGAAGAGCGTGCCTTGAAGGCGCTGGATTCATGTATGGGTGGATGCACCTGCCTGATCATCGCTCATAAGTTGAAGACGCTCGCCTTCTGTGACCGGATCCTGGTTCTGGACGAGGGGCGCCTGGTGGCGGATTTCCCCGGAGGATCCGAAGTCGAGATCAGGGCTCGCCTGGAATCCCTGCGGGAAAGTTGAAACGGCTGGCGTGCCGGTCGCAAAAACGGCGAAGAGCCAGGGCTCCGCTACCAAGGTTAATTAGCCGGAATTTCCTGCAATGATTGGATAATTTCTTTGAATCCTGGTTGCTTTAAAGAACGTGGCGTGGCCTTCCGATACCTTGTATGGAGGCTCAAGCATGTTTTTGGGAAAGCTGTGCAGGCAACTCGGCGTTCTTCTTACTGTCATGTCGGTGACCTTCGGGTGCGCGCGCATCCAAACGGCGACTGATCGCCAGCAAGGGGTGCGGCGACTGTCGCCATCCGAGCATATGCAAATCGCCAAGGCAGTTGGTTTGAGTTGCCGTCAGCCAGTACCTGCCAAATATCTGGGGTTAGCGGAAGCAGGGGGCGCGAGTTCCTTTGCTGGTGCGCTGGGAGTCGTGTCAGTTCCTGCAGCGCCTGCACCGGCGGCTTCACCGAAACCGCAGGCAAGTCCGGTGCCGCCGCCTTCATCTCCCGCTCCTTCTTCTCAGCCCCGCCCGGAAGATTACGCTGACAACGCCAAAGTAAATCAGTGCATTCAAAAGCTGAAGAATGAGCCTGTGATGAAGTGCATCGCATGCCTTGTCGTAAGGGGGAATCCCAATCCCACAGACATTGCCTGGCCGCGGCAGGTTGACTTTGATCGGTGTCCTTGCAAGGACAAAAGTGGCAAAGAGTTTTGTGCTTTCGAACGCGTGGATCAGGGAACTCTACCTGGTCGAGGGTTGTTTTTATGCGAAGGGCCACCCATGATTCGGCTGTCCCCGGTGCCGAAAGAAGGAAAAATCGGGATCATGGCTTTGCCTGCAGAGCAGTATCCCGATTGTATGTTTGACCTGATCAAAGGGACGCGTCCGGGATCGGTCAGGCCGCAGCAACCTGCGTCAGATGCATGTTACATGTGTCACGATCGGACCAGCCCGGAAATGTAAACTTCAGGGAGGGACATAAGATGAGACGCTTGCTGTTGATTCTTTGCGCGGTAGCCGCACTGAATGCAGGTTCAGCGGTGGGCGGCAGCTGTCCTGAAATGGAAGAAACGACCTGGGTCAACCAGGCGCCCCGGATCATCACCGAACCAGCCTCATGGCTACTTAGCGGTGCTGGCTATCTGATCGACGGGACGATTTATGTCGCTGGCACGACCACAGTGTTAGGTATCCCATGCGGGGTGCCTTTAGCTGTTACCGTCTCGAGTGCATCCAGCAGTTTTTTTTCGTCGGATCTTTTTCGTGCTTGTATCGATACCGTCGCTCCTTATGTGAATGACAAGTATTACGACACAGACCTGGGGCCGCTCGCCTACAAGGGGACCAAGTCGTGGCGTTGCCCACAGACATGGCATCTGGGCTTGCCGTAAGAACAGCGCACGCGGCAAATTCCAGGCGGCCTCTTCTTCCGCTGAAATAGCCTTCCTCAGAGAATTGGTATCCGGATTGCTAGAACCGGCACCGGTGTATCAATTCAAGGAGGATCATCATGCGACGAACCCGACATTTTCTGGCAGCGATTTTCATGTGTTTGGCGCCAGCGGCATTGGCCGAAACGGCGATTGACGAAAATCTGCAAGCGGCGCTCGCTCAGCGCGGAGCAGTGATTGTGCGTGTCCCGTTTGACAAATTTGGACATCCCGTTTTGCAGAAGGCCCAGTTGCGTGTTTTGGAAGGACAGGCGGCGGAGCAGCGGGTGACGGATCACCAGTCTGCAGAGGCCGCGTGGAAGGAAGCCAAGGCGCCTGGCTATCTGCAGGTGGCGGGATTAGCTGCCGCCGATGCGACGATCGCCCAGCCGCCTCCGGATGGTTTTTACACGTGGCGTCCGGGATTTGCACCAGGCTACGTCAATTCGCGCGTGGGCTGGCATTACGGAGCTCCGGGCTTCTACTTCGGATGGAGCGGTCCTGGCTCAGCGTTCTCGTTTGGTTACGGTCCAGGCTACACCTACACGCCGGCGCCCGGGTGGGGTTATGCAGGTGGTTACAGCGGATGGTACGGTGCGCCTCTTGGGCCAACCTACCGTTACCCGTATCCGGGTTGGTACCGTCCTGGGTATGGTTACTACTACTACCCGCGTGGTGGTGGAGTGCACCACCGACTCTAGGGCCGTAAAACTGGATTGGGGTTAAAGCGGGCGAGATCGAGAGCATCCTTGCCCGCTTTTTTATCAGGGCATGCACTTCAATGTGGTGTCATTCGGCGCGAATCCAGCCGGGCTTGGGAAGAGACCTCCGCAGCACACCTGTCCCTGTTTCAGGCCGTAACCGTAAGCAACACAACATGGTGCCCCAGAGGGATTCGCTGTGCCATTGCCGGGGCATGTGATGATCGGCCGGCATGAATATGCCCATCCGGTACGGTCGGTGGCGGCGCAACCGTATCCGGCTGGGCACGGATCGCTTGTCCCGGTTTTTGGATTCACTGGTCCGATTTGGCAGTCAGTCGGCGGGATCCTTGGGATTGGCGTACCGGGACGTGGCAGAAGCGGGGAATGTGCTGCATTGCAGAAGCCGTTCAAACACGCTCCGGTGCAACAGTCACTAGTTTTACTGCACTGTTTTTTCTGTTCCACGCACGAACCAGCCGGGGGGCGACAGGATGGAGGTTCTGTGGCCGTGGATGCGGCGCAAATGCCGCTCAGGCAGTCTGCGTTGCTGGAGCACTGTCCACCGACTGTTTGTGAGGGTTGCCACGTGCAGCCTTTGGCTCCGTCGCAGGCGCAGAACAGTCGGTCACGTCCGCTCTTTGTCGAGTTACAGGGAAGCGGGGCGACTTCGTACTTGGAACAAGTCGTGCCGGTCATCAATTCGCAGCTGTTCGGCGCCTGGCTGACATCGCCCGGGCATGCTGCATATGGGGAAGTGACGGTCGAGTAATAAAAGCCGACAGGGGGCACGGATCCCGGCATGCTGCGCGGGCAGCATTTGGCATAGAGGTTGTTGCCGTTGCCGTCGGCGCATTTCACCATCGACTGCTCGGAGCATTTGACGTCTTTCAAGTCTGAACATGCACCGTAGGTCGGGCCAGAATAACCATAGCCTGGCGTTGTCTGGTCGTTGCACCACATGGTGAGCGTGTGCGTCTCTGGTTTCATGCCACCCGGGACCCAGTGCTGGTAGTACTGAGCCAGGGTGATGTTGATGGTGATCATGCCAAGGCCGCACGAGCAAAAGCTGGCTTTGTTTCGTTCCAGTTCGGCCCAGATGAGTTGAAGTTGCTGCCAGGTCGTAGTCGGGTCCGCAGCGCCACCGCAGCCGTAACTGACCAGGTTCAGGGATGCAGAGCATTTACCTGCATTTTGATCGATCAGGTTTTTGATTTGATCGCGGATGGAGCTGCACAGGGCAGGCGTGCCGTTGGCTCCGGGCTCGTTGTACCAGGAGTGACCTGCGTAAAACATGCGCTTGTCTTCGCATTGCGCGTTTTTCAGGTACTCGCTGGCCTTGGCCATCCCGGGGTCGACGCCAGGGCGGGGCGTGACTTTGGTTTTTACGCCGAAGGACTCTCCCTGGGTACATGGCGATCCTTTTGCGGGATTCAGAAGCTCTTCGCATTTCTCTTTCGATTCGGCGGAATCATCGCGGTCGTTCTGCCACAGGCAGGCGCACGCGACGCAGGCCTTGTCGGGATCGTCCGCGATGATCTGTGTGGTGGCTTTGGAGGTGCGGGATTTACCGTCGGATGTCTGGCCCTGCTCGGCTGTTGGTGCAGCGGGCTGGCAAGACGTGATGAACCCCGCCAGTGCAAGGGATGCAGCACACCACATTGAGCGCAGGTTCATCTTTGACTCCATCCGACGCGATTCCGGTTCCTGGCGGACAAATTCTAGAGTGGTGTCGGCTATTTAGCTGGTTTACTTGAACGGGCGCAGAAGGGGCGGGGGCGGATATAAAAAACGTTTAAAAGACGGGATGTTAGGGCGCTGCACGGGAGCGGTCGCGGTGTTGGTGGATGGGGGTGGCCGCGGAATTGAGGGGGGCGGTGCCCAATATGTTCGTGCCTATCCCGCCCGTGAACCACCTGTGGTCTGAATGGCATCAATCCGGTCGATGAGCCATGTTTTGATGAGTGATTGACGCGTGATGCCCCTGCGGCTTGCTTCGCGGTCGAGCTCCGTGATTGCCCAGACAGGTATGTCCACATTCACCCGCCTGGTCCATTCGCCTCCCTTGCGAAGTTTCGTGTTTTCGTCCCGCTTCAGTTCAGTTTTTGAAAGTTTCTTCGATTTCATTGCCAAGGTAGACGCTCCTTTCGTCGTCTCGGGCCGGGCGCACCATGAAGATTCTGATTCCCGACTGCCTTACTGTAAGCCTCAACAAAATCAATTCTACGGCTTGCTATGGTTCTTTCGCTCTTTCCCCGGTCAAAGGACTCATCAAACATGTATCACCTGTTTTGGTATAAAAACTATACCTATCATGATATTTGCCCTGCGAACGCGGCGATCACCTGTCATGGGCAGAATGTTACGGTTTTCGCTATGGAATGAAGTGACTTCTGATGTCGTCCGCGGACTCCGTCGGCGGAGTCATGGTGTGAACAGCTTGGAGAAGGGGAATCAACCTGCCCACAGTCTTCCTGGCCGGTGTTTCATGTTGGTTGGCCGTCAGTTTGGTGATTCATCCTGATATGGGTCAGCCCAAATCCAACAGGATTGATTAAATGCGTCCGTAATTGTTGAGGTGTTTTGACTTCCGACGAAAATCTACGCGCCTCAGATGGCACTTAGATGAATCGTACGAGATCAGCGATTGTTCGTGTCTATCCGGCGCGCTTCGGACCCTGCGCCCGGGACACCAAGGATGGTCGACCGCCTAGTTCAACCAAGACGCGCAGCAGTAGATCTGTCGAAAGTTTGCCGATGTCCCGGTTCACGATCCGGCTGACATTGGCCTGGGATGTTCCGGCATGGCTTGCCAGGGTCGACTGAGTTAGCCCGGATTGTTTCAGTCTCTTTCCAATCTCAAGGCAGACCGCCACCCGGAAGTTCGCGATCAGGATTTCCCCAGCGGACATTCCGGCCTTGGCAAACAGCTCGTCGCTACTTTTAAAATTCACGGTGGTGCGTGGCATGGATGAATTCCTTTGTCCTGCTTTTCGCAACGTTCAGGTCCTTTAGTGGGGTGGACTCTTTTTTCTTTTGAAAACAATGCGGGATAAATATGTCGCCCCCACCCAGCAGAACGTAAATGATCCGGTATTGGCCACCTCGCCCCACAATCCTTAACTCATGGGCGTTCCTTCAGATGGACGGCATTGGCCTTGAAAGAGGCATGGTCAGCATCACACCTGATTCAAGAAACCTGAAAGCCTCCTTTGCTTGCGACAGGATATCGTCTGGAAACCTTCCCACGTCCCGCAAGGCACGGCGGTGGACCTCAATTGCCATTGTGGCAACCGCTTGCGAAACTATGCTGAAAATAGCATATACCGGTTGGTCGTGTCGACAGGAATGTTCCAATGGGATTTGCCTTGCAGCCACCCGTCAAAACACATGTACACACTTGCCCACCCCCGCAGTTTGGCCTCTATTGGCCGCCTCACATGGGCAGAATGCTTCGGTCTTCGTTATGGAATGAAGTGACTTCTGATGTCATCCGCTGACTCCGCCAGCGGAGTCATGGTGTGAGCAGAGTGGGGAAGGGTGGAATCAGCCCGCCTTCAATCTTCCTGGCCGGTGTTTCAGGTTCTTTTCCGCGTCATGCATGTCGACGGCCAGTTGGGCGTTGATCCACAGAAGGGGCGTCGTGCCGAACGTCAGCCCCAACATGATCGCCAGCTCCGGCGTAACCGGTGATCGTCCGTTCACGATCCGGTTGACATTGGCCTGGGATGTTCCGGCATGGCTTGCCAGGGCCGACTGAGTCAACCCGGATTGTTTCAGTCTCTTTCCAAAGCGGTCGCGGTGTTGATGGATGGGGTTACCGCGGAATTGCGGGGGGCGGTGCCCTATCCGTCCTCCATGGAAGAGATAAGTAGCAGTAACCCTTCTTGCGGAATCTTATCCGATGGCTCCAAGCGCCCGTCTTGGCGTATGTGGATGCAGCTTGTATCTGATGTGACCAGGCACATCTCGCGACCGTTGCGGGCGACCTCCCCTTGCAGGAACTTGATGATCCGCTCTTCCAGCTGTGCCGGCGTCTCTGTGGCGTCATCCCTTCGCGGCACGACCAGCCATGCATCACCGCGCCCCCGCCAGTGGATCGCAGTGGCGACTGGTGCGGCGGTATCGGCAGCCCGGGTGGCGGGCTCGGTGACAACCTCGTGTATCAAGGCGACAATCTTGACCAGTCGCTGGACGACGTAAGGGTACGAAAGCTGAAGTGGATTTTTGTCCCTGTTCGGGGACTGTTTCTGTATGACGTCAAAATGTGATCCCATGTTGCACCTCCGTCCGGGCTCTTCGACACAGGGTGTGACACCAGAGGTCAAAGTGTTTTTTTTCAGTATTACCTCCCTAGGTGCAGACGCACGGTAGGTTTGTCCACTGCTGTCACGCGGCGGGCCGATAGAAGGCCTTCTTTGACTCGTATTAACGGGAGGCCCGACCTATATGCTGAGGCTTGCAATTGCACCGACCCATGAACAGATTGTTGCGCTGTTGAGTGAGCGCGCGCGGCGTTATATTGCATTTCGCAGGGGCGGTATGGCATCGATGGATGCCATTACGCAAGTCGTCAAGGGGAGTTACACCCCATCGCGCGCAAACATCGTTGCGCGCATCCTGATCCGGTTTGAGACGATCCGGCGCGAGACGGGCGCCCCCCTGCCCACAGAAGGCCATGTCTTCATGGCGATGATGGGGTGCAGCCAGCTGGCTGATCGCGAGGACCTGCCATGGACTCATGAGCAGTTTCTAGACGCGCTGTCCGCCGTATGCGCGGAGCACAAGGGGTTTTTGCTGCGCCGTGTGGAGCGGGATACAGGTTCGTGGCGTGAATTTCTCAACAACGCGATCTATGATTTCCGGCTACGGTGGTGATCAATCTTCGCCTGTAAAGACTCAAGCCGCCAAGTCCGCCCCATCGATCTGGATCTCGGTGGCTGCGCGTCCGTTCTCATCTTCCATGGCACCTAAGGACCGCCAGATTTCGCGGAATCGCGTCGCACTCTTCTCTACCGAGTCGAGAATCGACATCCGGATCTCCTTCTCGGTCGTCCATGCCATGTCCGTCGGGTATTGCTTTCTGGATTCCCATTTCAAGACGGCCGTGTGCTTGACGCCAAGGCGCCCTGCGAATGCCCGTGATGTCATGCCAAAGCATTTCCTTACGAATGCAACTTGATCCCCCGTCATCCGCCGCGGATCTCGCACCAGGTGACGCAAGACGGCCTCGCGATACACATTGCGGTTGACGTTCAAAGTCCACTCGCCCCGTACTCGCACCACGGGTGCGTTGACGATCACCACCTCAAGTCCAAGGCTGTGGTCAACGAGGCGCTTCAGCGTTTTTTTTTCTCCGAGAGCGGTCATCAATCAGACCTCATCAACTTCCATCGATCGGGGCCTTGATCGCACGATTCCAGGCTCGAAAATCAGATCGGTACACGTCCCGGTGGCTCTCATGCTCACCCATAACAAGTGCATGGGTGATATCCATGTCCGAGATCTGGCGCTCAAGTCCACGCTGTATCGCATGAGGCAAGATCAGGTAATCGCCATCTGCAGCCTTTTCTTTGATTCTGGCCAGCAATTGACGCGTCACACCAGCCATTCCCACCTCTCCTTTGGTAACTTGGTTACCAAGTTCAGTCAATAGTAAAGCCGAGGTGCAATGCTCGTGGCACACGTCCGGCCAACCCCAGCAGGGTCACCGGTGCAGAATGACCGGATGGTCACGATGGAATGAAGTGACTTCTGTTGTCGTCCGCGGACTCTGCCGGCGGAGTCATGGTCCGAACACAGTCGAGAAGGGGAATCAAACAGCCTTCAGTCTTCCTGGTCGGTACTTCAGGTTCTTTTCCGCGTCGTGCATGTCGACGGCCAGCTGGGCGTTGATCCACAGAAGGGGCGTCGTGCCGAACGTCAGCCCCAACATGATCGCCAGCTCCGGCGTAACCGGTGATCGTCCGTTCACGATCCGGTTGACAGTCTTGATGTCGATGCCCAGATGATCGGCCAGCCTCTTCTGGGTGATGTTCATCGGGCGCAGGAAATCATCGCGCAAAATCTCTCCCGGTCCGGTCGGTCTTCGAATTCGTTTCATGTTCATTGGTTTTGCCTCTATCGGTTCAACGGTGATAGTCGATGAGACTCACCTGGTCAGGGCCATCCTCTGTCCACCGGAATACCAGTCGCCACTGGCGATTTATCCTGATGCTATGAAAGCCATCAAGTGTCCCGTAAAGCGCCTCAAGGCGGTTACCAGGAGGTGCCGCAAGATCTGACAGCGTGGCGGCGTAATCGAGGTAGTCAAGCTTTCTAGCCGCAATTTGAGCTACGAAACGCCAGCCTACGGAGTGTGGCGCAATGCCGCTATAAAAGAAATCTTCCGTCAATTTATCCGCGAATCCACAGATTGCCATCTATCCCCGAGCTTTCCCAGAATACCAAAAATCGGTATACCTGTTCAAGGTATAAAACGTCGGTGTCATCCCACCGTCATTTGATGGCTAATCGACATAGGTGTCGCGAAGAAGTGACATTTGCCGGCACGCTTCGACGGCTGCCACTTTGCATCACGGCGAAATCAATTCCCCGGATGAGCCGCCCCTCGTGGATCCCCACCAGCATATAGCAAGTTTCATCTACCTCACCGGGATAACCTCGCCTTTTACCCCGCATCCCTTATTTTCTGTTCAAGGATTTCCACCACCAGGTCGTTCATGCTCTGGCCCTTGTTCAGGGCGACGTGAGCCAGTCTTGCGTGCAAGGCCTCGCTCGTTCTCAAGACAAACCGCCCGGAGAATTTACGCCGCGAAATGGGCTCAGGCACAGGCTTTCCCCTACGCCGCGCCGTGTCGACCCAGAGTTCAATAGCCGCCCTCGCATTGGCGAGAGCCTTCTCGGGCGTATCACCGTGGGTGTGACAATTCTCCAGTTCAGGCACCCTGGCGACGTAGATCCCGTCCCGCGAATCAAACGCGATATTGACCTGGTACTCCAACGCGTCCGGATCAACGCCGCCTCTGGTTGTCCTTCGCCGTACCCGCTGGGTATTCAAACCCCCGTCGGATCGCTCAGGTCTCTTTCTTGTCGCCATGGCATTCCCTTGTTTCGACCGCGCCTTCTTTTTCATGATTTTCCCCGGCGATGTTTCTCAGCGCGTCCAGCAGGTACCAGGGGACGTCTTTCCCGTGGCAGGCAACCGTGAACGTCCGCCCTGATTTCACCCATTGCTCATGGCTGCCCCGACGCCTTGCCAAGCTGTAGCCGAGACTGCGCAGGACCTGCCGCACCTCTCGTGCGTTGAGTCGTCCCCCGGCAGCCAGCTTCCCCAGCAAATCGCCCATAGCAGCCTCTCCGGTGATATCAAAAAATGATACTACTCGCAATCCCGCCCAGTCGGAGTCCCGATTGCACCGGACTCATGTTGCCAATCGCATGGGAAATGGGAAGTGACGCTTCATGTCCGTCACGGACAATCAGCGGTACAGCAAGGCTTCGCCCGGTCCACTGGTATGCCTGGACCTACTCGTTGCCCATCTTCAAACCCTCACCCCACCACATCGTCCAGGTCGATCTCCGGGAAGACCTGCTTGATGCGCACCAGGGTCAACAACTCGGGGTTTGCCGTCTTCCCCGACTCAAGGCGCTGGTAGCTGCAGATGTTCTTCATCCCAGCAGCCTCGCCGCCTCTTTCTGGGTCATCCGCACCAACCCCGCCGCTAATTCCGCGTCCGACAGGACAAACTGGTCGCGGTATGCGGAGTCACGCCGCCCGGATGTCCAGTTTGAATCCAGGGTAAAGGCGCGCCGCGTAGGTGATCAGACGATCAAGGGTGAACGTGGTTATGCGGCCGCGCAGGATCTGGCTGACCCGCGCCTCGTGGACCCTCAGCTTTTTTGCCAGGTCCTTTTGCTTGATCTCATTTTCTCTCTGGTATTTCGCGATCATCTGGCAGATCTGGTACTTCGCCCGTTCCACCTCTGACGCCCCCTCGGGCAGGGCCAGGTTTCCGCCAGAGTAACTTTTCGCCGACAGCTTCTTGCGGACGCGATCCAAAGTCTTATCGTCCGGAAAAGCCCTCTTCGCACGCTTCTTTGACTTCACAGGACTACCTCTTTTATCAGCCGTCCATTCACGCGAAGGGCGATTCCGTACGAGCGTCGCCGCATGTCAGTATCCTGCAATAAATTGCTAAATATGGCAAGAGACGATCACTCGCCAACTGGCGATGATCTTGATGGATCAGGGAAGGCGGACGCCACGGGTATTGGATGTCACCCAATCCCATCAGGTTGAGATCATCCAGCATCCAGCAGGCGATGGATCTGGGAACACATGTAAAAGGGCACGGAAAGGATGGCGCCATGAAGCGAGAGCGGTTGTTGACTGATCCGTACGCCGACGCGTGACTTTTTCTCTTTCATGAACAGTCCCAGGGAACGCATGGTGCCTGTTTTGCCGGCCTTTACTTCGACCGGAATGACAGCGTCACCCCTGGCGATGACAAAGTCCACCTCTGCGCTGGATCCGGCCGCCTCCCGGCTCCAGTAGTAAAGCCCTGGCGCCACGTCGGGGGATTCGTTTACCAGAAGTTCCTGACCGACAAATTGCTCCGCAAGGGATCCCTCGTTGGCGAAGAGGGCGTCTTCGAGCGGCATGCTCCCAAGGTTCAGCCCCAAGGCGTTGAGCATCAGGCCGATGTCCAGAAATTGCGCCTTGAATTTTCCTTCGCGTTCGCCGGCACCCAGGGGCACGCCATTTGCCGTGGTTGCGCGCACCAGCCGGATAAGCCCCGCCTTTTCCAGGTCCAGCAGCGGCTGTTTTAGATCCCTCGCCCGGACATCCGGGTCAAAACGCGTGTATTTGATCTGCTCGCCAACAAGCCGCGGTACGCTTGACAGGATCGTTTGCAGCTTACGGTAGTCATAGCGTCTTCCGTATTTGACGAAATCGGCGACATACCCCATGAAGATGCGGGCCTGGACTTGCTTCGCGTCCAGATAGCTTCCGGTAACGCGGAAAGTATCGACAACCTCCGGCATGCCGCCGATGACGTAGTAGGTCCGGACCAGTTCAAGGAGTTTGTGATGAATGGCCGGGGATACCGGCTTTTCCACCGTCGCGCTTTGTAACGCATCCAGCAAGCTGTCTTCGCTCATGGCCCTCAGGAATTCGCTGAACGACATGGGATGCATCCATGCAAAACCGACCCGCCCAACCGGGAAAGATCGCAGGGTGGACTCGTCCAGGGCGAACTCAAGCAAAGATCCTGCGGCGATCACATCAAGTCCCGGTCGCTGTTCTTTGAATGCGCGCAGGGCCATCAGAGCTTCCGGGCAGGTTTGGAGTTCATCGATGAACAGCAGGGTTTTGCCGTCGATGAATTTGACCTTCAGAAGCGCTTCCAGTTCGCGACAAATGGTCGTGGGGTTGAGAGAGGCAAAACACGAATGTAAGGCCGGATTCAACTCCAGGTTGACCTCGGCCAGACTTTCAAAAGACGTTTGCCCGTATTCCTTGATCGTATGGCTTTTTCCTACCTGGCGGGCCCCCCGGACAATCAACGGCACGGCCCGGCTACGCGGGCTCCTGTTTTGCAGCAAATGTAAGAAATTTCGATACATAGCCATCACCTGGCTAAAATAGCCGTCAAAAAAAGCCATCAATGGTTATTATATGGGTTTAGCTGGTAAAATCAAGTATCTGCCACCCGGTCCAGACGGCCTGCTGGAATAAGCTGGCTGGACCGCAGGGCGCCTGTCGTGTCGTCGCAATCACGCCGTCCATTTTAACGACAGCTTCTTTTTTGACCGCGCGCAGTCCAGTAGGTAGAGGTCGATCAGTTTCTGGTAGGGGATGCCCGTCTCCGTCGCAAGGCCCTTGAAATAGTCGATGACTTCGGGGCTCAGGTTTATCCCGACCAGCTTCTTTTTCTTCGCGGGATAAGGATTTTTCAGTTCCTTCATTTTTTTCAGGTCATACTGTTTTTTCATGAAATTCCCTCTCTTGCCGCGTCGCAAGCCTGGCTGAGATGATCCGGATGATCGATTCGCTCTCTTGATACTCATGGACCACGACAAGCAGCCCAGAGTGCATGCTCAATCATTCGAAGTCCAGATCCATGGCTCACTCTTTTAGAAATATAGATAAAATATAGATTATAGACAACCAGAACCTTGCGGCTCGGCCGTCAGAATGGGCTTCATTGATCTAAAAGTGAAGTGACATCCTTGGAATACGGAATCAGTGGTCGCCTGGTCCACTGGTATGCCTGGACCTACTCGTTGCCCATCTTCAAACCCTCACTCCACCACATCGTCCAGGTCGATCTCCGGGAAGACCTGCTTGATGCGCACCAGGGTCAACAACTCGGGGTTTGCCGTCTCCCCGACTCAAGGCGCTGGTAGAAAGTATAAAGGTTCGATTACCCTTCGTATCCTGATCACGTTTGAGTTGTTGTCTGGTCCCGTCACTTTTTAGAAAAATTATATGTGTAGTCGACAACCAGCCCTGACGACAATTCGACTACTGTTTTCATGACAGCGCTTGATGTTCCAAAGGTCAGGTCCATGGCAAGAATATTCGAGGAGGATGTGTTGTCGGTCGAAGTACCACCACCAGTCATGTCCACATCGGAAAGGCTGCCATAGGCGTCCAATTTTATTTTGAACGATCCGGAAGATACTCGGGAATATAGATCCCCGTATTCATCTTTCAATTTACAATCATTGGTTTCCTGCAACAGAAACCAGCCGTTCTGGCTTTCAGATAATTGAAAGCCACAGAACCCTGTGCTGACTGTGTAGCGATAGGATTCGTAGTCGACTCGATCAATTGCCAGAATGTCTGTGAGGGCATATTTCCCGGTCCTCTTAGAAGCCGATGTCCCGGTTTCGGTAGGTGTGTCACTGAGGCTTCCTCCGCTGTCGCTTCCGCAGCCATAAAGAACCAAACAGGTCATGGTCATTTTGAAAAAATTGCTAAAATAATTTGAATTCATCGCATCCTCCGTTGTGAGGAGGATCGTCCGGTCAGCGGGAATCTGAAATTAAATCCATGCAAATAAACAGCGTGCGAATGCATGGATGAAAATATTTAGATCGTCCAGATCGATCTCAGGTAAGGGGCTCTTTACGGGCATTAACGTCGCTCACCCGTCCCATACCCCCGCAACCTCCCGAATCGCCGCCTGCACCCGCGCCACCGTCCCCCCAAACCCCGCACTGCGCCCGCCCGTCGCTTCGTCCGTGTACAGGTCCCGCCGCACTTCGACCATGATGGACCTTACGCCCGGGTTCTTGCGGTAGTAGGGCAACGGCACCAAGGCCCCGGCAAAAGGACGGTTGAGGTCCACAGTGAACCCCTGCCCCCTGAACGACTCCACCACCAGCCTGGTCAGCCCATCCGGCGTGTGGAAGTCGTCCGTGCCAATGCAGATCTCTGGCCGGACAGACGTCTGATCTGGTTCATAGGGCCATGGCCTGGAGGCAAAACTGTGCCCGTCGATGATCAGGCATTTCCCATGCGCATCCAGCGCATCCCCCACCGCGCGCGTCAAAGCCGCATGGTGTGGCCGGTAGAAAGCAGCCAGCAAGGCCTCCCTCTCCCCGGGGCTGACCTCCCTGCGCAGCACCGCGCCCATTGATGACCGCGTATAAATGACCCCCATCCCGCGCCGGGACATGGGTTCCTGGGAATCGTCCTCAAACCTCTCAGGATCCACCACCAGCCGGCTGACCGGAAATCGCACCGTGGTTGCCATATCCCCCGGCATCGCAAACAGCTCGTCCGTATACGCATCCGTCATCCGCACCAACTCCGCCGCCAGTTCCGCGTCCGTCAGGACAAACTGGTCGCGGTATTCCGCGGGGATCGTCGTGGAGGAGTGGGGGATGTGGATGATATTCGATGGCATTGATTCGCGCCGCATGGCTAACGTATGCATGTTCGCTTCCCTTGCGCGTAAACGACCGCCGGAAAATATTCTCGATTTAAATTGGCTGTGCTGAATTAGCCTCAGCGTCCGAAATTCGCAAAAATCATGTGGGCTAAATAGCCAAGCGTAGCACAGCTGAGGCAAAGCAGTACGACCAAAGCAATTTTCGAATATTGATCTCTGAAGCTGAATTTTGGCGGTCTTGTCTCGAGCTTTGCACGCATGGCTGCAATGTAAAGGACTGCCGGTATTGCCCGACGTGGGGTACTTTTCGATAAGCTCAAGGCGAATGCCGCCGCAGACGCCGTCATGCCGATTGGTCCAAACAGGACACCCATGGCGCTGGACATAGACGTATACACAGTAAACCCTGCGCTGATCCCCAGGCCCGAGGTGATCGCGCTGAGTGCCGAACTTGCAGCAATGTATGTTCCAAACCCAGAGAAATTTCCAAGTAAAATTGTCGCGAGCGATCCACTTGTCGCAATGGCCTGAAGGTCAAAGCCTCTCGGTTGGACGGTCTTAAGTCTTGCAATCAGTTTTTCGCGTTCTGTCTTGCTGAGAGTGTCAAGTGTTTCGCGTAGTACGGCGGCAACGATCTTTTCCTCTAGAAGGGGTGCGCTTTGGCCCGGGGACCAGTCTATTTTCAGATCCTCACAAATGGCCGCCAGGACGTCGCCGTAGCAACATCGTCCGCTCGAAGCTTTATTGTACAAATGGGAGAAAAAATTTCGTGTGTAGTACGAAAACTCGTTCTTTATGAGGTTTTTAAGTTCTGCATCATCGGCGTTGATGTCCGCCCGGACATTCAGAAGACAGCATAAACTCGCGAGGTGAGAGCGGTCGAAGCAAGAAAATAACGGATCAAAATCGTCCTCTTGATAAGTGGCTTCGCTTATATTTTCCGCCGTACTATTTTCAGTGGTTGGCTTATCGCGATAGAGCTCGTGAATTATCATCCCAGAAAAATAGACAATCGATGCCCGGCGGATCCGGGGCGTGGCAATTGATACCAGGGCCTTTGTGGCTAAGGGTATCAGGTTTGCGTTTTGGGCAAGTTCAGTGATTCGGTAAATGTCTGCAAATGGGTCGGTACTCTTCTTTAGCGATTGGATCTTGTTGAGGAGTCGCGAGATATCATTCGCGGTCACACGCGAAAATCCAGCGGATTTAGAAAGCTTATATGCAAGTGAGACGAGATGATGAAGGTCCTCAATCGACAAGTCGAGGTACTGCTTACCGTAGTGCTTTGATATTTCTCCACACAGCTTTAATAAGTGGTGCTTCAGGTCGTCGTCCGAATCGAGCCAAACAGCTTGCAGCGAATTTCGAACGAGAATCTGCTGCATGCTAAAAGAAGCGATTGTGGCATTGTTATGATTTTGTAAATTTTTCGCGCTCATTTGTGTGCTCCAATCGACTTTTTGTATATCGGATTCCTTAGGCAAAAGTTAGCGCTATGGCGATAAAAGTTCGTCATGAGGTGTGTTTGAGTAGAAGAGACGAGTTTGACTTCGCCTGATATTTTTGAGATTTCTCACAGGTTCGCAGGTGTTTTTAACCCGTTGCGTACTTTTCGGAAATTATCCGTTCGATTGACCCAGCACCCAGCAAGGGTCTATCCAACGCTATTCGAGCCTCGCCCCCTTCTGCAGATTGTGCCTGGCGCACAGGAGTTGGATGTTCTCGGCCATCAGGCTAGTCCCACCCTTGCTCCAGGGGAGGATGTGGTCAAAATGCAGGTTGTCGTTCGCTCCGCACTGGCGGCATCGACCATGGTCGCGTTTAAAGACCTCTTGCATGACATGAGACGGGATCTTGCGGCTTTGATCTAGGGCCACCTTTATTGCCCCCGGGCCGGACACCTGGTCGTCCGCGATTTCTAGGCGAAACTTGAAAACCCTGCGCGTACCCGTGTCAATGTCCACGTCCGCCAGCCACGCGTCGACCAAATTGAAAATGCCCAGGTAGACCCAAAGCCCCTTCTTTAACTTCTCATAGACGATGACGCGTTCCGCAGGCGCTCGTCCGGACTTCGCATCCATCGCGGCAGAGTAGAACTTCCCATTTTCGGTGAGAGATCCCCCAGGATACGCCCTGGGCTGGTCCACAGCCTTCGGGTCGGGCCCCCGCGCGCGCCTGGGCACGTCGTGCCCCTCGTAAATCAGCACCCGTCCGTTGTCTTGGACTTCGTCCTCATATTTGGCCCCTTCGCGCTGGCTTAACAGGATGATTGTGCGATGCCCTCCCAGACGGAAATTCATCCCGCGCTGAAGATGTACCTTCTCCAGATTGATGATATCCCGATAACTAACTATGTCCCCTGGTCTAAACCCCATCCTGCCCCCGCGCTAACTGTTCCTCCAGGACGTCGGTGGATCCGAGAGAAAATCCAGGCAAAATGCATGTCGAGCAACTTGGCAGGCGAAACGGAGCCATACGCCTCGTATGCGAAAATTATTGCAGCTGTCTCCGCCGTAGAAAACGGCAGCTGATGTTTTCCGGGACCTTCGATTTGGGTTCGTAAATGGGTTTCAGTGTCATGTTTCCAAAGTTGGGCCAAACGGATCCGTTTCTGCTAATTTATAACGATAAGCCAGTAGCGGTTGAACCGTGATTGAGTTTTTCCAATAACAGCTAGGTGTGGGGTCTGGTTGTGAAACAATTTGTCATATTGGTTTTCTCTTGGTTTGGTCTTTGTTCACTGGCCGTGGCAACGCCAGATTCACCTTCGATGGCACTTTCCTCGGCAAGCGAGCGATCGATGATTTACGGTAGTTGTGAGTTTATGAACAAGGCTAGATCAATCATGGAGTGCGATCTTAAACAGTTGATACTTAGTCCACCGAATTTCACTGCAGTTGATCTTTTGGTGCAAAGTATGAATAAGAAAAATCAGCTAAACGGCGAACAGAGAAGGAGTTTTGAACGTTGGGTAAGTGATCTTAAATCGTCATGCAAGAGCGTGAAATTGCATCAGGAAAAAATAAAAAAGGAAGGTGGGCATGATGCGGAATCTGAGGTTCTTCGTAGGGTTTGCGGCGATTCTTCCTCTATGGATTTTATTGATCGATATTTTTCTGAAATCATTGAGCTCGAGAAGACTACATGTCAGGTAAGAGATCATCGTTTCAAGATAAGGCTTAAGAAAGATGGTACAAGATGGGTTTCTCTTGATCCTAGGCCTGATAGCACCGTGTGCGGCTCAACGAAAAAAATTGTGCTTGAAGAACGCGACGGCGTGATTGCAAAAATGATTCAGACTAGGACATCTGTAGAGAATCAAGCGTGCAAGGAAAAAATGCCAGATCTAGGCAAAGCAGTCGTATTTAGCAATGAACATGACGGCAAATTCGAGCTTGGTCCGTGTAAATGGTTACACCTGGCAATATGAGCCACGATAATTTTGAGAAATTATGCAGTCATCTAAAGAATGCTTGTATATTAGTCCTGAGTTATGACCACGGTCAGTTAGTGGGCTTTACGGAACCTATACGTCGGCGAACCGCCGCTAGTCGAAGATCGTCAGTGCATAGTTTAGGCCGCAGACAGCGCGGATGGCTGTTCGTTGATAGAGGGTTCCATATAGCTTTGAAAAATCGACAGAAAAACCCCAATTTTCCCCGGAAAATAGAAATCCTATTGTGTTTACCCGGTATGGTAGTTCAGCTGTGTATCGATCTGTGCCGTTATTTGAATATAAATCAACCCGTGCGTGCGCCTGGCCCGTGGATAGGCGCATAAACTTTAGGACATAAATGCCAATCTCCGTTTCCATCGCGGAAATAGCGCCTGCATTTGTGTTTATGTCGTCAGAGAATATGATTTTGTAATCATTGGCCTCAAGGTGCCTGTCGCTAAACTGTTCATAATATGTGTTCGTTGCGGCCAAGCTTGAGCCGTGAAAAGCTGTATTCCATACCCCTACGGTTGATAGCCATTTTCCGTCAGTCAGTCCGATATCCGCGCCGATGAATGCCGTGACTCCCTTTGTTGAAAGCTTATCAAGCCCGCTTTCTTTCTGACCGGCATCGAATGATGTGTAATCGCCATAATCGACGCCAATGAGTCCACCAAGGCTGAGCTTAAGCCCTGCAAAACTAAATGGATTATGAATCTCACTCATAATTGACGCGGAGTGTGAAGTCGGCTCTGGATTTTGCATCTTTTCTTGATTCGGCGAAAAGCTGCGGGCCTGACTTTGGGGTTCGTTGGACTCTATAAGGGCTACTGTTTTAACTGGTTGTGAGCCTTGGGTTTCAGTCTGTGTTTCATTCGGGCTTTGTTTCGCCACAATAGCATGGGGTATGTCAAAGTGTCGAAGAAAAGCAATTAGCATGTCCGAACGAATTCCCACGTTGACGCCCGTGGTGCCCCGTACTGACCCCATGGCAACGCCGAGGACGTTACTTTCTCTATCGAGGATTGGGCCACCGCTATTTCCCGGGTTCAGCGCGCCATCGAAATTGAAAATCCATGAGATTTTGGACGGATAAAAATCCACTTGAGAATAATCGCGCGACGATATGATCCCTTTTGAGGTTAAGAAAAGCGACCCACGTGGATTTCCGATGATATAGATCTCATTTCCCACGTCGGCATTCACGAAATCAGAAATGGGCAGCGGATCGCGCACCTCCCTCAAACGAAGCCTAATTACTGCGAGATCAAGACGCTTGTCCCTCGCCACGATTGCGTCGCACTCGTTAACTTTCCCATCTTTCCAGGCGATATGGATTTCGCTGCATTTGCTTTTTCCTATGACGTGTGAGTTGGTTACAACGTGTTGTTCGTCGATTAAGAAGCCGCTGCCTAGTGCGCGATTCGATGAGATCAGGGCGGTTGCATTGATACCGGCCTCCAGCGATTGCGCATTACCTTGTAAGGAGGATAGGGCGAACGTGATGACAATGGCTTGTTCTAGGTGACGCACTGCAGGACTCCCGCGTCGATCACAGCAATACCCATGCCATTAAAAACATCCAATAAATGTTGAGGGTTAGGCTAGCATTACAGTTGCGAGTCAGTATTAACTGCTCAATCGCTGTACATGTTTACAACGATGAGCAGTAATAATTCTTTACGTGCCTTTTGGGGCACGTTCTCCCAGTAATGACACCAGACCAAGCCTGGTCGGTGTCTTTTTGGTGGCGCCATATGAGGTCCTTCCGCACACGATGAATCCTGTGGTCTGGACGACGGTCCATTAGCTGTCCTTCCACAAATGCGAGAAGCCAAAAAATCTCGGCCTCTGCGCAGAAATTTTCAATGTTTACGCCATCTCTTTGATGTAGGGGACTTCGCGCTTTATCTTTCAGCGGTGATCCTATTGGAGGTGGGCAAGAGCTGCCGCCTACAGGCCCGTATTCTGTCTTCCGAGATGGGTTGAGCAACGTTTTGGCTCGACCACATTTTTGGGGGGTGTCCGTGTCAGGTGTAAAGCTTGAAAGTCTGCATGGTCGGATTCGGCGATCTTATGAGGAATCGCTCAGGAATGTTGGTAATCACGCTGAGTGTATTCAACGGCTTCGTGCTGAATTGGATGCGTTTCCAGCGCTGTTGCATCAGGCTTCTGCGGTAAACGAATTTCTAGACCTTGATTTGGCTAAATCGGTACACCGAACCTGCCTCAAACTGATGGCCTTCTGTGAGACGTCTACCAATAGCCAACACGTTACATTTGTCCTAGCCGCAATTCATTATTTTGTAAATCGACTCGACGGCTCGCCGGACTTTTTCGGGCTTGATGGATTTGAGGACGATGCGGTCGTGGTGAATACAGTGATCACTGACCTTGCAATTAATTTGCCTACGATCCAGTTCAGTGGATCCAAGGAGAGTGCCTAATGTCAAACTTTCACCCTGGTCAAAGAATCCGTGTTCGTGGCGAAGAGTGGCAAGTTGAGCACGCTCGCAAGCACGAGCAGATTAATGGCAAGGCTGTATGGGAAATAGAAGCCAAGGGCCTTACGAATATCGTGGCCGGGGCGAAATATATTTTCGTGGACGATCTGGACACCATCGAAGTGGTGGACCCGGCCGACATTGAACCCGAAATCGCAACGTCCGGCCGCGCAATTAGGGCGAAGCTCTATTGGGAGGCTCATTTACGACGTCTGCTTCCGCGTAACGGCGCCATCTATTTGGGTCAGCATGGTGCCTGCCAGCCGTACGATTACCAAATGCAACCCGCCTTCAAGGCTTTGAATATGCATCGTCCCCGTATTCTGATTGGGGATGCCGTTGGCCTTGGGAAAACAATTGAATGCGGTGTTTTGCTGGCCGAATTGATTCGCCGCGGAAAAGGTAAGCGGATCCTCTGTGCCGTGCCAAAGGCTACCTTGGAGCAGTTTCAGGCGGAAATGTGGGGAAGGTTCTCAATTCCGTTTCATCGCCTCGACTCGAAGGGATTGGAAAAGCTGCGTCAGGATCTCCCCTCGACGATGAATCCGTTCTTTCATCACGACAAGGCCATCATCAGTATCGACACGCTGAAGCTCAAGAAATATCAAACGTGGCTTGAGAGCTGCGATTGGGACGTCTTAGTCATCGACGAATGTCATAACGTAGCCGATCGTACGGATGGTGGGGGCGGGTCGGCTCGACACCGCGTTGCAAGACGCCTTGCGGAGAAAGCGAATGCGGTGATCCTCATGTCGGCCACTCCCCATGACGGAACAAAGCATGGGTTTGCCAGCTTGATCAAGTTACTCGATCGCACCCGGATCAAGGATGACTCATCCTTTGCCTCTGAAGATTTTATTCAGCATTTTATTAGGAGAACACGTTCCCAGGTCGCTGATCAGATTGAAAACCGCGCCCCGCGCAAGCAGCTGATTTGCAAAATTCCAATGACCGGCGATGAAATCGATGTCCTTCGTGCGATTCACGATGGTGACAAACTGACCACGATGCTTTCCAAGCGTCATGGCGGAGGCCAAAGAGAACTGTTTAAGACCACGCTCATCAAATCCTTTTTGTCTAGTCCCTACGCCCTTCTTGAGACCGTTCAAAAGAAGCTTAAGTCTCTTGGGGCGGACCCGGATCGACGGATCAAGACAAAGCACTCAAATGAGGAAGATCGGGAGCAGTTTATCAACTTCCTGGAGGATTTGGAGCACAGTATTCAGAGCCTCGGGGAGTTCACGCGATTTAAATATCTGAAAGAATATTTGACTAAGCATCCAACGAAAGACGACGACCGTATTGTGATCTTCACGGAACGCCTCCGTACGATGCGCGAGATCGAAAAATTCCTGCTTAAAGAGAAACTTGTGGACGGCGTTTTTGACGCCTCATCTGACGGCAAGCAGCCGGCAGGGCGCCTGATCGCGACGGCCGACGGGAGTCTGTCGGATATTGAACTGCCGAGGATCGTGAAAGCATTCCAGGCCAAAACGAAGGGGATTCATATCCTCGTGGCAACAAATGTGGCAAGTGAAGGCCTTAACTTGCACACATGCTGTCATCGACTGATCCATTTCGATTTGCCATGGTCCCTGATTACTTTGGAGCAACGTAACGGACGAATTGATCGATTGGGGCAGGAATCCACGCCGGAGATTTTCTACTTTGCCAGCACCGCGGAAGGTTCAACCAAGCACTTTGCGACCAAAGAGTCATTCAAAGATGACTTTTGGATCATCGACAAGATTAAAAAGCGTGTCGAAACTGCGTCAACGGATATGGCCGAAGAAGCCATGGCGAAATTCGTTGAGGGTGAAGAGGAAGAAGTCCAGAACACCTCGGCCTACGAAGAAGGTCGAATCGACCAGGTGGACGATGTCGACCCTTTGCTCGCCATGCTCGCAAATCCTGATTTCGCGGCCGCCGCCGCAAAAACGGACGGCGTCAATCGCCGGCGCCTGCCGACGCTATTCGAGAAGTCACCCAGTGACTTTATTCTCAAACTCGCCAAAGAAGCAAAGCTCGACGTTGTCGAGGCTGACAACACAGCTGTCACCGTAAAAATGGATAACGCCCTCAGATTTGAAACTGCCCAGTGGCCACGCGAATACCAGCCGGACAACGATAGCAATGGTGTAACGCTGGACGCCGACTCTAAGCGTGTCCAGTCTTTCTATCGTCATGCCCGCGCCTCAAATGCCGAGGTGGACCGTTCTTTCATGAATGAGATCCATCCTCTGATCGCCCTACTCGAGAATACGGCCATTGGCTTTTTCCCCGGGCGCAAGGTTCCCACCGTCACTTTGAAGGGTGACGACAAGAATGCAGTCTACATGTTGGTGCAGAGCACTCTGTACAACAAGCGGAATGACGCAGTGGATCAATTCTGGCAGATCCTCTACCACAAAAAAGGCTCCCCGGACCTGAAGCCGCTGTTCAATATGAACGAATACGATCATGCCGTTAAGATCACGGCGTGGCTCAACGACCACTTAAGCCAGATCGTTCAAAAGTCAGATTTAACAGCAAACGAACGACGCCGCATTGCCGACCTGACTAGACGGGCCGTGGATACCATGAAGGGGTTGACCATGGAGTGCAGGACCAATCGGTCAAACAAACTTCGGGGCGCACTTACTGAGGAGATCAATCGTATTAAGGCCTGGGAATCGGCCCGGGCAAGCTACCTCGAGCGCCTTGTAAACGAGGGTAAGGATTTACAAGCCCAAGGCGTGTTCTCGATTCAAGGCCGAATGGTCAAAAGTGAGTTGGAGTCTATTCATAAGGACTCCGACGCCTATCGAAATTTTATTGACTCATATCTTGCAACAAGCTCCGAGCCCGACATTCGTATTCTGGGCTGCCTGGTAGTGGAGGAATAATCCCATGGCAAAACCATCAATCAAAGAAATCAAAGGCATCCTGAACTTTGGATTCTATCCAGATCACTATTTGACCACCGCCTTAGGTGCCGATGCCAAGGCGCACGGATTTAGTGGTGATACATTTAAGGCTCTGCGGAAGACGCTGATGTCATCCGTGGAGTCCCTCTGTGAAAAGCCTTCCGAGGGTCTTATCCAAGAAGCCGCCGAGTCGATATTCAAAGCCCTAGGGTTCTACGAAGTCCGTGGGGTGGGGGATAATTCACTCAAGCTGGTCCTAGATGGGCGCGAGTTTAGTTGCCCAACGGAGCGCATAGTCCCCTTTATCGGGGATAAAGGTTTGCTCGCCCTGTTCATCGATAAGAGTGCCGTGGCGTCCGGGGATGAAGCATCCTCTCGCGATAAAGCCATCGAGCACTTTTATCAAGGCGATTCCCCACTCAAAATGCGGGATCGCGCAAGCTACTATTCTTGGCGCGACGTGATCACAGCCGCGTTCAACTCCGATTATTCAACCGCAGAAAACATTATCGTCTGCAGTGGAAAGCAAATTCACCTCCTCGAACGCGGCAAGTGGCAAGAATCTGAAGCCTATATGACCTTTGATCTGGGCACGCTTTTTGCCGTCAACGCGGACGATGGATATCAGATTACGGAATCACTGCTTGCCGCAAAAGCTTTCCCGATTGCATCTGCTGAATCATTTCATGATGTCGTTGGTCGGAATGCGCACAAGAAAGCAGCAGAGGTAACAAAAGCCCTGCGCGATACCCTCCGTGATTCTATTGAAATTCTTGCCAATCAGATTCTTGATACACATCGGCGAAAAACGATCAAAGAGCTCAGTCAGTTTGACTTTGAAAATCAGGTCGACCGTGACGCCGCGGCCAAAGTGATCTTTGATCAATCCTTG
>JBEGVZ010000006.1:0-83114 GCA_041178085.1 Pseudomonadota bacterium | reverse complement strand
TGGCCTTCACGATGGCGCATGCGGCTTTGTCAAACTGGAGTGGCACGCGGTTGGCAAAGCGCAGGACCTGCACTGGTTCGTCCTGGTCCTCGCCCTTGCGTTCTTTCAGGCGTGCGATGGCGACTTCGACCTGGACTGGTTTGAAATCGCAGATGCACGGCTTGCGGCTGATGACCGAAAAAAAGTCCACGTCACCAAGGCGCTGTATGCTGAGAGAGAGGGCTTCCTCCCCGATCGACATCACGGACTGGGTCGATGGCGGCATCAGCTTGGCGTTCTGGATCGCAGTGTAAACCTGCGTCAGGTCTTTTTCATTCAGGGTGTCGACGCCCTTTTCCAGAAAGGCCTTTGGCAGTTTTTGTTCTGCCCACAGTTCCGCGATCGCCTTGTCGTTGAGGCGTGAGAAACCCTGCTTCAGCCAGTTGCTCATCTTCACTTTGCCGAACAGGCGTGCGTGGCTGATGAAATCACCCAGCTTCATCGTATGGGGATGAGGCTCCGTTGCGTCCGGGACTTGCGGGACTTCTTCGCTGACCCGTTCGACGCGGGTTTTTCCGACGTCGGGTAGCGTGTAGGTGATCGCCATGTGCGGGTTGACCAGGACGTTTCCGCGCAGGTAGTTGACCAGACCTGCTTCGCCGTTGAGTTGGATACGTCCGTCGATCAGGAATTCGACGGAGGTTCCCGTTGGACGATCCCAATCAACGGTGTCTTTTTCGCGGATGATGCCCTTGTTGTTCTTGATGTCGACTTCCACCAGGCATTTGACGGCCTTTTTCTGACCCTTGGTCTTGGTGACGACGGTGACGCCTTTGGCAGTCGTCTGCAGTGCCCAGGTCGTGGCAGCGGAAATACCGATACCTTGCTGGCCGCGTGAGCAGCGGCCGCGACCGAACTTTGAGGAAGCAAGGTATTCGCCGAAGACCTTGGCAATGTCGCCCTGGTCGATCCCCGGGCCGTTGTCTTCCACCTTGATCCTGATGCGATCGGTGTTCTTCAAGTGGCCGTTACCCACTTTTTCCACTTCGACATTGATGTCGGGGGCAATGTGGTGGTCTTCGCAAGCGTCGAGGGCGTTGTCGAGCGCCTCCTTGACGGTCGTGAGCACGGCCTTGGTTGGCGATGAAAATCCAACCTGCTGAAGGTTCTTGGAAAAGTACTCAGCGGTGCTGCTGGTCGTAATTTGACGTGGTGCCTTGGCCATTAGTTCCCCGTGCTCTCGTAAAATGCTTCCGACCCGGTACACTGTAATGACTGGGCATTTTTAATGCCCGCGTCGAGTCCAGAGACCAAGGGACGGGAGGTTACCAAACCATGTTGGACCAAAAAACGCCTAATCTTGAAACGGATTTCACCCGTCACGCAAGGATAGCCTACCCGATTATTTGCGGAGCCATGTATCCGTGCAGCAATCCGGAGCTGGTTGCAGCGGCGTCTGAAGCCGGTGGAATCGGAATTATCCAGCCGATATCATTGACTTATGTGCATAAATACGATTTTCGGGAAGGGATCCGTTACATCCGCTCCCTGACCAGCAAGCCCATCGGTTTCAACCTTCTCATCGAAAAATCGGTCAAACGCTACGAGGACCAGATGAAGGCCTGGTTGGATATCGCGCTTGAGGAAGGTGTTCGTTTTTTCATCACCGCGCTGGGTAACCCCCGCTGGGTGGTGGACCGGGTCAAGCCGCTGGGAGGTGTTGTCTATCATGATGTCGTAAACCGCAAGTGGGCGGAGAAGGCTCTTGAAAGTGATATTGATGGCCTGATCTGCGTCAACGACCGCGCTGGCGGGCATCTGGGATCGGAAAGCCCAGAGCGCCTGGTGGAAACATTGCGCGACCTGGGCAAGCCGCTTATCTGCGCCGGCGGCATTGGGGATGAACGGGATTTCGTCCGGGCGCTCGAGATGGGCTACTCAGGCATCCAGATGGGTACGCGCTTCATTGCCACCACCGAGTGCAAGACCCACCCCGACTACAAGCAAGCGATCTTGCAAGCGCGCGCGGACGACATCGTTGCGACCGAAAAGATCAGCGGCGTGCCGGTAGCCGTGATCAAGACGCCATACATAGAAAAAATGGGCCTGAAGGCCGGGCCCATTGCACGCATGCTTTTGAAAAATTCACGAACCAAACACTGGATGCGGACTTTTTACGCCTTGAATTCGCTGCGCCAACTTAAGAACACGCTAGAGAAAGGCTCCGCTTACAAAGACTTCTGGCAGGCCGGAAAAAGTGTTGAGGGGATTGAGAAGATCGAATCCGCGGGCGATATCATCCGGCGGTTTGCGCAATTTGCTCAACAGGTTCGCGATTGACCTGGCGGCTCATGGCTGGTTTCTGAAAGCTGTCCATCGATCGCCCATCGCTGATCGAAGACAAAACAGCTGCCGCGCCAGCGGGAATTTTCCTCGCCGCCTGCGTTCTTGTGGTGCTCAAGATATTTGATGATTCCGCCTTCGATTTGAAAGACGTTCTTGAAGCCTTTTTGATTTGCCCACGGCACGGCTTTTTCGCAGCGGATACCACCCGTGCAGAAAAAGACAAACGTCCGATCTTTTTCTGATCCGTAGCGTGCCTGGAATGCTTCCGGAAAATCTTTGAATTTTTTGATGCCCAGGTCCACCGCGCCATCAAAATGACCGTACTGGAATTCGTAGTTATTGCGGGTGTCGACTACGACCACTTCGTGGCCGCGTTCGGCCATCATCTGGTCAAACTCGGCGGGTGTCAGGCGCGCAGCCGAATGGATCGTCTCAACATCCGGATCCTGGTCGCCAGCAAAGGTGACGATCGCCTTTTTAACCTTCACTTCCAACCACTTGTAGGGAAGGCTTTCGCCTGCGCTCCACTTTGGCTCAAGGTTAGCCAGCCCCAGGTGGATGTTCCCAAGCGATGCAATCAGGTTCGCAATTGCCTGGCTGTCCGGGCCGGCGAGTCCTGCGTTGATTCCTTCGTGGCCAATCAGGACCGTACCTACGAGGCCGGCGGCCGACGCTCGACCCTCAATCGCAGTCTTTACGGCTTGCGGGTCGTCAAGGCGGACAAAGCGGTAGAAATTGGCGATGCAGTACATGGAGCCCGGTTCCTTGCTGCGCAAAAATCATACACTCAAGAAGCCCGGAATACCGCGGTTGCGCCAAGAGTTCCAATGCTTTATCACTTGGGTCGGAGTATTTTTTGCGGTCCAAAAAAGACCGTGTAACCAACCGCTTTTACGCATCGGGAGTGCCCTGTGTCGATTTTTACAACTGCAGGAATTTATTACATTTTCAAGTGGCTTCACTTCATCTTCGGAATCACCTGGATCGGCCACCTGTATTATTTCAACCTGACCCAGATGCCGGCCTTTGCCGAGCTTGACGGTCCGACCAAGTCGAACAACATCCAGAAGCTCGTTCCGCGCGCCCTCTGGTGGTTCCGTTGGGGTGCGATGTTTACGTTTATCACGGGCCTCGTCATGCTCCTCATGTACGGCAACATGAACGGACACAGTGTTTACCTGACCGCCTGGGGCATCAACATCCTGGTCGGCTCGCTGCTCGCAACGATCATGTTCCTGAACGTCTGGCTTGTGATCTGGCCAAACAAGAAGATCGTGATTGCCTCGACGACGGCGGTCGCGCAGGGACAAGCGGTCAATCCTGCCGCGGCGGCGGCAGGCGCGCGCGCCATGCTCGCTTCCCGCACCAACACTTTGTTCTCGATCCCCATGCTGTTCTTCATGGGCGCAGCTTCCCACTTGCCTCTTCAGATCGGTGAAAACGCCAATCTAGGCATGATGTGGCTGGTGCTCGCGGTGCTGCTTGGAGCGATTGAGTTCAATGCGGTCAAAGGATCGAAGCTCGGTCCGCTGGCAACCGTAAAAGGTGTGATCCACGCAGGCCTTGGGCTCGCTATTGTTCTTTATCTCGTTGTCGAGTTGATGGCCCGTGGTTAAACGGCACCTGATTTTTGTTTCGATTTTCGCGGCAGCTGGTCTGGTTACCAGCTGCCGTTGTTCTTCCTCACCAGGAACAAGCAGCGTCGGTGGCGCAGCCGATCCAAAAGCCCAGTTGATCCAGCGCGGCAAGACAGTCTATGCCGGGAACTGCATGGCATGTCACAACATGAACCCAAAGCTTTCGGGTTCTGTTGGCCCGGAAGTGTTTGGCAGTTCCCGGGAGCTGCTGGAAGCGCGCCTCGTCAAAGGCGGCTATCCGGAAGGCTATAAACCGAAGCGTCCCGGTGAGGGAATGCCCCTGTTTCCGCACCTTGCGGGCGAAATCGACGCGCTGCACGCATTCTTGAATGCGCAATAGATCGTCAATACGACGGACACACGACTCTGATTCAAGGCAATCCGCTCAGCGCTTTGCCCAGGGCATACAAGGCATGCTCCGTCGTGAGCAATCTTGTCCGGTTGATTTGAAGCGCGTCGCTGGCGGCGGGCATTACGCTGCCAGGCAAGTTGCTGGAGGAAATCCTCCCCTTGTTGCGCACTGTCAGGCGCGTGCCCTCAGTCGTTGCCGTCAGCGCCACCTCAAGCCAGTCAGCCTCGCTTGGCTGGTCGTGTCTTGGCTGTACAGCATGAAAAGTGTTCATGACGAAGGGAATGCCTTGCGGGCGCAGAAGATCTGCCAGCCGACCCGCAAAAATTCCCGCCGTCACTTCATCAAACAATTTGAGCTTTAGTTCAGTGCGCCTTCGGATTAGGGCTTCCTTCATGTTCGTGAGGGGGTCTTGGCCGTTGCGCGCGATGCAAACCGCGTCGAGCGCCTGGTCCAGTTTTTCCAGAAACGGTCTGGCCTGTGCAGCGCAATCAAGTGGGACCCATACTTTAACGTGAACGACCGGTGCCGACGCGCGGTAGCCCAGTTGCAGGCCGCTTCCTTTCATCAGCGCTTCAACCTGTTCCGCCAAGGTCGACTCAGGCACTCCAAGGCACGCCCAAGTGTGAAGCTTCGGTTTGCCGCTTTGCTCGCCGACGGATGAGAAACGGGCAGCAAGGTGATCGTTCCAGATAGCCTGCATTTCCCTGGGTGGCCCGGGCAGTGCTGTCAGTTCGACCCCGCGCGCCGACAGAGAGAAGGCGTTCGCTGATCCCTCAGAGTTGAAAAGAATTTTACTTCCGCGTGGAAAGTAGCACTGCTGTTTGTTTGATTCGGGTGCTGAGCGCCCAAGGCGTTGAAAACGCTCTGCGATGCGCTCCCACGACGGCGGATCGAAGTCCATTTCCAGTCCACCGGACCAGCGAGCGATCACGTCGCGCGTGAAATCATCTGTCGTCGGGCCAAGTCCGCCAATGGTCAGGATATGGCTGGCACGGGCAGCGGCAAAGCCAAGGGCATCCTGGATCGGCGATTCTTCATCAGGGACGGCCAGATGGAGTGCGACAGAGATCCCTGCCGCATCCAGTTTGCCAGCTAGCCATGATGCGTTGCTGTTGATGATCTCACCGCTACTGACTTCGGTACCGATGGCGATGATGGCGGCCGAAGCGTTCATTTGGGCTTGTCGATCTCCGGTTTTGCGTCGCGCGTCAACAATCCCATCACGGCTTGTGCGATCGGACGGGCTTCATAAAGGACGCCATAAGTGGCCTCAGTGATCGGGGCATCGACACCAAGTTTTTGCGCAAGGTCCTTGGCGGCCATGGTCGTCGCGTAACCTTCAGAGACCGATCCCAGCGTGGCAAGGATCCGGTCGATTTTTTCGCCCCGGCCAAGGCGGAATCCGACCTGGAAGTTCCGGCTCTTTTCGGAAGTGCAGGTCAGGAACAGATCGCCCACCCCGGCAAGCCCAACAAAAGTCAGGGGATTTGCCCCCATGGCGCGCCCAATGCGGCTGATTTCGGCCAGCCCCCGAGTGATCAGGGCGGCACGTGAGTTCATTTCGAAGCCAAGGCCCACAGAAGCACCTGCAGCAATGGCGATCACGTTTTTCAGTGCGCCCGCGAGTTCCACGCCGACCGGGTCGTCGCTGGTGTAGACGCGAAAGTGCGGTGCGTGGAACAAAGCCTGCACAGTCTGTGCGCGCTCCGTGTCGTGACTGGCAGCGACAACGGCAGTGGGCTGGTGGCTCGCGACTTCAGAAGCAAAACTGGGACCGGAGAGAAACACCGCTTTTTTGCCCGTGTCTTCGCCGAGGGCGTCCGAGATCATCTGGCCCGGAAGGCGCATGGTCGACACTTCGATCCCTTTTGCCGCGCAGACCAGCAGGTGGTCCCTGGTAACGCCGTGTGCTGCCAATATTTTAAGCACCTCGGAGAGTGCCTGAGCCGCAGTCGCAAGGACAATGATCCGGTGTTCGCGCAGAACATCATCTGTGATGTTGTTGATTGCCGTAATTCGCGATGATAAGGTTAGCGCGGTCAAGTATTTGGGATTTTTCCGGTTTTGGTTGATGCCGGTGGCAATTTCAGGCGAACGCGCCCAGATAGTCACCGGGTGACCCTTTTCAGCGAGATGTTGCGCAAGGCAAGTACCGAAGTTGCCCGCGCCCATCACCAGGATGCGGTCACCAAGGGTTGTGTTTGCCATCGCACTCTCCTTCAGGGCAGAGGGTTATGAATCCATATATACCAGTTCTCGTTGTTTTAATCTTTGGTGTCGTACTTGGTTCCATCCTTTCCGGACTGGCCTACTTCTTTGGCCCCAAAAAATACGTCCGCGAAAAGATGGACCCTTATGAGTGCGGGGTCCCAAAGGTCACGTCCGCCGATGAAAAGATGAGCGTCAAGTTCTACCTGACCGCTATTCTTTTCATCTTGTTCGACATCGAAACCGTCTTCCTTTACCTGTGGGCAAAGACTTTTGACCAGCTTGGCTGGTTGGGGCTTGTGGAAGTCGCGGTATTCGTCTTGATCCTTGTGGTTGGTTACGTTTACGTCGTCCGGCGCGGCGCACTTGAGTGGGATTGAACGCTATGGGTCTTAACGAATTGGGTTTGAACGTGGAATGGCTGCAGTGGAACCAGTTCACTGTCGACCTCGTGGCATTCGTCGTCAAGTTTGCATTGCTGGCAGGCGGGCTTTTGCAGCTGCCGCCACTTCTTGTCTGGATCGAGCGTCGCGTTCCCGCGCTGATGCAGCGCCGGCGGGGTCCCAACCGGGTGGGGATTTTCAAGTTCCGCCTTTACGGATTGCTCCAGTCTCTGGCCGACACCGTTAAGTTGATCTTCAAGGAAGAAGTGGTCCCCGATGGTGCGCACAAGGTCTTCTACCATCTTGCCCCGGTATTCTGTGTTTTTCCGGCGTTTCTGGTGGCCTGCGCGATCCCGTATGGGCCGGACCTGAACCTGTTCGGTTATGTGATTCCGCTTAGTGTCGTGAGGGTTGACGTCGGGTTTCTTTTTATTTTCGCGATTGCCAGCCTTGCCGTGTATGGCGTGACACTGGCCGGTTGGGCCAGTAACAACAAGTATTCTCTCCTCGGTTCGCTTCGTGCATCGGCCCAGATGATCAGCTACGAAATTCCGCTGGGCATGTCGCTTATCCCGATCGTTCTGATTTACGGGACGCTGGATTTGGGCGACATCGTCAAGGCCCAGTCGACCTTTTTCCAGTGGGGGGTTTTCTCGGCCCCGTTCTCGTTCCTGCTTTTCCTGGTTTGCATGTTTGCAGAAACCAACCGCGCGCCATTTGACCTTGCAGAGGGCGAGAGCGAGCTCGTCGCTGGATTTCACACCGAATACAACTCCGCGAAGTTTGCTGCGTTTTTCCTTGGCGAATACGTTTCCATGTTTGTCCTGTCCTGCCTTGCTGCGACAGTTTTCTTCGGCGGCTGGCAAGTGCCCTTCGTCAAATACGATACCGTGGTGGCGCTGATGGGTGGGTCGGTCAACCTGGCCGCAATCGTCTGTCACATCATGTTGGTGCTCAAGGCAACCTTCTTTATGTGGGTTTACATCTGGGTTCGCTGGACCCTGCCGCGCTTCCGCTATGACCAGCTGATGTCGCTTGGCTGGAAATTCATGCTCCCGATCGGGCTTGCAAATATTGTCGGCACGGCAGTTGTCCTTGCCGTCCTGCGTTTCAGGTAGAGGTATTCGTGGACGCTTTATACGCCATTCCTCAATTGATGTTTTACCTTCTGGCCGGCCTGGTTGCGATCTCATCGCTGATGGTTGTGACCAGCAGGAACCCTGTCACCAGCGCCATCTTTCTCGTCTTGGATTTGTTTTTCGTGGCTGCGCTCTATGCCAAGCTTGACGCCCACTTCACGGCGGCGATTCAGGTCCTGGTTTACGCCGGCGCCATCGTCGTCCTTTTTGTATTCGTGATCATGCTCCTCAATCTGAAGCCAGATGCGCTGCGTGGCATTCGCTTTTCGGTGGGTGAAGCGGTGGTGCTGCTGGTGACCCTGATCGGTTTTGTCATCATCGGCGCTGAACTTGCCAGCCCGGTGCCTGAGGGGCTCCCTGCCGGCCCATTGTCAGTTGCCGCCATTGAAGAAGCTGGCGGCAATACACACGTGCTCGCCATGCGGATGTTCACGTCATTCCTTTGGCCGTTTGAGATTGCGTCGATTCTGATCCTGCTCGCGATCGTGGCGTGTGTCATGGTGGCCCGCAAGGAGAAGCCGGAATCGGGGAAACACAATCTCAAAGCCGGGGCAGGGAGGTAGCCTATGTCAGTTCCAGTTGAGAATTACTTCCTGCTTTCGTCATTCATGTTCCTGTGCGGTTTGTTGGGAGTCATGTTCCGCCGTAATTTGATCATGGTATTGATGTCGATTGAGTTGATGCTCAATGCGGTCAACATCATTTTCGTCGCAGCCTCCCGCCAGCTTGGCCAGGTCGACGGACAAGTGATGGTTCTTTTCGTGATTACGGTAGCGGCCTGTGAGGCGGCGGTGGGGCTCGCAATGGTGATAGCCCTGTTCCGACGTTACGGGACTGTGAACACGGATTTCTTGCGTTTGCTGCGCGGCTAAGCGCTACCCCGAGGAGATGTGACTGATGATCTGGTGGATGATCCTTTTCCCGTTGATTGGCGCAGCACTGAATGGCCTGGTGTTTCGCAAGGCCCCCAAGGCGGCATCCCACGCCATTGCCGTTGCCGCGATGCTGGCGTCCTTTGTCTGCGCGGCCCTCACTTTCAAGCAATTCATGGAAGCTGGCGGGCAGGCGCAGGTGATCCGGGGCTTCCCGTGGATCTCGGCCGGTGGTTTTTCCGCACCGTTCAACCTGATTCTTGACCGTCTCTCGGGTCTCATGATCCTGATCGTCACGGGTATCGGCTCGCTGATCCACATTTATGCCGGCGGCTACATGCACGAAGAGGAGCGTACGAGCCGCTTCTTTTCCTACCTGAACCTTTTCGTATTCATGATGTTGCTCCTGGTCCTGGGCGATAACATGCTGGTCATGTTCGTCGGTTGGGAGGGGGTCGGTCTTTGCAGTTACCTTCTCATTGGTTACTGGTTTCAGGACGACGCCAACGCGGCGGCAGGCATGAAGGCCTTTATCGTAAACCGGATCGGTGACATCGGTTTTTTGCTCGGCATTTTCCTGACCTTCAAGCATTTCGGCACAGTTTCCTTCTCGGAACTGCGCGATATGATCGGCAGTGGCGCGCTTGACGCAGTAAAGCTCGGTGCGGTCGGGTGGATTACCCTCTGCCTGTTCATCGGGGCCTGCGGCAAGTCTGCACAGTTGCCGCTCTATGTATGGTTGCCGGATGCGATGGCAGGTCCGACCCCGGTGTCAGCGCTCATCCACGCCGCGACCATGGTGACCGCCGGAATTTACATGATGACCCGCGTCAACTTCCTTTACTTCCTGTCACCCGGCACGATGCAGGTGGTAGCCGTTGTGGGCGGGCTGACCGCGTTTTTTGCTGCGACCATCGCCCTTGTCCAGAATGACATCAAGAAGGTTCTCGCCTACTCGACCGTAAGCCAGCTTGGCTACATGGTGATGGCGTGCGGCGTCGGCGCATTTGATGCCGGTGTCTTCCACCTGCTGACCCACGCCTGTTTCAAGGCTCTTTTGTTCCTTGGTGCTGGTAGCGTGATCGTTGCCATGCATCACAAGCAGGACATGCAAGAGATGGGCGGCTTGCGCAAATACATGCCAGTTACCCATGGGGTATTCCTGGTTGGAGTCCTTGCGATCATCGGGTTTCCTGGTTTGTCTGGCTTCTTTTCGAAAGACGAGATCCTCTGGAAGACCTTCGTTGGTGGTGGCCCGCTGATGTGGGGCTTGGGTGCAGTGACCGCTGGAATGACCTCCTTCTATATGGTGCGTTTGCTTTGCCTTACGTTCTACGGTCCAAACCGCAGCGACCATCACACCCGCGAACACTTGCACGAGACTCCGGCTCTCATGTGGGCGCCGCTCGTGGTCCTTGCACTGCTCAGCGCTGGAGTCGGCTACCTCGGGGTTCCTGAGGTTCTTGGTGGCCACAACTTGTTTCATCACTACCTGGACCCAGTCATGATGGTGCCGCAGCAAGCCGCGGAACACTGGGCGTTCATGGCGGAACATCACTCACATTCACTTGAGATCGGACTCATGGCGGGTTCGGTCGGCATCATGTTTGTGGCATCCGGCCTGGCAGTGGCGCTCTATTCGCGCGGTCCGGCCGCGGTCCTTTCCGGCCTGCAGTCCCGCTTCAAGGGCGCATACGACATGCTGTCCAACAAGTACTACGTGGACGAGATTTACGACGCCTGGATCGTACAGCCGCTCCGTGACATGTCTGCGTTCCTCTGGGGAATCATTGACGTTGTCGTGATCGATGGGATCGTTAATGGCGTCGGCCAGCTATGTGCGTTGGCTGGGGGACTTGCCAGCTTCCGGATGACTGGCAGCGTACACCGTCACGGCATGGTGCTGGTCATGGGGCTCGTGGTGCTCCTGGTGGTGCTGGTGACTTGATTTGCGGACGCACTGATATTTTTTGGCATGCGCACCTGATGGAACGAATTAAATTGGTGGAATGATTCAAATGGAATGGTTCAACTCGCACATCCTGAGCATCCTGACATTTTTCCCGCTGCTGGTTTCGGCTGCGATTTTTCTTGTCCCGGGGGAGAATTTCGCCAGAACCGCGGCCCTCGGCGGGTCGATCCTCACGTTCCTTTTCAGCCTTCACGTGTGGCACTACTTCGACCCGGCTTCGGCCAAGTTGCAGTTTGTTGAAAGCTACATTTGGATGCAGGAATTCGGTGTCCGGGCGATTTTTGGCATCGATGGCATCAGCCTGCTTCTGGTCATGCTGACCACGGCGCTCATGCCTCTTGTCCTGCTCAGCCTTTGGAACAGCCACTACAAGCACCTTCGCCAGTACATTGGGCTGATCATGGCCCTGCAGACGGGAATGATTGGCGCCCTGGTCGCTGTAGACCTCGTTTTCTTTTACGTCTTCTGGGAAGCGATGCTGATCCCGATGTACTTCATCATTGGCATCTGGGGTGGCGCGCGCCGGATTTATGCCACCACCAAGTTCATTCTCTACACGGTGGTGGGATCCTTGTTGATGCTCGCGGCGGCAATTGCCCTCTACCTGAACTACTACCGGCAGACGGGTATTTATTCGACCAGCCTGCTTGACCTTTACAGTGTTTCGCTGGATCCACGAACCCAGATGTGGATGTTTGCCGCGTTTGCCTTGGCCTTTGCGATTAAAGTCCCGATGTGGCCTTTCCACACCTGGTTGCCCGATGCCCACGTCGAAGCCCCCACAGCCGGTTCTGTGATCCTGGCTGGTGTGTTGCTCAAAATGGGAACATACGGCTTCCTGCGCTTTGCCATCCCCCTCTTTCCGCTGGCACTGCAGACGTTTGCACCCGTGCTGATCTTCCTTGGCATCGTTGGCATCATCTATGGTGCGCTGACGGCCTGGGTTCAGAAGGATGCCAAGAAGCTGGTTGCCTACTCCTCTGTGTCTCACCTTGGCTTTGTCGTCATCGGATCGGTTGCGATCCTGGCTGACGGCACCTTGTCCAGCGAAGGCCTTACAGGCGCGCTTTACCAGATGATCAATCACGGTGTGTCGACCGGGGCGTTGTTCCTCCTGGTCGGGGTCATCTACGAGCGCCGCCACACCCGCATGCTCGCCGATTTCGGTGGCCTGGCATCAGTCATGCCATGGTTTGCGGTAATGCTGATCGTGGCGACGCTTGGTTCTGTTGGCTTGCCTGGCACCGGCGGATTTGTTGGTGAATTCCTGATTCTCCTTGGCACGTTCCAGGCTTCGCCGCTGGCTGGTGTCCTTGCCGCGACCGGGGTCTTGCTGGGGGCGATTTACATGCTGACGCTTTGCCGCCAGATCCTCTTCGGGCCCGTGAAACATGAAGAAAACAAGTCGCTCAAGGATTTGACGCCAATTGAATTCGCTTATCTGGCACCGCTAGCGATCCTGGTCATTGTAATGGGGATATTCCCTGATTTCTTTCTCAACAAGACCAGGGCATCGATCGATCATCTTGCACGTAACTACAAAAGCTACAGCCTTGGCGTTGAGGGCCACTGAGAGAGGTGTCTTGTGTTCAGTTTCCCTGTGTTTGATTCAGCATTTTACCTGGTTGCGGCTCCCGTACTGATCCTCGTTGCGGGTAGCCTTGTTGCGCTTATGCAGTCGGTCTTCAAGCCGATTTCCGGACAAGGTGCCGTTGAACTCGTCACCACGGGTTCAATTGCTGCAGCTCTGTTGGCCGGGCTTGCCATGCCGGGCAGCCTGCAGGATTTTGTCGCCGGTGCGCTGCTGAGTGGCGCTCTTTCCCGGTTCGGTGTGATCCTGATCCTTGCTGTTGCGTTGGTGGTTTGCTTGATGATGCGGGAGCATCACATCGCCAAGGCCTTCTTCCGCGGTGAAGTGGCCAGCATTTTTCTCATGCTGCTGTCTGGCATGCTGGTGATGGTGGCCAGTGACGATGTTGTCACGCTCTTTGTCGGCCTTGAGCTCGCTTCCATTGGCCTTTACGTGGTGCTTGGTTACATCCAGCCGAACCGTCGCAGCCAGGAAGGTGCGATCAAGTATTTCATCCTGGGTTCGGTGGGCGCGGCGATTTTGCTGTTTGGTTTTGCGCTTCTTTATGCCGCTTGCGGCACATTGCGACTGAGTGAAATGGTGGCCGCATTGCCAGCGGTGGCAAATCACGGATGGGCACAACTGGGCGGTATGCTTGTTTTGGCCGGAATTGGTTTCAAGATGGCTCTTGTCCCGTTCCACATGTGGGCCCCCGATGCATACGAGTCAGCACCAACCGGAATCACGGCCTTCATGGCTACGACGGTGAAAGTGATGGTCTTGGTTGTTGCGCTACGCATGTTCACGGCAGCGGCTGTTAGCATGGATGACGTATGGCAGCCTGGCTTCATTGTTCTGGCGGCTCTTTCGATGATTGTCGGAAACGTCATGGCTCTTGTGCAGACCAACCTGAAGCGGATGCTGGCATACTCTTCGATCGCCCACAGCGGTTACATGGCGGTGGCAATTGTTGCGCTTTCGGCTGCTGGCGCGACGCTCCCCGTTCGAGCCATCCTCTTCTACCTGCTCACCTATGTGATCGTCTCTCTTGGTGCCTTTGGCGTTTTGATGGCCCTGGAGACCGCTGAGAATGACCAACTGACCGTTGACGACCTGTCTGGACTTTCCAAAAAGAGCCCCTGGGTCGCATTGGCTTTGACGGTATTCATGTTCAGCTTTGGCGGCATGCCGCCGACGGCGGGGTTTATCGGGAAGTTTTTTGTATTCAACGCCGCACTGAACAACCACCTGTACGGCCTCGTGGTGGTCGGCGTCATCGGCAGCTCCATTTCACTCTTCTACTACTTGCGCCTGGTTGTCCGCATGTACATGGGTGAATCTGCGGGTGCGCCCTTCGGTGCGATACGACCCGTATCGCGGATTTTCAGCGTCAATTCTGGCGTGATGGCTTTTGCCGTGATCGCCACAATCCTGCTCGGGACGGTCCTGCCCGGGGTTGCGATGGAACGTTTGAATCGTGCGGCAACCGAGGTTGCTCGCAAATAAGGCGGCGCAGAATGCGGCCGGTGCTTTTTGAATGGATGGGTGTGCCATGGTCTTCATGGCACATTTTTTTTGCGCTGGGGGGAATCTCTGCGGCCTTGGCCTTCTACGGGCTTCTTCGCAGGGCGAAGCCAGCCATTTCAAGCGGAAGCATCTTGATGGTATTCGCCGGGTCTTACCTTTGGATGATGGCCGGCGCAATTTTGTGGCCAACGCTATTTGAAGGCTTCCCCTCGCCGGCAAGGCAGTTTTCTCTTTTTCAGTCTGTTGCGATGTCATCCTCAGGTGGAATCCTTGCCGGTGCAACCGGCTTTGTCGTGATGACGCTGGCACTTGGACTCAGGTTGGGGGTTCTTGTTGACGCAGGTGTGTCGGCTGCTCTCATTGCCTTTGGCATCGGAAGGCTTGGGTGCTTTCTGAACGGCGATGATTATGGATGGATGGGCGGTTTTCCCGTTCAATTGATCGAGTCATCAATTTGTTTGGCCGGCTTTGTTGTCCTCGTGAACCTGAAATGCCGTGAAGCTGGGCAGCGTGGGCTTTATGGGGTCGTGCTTTATGCATGCATGAGGCTCGCCACAGAGCCTTTCCGCGCTGACTGGCGCGGGCCGCCTCTGCACGTTTCTGGTTTGGAGTTCTCGCCCCCGCAATTAGTAGCCGCGGCCTGTCTTCTCTGTGCCTTTGGTGCTTTTGCTTTCATGACCCGCAGACGGAGAACGTCCCCTTGAATGCTCGATCAGCAAAGAAGACTTCACGTGGAAATAGTGCGGGCCTCACCTTGAGCATCGTCACTGCGACCATGTGGGGAACGCTGCCCGTCGCCCTCAAGCGTGTCTTGGAGGTGATCGACCCGGTGACGATCACATGGATCCGTTTTGTTTTTGCCACGGTGACCGTCGGCGGGTTTTACCTCGTGACCCGCAGTTGGCCGCCATCGAAATCATTCTCCCGCAAGAACATTGGCTATCTATGCGGAGTGGCTCTGGCGCTAGCAGCAAATTACTGGCTTTTCCTTGCGGGTTTAGATCTGGTCGCTCCACCTCTTGCGCAGGTGACCATTCAGCTTGGTCCATTCTTTCTTGCCCTGGGTAGCTGGTTGTTTTTCTCGGAATCCATCCGACGTCGCCAAGTGACTGGATTTCTGGTCATGATCAGTGGCTTCTGGCTTTTTTATAGTGGGCAAATGTCAGTTCGGGGAGTTGATGGTTCTGCCGCTGGCGGAGTTGCACAGCAGGGGACCGGTGTCTGGCTTGTCGTTTTGGCCGCTCTTGCCTGGGCCCTTTATGCCTTGATTCAGAAGCTTCTCGTGGCGCGCTTTCCCAGCTCCTTCATCCTTCTTTGCGGATACGCCGGCGCAACGATCATTTTGTTACCCCTCGCAAACCCGTCTCAGGTGTTGGGTCTCAAGGGGAGCTTCCAGTGGTGGACGCTACTCTTTTGCTGCGTAAATACAGTGATTGCCTACGGATGTTTTGCAGAGGCGGTCAAACGCTGGGACGCAACCCGCGTAAGTGCAGTGCTTGCCTTGACCCCGGTGATTACCTATTTTGCCGCAGACGTGGCAGCAGGAGCGATGACACCCTTGCTTCTTGCCGGCGTTGTCCTTGTTGTCGGTGGTTCAATGACCGCCGCCCTGGGGGCGCGGCGGTCAAACAATCAAATAGGTGAGAACAACTGATCAAAGGCCCTTGGCATCGTCGCCCGGTGTTGACGAACCAAGATTGGGCGTCACCGTAGCTGCATCCCCTTTGGTGGCGGATTCGATCGCAGAGATCGAGGACTTCCCGACGACAAATACTGCCTTGGAAGCAGAATGCTTGAGGATGTACGACTCGGGCGAATTCTTCTTCTCCCATATGCTGACTTCGATGGCGTCAGTCTGCCCATCCAAGGTCAGCTTCAAGCTGTGTGCAGGAGCACCGCTGGTTGACTCCTTAACAATCTTGTCAGAGGCGGAAAGAATTTCGGATGCCTTGAGGAACTCAAGGTCAACAATAAGGGCACGGACCTTGGTTGCAGGATTCTTATCATCCCCGGCCGGAAACCAGTCGCCATTTTTCTTCTCGAACGACTTCCCGTCGACCACGGCTTTTGACACCTTGTCACCGACCAGATTGAACACCTTGCGATCCCGGAAATCCTGGCTGGACTTCGAGATTTTGGTCCTGAAGTCACTGCTCAGTTCCACCACGGGTGAGTTTCCGCCGGCCCATGCCTTTAGTTTCCCCGGTTGCTCGATAAACTTGATCGTGGTTTGTGTGCCGTCTTGTTGGGCTAGTCGCACTTCCGAAAGAAGTTTGCCGGAGAAAAGTTTTTTGGTCGCAGCCGAAGGGGCATCATCAAATGCCAGAGCGTTTGCTTTGGCGATGTCGTCCACGAAGTTGCGGACCGCAGTCTGGTCGGCGGGCAGGACTTCTGGCTTGACGATACCGAAGGTTCCGTCAGCTTTTTCAAGCACCGTCTTCGACTGGCCTGGCCGCGTCAGTTCAACCGTTTTGATCGTGGTCGTATCGATTGCCAACAAGGACTTGTCGCGCAGGTCGTGAAGGGACTTGCCAGTCGAAACGGCAAGGTACTGGCTACCGACGTATACCTTGGGGCTGCCGTCGATCATCGCGTAAACGGAATACCCGACCGGAGCGTTGCTGCCCACCTTCAGAATCGTTTCAGCTTCACCCGATTTGATTTTGATCACGCGACGAGGCTTGTCCAAGCCAAAGGCACCCGGATTTTGAGTCGCCTCGTCCACGATCTGTTCAAACTTGTAATCCCTCAGTGTTGTCAACAGGTTATCCACAGCCTGTTGATCGGCTCGAAGGCTTGTCGGGCGCAGGATCTGCCATTTTCCATCTTTTTTCTCGAAGGAGATATCCACAGGATCCTTGCCTTCCTGGTTCAGGAATTCAAGGGCGGTAATCTTCTCCGGCTCAATGCTGAGCAGCCTTTTTTCGGTTTCTTTTTTCTTGTCGTCCTTCTTGGTCTGCCATTCGTCCCAGGTGGCGATTCCACCCAGGACTAGCAATGCGGCAGCCAGAAGGCCCGCGGTCTTTAGTTGTTTCATCAAGCTGCGCGCCTCCACATCCAGAAGCCGACGCCTGCACCGAGGAACACGAGAGGATAAATCCACGTGAGCAACAGAAGGTTCAAGCGGCTCATCTCAGTCGTCAGGTTGAGTGTGCTTGCTGTGGGGTCTTTAGGTCTGATCGAGATAAAGTCCTCGTCCTGAAGCAGGAAGGTGATTGCATTCAAGAAGAAGTCCCGGTTTTCCTGACCAGAGACGGCTTGGTTTGTCGCAAACTGAGCCGATCCCACGACGACGATCCGCGTCTCTTGTTTGCCAGCTTGACCCTCTGCTACGGCAGGCGTGTCCGTTGCTGGCCCATTGCTGTCGTCTGCCTTTGCCGTCTGTGGTGGTGTTGGTTTACCCGTTGCTACTGCCATCACCGGGAAGGTGCCGGACTCGATACGTTCGTTGCCGATTTTGCCTGCTCCCACGTCCGCGCGGGAGTTCACGTTTTTAACACGAATAATGATGGGAGCTGTTTTTGCCACCATCGACACTTTCATGCCCGCGGCATTGTTTGGAACTTCCTCAACGGACCTTGAGCTGGGCAGGATCACTGCAACTTTGCTTTGGGCTGCGAAGTCCTTGGTGAGCGGACTCGTGCTGTCGAAATCAGTCACGATTGCGTTGTTTTGCCCAAGGAATGCAGCCCGGGGGTCATCCGGGCGCAGGATGAGCAGGTCACTGGATGCCTTGATGCCGTATTTTTCGAGCAATCCATTGAGCGCTGGAACGGGAACCATGGCCTCGACCATCACCAGCAGCCCGCCACCGCGCTTCAAGTGCTCCTCCAGAAGCCGGGTCTCCTCGACTTTGAAGTCATATTTGGGACCAGCGATCACCACCAGGTCGGCCTGTTCAGGAACCTTTGCCTCTTCCAGGAGAGAAAGTTCCTTGACCTCGTATTTGTTCCCTTCAAGCTCCACGATCATCATATTGAGGCCTGCCGGCTCGGTGCCACGCACCGCATTCTCGCCGTGCCCTTTGGTGAAGTAAATTTGCTTCGGCTTCTCCTTGAGCACCTTGATCAACGCGTTGGTGACCTTTTCCTCGTTGAAAGTTGTGATCCGCGCTTCTTGTGATGTCTGACCAGACTTGGAGCGAAAGATGACCGTATTGCCAGAAGTCAGTTTCTCGCCGATGGCTCGCGTCGGGTCACGGTTGGGGTCGACGTAGTCGACCGTCAAGTTAGCCCCTTTGGAAAGGTAGAGGCCGATCAGGTCCTGGAATTGCTTCTTGGCTTCCTGGTCCTGGAAGAACGCGATGACCTCAACGTCAACCTTTCGTTTCTCGAGCGTGTCGATCGCCTTGTGAGACTGGTCTGCGAGGGTGTTCACCTTCGATTTACTCAGGTCAATGCTCTTGTCGAAGCGCGGTCGTGAAGTCAGGGTTGCGATCGCGGCAAGGACTGCGATGGCCATCAATACGACGACACCTGAGCTTGCTCCGTACTTGGCGCCCTTGCGGGCGAACATTGCCTTGAAATTAGCCAGGTCAAGGACAACCCAGAGGACAACAAGGGCCAGGGCAGACAGCCATCCACCATAAAGAATCCAGGTGGCTGCGGGAAATGCCTTTGAAGCAGCCGTTGAAATAGCAGCAACCAGGACAGCACCAAAAGGAATGAAAAGAAATTCTGGACGCATCGTCGATTACCTCCAGCGCTCGGAATCGAGTGAGACATTGGTCAGGAAAAGGAACAAACCAGTGAAGCAAAGGAAGTAGGTCAGATTACTGACGGAGATCATGCCCTTCAAAAAGACATCAAGGTGGTCGGTTGATGCGATGTACTTGATGATCTTCTCAGCGATACCCCCGCCAGTCAAAGACGGTGCCAGCCAGTTGAGTACCAGGAGCAGGAACAGTCCAAACATGGTGAAAAGGAACGCAAGGAACTGATTGCTGGTTAGCGATGAGACCCACAATCCGAAGGCGAGCTGCGAAGTCATGAGCAGGAAAATGCCGAGCAGTGAGGTACCAATGATTGCCGTGTCTGGATTGCCATACTTGACCAGGTACAACGGATAAACCGAGCTGGCCACCAGGACGATCGTCATGATCGACACGGCCGCCATGAACTTGCCGAGAACAATCTGGGCAGCGCTAACGGGGGCAGTCTGGAGAAGTCTCAGGGACCCGTTTCGCTTATCCTCAGAAAAAAGGGCCATGGTCACGGCAGGGATCACCAGGATCATGATGAAGTTGAAGTTGTAGAAAAATGCGCGGATGAGTTGTTCCAAGGTTGGCGCCTGCCCACCCATGGAGGCAGCTCGTTGCTGATACTCTACGTACGAGGCGACAAAGTTCTGAAAGAACGAACCCATGAAAATAAGGAAGAAAAACAGGATTGCGCCGCCTTTTGGCGACACAAAGTAGGCCTTCAGATCCCTTTTCGCAATGGTCAGGATAACGCTCATTTTCCCGCCCCCTTATCGCGTGGCCTGGAAGAAAACGTCTTCCAGGGTTTTGTTTTTTCTGGACAGTTCGCGGAAGCCAAAACCACCTTCGATGACCGCCTTGGTCACTTCTTCGGGCGTGTTTTCTTTGGCAGAGCTCTCCATCCCGAATTCAATTGCCTGTATGTCACCAAGCTGGCTCTCTTCGAGTTTTGCGTGCACGACACCGGGCAGGTTTTTGATTTTGACGAGTGCATTGCCGGCGTCCCGTGCAACGCGCAGCCGGAATGTTGACTCAGCAGCAAGATTGCGCGTCAGCTCCGTGTAGGTTCCTTGCGCAACAATCCGGCCCTTGTTGATAATGATGATCCGGTCACAAGTGTTTTGCACTTCCGACAAGATATGGGAGCTGAGCAGGATCGTGTGCTTACCTGCAAGGGAACGAATCAGTTCGCGGATTTGCACGATCTGGCCCGGGTCAAGGCCTTCGGTCGGTTCGTCCAGCACGAGGACTTCCGGGTCGTGGACGATCGCCTGGGCAAGTGCAACCCTCTGCCGGTAACCCTTGGACAGGTTGCCCACCAGGCGCGAGCGCACTTCCATCAGGGAGAGTCTTTGCAACGTGTCGTTGACACGCGCACTGAGCGCATTGAGCGGGACCTTGTGCAGCTTCGCTGCGTACGTCACAAAGTCCTCTACCGTCATTTCCGTGTGCAGCGGAGGGACATCCGGCAAGTAACCAAGCCGCTTCTTCGCCTCAATAGGCTGTTCGGTGATATCAAACCCCGCGATTTTTGCACTGCCACCGTCCGCACCTGAACAACCACAAAGGATGTCCATTGTGGTGGTTTTCCCGGCACCGTTTGCGCCGAGGAAGCCGACGATCTGCCCCTTCTCGACCGTGAACGAGACATCGTTCAGGGCCTGCAGTTGTCCGTACCTCTTGGACAGGCCTTTGACCTCGATCATGAATTTCCTCCAACCGGTTTAACCTGAATATTGACCGCATTATATCGACCGGAAGCCGCCCCGCAAGGGGCTAGAATCCAGCCGGCAACACTTTCATCATTTCCCCCGCAGCCCATTTCCCCTGCAGGTCGGCATAATTCCTGGAGCCCAAGTGTCCGGACTGCCCGACCGGAAACATCCATGTGCTTTCCGCCGGCACAGCCATGTTCCATACCAGCCGTACAGACGGGCCGTGGTCCGGTTTTTCGGCCCTCACGACGTCCGAATATCCGTACTGATCGTATTTTTTTGTCCGGAAAAACCAGCCGGCCAGCGGGACCTTCCCGACAAATGGATGTTGGCCGTTCCAGGCGTTCTTTTCCTGGAAGGGGGCCTCTTCTGTGGCTGCAATCTTTTGAATTACCGAAGTTGCCAGTGACGTCTCCTCCAGTCCAAACAGCCCGAAGCTGCCTTTGTTGTCCAGCAGGGCAAGAAGCCATGCACGGTCAAGATCCCAATCATAGCGATCTCCTTCGTCCAGGGCCGGCTTGAAGTGGGCGCGGACGCGTCCAATGAGAACTTTGAAAATCAGTTTTTCCGCCTGGATGCTGTTTCCGAAGGAAGCGGGATCACTCTTTCCGGAACCGTCCCAGCGTATCCAGCGCGATTTGAGTTCGGCCTCCCGGCCGGCGGCTGCTACGCCGCGGTCAGCCACCCATTGCAGTAGCTGCCGACGAAAGCGGGATGTTACGTCGAGCTGGATTTCCAGCATGTCCCTTTGTGTGTGGGCGTTGCCGCTGGAAAGCAGGCTGACAATCCGTTCCTGCCGGTCTTCCCCGTACCAGTTGTGGCCATAGCGGTCGACCCACATGCGCTGGTTGGCTGTGGCCATGCTCGACACCTTGCCCGGTTCTGCCTCGATCCACATGCGGTGACGCTCCGCCGGTGGCGCGAAACCTGCCCATTCGCCCTCCAGCGCCGGCTGAGGAATGCGTCCGTCAACCCGCCGGATGACACCGGTGCCCGATGCGCGGTAACCGATGTTGCCTTTGCGATCCATCATCAGCATGTTCTGTGCGGGTAGCGTGAAATGATCGGCGGCAGAGTTGAAGTCATTCCAGTCCTTGACACTGGCGAGCTCGCGCGAGGGCAGTCCAAGACGGCCAGGGATGAGGCCCAGCCACTGGCGGCTGTAAAACTTGCCGCTTCCGGCAGGAAGCTCAATCAGCGGACCGCGGTGCGTTTTTCTGACTTCGATCGTTACGGCCGGCGCACCCTTTACCTTCACCAGCTCGCTCGTAACTTCGACGGCTCGCCACTCTTCATTCCCGTTGGTCCTTGCAGCAAGGTATTTTGTGCCGCTCGCATCGAGGCGTTCTTCCAGCAAATCGTCGACATCTTCGCCGACGTTGGTGAATGCCCAGGCAATATGTGGATTCATGCCGATGATCACTCCGGGAAGCCCCGGCAGGGTCACACCGGCGACCCAGTCTTCGTTCGACACTTTCAAGCGTGCAGCGTACCAGAGCTGCGGGGTGCTTTGTCCCAGGTGAGGATCGTTGGCCAGGTAAGCCCCCGAGTTCCCCCTCCACGCCCATGAATTGCTGCCAATCGCTTCATGCGTCGCAACCATGTCGTCCGTGGCAGCGAGCTCGTCGCCATTGAGTGGCTGGGCAGGAATCGCAAGGGATTCCGGTGGAAGCCTTAGCGCAGCTTTCTCCCGCACATTGAAGAAGGGCCGGTTCCACGGATGTTCCTTCGTGTACAGGAACTCTTCCCATTCACGGGGAAGTACCTTTCGCCACTTCTGCTGGATCCATTCATCGCGGCTACCGGACGCGAGGATGTCTGCCATCGACAGGATAACCAGCAGGGTATCGTCGCAACGCCAAGGTTCAGGTTGTTCGCTGGTCAAGGCGTATTCGATTCCCCATCGTCCGGGAAATGCGCGGATGAACGAATTGATGCCCTTCGCGTAAGCTTCGCAAAACTCGCGCTGGCTTTGAGGCAGCATCTCAACCGATTTGGCAACTACCGTCAGCCGTCCCTCACTGCGCAGACGTTTGTCGTGGTCCAGTGCCTTCGCGCCAAACCACTCCGCCAGCCTGCCCGCAGCCTTGCGCCGCATCAGGTCAAGCTGCCACATGCGCTCGCTGGCGACGACAAATCCCTGCGCCTCTGCGACTGCATTCCAGTCCGAGGCCACGATTGTGGGAATGCCGTGGTCGTCAAACTGAACCGAAGCGGAGCCCAGGTGGGCAGCATATTCCTTTGGGGCAAGCCCTTGTCGCTTGACAAGATGCCAGGCGTAGCCACCCGCTGCCGCGAGTAAAATCATCGCAGTGCCAATGGCAATCCAACCCAGCTTCGCGCGTCCTTGCGTCATGAAGGCCTCTTTTGTCGTATTTTTTCGATGCTCAGAACGGCCGGCCAATCAAGCCAAGCTTTTCCTGCACCATGTTCAATTTTTCCGTCGCAAGTGAGCGTGCCTTCTTTGAACCTTCGTGCAAGATGTCGCGCAAGTCGCCTGGGCGTTGCATCCAGCTGTCAAAGTTGTCACGCATGGGTCCGAACACAACTTTCATCTTTTCCAGGAGATCCATTTTTGCGTGGCCGTAGCCATAGCCGCCAGCAACATACTTTTCACGCATGGCACGGACCTCCCCTTCATTGGCAACAAGGGTGAAAAGTTTGAAGACGTTGCAAGTATCGGGATTTTTCGAGTCCGCCAGGCCCTTTGCATCGGTGACGATGTTCATCACCTGCTTTTTCCAGTCCTTGTCGCTGGCAAAGAGGGCGACCGTATTGTTCTTCGACTTGCTCATTTTCTCGCCGTCTGTGCCCGGCACGATGGCAACGGTTTCCGAGATCATCGGATCAGGAATCACCAGGGCCTGGCCGAAGTGATGGTTGAATCTTTGGGCCATGTCGCGGGTCATCTCAAGGTGCTGTTTCTGGTCCTGCCCTACGGGCACCAGGTTGGCATCAAACAGCAGGATGTCCGCCGCCATCAGGATCGGGTAGTTGAAGACGCCCATGTTGACTTCGATCCCCTTGGCCTGCGCATCCTTGAAGGAGTGGGCTCGAGCCATCACACCGTAGGGAACCTGGCAGCTGAGGATCCAGGCCAGCTCGTTGACCTCGGGCACCGCCGATTGGGCGTAAAGAAGGCTTTTGACGGGATCGAGTCCGCAAGCCAGAAATGCAGCGACCAGGATCAGGGAATTGCGGCGATTTTCTTCCGGGCTGTAGTGTTCGTTGAGCGCATGGAAATCTGCCAAGAACAGGAAGAGTTCGTAGCGATCTTGAAGGTCTATCGCCGGCTTGTAAGCACCAAAATAGTTGCCCAGGTGTGGCATCCCGGTGGCCCGGGAACCGGTAAGTACCCGTTTTTTCTTTTGACTTGTCATGTTCCACCACCCCGGTGTGCATCAGCGAACGGCGCAAAATTTTCATGCAGCCGGGCCCGGTTTCTTTCCGTCCCGGGCGGAAGTTGGTAATATATTTTAGGAACTTGCAGTTTCAAAGGTGAAAAACGTTCCCAAGGCACGCGCGGTTGCGTGTTGAAGATTTCCGGAGGCAAGGAGTTCCCATGACGTTGACCAAGGACACCCTGATCGAAATGATCCGCGACAAAGTCGGCTTTCCCGTCAAGGAAGCCAAGGACATCCTTGAGACCGTGCTCGAGGAAATCAAGCAGAAGCTCGAAGACGGCCGCGAGGTCAAGATCTCCGGATTCGGCAAGTGGACCGTCAAGGAAAAGCGTTCGCGACCGGGCCGCAATCCCCACACGGGACAGCGCATCGAAATCACTGCCCGTCGCGTCGTGACTTTCCACCCCTCCGACAAGCTTCGCGAGTCGGTCAATCGTCAGGAGAGGGTCACCACGGGCGGCGCCAGCGGCGACGCAGAATTCGACTAAACCGGTTGATTGCAGGGTGATAATGGGCCGCCATCCGGTTGGACAAAAGCTGGATGGCGGCTTTTCCTGTTTCTGGAGCCAAAAATACCAGCTAACTTGGCGGCTTGTCCGTGGAGGATCGGCCGGTGCGTTTGACAAAAATCTATACCAAGGTTGGCGACAAGGGTCTTACCTACCTGGCCAATGGCAGCAAAGTACCCAAGTATCATCTTCGCATCGATGCCTACGGCACGATTGATGAACTGAATGCCTTTGCCGGCATGCTCAGAGACCAGTTGCACATCATGGACCAGCAGAAACATCTGCCAAAGATTGCCGAACTGACCACCCGCCTGCGCCGCATTCAGAACGAACTTTTTGATGTTGGTGGTGAACTCGCAACACCGATCGACGCACTGGATATCAGCCGCCAGCAGGTTGTCAGTCACGAATCTGTGTCGCGCCTTGAGCAGGAAATAGATGAGTTCAACAACCAACTCGAGCCGCTAGCCAACTTTGTCTTGCCCGGCGGTCATCCGGCCAACTCCCTGGCCCATGTTGTGCGCACCGTATGCCGGCGGGCGGAACGTGCCGTTGTCGCGTTGGCCGGTGAAGATACCATCCGCGAGGAGGTGTCGATTTACCTCAACCGGCTGAGTGACTGGTTTTTTGTCGCCAGCAGGGTTATCTCGCAGGAAGCTGGAGTGCCGGAGTTGTTGTGGCAGCAAAAGGGAAAAAACACACCGCCCGTGTGACCGCGAATGGCCGGCCTGGTTCGCGCCGCGATCCCGTGCGTCAAGGTTGTCCGTGGACCCACGGGCTGCTCGCCGTCTTGGCTGTGCTTTTTGTTCTGGCTGCAGCAGGTCAAATGGTAGCGGGAGCTGTTCAGGCCGGCTACGCGGCCTGGCGGGCGGCACCTGCCCTGACGGCCTTGGCAGCTAAATCCTCTCAATTGTCCGAAATCGCTTTGAAAAGAGAGGTCCAGCGGGTCTACCGAGAGGGCGGCTTATATGTTCCAATGGAAGATGTTATCCTGAGTCCTCAGGCCGGCGATGCGGTCGCGTCCCCGGTGTCCAGCCGCGGTGTATCGGGAAAAGTCCTCAGGGTATGGATTTCCATGCCCTTTCGCATTCCGTGGGCTGGAACTTTCGTGTACATGTGGCCTCGAAGCTACCCGCTCCGATGAGGTAAACGCCAGTGACTGCCAGCCCCCAGACGACAGACCAGCTGATCGAGGCCGTAGTCATGCGCTCCGAGCAGGAGTTTGGCAAGGATGCCTTTGTGCGCGCAAAGGACGAATTCCATACCCTCTTCGGCAAGGTCTTCCCCGAAGACCCTTTCTTTGAATCGCGTATGAGTTATTTCCTGGACCATTTTGTTTTGCTTCGCCCGCTTCCTGGCCAGGGTCCGGCAACCCCATTCCTGCGTTTCGCTCCGGCCCTTATCGACGACCCCGAAAGGGGCGGCAAGCTGATCGAGGCGATGGAGTCCTTCCGGCACTCGGTTTTTGAAATCCTCACTGTGTCGCCGGAAGACGGCATGACCATCCGGGATCTGCGGACTGGGGATGGCTACAATGTGCGCCGCAAGCACAATGAGAGCTTCCGCGGTTTCACCGTGGGTGCGTTGTTTCAGGGGTTTGTGTTTCCAGACGGAGATTCGGCCTGGCTGGGCAATGGTCTGATCGTACATCCGCCTCAGGTGGCTCAAATCATCCGCAAGTATCTGAAAAGTTTAATTAAATCGGTTGATTTTGACGAGCAAGCCATGCTCGCCCGTCTGGCCTGGGTTCAGCTAAAGGCCGTCCGCCATAGCCATGCCGGCGCAAAGCGCATTTACGGTACGGAAATCGGCAACTTTTGATTTTTTACCAAAGCCGTATCCGGTCGATCTCCGCCTTGCAGCGGCATAATCCTGCTCCCAGACGTTAACAATTTTGCTCCGATGCCGATAAAACCGGCATGGTTACTTTTCGAGAAATTATCAAAAAAGCTCTGGGCTTGTCGGAAGAGCAGCTGCAGAAGGCCGAGGTCCATGCGGTAAAGTCCGAAGTCAGCCTGACGTATGCGATCGAGGTCCTGGAGCTGGTCCCCATGGATCGCTTTCTGGAAGCGATGTCCCAGGTTTACCGTGTCCCCAAGATTCGTCTCGACGAAATGGACATTCCCCGTACCATCGTAGAGCTGGTACCTCGCGAAGTAGCTATGAAATTGAAGGTGATCCCGGTCGCCCAAGGCCCGAATGAGGTCACCATCGCCATGGCCGACCCGCGGGAACTGGAGACGATCAACACTGTCCGCTTCAAGACAGGTTTGTTCGCACGCCCGGTCCTGGCGGCCGAAAGTCACATCATCGATGCCCTGGCAAAATACTACGGTCGCAGCTCGGGCGATCTTTCAGAACTGGAACGGCAGGGCAAGGATCTTGAAACTGCCGTGGATGTGCTGGGCGTCAAGCGTACCCAGATCGGAGCCGGTAACCTTGATACGGATGGACCGGTCATCAAACTGGTCAACTACATCCTGCTGGAGGCGCAGTCACGCGGTGCGTCTGACATCCATATCGAACCTTATGAGACCTATGTGCGGGTCCGTTTGCGGATCGACGGTGTACTTCTGGAGCTTACTCGACCGCCCGCAAACATGAAGGCGGCCCTGATGACACGTATCAAGATCATGTCCCGCCTCGACATCGCCGAAAGCCGCCTTCCACAGGACGGCGCGATCAACATCCTGATGGGCTCCAATCCCGTGGACTACCGGGTAAGTACCCTTCCGACAGTTTACGGCGAGAAGATCGTACTTCGTATCCTCGACAAGTCTGCGCTGAAAGTCGACATGACCCAGCTTGGCCTGGATCAGGACCAGCTCGACAAGTTCATGGCCTCGATTCACAGCCCTTACGGCATGGTGCTTGTGACCGGCCCCACAGGTTCGGGAAAGACCACCACCCTTTACTCCGCTCTCTCGGAACTGAACCAGGAGAGCGACAACATCATGACCGCGGAAGACCCAGTCGAATACAATATCGAAGGCATCAATCAGGTTCAGACCAAGCCTGATATCGGGCTGACCTTTGCGGAAGCTCTGAAATCTTTCCTGCGGCAGGATCCAGACATCATCATGGTCGGAGAGATCCGGGACCTGGAAACGGCAGAGATTGCGGTCAAGGCAGCGCTCACTGGCCACATGGTGTTGTCAACTCTGCACACCAACAGTGCGCCCGATACGATCAACCGTTTGCTTAACATGGGCGTCGAGGGATTCAACCTTGTGTCAGCCCTCAATTGCATCACGGCACAGCGCCTTGTCCGCAAGATTTGTATGAAATGCAAGACGACCGATGAGTCCGTGACGCCCGATATGTTGGCCCGTGCCGGGATATCGCCCCAGTTTGCTTCGCGGATCAAGCCAATGAAGGGCGCCGGATGCAGTTTGTGTGGCAATACCGGGAACAAGGGTCGGGTTGCAGTCCATGAAATTCTGAAAGTGAACGATCCTGTCCGCGAGGCAATCATGCGCAATGCGGCATCAATGGAGTTGAAGCGGGTTGCGATGGCCAATGGGATGCGCACCCTTCGTCAGTCTGCGCTGATGAAAATGGCATCCGGACAAATATCTTTTACAGAGGCTGTGCAAAATACGGCTCCCGATGACGACGGCGAAACGCCGCAGATCGCAGCGGCTTGAATTTAAACCCGGATATTTGGACAAACGATGGCTGAATTTGCGTACAAGGCGAGAAACAAGGACGGATCAAGCGTCGAGGGCGTGATGACCGGCCCTTCCGACTCCGTTGTGCGTTCTCGCCTGACGCGTGAAGGCAAGAAAGTCATCTCGATCCAGAAGAAGAACGCCGCAAAAGCCGGAAGTAAAAGTGGTGCGGCATCTTCCGATGAAATCAACCTTGTCCTGTTCAAGATGGTCCGGGACCAAGCCGGGAACATGCAGATCATTATTGGGAGCGGCGCTCCCGGGATACGGGAAGTTGTCGTATTCACCAAGCAGCTGGCAACCATGCTCTCCAGTGGAGTGCCCTTGATCCAGGCCTTGAGTGTTCTGGGTTCCTCGCAAAAGAACCTGGTTTTTGGCGCGGCGCTGCGGAAGGTTCAGAATGACGTGGAAAACGGCAAGACGCTTAGTGAGGCAATGCGTAGCCACAAAGCGATCTTCGATACACTTTACGTGGCGATGGTGCGCGCGGGAGAGACCAGCGGAAGTCTCGACAACATTCTGATGCGTTTGACCACGTATATCGAGAAAGCTGCGAAGATCAAATCCCAGGTGAAGTCCGCCATGGTTTACCCGGCAGTCGTGGTGGTTGCTGCTACGGCTGTGATTTCAGCATTGCTGGCATTTGTCGTGCCAACCTTTGCGAAGCAGTTCCAGGAGTCAGGCCGGGAGCTTCCGGCATTGACCCAGGTCGTGGTGGATATTTCCAATTTTTTCCGTGACAACGTCTTGTTCGTCTTCGCCGGTATCATAGTGACCATCGTCGGTCTCAACTTTTATCGCAATACCGAGCCAGGCCGGCGTCAATTTGACCGTGCGATGCTTCTTGCGCCGGTCATTGGTGACCTGGTCAGGAAGGTTTCAGTCGGACGTTTTTGCTCGACCCTTTCCACCATGCTCAAGGCCGGTGTGAACCTGCTCGAAGCACTGAACATTTGCGCAGCGTCCGCAGGGAACAAGAGGGTTGAGGAATTTATCCTCAATGTCCGCGCCGAGATTGAGCAGGGAGTCAAGTTCAGCACCCCCTTGACCAAGGACGGCCTTTTCCCACCCATGGTGATCTCCATGGTTGAGGTAGGTGAGGCCACCGGAGCCCTCGACGAGATGTTGATGAAAGTGGCTGAGTTTTACGAAGAGGAAGTCGACCTTGCCGTAAAGACCATGCTTTCCCTGATAGAACCCGTAATGATTGTCAGTATCGGCTCGGTCGTCGGCTTCATCGTTATCGCCATGTACTTGCCGGTATTCGACATGGCCGGCACCGTCGGCGGCTGACAGGGTGCTGAAAAGGGGCGATCAGCGGCGTTGCTCCTTGCCTCCGGTCCTCGTCGGCGTCGCGCCTTGCATCTCACCCCTTTTCAGCACCCGGGCAGCTACCAGACGTGCGCGCAGTCCGCGCACGTATACTCGTGACCTGACTTGTCTTTTTTTGGCCGGACATCCGCGATGGTCTCGGAGCCACACCGCGGACATTTTTGGCTGGCATGGTTCTGTATACACAGTGAGTTACGGCATCGGATATGGCCCGTGGCCGCGTCGTGGATCACTGCAGGGCCCTGGCAAACCGGGCACCTGGCGGCCTTCCGGCGTTCCTCTTCGTTGCTCAATGGATCACCCTCGTTGTTGCAGTCTGCGGGCTTTTGGGGGATGTTACCCCGACCCAGGAGGATGTGTCATGTACAAGAACCGCAAGCTGTCAGCATATATCGATGGAACATGGATCGAGGGCCGTGGTGCGACTTTTTCGAGCATCAATCCCGCAAACCGCAAGGACGTCATCGGTGAGTTCGGCGAGGCCGGCAAGGACCAGGTCCGCGAAGCTGCGCATGCCGCTCGCAAGGCATTCAAGTCATGGTCGCAGACCCCGGCCCCCGTGCGTGCCGGGATCATCGCAAACTTCGGACGCCTGATTGAAGAGAATAAAGAAGCGTTGGCCAAGGTGGTGGCCCGTGAAATCGGTAAACCACTTCGTGAGGCTTTGGGATCAGTTCAGGAAGCAGTTGATACCTGTAACTTTTTTATTTCGGAAGGACGCCGCCTTTATGGCCAGACCGTCCCGTCAGAAATGCCCAACAAGGAACTTTTCACCTACCGGCGTCCGGTGGGCGTTTTTGGGTGCATGACAGCCTGTAATTTTCCGTTCGCAGTCCCTTCCTGGTATTTTGTTCCGGCGCTTGTCGCCGGCAACACGTGTGTCTGGAAACCGAGCGAGGATGCTCCTGCGACCAGCTATTGGTTCACCGAACTCCTGCACCAGGCTGGATTGCCGCGGGGAGTGTTCAATACGGTCTTTGGCCAGGGTCCGACCACCGGCGCAGCCATGGTCGAACTGATCGACGAAGGTCTTTTTGACAAGATCGGTTTCACTGGTTCGACCGAAGTCGGACGACGCATAGGCGAGGCTTGCGGACGAAACCTGCAGGTTCCTTGTCTTGAACTTGGTGGTAAAAACCCGATGATCGTGTGTCGCGACGCCGACATCAATCTTGCAGTGGAAGGTGCATTGTTCAGTGGATTTGGCACCGGAGGCCAACGGTGTACTTCACTCGGCAATCTAATCCTCGATGCTGCCATCCACGATGAGTTTGTGGGCAAGCTCGTCGATCGGGCATCGAAAGTTGTCATCGGTGATCCGATGCGGCAGGACATCATGTACGGGCCGCTCATCAGCGAACGCTTTCTGAAAAATCACCTCTCCCACTTGGAAACGTTGGTGGAGAAACACCATGAGATGCCGCTTGGAAAAGGTGGCTGGATTGGCCACGGTGTCGATTGGAGCCACTTCAAAGGTGACGCGGAAAACGGTTTCTACGCCCGTCCGAACATCTTGTTGAACGTGAAGATGACCGACAAGATTTACCGGACAGAGACTTTTGGTCCGCTTTTCAACGTCATGAAGTTCCAGGATTTCGAGGAGGCGCTCACCATGGCCAATGACCACGGCTACGGCTTGTCCTCTGCGGTTTATACCAATAACCCGTCGCTGGTTTATCGCTTCAAGCAAGGCATTACGGCCGGCATGTCGAGCATCAACAACTCCACCACCGGCGCCGAGGCGCACCTTCCATTTGGTGGCAATGGCAAGAGCGGAAACGGCGGCAGACAGTCAGGAATCTGGGTTCTTGATCAATTCACGAAATGGCACGCCGTCAACTGGGACATGTCTGGAAAGCTCCAACTAGCCCAGATGGAGACTGCCTACGTGGAGCCGAACCTGGCTTTCAAGGTGCAGATTTAAGGTCGCCCTAATGTAACGCAAGATCCTGAAACCAATGTAAAAACCCGCCCAAACCTGGGCGGGTTTTAATTTTTTGCGCATTGTCCGTTCTCTTCCTGTGGGGAGAGGGTCCTGATGGGGATCGCTCCCCGCCCTCTTATGCGCAAACAAACTAAAAAAAAATTTCGTGCATTCTTTGTCTGGGTGGCTGCGCCGTCTGCTATTTTCGCCCTGTACGTTGTTGTCACTCACTTTGTCGTGGTGAGCTACAGCCTGATCAACCAGAAGCGCGCATCGCACCTCATGGCGAAATCGCTTGTCCTTGAATCCGGACAATCCGTCGAGGGTATCCAGCCTGTCCCTTTCCGGATGACTGAAACCGGTCAACGCCTGGCCGCGAAGGCTGCTGACTACGCAGAGTGGAGCCAGCAAACCAACCTTGAAGACGGCATGGTCGTTGATCGCAGGGCAGATGGGTCAGCGACTCACCAGTGTGACTCCCTGTTGTTCTCTAGCTTGCGTTACGTTGCGCTGCAAAAGCTCGGACACTACGAACTTGCCCGGGCAGGCTGGGAAGCAATCCAGAAAAGCCGTCATGCGGAACGTGGGTGGTGGCGTCATCCACGCTGTCGGGACAAGGCACTGTCCCGTGACATGATCCTGGGCTTGATGGCCGCCTTTTCCCAGAATCCCCCAGGCTCGACAGATGCCATCGACCTGACCCGCAGCGACTTGTGGCGATTCAGTGGTTACATCTCGCGTGGGCCGTTCTATGTCAGCTTTATGAGTCCCGGTCTGCGCGCGGCGTTTGATGAAATTGCACATTACCAGGGGCAGCAGGGTTCCCAGCTTGGCATGAGCTTCTGGACAACAGAGTTCGACGCGTTGACGACAACGGGTGATTATCGGTCCCACCTGGTCGCACTTACCCTTTGGTTGGAGATGGAAATTGCGCGGCAAAAGGCGCCCGGCAGCCGACCTTCGGCGAACGTCGTGGACCCTCTTTCCACCGTGATTGATCCCTTGATCCCAGGTCAATTACGCGAACTTCGCCAGGCTTGGACGGCTCGGTCCCTCTACATTGCTGAACCTGAGAATCTTTTCTTTCGTTGGCTGGCTTGGCGGACATCGGGAGATACACTGTCGGTGCAAAAGCGGCGGGCGATGGCGGCCCAGCTCATGGCCATGACAGCCTTTCCTGACGATCGCTTGCCTGCTGATTGTGATCGGCGTGCGGACTATGTATGGCAGAGGCCCGGCGTCCAGGCGCTGGAGAAGCGACGCGAATGTTCCATCACGTTTTCAGGGACAGATTTTTTATGGATGGCGGCGCTGCTTCTTGATGAAAGCGGCGACGGTCCATCGATCTAATGGTTTGTGTCCTGAAGCAATGCCCGGGGTTTTGTCCCCAACGTCAAACGCGAGAAAGCCATCGTCACAACCACGGTAAGGACAAGGATCACGGCTGCCGGTGCTGCCGCGTCGCGCCATGCAAAGACCCAGATGCCGTCAAAGACGAAGCGTGACAAGACCCATGCAACGCCAAAGCTGACCACGAATCCGCAGGCAGAGGCAAAAAGTGCGGTCAGCACAGATTCGGCGAGCGTGCGCTGGTACACTGAGCTGAAACTTGCGCCCAGAACCTTCAGCAGTGCAGTCTCGAAGGCGCGTCTTCTCGCCTGTTGTATGGTGATCGATACCAGTACCCCCAGGCCTGCGACCAGGCACATGATGGCCATGACGGTGACGGCAAGGGTGATCTGGTCGGAAATGCCGAGGATTCTTTCGACCGCAGATTTCACATCGACCACCGATACGTTGGGGAATTTTTGTGCCATCTCCCTTTGCAGTGACTGCGTGGCTTCAAAACCTAGCTCGGGGATGGTGCCGATGAAGGTTCGAGGGGCATCGTCGATGACCCCTTCCTGGAACTGAACGAAAAAATTTGGCTGGAAGCTGGCCCAACGAACTCGTCGCAGGTTTACCACCCGGCCTTTGATCATCACGCCCTGTATATTGAAGAGCAGCTCATCCCCGATCTTGATCCCTGTACGTTCCGAGAATCTCTTTTCAATGGAGATCTCTGGCAAGGACTGACGCCCTGGATCGTGGCGCACTGTTTCAAACGGACGGCCATCGACCAATTGCTCACTGGCCGACAAATTGCCGCGGACCGAGAGATTATAAGTCCGGTTTTTGAATCGTTCCTCGGTCTCCCGCTCGCGCGTGCCGGGAATGTTGTCAAATGTGTCACCTAGTTTTACGCCGTTGATTTCCTCCAAGCGCGCCCGGATCAGGGGCGACATCTGATCCACGCGAGCGCCCTTTGAATCAAGCCACGCGCGGATCTCTGGTTCCTGTTCCGGTTGGACGTCAAACAGGAAAAGGCCCGGCATGGTTCCTGTTTTTGTCGTCTTGAGCTCTGACGTCAGAATCGCCCGCACTTGGGGCACCGCGCTGACCAAGGCTGCGCAAAGGCCCATCGTGACAAAAGAGATGAGGGTTGTCTGACGTGCACGGCTCATGCTGCGAAGCGCCATCATCAGCGCCCATGGCGTGCTCGCGCTGCTTTGGTTTGATCCGGTTGTGAAGGCCGCCAGCCATGCAATCGCTTTCAGGAACGTCACGCCGGCCACTCCCAGTATCAAGGCTGACGCACCAGTGACAAACAGGAACAACAGGCCGGCGAGCAAGCTCTTGGTTTGCCATGCTGCAAGTCCGAAGATCACGATGATGGACGGCAAGGCTGGCAGGATCCACTGCCGTGGCGGCATTGGCGTGGCGTGTTCGTGCTCCTGAAAAAGTTGGGCGGCATTCATTCCCTTGATGTGGGCAAAGACCGGAAGTGCCGCCACAGGCGCTCCCAGAGCGCCTAGCAAAATCGCCGTAAAAACGGATGCAGGTTGGGTTGTGATGTGGATGCTGGCGCCAAGAAACGGTGCCAGAAGATCCCGCAAGGCTGGCAGCATGGCTGACGATAGGACGACAGCCAGCCCAGCGCCTGCAGAGCCAAGGATCACCATTTGCCACAATGTGATCCAGCGGGTAGCCGATGGCATTGCACCGATCGCCTGCAGGATTGCCAGCTCTTTTATCTTGCCGCGGACGTGGGCAAAGATCAGATAGTTGCCGCCTATGCCCGCAAGAAGGATCGCGATGATCGAAACAACGCCCAGATAGTCGCCAAGGAATTTCAGGATCCGTGCAAGTTCGTCGGTAGCCGATTCGTGGCTTCTTATGCGGATTTCAGTTTTTGTTTTGAGTGCTTCCTTGATTTGTGCCTCAAGGGGTGCGATGTCAAAATCCCGCGCTGTGATCCGGTAAAGGCGTGCGTGGGTAAGGCGGCTTCCGCGTTGGATCAGTCCGGTCCTGTCGGCCCATGCCCGGCCCATGTAAAGACGCGGTGCAATTGAAAAACTCGCACTTGATGTCGAAGGATCGGATGTTATGGTGCCCGCGAGGGTGAATATCTGGTCTCCGATCCGGATCTCATCACCAGGTTTGCGATCAAGCTGGTAGAAAAGTTCTGGTCCGGCGATCGCGATGGGTTGCGTGTCCATCTGCTTGAAGATCGTGCCATCTCCGGTTTTTCCGTCGATACCGGTAAATTCAACTTGTCCGTAGAATGGGAATCGGGGATCTACAGCCCGGATCTCCATAAGCCGGGCCGGTGGCGCCGGAGTTCCCGGTTGGGTTTGCGGCACTGACACCATGCTGATCCAGCCGAATTCCCCCGCCACTTCGGTGCCGGGGGGCATCATGTTGTCGATCAGCGTTGTTTCCTCGTTCGTCAACGGACGGAAAGCAGAAACACTCAAGTCTGCGCCCAGGATCTCCCGGGATTTGCCACGGAGGCTTTGGTCAATCGAAGACTTGAGCGCAGCAACCATGATGAAGCCGACCAGGCCAAGCGCAATGTTCAGCATGAAGAATGCTGCAAACCTGCGTGAATTGACAATTTCACGCCATGCGAGGCGAAGCCATATCATGCAAGATTTCCTGCCGGAGCCGCGTGAAGTTTGCCATCGCGCAGATGGAACCTGAGGTCACACCGCCGGGCAAGTTCCTCGTTGTGGGTAACGAGGATCAGCGTGGTCCCCTCTTTTCTGACCAGTTCGAACAGCAATTCCGTGATTTTCTCGCCAGTTCTGGTGTCCAGATTGCCGCTGGGCTCGTCAGCAAGAAGGATCTTGGGTTTCACGACGAGCGCCCGTGCGATTGCGACGCGCTGGCATTCACCCCCACTCAGCTCCGACGGTAAGTGTCCAGTCCGGCCCGAAAGGCCCACGGCCTCCAAGCGCTTGAGCGCCTCATCGCGCGCAGAACGATTGCCGGCAATTTCAAGTGGTAGCGATACGTTCTCCAGTGCCGTGAGCGTCTGCAGCAGGTGAAACTGTTGGAACACAATCCCTACGTGCTGGGCGCGAAACTTGGCCAAGGCTTCTTCCGACATTCCCGTCAGCTTTTTACCTGCCAGCTCAATCGTTCCCGAGTCCGGGTGATCCAGTCCCGCGAGGAGTCCTAGCAAGGTGGACTTGCCGCTGCCCGAAGGTCCGGTTATGGCGATGGTTTTGCCTTCAGGTGCTGCAAACTCCAGTCCGCTCAGGACGGGAACTGTTTGCTGGTTTCTTGAGTACGCCTTGCTGACTGATTTGAGTGCGATTGCCATGCTGCTCACAACATCGGCTCCAGTTTGTTCCACACGGTTTCAACCAGGATCTTATGTCCGGCCGGATTGGGATGAATGCCATCGTCAAGGTTCAGCTTGGCGTTGGCTGCGACGCCATCCAGTAAAAACGGGATCAGGGAGACCTGCTGTTCACGGGCCACTGTCTTGAAGGTCGCTTCGAACGACTTGGCATAGCCCGCACCATAATTTGGCGGGACTTTCATGCCAGCAAGCAGGACTTTGATACCCGATGATTTCGCAAGCTTGATGGTGGTCTCCAGGTTTTTCTTCATCTCTGCCACCGGCAGTCCACGCAGTCCGTCGTTTGCGCCAAGCGCCAAGATCATGTGGGTTGGCTTTTTAGTGGCTTTGAGCTGGAATTTGAGCCGTCCTTCTCCACTGGCGGATGTGGCCCCGGAGATTCCGGCGTTGATCGCCTGGGCTTCCGGGCCAAATTTTTCCTTAAGCTTCTGGTCGAGGAGGGCCGGAAATGCCGCGTCCGGGCTGATTTCATACCCCTCCGTCAGGGAGTCACCCAGGCAAAGGACAACCGGCACGGTCTTTTGTCTGGAAGCGGCATGGGCAGTCAGAGTCACCATCAACAAGCTGATCGAGATTGAAAAACGGATCATCGGTTTCCCCGGTCGCAGGATAAAGAGCCGCACATTCCGAAGGCTTCGATGATACCGCAAAAACAAATCAGGGGTGGACCTGAAAGTTGGAATTCATTGCTGCCTTTTCACCCACCGACTTATGTCGAGGCTCTCCGGCAGTGTCACGGCCTGCCATGTCAGGTCCGGCTTGACCATGACTGCGGACGTAGAGGTCCCGCCATCTTTCTCTCCCGATAAAAAATACTCGCCGCTCGACAGGGCCACGGAGTCAATCAAATCGATGCCGCGGAGGGGTTCGATCTCTCGCGCGACCCCGGTGTTGAGGTTGGCTAAAAAAATCCTGCGCAAGGGCGATTGGGATGATTCGATGAAGATCGCAGATTCGGGGCCGAATGTGTTACTGAGTGAATTCGTGGAGTGAAAATCCGCTGGCAATTGGACGTCAGTCCACCCGGCGATTTCGATGTTCTCGCTTTTCAATTCGATGGTCTTTGGGTTGGCCAACTCTGCGGAAAGAACCAGCATGTTGCCGTCAATTCTTATCATGTTTTCGTTTGCCCGGCTGATCAGGTGGGTGATCGACGTTATGAGCGAATTGGAGGTCCAGATTTTGTTGGTCAGCTTGCTCGAGGTTTCCCAGCTCAGGTTATCCCAGCCCACGTAGGCAACGGCATAGACATTCCTTACCGTTCCGCAGTCGATTTGAACGATCCCCAAAGGTTTGCCGTCGGCCCCAGCCACAATTGAATTTTTGGTCAAAGAACATCCGGATGGAGGAGGAATCTGAAACAGCTCATCCCATCGGGACATCGTAAAGTTGAATCTCAAGACTTTGTTTCCGCTGAAGTCATAAAGCTTACCGTCATGGACAAGGTCGAAGCCGGACCAGGGCGGCGTTGTGACAGGGGTTGCGGTTGCGGTGCTGCCAGAAACTTCCAGAAGAAAGTATTGACTGCTTGAGTACAGGTAGAGCTTGCCATCGATGTCCAGAACTTTATCTGCATTGGATGAATTGCTGACCAGGTATTGATCAGGAGCGTTCGCCAAATCAAGGTAGCGCAGCAGTATCAGACCGTCTGAGGTCCCACTGATGCTGATCCATACGGGACTGTTTGCTGTCCCGGGTGATTGCGCGGACATGACAGTCAAACCCAAATTTGAGTTATTTAGCAACCTGGGCGGATACTTGATCTTTTTTTCAAGAACTGTCTTCAGCCGGCTTCCTGAAACCTCGTAGCTAAAGAGATTTGATCCATCGAAAGAAAGTCTTCCATTGAAGCTCACAAGGTTTGAGTTTACCGGGATTCCATTCGTGATGGTCGCTGCCTTTACCCCGGTCATCGTTACCTTGAAGCCTGCAATATCAGTCTGTGTTGCCTGGCGATTGATTGTGGGTAGCTGCAGGCTGGACTTGAACAGGAAATCTTCCCAGGTGTTCATGTCCCTGTGAAGGCCAGTCCCTGTCCACAAGTAGGATTGATTGAATGAATAGGCATTGGTGGAAGTGCTCAGAGGACGGGCTGTCAGATCAGGCATCAGTTCGTAAAGAGCTCGAACGTTGGTTCTCCATGATCTAGCGCGAAAGTAAATCTTGCCTGACGGTGGAACGAGGTCGTAGCGTTCGACTGTGAGATTTTCTGAGGTTACAGAGAAAACTTCTCTGGTTTCCAGGTCGATGTACCGAAGCCGCCCGTTGGATGTGAAATACAGGCGCTGGTTTCCGTCAAAAGTCAGCTGACCCGCGTTCAAGAAGAGTTGATCTGTGCGTCCGGCAAGGTTTTGGTCGATCAGTGTTGTCCCTCCGTTCGGGTCGATGATCGCCATCACATGCATTTTCATCTGAGCGTCTTGAATGCTGGTGAGGGGATCACCTGCGAGGTAGAGCGACCCACCGATTGCAACTCCAAATTGGCCCAAGTCAGCGATTTCTGAGACTGGCGAAAGCCTGTGGACGCCGATTTTATCCAGGCTGGTCGCCAAGACTTCATGGTTCAGGTTAACGCCTGTCAGGTAGGTCACGTTGGTTCGGGATGATGCGGTACCATGATACGAATTCCGGCCAGGAACAAAGTTGGTCTGCGGGATCGGGGGAAGAAGGTCACCCGATTTCCGTCCTGACGCATAGTTGACGGGTGGGGGTTTATCGTTTGGGTTGTTCGAACCACCGGTCGTGTGACCTGATGCGTTACCACCATTCGGGTCCTGGAATTCGACTTTGCCCCCAGAGCGTATGACTGCAGTGTTGTCTTGAGCACAACCAGATATCGCCAATAAAGCTAATAGAAATATCGCACTCAAACCCCACCTCAAATCTGTGACACCAATAACCACACTGGGTTTCTCGGTCAGATTTGGGGTAATCTTTACCAGTATTTCTCGACTATCTTGTCTGGCTTTGTGCGGGTCGGCGATTTAAAAAAAGCCAATGATTCAAATATCATAAGGCTTCGCGAGTCGCTTTTGCGATGGTCGGTTCAGGTCAAAAAAGAAGAAAGAAAGATGGTGCTCAGGGCGGGACTTGAACCCGCACGTCTCTCGACACTAGCCCCTCAAACTAGCGTGTCTACCAATTCCACCACCTGAGCGTAGGGGTGATCAAAACACAGGGTCGCCAAACTTACGGAGCAGAGGACGGTGCAGGAGCAGCTTCGGGTTGCTGGGATGACGCCGGGCCTGGTGAGGCCGATGGCGCCGCCGCAGAGTCCGGAGCAGCCGACGGGCTTGGTGAAGCCAAGGCGGCTGCCTTTTCCTGCAGTTTTTTGCCAAGTCCCACGTCGCCGCGTTTCCCCTCGATCACGCTTAGGTAGATCGAAGTACCCATGAAAATCACGGCTGCGCCGTACGTCAACTTGCCGAGAAGTGACGTGGCACCTGTCGCACCCAGGAGGCCTGAAGAAGATCCGCCGCCGAACGCCGCGCCCACGCCGCCGCTGTGGCCCCCTTGAATGAGGACCACGAGCACCATGAACAGGGCAACTCCGACATGAATGATCGTCAACAGGGTTTCCAAAAGCACGTCCTTGATATCCGTCTCGTCTGTTTCCAGACGTTTGGTTTAAGTGGTGGCGCCTCCCAGAATCGAACTGGGGACACGTGGATTTTCAATCCACTGCTCTACCGACTGAGCTAAAGCGCCCTCGAAAGACCCAAAGTATCTACGCACACACAGCATCCTAGTCAAGATGACTCTTCCGGGTAACACCGGGCTGGCCCTGTTTTGTCCAAAAAAGGTGCGTATCCGGCCGGTTAAGGGAATACTGGACCTGGGAGGCAGGAGCATGCGTCGGAAGTTGCCAAAGGGTGGTTTCTCCCTTGTTGCTGGGCTGATCCTTCTTGGCCTCACAGGAGTCATCGTTTTCGCCTTGGCCAGAAGCTACAGCACGGAAACGAAAGCGCAGGACCCGGCCCAGGCCAAACGCGAAGCTCAGGATGACCGGCAGCTGATCGATGCTGAGCTGATCCAGGTTTTCCGCCGCAACCCTTGCTTTGATCCTGCTACCGCATTTTCGTCGGTAGCGGTAGCGTCCCTCGGGTCCCTGAATTATTCGACCGCTGTTCTGACGGGAGTCAACCTGTCGGGAATCCAGCCAGCGTCCATGGCACCCCGGCTGACGGAGGCTCAAAGGCGATGCACGATGCCCCGTCCGCCAAATTCAGCGACTGGAATCGCAGCCAACGCCCATCGCTATTTTTGTCTGGAATTGACGCCCGGGGGGGCTTCTTCTCTGCCCGGTAGCCTGTTCTCCCGGGCGGGCGGTTTCGCTGAAGTGTACGTCGAATCCCGCGACTTCAACACCGGGCAGCCAGTCGATTGTGCGACTGTGGCTGGAGACAATCAGGGTGCCGCCATCATTTACACGCTTTATTGGCCGGCTTTGACGGCCAATGGCCCTGTTTGGCAGGCCTTGAACGGATCTTTGAACGCGGCTTTCAATTGATTGCCTCTGCCCAGGGGTCTGCCGCAGTGGATATAAATCATCCGTGATTACATTCCCGGGGGCCCTGGAGTTCAGATTCCCTGGCTTTGATGTGTTCTCCTAAAGACAAGAATTCACTGGTTTTTTATGGTCGTCGGGTTAGTTTGGCAGGAGCCGTGTTTTCGCCTGTTTTTTTGACCGGAGTGTTATCAAGATGGCTGACAAAAAAATGGCCCGGACAGGGCAGTCAAAGTCCCCGGTGTTTCGCGGTCAATCGTCATCGCAGCCGATTGTCATTGCTGGGCCATGCATGGCGGAATCACGGGAACTGCTTGATGCGGTGGTTCTTCCCTTGCTTGATCTCGCGCGGGAACTGGATTTCCGTCTGGTTTTCAAAAGCAGTTTTGACAAGGCCAATCGCTCGGCCATTGACGGTTACCGAGGCCCCGGACTGGAAAAGGCGATGGAGTGGTTTTCTGACATCAAGTCCCGTCACGGGGTGGAAATATTAACGGACGTGCACGAGACCGTGCAGTGCCCCGCCGTTGCAGAAGTGTGTGACGTGTTACAAATCCCTGCGTTTCTCTGCCGCCAGACGGATTTGCTCGTGGCGGCGGTGCAGACTGGACGGGCAGTGAACATCAAGAAGGGCCAGTTCATGGCGCCCGGGGCGATGGCCAACATTGCCGGCAAGGCAGTTGCCGCGGCACGCGAAAAAAACCTCGAACCTGATTTTGCTCTGACCGAACGAGGCGCCAGCTTTGGTTACGGGAACCTTGTCGTGGACATGCGTTCCTTTCCCTTGATGGCCAACACCGGTGCGCCCCTGATTTTTGACATAACGCACAGCACCCAGCTACCTGGTGCGGGCGCCGACGGAAAGAGTTCCGGCGCAGAGCGTGAATTTGCGCCGGTATTGGCGCGCGCAGCAGTGGCCACAGGCCACCTTTCAGGATTTTTCCTGGAGGTTCATGCGGATCCGCAACGTGCAAAAAGCGACAAGGAAGCTCAGTTGTCGATTGATCAGGCGTCAATCCTTCTTCGGCAGCTTGTCCCCTTGTGGCGTACTTGCCGTGACGTCGCGTCGATCGACCGGCACTTTGCCGGACAGTGACTTCGCCCGGATTATCTCCCGGGCGGTTTCGCGTACCACAGTGTCTTCGTCGTCGATCACCTTTGGGATCACGTCTTCCAGCGTGGGGTCGTTGGTCACGTGCATTGCGATCAACGCATTTCGCCGCAGCCCGTTCCTTTTCGCTCGCGTCATCGCGGTCCCGCCAAACGACGCCTGGTAAAAGGCGTCGTCCATCATGGCCACATCCTTGAGTTTTATGGATTCGACGTTTCGGATCAGGTCCTGTCTTAAAAGCTTTGCTCCATTCCGGTTGAACGGGCAAACGTCCTGGCATATGTCGCAGCCGTACCAGTACTTACCAAGCCATGGCCAGAACTCCGGCGGGATCGTTCCTCGATGTTCGATGGTCCAGTAAGACAGGCACTTTCGGCTGTCGAGCACCCAGCGTTCCTCTTCCATACTTAGCGCGCCGGTTGGACAATGCACGTGACAACGCGTGCATGTCCCGCATGAATTGAAGTTTTCGCGTGCGAGTGGTTTGGCTGAAGGATTTGTTGGCGGCAACTCCAGGGTTGTCAGGATCGTCCCCAGAAGCAGGAAGCTCCCCTTTTCCCCAGCGATAAAACAAGTATTTTTGCCGGTGAATCCGGCCCCCGTGTTACTTGCCACCGCCCGTTCCAGAAGCGGTGCCGTGTCAACACAAACCCTGGTCGCTTCTGGGGGTTGCCCCGGGAAAACGGCACGCACGACCTCTTCCCCACCCCGCCACATGATCCGGTGGTAATCCTTCAAGCGCGCATACTTTGCAATACGAGGGCTTTGTGTGCCGGTCAGAGCCTGACTCTCATCGTGTTGTGCGTAAGGCAGCGCAAAGACAATTGCCGTGCGGGCGTGCGGAAGAACCTTTTGCGGGTCTTGCCTTGGCGCGGAGTTCTTTTCCAGGTAGCTCATGCTGGCTTGATGTCCGGCGGCCAGCCATTTCAAAAAGCGTTCATGGTCACGTCGAACGTCGAGGTTCGCGATCCCCAGGAAAAGCAGTCCCCGGGAGGCAAACTCTCGTTCGAGTCGTTCTGTCAGATGGCCCGCTTCCACTTGTCGCCTTCGCTGACCTGATTTTGCCTGGCCTCTGCTGCGGGCCGGTTGATGGGTTTCATCCTGGCCTGACCGACCGGACTGCCCGGGTCAGTTTCCCCGATCAGAATTGGCTTCTTGATGGAGCGCAGGGCAACGCCCAGGTAGGAGTCTTCCTCAAGGAACGGCAACTTGTCACCGTAAACCGCAACCAGCCTGCGATGGGCTTCTGCAAGGTTATAAAAAGGAACCTTGACGAACGCATGGTGCACGGAGTGGAAATTGAGGCCGTTGAAGAAGTAGCTGACGATCCGGCTCGTGTTGATGTTGCGGCAGTTGAAGATCTGCGTCTCGAAATAATGCGCGCCCCTGCCAAACAGTCCATAATGTTCCGTGTGGGCACGCAGTTGCTGCAGGCCACCGACCATTCTTTCCACCAGTAAATAAAGTAGAAAATATTTGAGCCCGTAACCATACGCGATACACATGCTGTATATGATCGCATTGGTGCCAATGATGCCGACGGCATCGATCAACAGCGCGCGGCGTATCGAACTGACATGTCTGGAGAACGGGATCGCACGGGCCAAGGTGGCCAGGATGTATCCCATTCCGCCCATGACAAAGATGTCGATCACCCATTGGTTGCGCACGTACCATTTCACCACGCGGTTGGCGCGGGCGTACTCTTCTTCCGTCCACTGCACGCGCTCGGGGTCATTCTCGTCATTGCCGTTCATCTTGTGATGGATCTTGTGAATTTCCCGGTAAGTCTGATGCGGCCACAGCAGCGGATAACTGACTGCCATCGGATAAAGCTCGTCATACCAGGCCCATCCGGTAAGGGTGCGGTGAAGCGCGTCGTGGGTCATGACGAGGAGAGTCGTCGAAAGCAGGCCCGCAAGGCACGCCGCAATGAACGACACCAGCGGCGACGGGCTGAGGATCGCAACGAGTGCCAGAGTCAGGAAAAGCCCAAATCCGACGGCAGACTTGAGCAGGCCACGCCAAGGCGTGATTGCTTCGAGGTCCCTGATCAGGGTCTCGAGGTCTTTGGGCGCGACCAGCCCCAGGCGCTTGTTCGATGTGTCATGTGCCATGGGAATTTACCTCCCGGACCCATTCAGCGCGGGTCCTTCCCCTCTTCAAGAAAGTCGACGTCCCTGCCGCGATTCTTTAATCAGTTAGCAACCTGGACAGGTCACCCTGAACCCACCGAATTCATTTGACTATTTTCCAACATTTTAACCTGTTTTTGTCATTTTCCGGGCAAATTTTGCCCAGCGGGGGCGGGCACAGTAGAATGGAAGCTGGTCATCCTGTCAGTCAGGAGTGCCTTTTTTCGGCCGCTCACGAAAGGGAAGTCGCATGAAGCGCCAGCGTTCACTTGCTCTCAATTCCGTCAGAATGGTTACACAAATTGCCGCTTTGGCCGTCCCGGCATTCCTTGCCGCCAACCTCGCCTTTGCTCATGCAAACGAGGAACCACTTGCCCGCGCAGAGTCGAAGATCCTGACGCTGAAGCTCAAGGACTTCAAAACCGAAATGCGCAAAATCGTCGAGGGCGGCCATGATGTCGCCGGTGCAGATCCTGTCACGGGTCTGGTCGACATTGTCCAGCATGCTGGATCAAAGCACCCGATTCCAGCCGACTTGCTCAAGGCCGTTGTCGCCACCAAGGTGATCAACGCCCGGCTCGCCCCGGATGAGGGATACAAGACTCCTGGCGAGGTAGATTTCGCCGTTCAGTCACTTGCCGATCGTTATCCGGAGCTGGTGACGGTTGAGTCGTTCGGTCGCACGCAGGAAGGACGAGACCTGTGGGCAATCAAGATCACCAGCGGTGAATCATCTAAATACGGCAAACCGGTCGTGTTCCTTAACGCACTTCACCATGCTCGCGAGGTCATGACTGTCGAAGTGGTTATGGATGCCGCCGAGTCCCTGGCAGCAGGCTATGAGAGAGATGCCCAGATCAAGCAGTGGCTTGACACGACAGAAGTCTGGGTTGTTCCAATGGTGAATCCAGACGGCAGTAACAAGGTCTGGACCGAAGACAGCATGTGGCGCAAGAACACGAGCGGTTCTGACGGGGTCGATGTGAACCGCAATTATCCGTACCGCTGGAATGGTTGCAATGGCTCAAGTGGAAGCCCCTACAGCGACACTTACAGGGGACCGTCGGCAGGTTCAGAGAACGAAACCAAGGCGATGATGGCGCTCGTGGAAAAGATTCGTCCGGTTTATAGCATTTCGTTTCACTCTTACAGCGAACTGGTCCTTTATCCATACAGCTGTGATGGCGAGCGTGTTCCTCAGCGCGAAGTGGTCGAAGGCGGCGGCAAGGAGATGGCAAAACTTCTGCCCAAGGACGGCAGCAGCGGCACCTATACTCCCGGCACATCCTGGGAAATCCTCTACGCTGTCGACGGTGGTGACATTGACTGGATGCACAACGCCTTCAATGTGATTCCCTATGTGATCGAACTGAACAGCACCAGCCAGGGCTTCCAGCCTGCTTATGGGAGCTGGCGCGACAAGACGGTCCAGAAGGTTCGCGCCGCGTGGCAGTTCCTTTTGCGCCGCGTCAACCAAAGTGGCGTCCGCGGCCGGGTCGAGTCCATCTCGGGCATGAACACAGCTGATGCGGTGGTGCGTGTCACCAATCTTGGCAAGCAGGACGACGCTGGCCAGATGTTCCCGGTCAAGGCAGACGGCACCTTTCACGCAGTGTTGATGCCGGGCAGCTACAAACTATCCGTCGCTGCTGGTGATCGTGTGGTGGAAAAGGAAGTCCTCGTAGGAGAGGAACTTATCCACGTTGACGTAGAGATGTAAGACAAGCTTCTTCGAGAGTTTCGTAAGGCGCGCTCTTGCCCCACCAGATTTCCTGGGCAGAGCGCGCTTGTTCTATCAGCATCGGCAGTCCATCTTGTGCCGGAATACCTTCCCCTGCCGCCATATCGACCATAAGTGAGTGTTTGCCATAGCAAAGGTCGACGACCCAAAGTTGGCCCGATTGCCTGTGCTTTGCAATTGTGTCAGCAAACCCGGCCATGGGATCACCGAGAAGTGGCAGAGGTGTCGCCTGAATCAAGATTGTCCCCGGGCAGTGTTCTGCCAGAAGCCTTGCTAGCGCGGATGGGTTCCATCCGTGGGAGTGCCAGGTGGATCGCTCCTGCGCAGTGCCCGGTGCGTTTCGGTGCAGGCAATGGACTTCCGGTGCCACGTCACATTCCCTGGATACGGCGTCAACAATAGAAGACACGACGGCACCGGCGCCAAGAAAAATCATGCGCCGGATTGACGCCGGGACGCACCCGATCTTTGACAAGCCTTTGAGGAAACCTTCGCCATCGGTCGAAGTGGTGGACCACGAGTTGATGTGTGGTGCCCTGTAAAGCGTGTTCACCGGCACACTGCCGAACAGGAGTTTCCACGGCTGCGTGACATTGAATCCGCATGCGCCATCTTCCCAGGCCAATCTCAGAAAGCGCCTGACTTCATCGGCGGAGTTGAGGTCATGGAGCTGGTAGGAAGCCTCGATACCGATCCATCGCGCTGCGGTCTGGTGAATTACCGGGGACAGGCTGTAGTGGATTCCGCGGCCGATCAAGCCAAGTTGCATGATGCGATTGACGCTCATGCCCTGAGCGGACGCCTGAGGTCACTGATGAAGGAAATCAGGTCGGCTTTTGTCTCGCTGCCCATCTGATCGAAAGCAATCTCTACGGTGAATGTTCCGGCAAGGTCGCTCACCGGGGTCGCGCGGACGATTCTTCCGGCCAAGGGTGCGGCAAAACCGGGCAGCGAGATTTCTGCTTGCTGACCTGAAACAGGCGGCATGTTTGCAGGGACATTATTGGCAACAATCACGGCGCGGCGCGGGCTAAGTGTTCGCAGGAATGCCTTGCCTGCATTGCCAGCGCGCTGGTTCCAGAACAGGCCAACGTCCATGTACAGGTGATCGATGCGGAAACTGGTGAGCAGTCGCCCAATGGCTGTCCTTGGGGAGGTCAATGTCGACCACAGGCTCAGCGAAACGATTGAAATCACGAACAATGCGGCCGCATAAATGGCTAATTCTGTGGCCAGGTCGAGCACCCGGTCGGTGGTTGACTGGGCGGACAAGCTCAAAACCCCTTCAGCTCCCAGCGCCGTCAAGGCAGGGGCGAACGCAGAAACGCTCAAGCGACTTGCCAAGCCGGTGGATGCGCCTGTAATGGAGATGAGCCCGTTCATGACGGGGTGTTTAACATAATTCATGAAATTGCCTAGTTGAAAGTGCGCCGCGCGCTCAAGTGCGCGTGCAAATCCGGAAGCCAGACTTGCAGATCTACCGGTCCATCAATTCCATCGCGCGCGGCAGCACTGAAGCGGCCACGCACCGCCCATTGGTGATAACCATAGGTAATTTCGACGGTTGTCATCTTGGCCATCAGGCTCTCGTCACGGCAGCGAGGGGTCTGTTGGATGGTGCAGGCGGCGCAGAGGTCGCTTGCCTGACTTTTTCTCCCAGACCGGCAGTATTTTTTAAAAGGTCCGGAAATGACAGCGATCTTGCTTCGCTGTTTACCGAAGAGCAGAAGGCTGAGGCGATGGCAGAGCTCGGCGTCGATCACTTTGTGGTTCAGACATTTGATCGCGAATTCAGTGAGTTGCCGCCGGATCGTTTCTTTGACTTGATTCGTGCTACGGGTTGCGCCGGTGTTGTCGTGGGTGATGATTTTCGTTTCGGGGCTGGTCGTAGTGGAGATGCCAGCTGGCTGGCCCGGCAATGCGCTTCGGCAAGCATCAAATTCTTGCGCGTCGAGGCGGTGACTTGCCACGGGGTCCGCGCCAGCAGCAGCACGATCCGTCGTGAAATCTCCCTTTCAGGCAATGTCCAGCTGGCGAAAAACCTGCTTGGCCGGGAATTTGCGCTGGATGGCGAGATCGTTTCCGGGGCCCGGAACGGCCGGCGCATCGGGGTGCCCACAGCCAACCTCAAGCCGCTCGCCCAGGTGTTGCCGCGCCCAGGTGTTTATGCGGGTTTTTTCGTTCGCCGTGATGCAGGCTTCAAACCTTCATTGCTTGCGGTTGATGCCGCGGCCATGCCGTGCGTGGTCAATGTTGGTTTTCGTCCCACCGTGGAACAATCCGGGAAGTCGGCTCTTTCGATTGAGGCGCATGTCCTCGATCAGGAAATCCCGCTCGATTCCCTTTACGGCCGGGCTGCGCGGATTTACTTTTCCGCCCGCCTGCGTGATGAGATCAAATTCGGCTCATTAGACGAACTGAAAGCCCAGATTGCGACAGACATCAGCCTGGCACGGCAGGTGTTGGCCGGTCGTACTTAAAGGCTGTTGGCAGATACATCCCACACTTTCGTGCTGCCCGAGCCCCTGCGTATAACCAGCACTTCCGGATCCCCTGTTATCACAGAGACATAGGCAACGGTGAGGTTGCCGGTGATGGCGCCGCCACTGATCACGGCTTCGCCCGCGGCAAGGTCCAATGCGGCTCCTTCGGTGACAAGGGTCACATCACATGGGTCGCTGACCAGATCAAAGGTTTTCCCGGTCGATGTTTTGCGTACCACCAGGCGTTCAAAGCTCGATGCTGTTGCCGGGGTTGCCGAAACTTTCAGAATGGATGCCCGACTGGAAAGGCCCCCGGCCAGACAGCGCGTGGTTTCGTTGACCGCGACCAAAGTCAGATTCTGCGAGGCTGAAACCCCGAGAATCACATCGCCCTGCGGGTTGTCGCCAACAGACTCGGCCCCGGTTCCAGGATCGAGGAAGAGAAGCTCCTGTCTGGCAAATATTTTCCGTTCGCTGAGGGCTCCCGGCCCGATTTCCCCCACCGAGCGGTCCGCCGATGGTGTCAGTGATTGGACTGTGATGATTTTGTTGGCATCTTGTGTAAGCCACGCGGAGAGATCGTCCTGCGCTGCAACCGTCGCCTTCCCGGTCAGTGTGGTTGCGGCAGCTGCGGCGACACCTGCGACATTGTTGAACGTCCAGGTCTCGATGTTTGTCACGGAAACACCTGTCGCTCCGGACAGGCTGATCGTTGCAAGTTTGTAGCCCGCGCCGGTGGCAAGCCAGCGTAGCCCTCCGACTTTCCGCGCTCCAGTTGTGAGTGTGCCCCGCGTCTGCGGGTTCGCCGTGTCGACCACGGTCACTGCGGTTGCGCCTGAAGCAAGGATTGACCCGTAAGCGAAAAGTGCGGAATCCGGACTGAATCCCAGGTCGAAGACTTGTTCTCCGGATACCGACAACATCGTGGCAGCTCCACCTGCCCATGGCACCGACCAGGCGCTGCGGTTACCAGAGGCGTCGGTCCCGATGAGGGCGACGCGCGCGCCGTCTGCGGAGACCACCGGGTTGGTTTCCGAGGCCAGGGAATCATCGCCGGTCAGGCGCGATGGCGCGTCAGGCGCCGCGGTGTCCGGGGACGGGTCGGATGGAAGTCCGGCTTTAAAAATCCGCACTCCGTTTCCGGTCCGCCCCGATTCGAAGACCATCTTCAGCCCATCAAGCGACAAAGTGGGACGACCATCGTAGTATTTCAGGTCGCTGCTGAACTGGCGTCCCGCAGGACCAGTCGACGCGGAAGTGGGTTGTTTCTTTGATTCGCCGCCGCAGGATGCCACAATGGTCATTGCGCCAAGGGCGGTCAGGCACAGCAAGGATCTGGACTTTTTCAGGGAATTTTTCATGACGGCTACTTTAAGCCAGGCTGCAGCCAATGAGAAGCAACAACTGGGTCCTGGTGGGCACATCATCGCCGCCTTTGATATCGGGACGAACTCGATCCATCTGGTGGTTGCTGCGGTCAATTCCCGGGGCCACGTCAAGATTCTGGACACCGACAAGGTGACGGTGCGCCTTGGCCAGCATGTCAATGCCCGCGGTGAGATCGACCGCGACGGGATCCGCAAGACGGTCGCCACGATGAAGCAGATGCTTGAAATCTGCGCGGCTTGGCCCTGTCACATTCGCGCCATCGCCACCCACGCTGTCCGGGAGTCCGCCAATCATGCGGAGCTAATCGAGGCGGTGTTCAAGGCGACCGGGATCAGGATCGAGGTCATTGATGGCCACGAGGAAGCGCGCCTTGTGTTTCTCGGCATGCGCCAGGGCCTGCCCCTTGAGCGCAGGCCAGTCCTTGCCCTGGACATCGGGGGTGGCAGCACAGAAATCCTCTTCGGGCGCGATGACCGCATCTCTCATGTTTCGTCGCTCAAGTTGGGGGCGGTGACACTCGCAGTGCAACATGACTTGCTCAGGAAACCGTCTGCTGCTGACCTGGAAAAACTGCGCGAGGACATTGCCCTGCGTGTCGATGCCGCGCTGGTTGAAGGAGCCGGGCAGAGGTTCAAGGTGGCTGTGGCCTCATCGGGAACTGCGAAGGCGCTCGCGTCGATCAACCCCAGGACCATGCGGGTCAGGAGCGGCGGAGACCTGAATGGCCAGATCCTGCGCGTCCCGGACCTTGAACACGTCACGTCCGGGTTGCGGCGCATGCGCGACCCTCAGAAGATCCGCACAGAGACAGGCCTTGATGGCTCCCGCTCAGAAATCATCCTGGCCGGTGCGGAGCTTTTGCTGGCCATGAGCCGCGGTTTCGGGGTCGCCCAGTGGTGGATTTCGACGTGGGGTTTGCGGGAAGGAATTGTCATCGACACGTGGCGGCGACTGGAACCCGGTCGCCAGATGCCCGGCGGAGACACCCGTGCCGAGAGCGTGCAGGCGTTCGCCGAACGCTTTGCGGTGGAGCCTTTTCAGGTGCGGAACCTCAACCGTCTGGCATTGCGTATTTTTGACCAGTGCGCATCCCACATGCTCGGGCATTTTTCCGCAGAGGACCGCCGGCACTTGAGGGACTTGTTGGGCTACGGGATGTCGGTCCTCGAATCCGGCCGTTTTATCAGCCCCCAAGCGTTTCACCGGCACTCCCAGTATCTGGTCACCAATAGCCGGATGCTTGGTTTCACGCGCGATGAGTTGTGTTTCATCGGACTGATTGCCCGCTACCACCGCAAGTCAGTCCCGCCACTTCACCCGGACCCGGGACTCGACACGGACCTGGCGCCTGATGAGTGGCAGGCGATGCGCGTCTTGTCAGGGATCGCTCGCCTGTCGGCAGCGCTCAACCGGACCCGTCGGGGCAGGGTCAAGGACGTCGTGGTCAGGCGGCGCAAGGGACAGTTGCAAATATCGGTAGTTACAGCTGGAAAGCGGGGCGCCGGACAGATCCTGAAGCTTGATTTGCAAAAGGCGGCCAAGGAAATTCCTGCCCTGGAAAAATCATGGGGTGTGCGGATTTCTCTCGATTAGTCGGCGCCAAGGTTGCAGATTGCTCCCAGAAAAGAATTTCGACACGGCATTGGGTGGGCCAAGTGGCAGCTGGCAACGGAAAATCTGGAAAAACCCGGGAACGCGCAGGAGCGCCGAAGCCTGACTATCAAGCTTTCCGGCGTGAATTTGCTGCCTTGCTGCGAGAACTTGCTGGAAATGCAACCGGAACGTCCTCTTCAGAGGTGTCTGGAAGTGCAAAAGAATCCTGGCCGCAACTCATGATCCTGCACGGGGACTCGGATTATTTTTTGGCAAGGGCGCTGGGTGCCTTGATGGATGTCTGGCGTCGTACTCGCGGCGCAGATAGCGTCAACGCTGTTGATGCGGACAGCACATCTGCGGATGAACTGCTCGACCTGGTTTCAAGCCAGGGTCTTTTCGACGATGCCCAACTGGTCGCAATGCGGCGTTGTGAAAAGAAGGGCGATACCGGCAAGTTACTGGCAGCCATGCCGCCCTCCCCGCAGTGGTCGAACCATCTTGTCATGACCTGTCAAAAGGCGGCCTTGCCGGCGGAATTTTCACGCCAGGTGACGCGTCTTGGGGGCAAGGTCATCGCCGTTGCCGAGCCTCTCACCAATCAGGATTTCCTGGCGTTCATTCAGACAGTTGCCGGGCGTCTGCGCATGCGCATGACCCCAGAGGCGGAACATTTGATTCTTGCATCCTGTGGACGCGACGCAGTCCTTCTCGATAATGAACTCAGGCGGCTGTCGCTGGTTTACGTTGGAGATGGCCGGGAGATTCCCGACATTGGCACGGCAGAGGTTGCCGCAGTGGTTGGCATCTTGCGTGAGGACGAAGTCTTCAGGTTGGACGAGCTGTTAACCAACCGGCGTTACGGCCAGGTCGAGGTATTGCTACACCAGTTCATCGCCCGCGGCGAAAGCGCCCTTGCAGTCACCGGCGTGCTTGCCCGGCACGCCCGCAACGCGTTGCACGTCAAGGATGAGCTGGAACGTCGCGGGTCGGTGGATGTCCCGGGACTTGCTGGTCGCCTGCATGTTCCGCAAGCCGTGGTCCGCAATCTTGTCCGCTATGTATCGGGCATACCTCGCAGCACGTTTGACCGTGCGTTGGCCGCCTGTGGCAAGGCGGACCTTGACCTTAAGACGAGTGGCTTGCCGGATGGGCTGGCACTATCTAGAATCGTGGAATGCTTTCAGCACTGAACAGATTTGGCGGCAAAGGGTTTCTGGTTGCAACAGCAACTGTTGCCGCGACCTTTACCTTTTCCGGGCTTGCTCACGCCAGTTCAGTTTCGGAAGTTTTTCTGCCACGTTACCAGGCAGATCAACTTGCTGCGGATGAGCCTTTTTCCGACCTGGCCGTGCGCAGTGATACCACGGTGGGCAATCAGGTGTTTGGCGAAGTTTGGCTCGCCGGGCGGACATCGCTTTGGCGTTGGAACATTGGCGACCAGTCGGTCCGCAGGTATCGCCTGATTGATGCGCAAGAAAATTCAGGGCGCACTCCAGTCAAGGACGCTCCCCGGCTGGACCGGATCCTGGTTGAAGTTTCCGGTGGTTTGCTGGTGGCTTCTGGCGATGGTCTGTTCGAAGTTGAACCGGAATCGGGGCGTATCCTGCGCTACCCGTTGCCTGAACGCTTGCAACGTCCCGTTACGACCGGTTTGTTTGGCTTCGGGGACCGCATTGTCTGGACGACCAGAGGTCACTGGATCCATCTCGATCGTTACGGCAAGCGCCTGCAATCCTTGCCGCTTCCGTCCGCCGCCGAAGGGGCAGATAAGGTTCTTTGGTCACCCATGTCGCGTAGTCTCTGGCTGGCTCGGGGACAGACCCTCAGCAACACACCCGTTGTCGCTCCGACGAAAAAGGACGAAGCGAGCGGTGCCGCAGGCGTTCCCCGGGTACCCGCCGCGCGACAGGTTTGGCTGGCACAGTCGCCCCTTCTTGGCGTCGCCCAGGGTAAGGGCAGCGTATTAGCCTGGACCGGATCAAGTGTTGCCCGTTTTCACGACTCCGGCGACTTCCGGGCGCTGGAGACAATTCCGGTGGCAGCACCAAGGAAACTGTCTTTGATTTCAGTTGGTTTGTCCTCGCACGCGTACTTGTTCAGCGACGGCACACTGGAAGTCTACGACTTGATGCAAAGGCAGCGCAGCAGCTACCAGATCCCGCTACCTGTCGGACCAGGCCTGGCTGCAACGTCGCGTTTTGTGCTGAGCGGCCCGTCGGGCCAGACTCAGATGGTGGCGATCATCGGAGGCAAGCCCAGGGCATTTTCTTTGGCAAAAGACTTGTCTCTTTCTTCCGACCCGACCAAATTGGATAAATGATCAGCCGTTCACTCATTCTGTTGTCACTGCTGGTGACTATGAAGCCATTGCTGGAGTCGTGCGCCCACCGGCCCGAGCCTCTGGTGATGGACCTTTCCAATGGTCCGCTGGTGCCCGATGAATGGGGCGAAGATGAGAGCGACGAATTGCACGACCGGACGCTGGTCCGCGATCCTGCCCGCTTTGTCGCGGAGCTGAAGTCTCAACTTGCTGCGCTCGGCAAGGTTGCTGGCAGCCAGGGAGAAAAGGCGACGCCCGATCAGACTCTTATCGCGCCCGTTCGCGCTGCGGTGCAGGCGCAAATTGCCGAGATGGAGGGATCACCCCAGTCGGCAGGCATGCACTGGCGCACCGCGCTGCGTTCAACGGGATCCCAGGGCCGGTTATCGCGCATGATTTTTGATCACTGGGTGCGTTTTCTGGCCCGCAGTGCCAAACCGGGCAGCGATGCCGTGGCGGTTGCCCGCGAAGCGATCGAAGCTCTGGACGGGGGTCGGGACAGCCCCTTCCTGTTGACGCAGGGTCTTCTGGTTGAGGCGGAGCTCGCCCGGCGCATCCAGTCGGCCGATCCAGAAAAGATTGTCCTGAACCCGGCCGCCAACCTGGGTAGCACCCCTGCTTCTGCCGCGAGTCCTCCTGCAGACGCCGGTCGTGACCGGGACGATCCCCTGATGGCTTCTTTGATCAAGCAAGCATGCGCTGTACGTGGACAACCGCAGTCTGTCATGTGGGACGATTGGGGCAAGAAGCTCAAGGCTCCATGGGACCAGTACTGGACGGCCGTGATGCAGGAGTGTGACAAGCATTTTCAGGCTGCGGTCGGCACTTGGACAGGACTGCTTTCATGGCTTGACGACAAGTTTGATTCACCGGAGTCGAGTCCGGCACAAGTTGCTGCGCTCAGGCTCGAAGCAGTTAGCAGGTTGATCAAATCACGGCGCGCTCTGGGTGAACGAGAGACCCTGGGACCCGACTACGAGGTGTTGGTTTCTGCCTGGCACGCTCGCAACTTGAGTGCGGCGGCGCTTGGCATGCATCCGGCCGCTTTCGCCCTGCGTCAGATCGACGACTTGCTGTGGGCTGCCCGGCAGAAGTCCCTCGAGGGTGATCTGGCAGGGGCAGAATCACTTGCGCGCGATGCGCTCGAAAAAATTTCCCGCGGTTTTTCCGATCCCGCGTTCGTCCAGGCGAACTTCCGGCGCGACCTTTCCAACCTTCGCTGTGAGGCCCTGCATTTTCTTGCATTCCGCGTTGCCTTTGAGCGGCGGGACTGGAACCAGGCCGTATTGCTGACCGAGGATGGTTTGCAAACCTTGCCCATCAGCCGGGATTGGCAGCGTCGCTTGCAATCCCAGGCAGTGATTTATGAATTCGCCGCCGGCCAGATGGCATCGGCAAGGCGTCGGCTTGAGCAGATCCTTGGTGATTCACGCGGCGACAGCAGCAATGATTCCCTGCGTGCGTTCACCTTGTTCTGGATGGCGCGGGTCTACGAGCAAATGGGGCAAAAGACGGAAAGTGATTTTTACCTGCGCTCGTTAACACAGGAACAGCCACTGAGTTTTTACTCGGTGGTTGCGGCTCCGATGGCCGGATTGCTACCGGCGGATTCCTGGCAACAGTCCTTTGGGTCATTGAGTGAGTTGAAGTCACGGTTGCGCCGGATTGGCTGGGCGACGGATGGAGCGAGTGACCAGGAGGGACTTGGGCCTGATTTCGACCGGACGCGGCGGACAGCCGAGTTGCTGGTCAAAGCTGGGCTTGGCCGCTGGGCGCGAAGCGCTGTTTGGGATGCTGCGGACGTTGCCGGAAAACTCTCGCGCCCGGACCGTAACCCCTCGGTTTTCCTTTATTTATCTCGACTCGCATACTCTTGCGGGGATTTCGCACGGGCCATCGAGATGACGACTGCTCTTGCCAACGCGATACCAGGATTCTGGTCCAAATACCCGGAGCAGTTGTTGATCGCCTACCCGATTCCGCGGATCCAGACCTTTGCCAGTGCGTCCCCGACTGGAAAACGCCTGACTTTAATGCTCGGAATTGCCCGCCAGGAAAGCAGTTTCAGATCGGATGCACTCAGCGCAGCAAGGGCCTTTGGTTACATGCAGATCACCCCTGCCACCGCCCGCAAGTTGCTGGGGGATCAGGCTCCTGCCAGTGAGGATGCGATCGAGGCCATGCTCATGGACCCCTCAACCAGTATCCGCCTGTCGGCGCGCTTTTTGGATCAGCTGGCTGACCGGTTTGCAGCCTCGGAAATGTTGATGGCAGCGGCTTACAACGCCGGTGAGTATGCCGCTGCACTTTGGCGCAAGCAGAGAGACGTCCAAGATGATACCCTGTTCCTTGAAGGGATCCCGTACGGGGAGACCAAGGGATATGCCAAGGCCGTCATGCGCAATGCCGCCGTTTACCGCTGGCTTTTGCCGTTGACGCGTGACCCGGCGCCCGGCATTAAAAAAGATCCGTCATGAGTGAGGTTTACCCATGAGTTCAAAGCACGTCGCACACACCCCCTCCCAACAAGATGTGAAGCTGGAAGCGGGCGGCTGGCTTAGCATGATCGCCATTTTATTCCTGTTCCCGGCATTGTTCTTCCTGTGTGTGTTTTTCCCGATTTGGGTCGGCTGGACGCCGCGCTGGTAAGGCGCTCCTGGCCAGGCCAATCGCAGCTTGACTAGCGGCCCGGTTCCGGCAAGAAGAGGAGCTTGAGAAATCAGGCTCCTGGGGTCCATCTTGTACGCGCGCGACTATTTCCAACTGACCAAGCCGACGATCTCCCTTTTGGTGGTGGTCACGGCCGTGCCAGCCATGCTGATGCCAGCGGGTGTGCCGGGAGTTGTGACGTGCGCGGCGACTTTGATCGGCACTTGGCTGGCTTCCGCTTCAGCCTCGGTTTTCAATCACCTTTTGGACTCGGACGTTGACCTTCACATGGGTCGGACCCGGGGGCGTCCACTGCCCAGTGGCCGTGTCTCGAACCGTCACGCTTTCTTGTTCGCGGCCCTGCTCGCAATTGGCAGCTGGCTCCTCCTGCGGTTTGTTGCCAGTCCCGTGAGCGCATGGGTTGCTGTGGCTGCAAATGCCTTTTACGTCCTGGTTTATACGGCGTTCCTCAAGCGTCGCACGGTGCAGAACATCGTGATCGGCGGTGCCGCCGGTGCGGTTGGTCCGTTGATCGGCTGGGCAGCAACAACGAATGAGATTGGCCTTTCTGCAGCGTGGCCCGCATGGGTATTGTTCGGGATCATCTTCCTTTGGACGCCGCCCCATTTCTGGGCCCTTGCCATCAAGTACAAGGCGGATTACGCGGCGGCTCACATTCCGATGATGCCGGTCGTGCGCGGTGACGCAGAGACCCGCTGGCAGATGTTTCTTTATACCCTGACGCTGGTTCCAGCGGTGTGTGCGCTCTACTGGTACAACGCGGCGGGGCTCGTTTACTTTATTCCATCGCTGCTCTTGACCGTGGCATTTGTCTGGTACGCGTGGCGCCTTTGGCTGACCGGTGAAAACCGGCTTGCGATGCCACTTTTCCACTATTCGTGTTTCTATCTTTTTGGTGTCTTTGGTTTCCTTGCGGCAGATCGCCTGCTTGCCCTGTCTGGACTGGTGTGATGATGCTGGACAAGTTGGTATCGAGGTTCGTTTTCGGCCCAGAGGACAATGCTCGCAACCACGACCGCTTCTGGCTCTACATCGTGTTTTCGGTCGGGTTTCTGTTTGTTCTGCTGCTTTTCTCCCTTGCCCGTCAGGGTGGGTGAAGGCGGCTGCCAATGGCCCGCATTGTTGTCACTGCCGCCAGTTTTTGTGCAAACAGCACTTTGGTGGACGAAGCAAAGACCGCCTTCGCGCGTCATGAAATCTATTTTCAACCGCTTTCTCCATCCAGCCTGCCAGCGCAGGTGCAGGATGCTCTTCGCCCGGCGAACGTCGTCATTTTAGGCAGGGAACCCGTGACGGCACAGGTCCTCGCCGCATTACCTGAGCTCAAGGCTGTTGTGAAATATGGAGTTGGTGTCGACAACATCGACTTTGCCGCGGCCGCACGGCACGGTGTCGCTGTGATCCAGTCGCCCGGGAGCAATGCCTTTGCAGTCGCCGAGCACACCATCGGGATGATCATCAATCTTCTGCACAACATCTCTTTTTGTGACCGGAAGTTGCGCGAGGGTGTCTGGCACAAAGACGGTGGCCAATCATTGTCGGGCAAGCGGATAGCGGTGATCGGGGTGGGCAATGTTGGCACGAAGGTAGCCAGGATGCTGCGCGCGTTTGACGGTGATGTTGCCGGCGTGGACCTGGTCGACAAGTCAGAGTTTTTGAATGGCATCGGTGCCCGTCAGTTGGAATTGGCCGATGCTCTTTCCTGGGCCGATATCGTTACGCTTCATGTCCCTTTGACGGATGTGACAAGGGGACTTTTCTCGGCTTCCACCTTTGCGCGCATGCGCCGGGGAAGCATGCTGGTCAATACGAGTCGCGGAGAGATTGTCCTGGAAGGGGATCTTTTGCAGGCTCTTGAATCTGGTCAGCCGGGCTGGGCCGGACTTGATGTCTTTGCGCAGGAACCTACGGGAAATAAAGCGTTAATCAGTCATCCCCAGGTATTGGTCACCCCTCACATTGCCGGCAATTCCAGAGAAGCCGTTTTGGCGATGGGCCGGGCTGCCATATCGGGACTTGCCAACTGGTTGGATCGGGTTTAAAAAGCCCTTGGTATTTAAATAAGGTTTTAGAATGATAGATCAAATTAAAGAGATCATTGAAAAAGAAATCAACCCCCAGCTTGAGCTTCACTCTGGTGGCTGTGAGCTGGTGGATGTCGAGGACGGGATTGTCACCATCCGCTTGTATGGCGGCTGCTCTGGTTGCCCTTCAAGCCACATTACCCTGTTCAATGGAATCGTTCCGATACTCAAAGAAAAACTGCCGGACATTCAGGACGTAGTTCTTGGCTGATCGCCAGGGCAAAAGTCTTTGGTTGATTCTCTTCGGGGTCCTGTTTTCGTTACCCCGACCCGCCCTTGCATTCCCCGATTTCCAAGACGCCCAGCCGGTCGTTTATACGGGCGCACTTCTTTATCAAGACAGTCCGCGCGCGACACTCGCGCGCCTTTTCCTGCTTCCTGGCGCTGGCGACAATCCCTTTGAGGCTCATCTGGTTTTGCACCACGGCAGTTTCGACTCTCGTGAATATGTCCCCGTGGTGTTTGACAAGGTGGAAGCTCACGGCGACACCGAGTTTTTACTGACCTCATCGCGCATGACTGGTGCCGGCATGCCGCTGCGTCATCCGGTCGTTGAACTGGGCAAGCCTGCTGGTGAAACTCTGGAGGGTGTCTTTAATTCCGGGATCCGATCCCGAGTCGGTGTCCTCCGCCTGGCAAGGGGATGGCGAGTCCCCGAGGGTTTGCTGCACGGCCTGACGGTTACACCATCATTCGAAGGTTTTTACCTGGGGGATTGCGTGACCGGTCGCCGGGGCGACATGCTCACGGGGCTCGAAATCTACTCAACCAGGTCCCAACTCGAGGACATGGTCACGATGCCGGCGACGGATGTTTCCGTCGAAGCGAATGCCTATCAGGGCGGGACCATCTGCCGCGATATTGATGGACTCAGCTTGAGCGATCAGGACCTGGCATGTGGTGGATTCAATTCTGGTCATTATGACCATTACACCGGCAAGTTGATGTTGTTCATGACGCCGGCCTGGAGGTGGCCGTGTGAGTATGATCCCGCTGCAGACAGTCTGATCTGCGAGACTGTGCGGTTCAGGCGCTGTGAGTTGTTCCGGTTGCGTGAACGTGAACCTCTGGTTTCTGACACGACCGGGTACGACCCCGCTTCGACAAAAGATTTGCCTCCGGCGATCCAGGCGGCCCGGATGACCCGGTCGTCCGGGAACGATTCAAGCGGCAATGCCTGCGCGGACTTGAAGCGCAGGATACCGGGCTTGTTGCATCACGCATGGACGGGACTGTATCAGCGCGTCGGGATGGACCTCGTCGTGACTCAAGCGGGGCCTGGACAATGCAAGGTAAGTGGATTTCTCGTTCAGGGCTTCGACACATCGCCGACCCCCAGCAACCATGACCTGACCCATGTGATTGATCCGTTTGTTTTCAACCTTGATGACCAAGTGATCCGCCTGGGCTCCGGGCATATGGGTGACGCGGTCCTTGTTCTTGAAAGGAAAGGTCTCCATTTTTCCGGGCAGTGGTATTCGCGCCTCTTTGGTCTGGTCGGGATGGTGGAATTCGATCCGGCGATCTCTTTTGACGGAATTCCCGCCGCGGAATTTGTTCCATCTGTGTCTGGAGTTTTCGTGGCTAATCCACAGAACGATATAAAGATGATCCGTACGCTCACCCTTAGTGCGGCGACGGATAGTGCAGATTCCCGCTCTTTCAATCCGATCCGCCAGCAGCCGACCAATGGGATCTTAAAGTCAGAAGTGATCGGACCGGATGGACAAGGATATGGACTGCAGACAATGCAGGAAATCCCGGCAGTGATTTACGATTACTTCACCGGTCGCGCGGTCTTCACTTCCCAGTCGGCCCAGTTCTACGGGACAGTTTTACCGCGGGGCATGAACCTGCGCATGATCACCACGAACGAATCGGCCCGCTACATGCCGAGGGCCATGCGCTGGGAATTCGAGCGCCAAGGCCATTCCAAAAAATAGGCATTTTAGCCCCTGTTTTCCATGACATGGCATGTTCGCCTGTGGCAGCAGGTGCGTCTGGCCGGTCAAGGGCAAGGTATAACTCCCGATAACTCAAGGGACATTGAGGATTTGGGGGTTTCATGCGCAAGAATTCCAAGGTTGTGTTGGTCGCGGCGTCGCTGTGGGTGCTTCTCCACGGCAGCGCATGGGCCAAGTCTACTTTCCCGGCTCCGCCGCGGCTGAAAAAAATTCCTGAGTCGTCGGTGCATCCTGTGATGGGCGTGCCACGCAAAATCGACCAGGAAAAATTTGTCATCAGTGACACCTACGCATTCAGTGACAAGAAAGTGCAGGAAATTCCGGTGTGGTACATGGCCGACAGGGATTTTCTTTTTGCCGGGACGGTGCCCCCTGGCAGTGCATTTGAGCCAGAGGCGCAGCTGCCAAGGTTCGGGCGGACTTTTTACGGCACGACGAAGATTGAGGGGATGAAGACGGAGCCGTGGGTGGCATCGTTGCAGTCCCGCTCAAAAAATATGCCAGTCACCTTGTTTGTGGACGGGGGCTATGTCCAGCGTCAGCCCTGAGGCTGAATTTTGACGGAATCACGGAGGGTGAAGTCATGAACGGTCGACTTATCGGCGGACAGGGTGCAGCACGTTTCACGCGTGTCAGCCCGTTGATCTTGATGGCGATGCTCGCTGGATGTAACACGTCCGGTTTCAAGGGTAACAGCCGCCTGATCAAGCCAGCTCCGCAGCCGGTTCCCAAGGAGCAAACCCTCGTGGCGATGGGTATGGAGGAGCAGGTGGATGGTGGCCAGGTACAGATGGCCACCATTGATGACCTCAAGGTGGTTTTTCAGGCGGGGGACCGGCGCATTGTCGGACAGGATACTTCTACCGTACGTCAAGCGGTGGATCTTTATTTCGTCCTCGATACCACCGCCAGCATGACCGATGAGATGCGCGCCGTGAAAAATGGCATCACTGGCCTGGTCTCCGAGCTGCGCCGCTCGGGCCTTGACCTGAATGTCGGGCTGGTGGGTTTCGTTGACAGTTTCACGGCGACGGAAGCCCGCGTGTTCCGGACCTCGAACAACTACCTCGGTTTCCAGACTTTCGTTTCCAGCATCACCCCGACCGGAAATGATGATTACCCGGAGGCCGCTCTGCACGGGGCGCGCAGGGCAGTGGAACTTCTCAAAAGCTCCTCCCGACAAGGTTCTTTCAAAGCCATCGTCCTGGTTACGGATGTGGTCGGTCATAACGGATCCCAGACCGGAGGCGGGAAACCGGCGCGCGATTGTTCGATTCTCGCGCTCGTCAACGACATCAATTCCTATGCGGCGACCCTGCCGCGGATGGATGACTTCAAGTTTTTCTATACCGTTCCGGATCCGGCTCGCGTCGCATTCAATGAAGAGAATTACGGCGCCTTCCTCAATTGCCAGTCCCAGGAGGACCGCAACGGATATGTCGCGATCCGCCAGATGGAGGATATTGTCTCCAACATCCTGCCAGCCGTTGACCCGAACTCCCGTGGTGGCGCCTTGCGTGACGCCGCTGGCAACGTCGCGTGGCCGCTCACACAGAATAACCTTGTGACAACCCTTGTTCCGATGCTCCAGAACAATCCGGTTACGCGCAACATCCTTGGCAGCTGCCTGGCTCGTTCGGCCTCGATTTTCGAGGGGTCAGACCGTGTCAGTGGCTGGCAGCCGGCGAATGGGGCAGAGGCCCTCCGGGCGCTGGATGGTGGGGACAACACCCTGTCGATCCCTTCGGCGATCACCCGCAACAGCGTCGTCGGCAACCGGTCATTTGAACTGGTAGTTGAGCGTTGCTGTGTTTCAGCGGATGATTTGAAAGCGGGCCGGACTGATGTTTGCAAATCGAGCTACCAGCAGCGGATTCCGTTTACGGTCAACCAGACACCTCCCCGCGCCTGAGACGCTGGATTGAGAAAGGAAAAGACCGGTTGTGAACCATGCGTCCGCACAAAAGATGAGGTTTCCTGTCGGGCAAATCCAAGACGGCAGTGTCACGGATTTTGACCTGTTTCTGGACATGAAGGGCGAACAGGTCCTTTATGCGACGCCGGGTTACCTGTGGACCCGCGAGGAGACGACGCGGTTGCTGGCGGCAGGCATGAGCGAATTCCTGGTCCGGCCGGAACAGGCGCTGCAAGTTCAGATGTACAAGGATCTGGCTAAATTGCCTCTGATTGAGCGGGAGCAGGAGCCAAGGATCAGGATCAAGTCCATTGAGGACATCGCCGTCGGCTTTACCAAGTGCCTGTATGCGGGCGAGGTCACCCAGGCCGCTGTCCGCTACGGCGAACGGATCGCTCGCGGGATGATCGAATGTCTGATGGAGAAGCCTGATGTCATCAAGGAAATCGGCGGGTTGGTGGATCATGACCAGTACACCTACCTGCACAGCTCCCGCGTCGCAGTGTTTTCGACCGCAATGGCTCTTCGCATGGATGTCACCGACGAAGGGCATCTGGTGCGCATTGCCAGTGGCGGGCTCTTCCACGACGTTGGCAAGAAGGACATCCCCCTGTCCGTCATCAACAAGCCGGGCGCCTTGAGCGAGGCCGAGTGGGCCCAGATGCGGGCTCACCCGGAAAAGGGGCACGGCATGCTGGAGGCGTCAGGACTGTCCGTGGATACGCTCGAAATAGTGCTCCACCATCATGAACGCATGAATGGAGGCGGCTATCCCCATGGTCTTGACCAGGGGGCCATCATGACTGAGGTACAGATCGCGGCAGTGGCGGACATCTATGATGCTTTGACCTCGGCCCGGTCCTACCAGAAACGCCGGACCCGGTACGAAGCGCTTGATTTCATGAAGCACAAGCTGCTCGGCCACGATATCTCTCCGGCGGCTTTTCGCGCACTTGTCGCTGCCCTTACCTGAGGGTAAAGTCCCAAATTGATGTTCTATTTTGTCTGTATCCTTGCAGTCATTTTGCTGGGTATCCAGGGTGCGCTTAACTCGCAGCCAAGCTTGTTCGGCAAAAAAGTTTCCTCGCTGACAGCGGGGATCATCCGCTTTTACCCCGAGGCGGCAATATTTGAGACTCTGAAGATCCTTGCCGCTGTGCTGGTGGTTGCTCTGGCCTATGGTATCTGGGCAAAGTCTTCCCGCGCATTTCTTGCAAAGTTCCAGTTGAAGGTCCAGCCGGGTGGTGGGAGGCGGCGCAAGGCATCAGTCGGCTCCTGGTTGCCGCACGTGCTGGCGGCGTTGGCCTCTTACGGATTGCTGTTGCTCGCGACGGCGATCGAATTCCCCGCCCTTCACGAGCCTGTCATGCCGAAGGTTTTTTCCCGCTTCATTTTTCAGGCGGGATTTTTGATGGCACCGGCAAGCCTGCGTTATGCGGCGATGGTGGTCCTTGTCTTGCCCCTGCTGCTTCCGTTGCGTTTCAGGCGCCGTCATGGGTCAAGATGGCCGCGGGATGCCTGGCGTCCAGCAGTGGGATTTCTTGCTGCCGCTGTTTTTCTTTCCGGGGTTTTTCTTGAGGGTGTGGCTCCGACTACGTGGCGAATCCGGCGCGCTCCGGTTGCAAGTTCCCTCGAGGGATCCGCCCGGCGTCCGCACGTTATCTGGTTGACCGTTGACAGCCTGAGGCTTGACCGGCTGCAACGCGAGGGATTTTTGCCTGCGATGCAAGCGTTCCGGGACGATCCATCCACGGTGTCCTTTTTGCGCCATCATGTGGGTGTTCCGCGGACCTTCCCTTCGTGGATTGAAATGATCCAGGGACGTTATTCTGCCGAAACGGGGATTCGTCACATGTTCCCTGGATTTCCCTCTCGTGAGCATGAATTCGAGGGTATCGTTACGCTCGCCCGGGACGCAGGATACCAGACGATTGCCATCTCTGACTTTGCGGGTGACATCTTCCCACGATTTGCGGGTGGTTTTGACACGATCAAGGCGCCGTCATCATCCCTTGGTGTCTTGATCCGGCAGAACATTGACCAGATGTTCCCCTTGTTCAACCCGGTGATCACTTCGCCTCTGTTCCGTCAGCTTTTCCCGGCACTCAAGGAATCTCCTGTCTATGCAGCCCCGGCCCACCTGGAAGAACTATTTGTCGGGGCGCTTGCCGACGCAAAAGACTTGACGCAGAAGCCGCTCTTCTTATCCCTGTTTTATTCTACGGCTCATTTTCCTTACGCAGCTCCCTGGCCGCACTACCTTGAATTCAGCGATGCCTCTTACCCAGGGCCATTCTGGTTCCAGAAGAACCCGAGCCTTTCCGGAGAGGACCAGGCGATGAACGCCGCGCAGGTTAAACAGGTCAGGGCGCTCTATGACGGAGCCCTGCGATCGGTTGACCAGTCGATCGCCCGCGTGTTCAAGACGCTCAAGCAGCGGGGCCTGTGGGATGATGCCGTGGTTATCATCACGGCAGACCATGGTGAGGACCTTTTCGATCCAGGTATCTTGCAAGGCCACGGCGACCATTTGCGGGGAGACCAGACGCTGCGGGTGCCACTGATGATCAAGTTGCCCGCCAGCTCTGCACGTGGCAAGGCGGCGAAAGATTTGTCGAGGCGCCAGGTTGAAGTTGTCACCCGGAGCATCGACCTTGCTCCCACGCTCGCCGCCGTGACGGGACTTGATGGTTTTCCGCGTGCCCGGCACCCGCATCAGGGCTTGGACCTCTCACCTGTTTTTACCGGGATGAAAGTTCCGGCGGCCCTGGCAGATCTTTCCGCTTATTCAGAAACTGAAATCTGGTTTGCCCGTTCGGGTGACACTTTTTACCAGAAGAACCGTCTTGATTATCCGGGGATCTCGCACCTTCTTACATTTGATCCGGGCCACTCCGGTGAAATCATCGTCAATCCCAAGTATGAAAGCATGCTGGTGGTTTCGCGCCACCGGAGCCTGGTCGCTGGGCGTCATAAGTTGATTTACATGCCGACGCCATCTGGTGTTCGTTTTGAGTTGTACGATGTGATTGATGATCCGCAGAACCTTCGTGACCTTGCCCGTGATGTCCCCCGGGACCTTTCAGGGGCTGGTAATGACGTTCTGACCGAAATGAAGGAAAGGCTTTTTTCCCTGGTCAAAAGGATCGAACCCCGTGCGGTTCTGGTTGATGGGCTTCTCGTACCGGAGGGCATCTGACATGCGCAGGCGTCCTCGCGTACGGATCGTCCGGCTTATTTTTTTCGTGATGTCTTTTGTGCTGGTGGCCTTGCTGGCGGTCCTCGCATTCCACGCCAATGATTTGCGGCTTCCCGAAGAGCTCTCAAGCGCCGTAGAGGCTCATGGCCTGCCCGGGCAGTCAGGATTGCTGCAGTCTGTCATGCGGGGGAACTTGCCGACAAGTTTCCCGGCCGGACAATTATCGAACCGCGATCAGATTGCAGATTTTGCAGGCCGTTATCGCACAGCAGATGTGCGTGTCACGTCTTCATCCGTTCGCTTTTCCCGTCCGTGGCAGATCAACGTTTCGATCGGGACATACCCCGGCCGGGTCGAGGCGCGTGATGGAGTTTTCGTGCCGCCCGGAGGTACCGTCAGTGCCCGGATGCCCGCTGTGCCCGGACGTATTCAATTCGGCCTCGCCGTGCTTGACGGCAGCGAAGTGTGGGGATCAAGCAGCAGTGCCGAGACCTGGTCCGCTGTGACGGGGAGCCCGGTCCGTATGTCCCACCGTTTGTTTCGATGGCTGGATTTAAGGGCGCCTTCGTTGTCTGGGCGTCTCTCAAAGTGGATGTTCCAGTTTATTCGTCCAGCATCAGCGCTGTCGTCCCTGACTGGGCGCCGGTGGTTGGACTTCACGTTGCCCTGGCAGGGCAGTGCAGAGGATCCAGCGAAGCGAATCGAATGGACTTTGCGTTGTGATTCGGCGGTCCCTTGCGTTTTTTCAGACATTGAATTTTTGCCCGATGCAAATCAGCCGGACAAGGAATCAGCACCCCAGCCGGATATCCCTAACTTCGTGGTGGTGGTGATCGATACCCTGCGTGCAGATGCCGTGCATGCAGGCGACGCCCCTGTGTCGTTTTCTTCTTTTGTCGCGCGTTCGGCATCCTTCGTCCGGGGTCTTTCGCCCGGCAACATGACCAGCCCTTCGACCAACGCATTCCTTGGATGTCGCACGCCGACTGAATTGAAGTCGATCGCCTTTGCCTACGCAGTCAGCGAGGATTCCCGCCAGCAATACTACCGGACCAGGGCCGATTCCTTTCCCGCGAAGTTCACTGCGGCCGGTTACAAGACCGCGATGATCGGCAATATTTCTGTGGTCAGTGAGGTGATCGGCGTTGGCGTCGATCATGGCTTTCAGGAAAATATTTCGCTTGAAGTTGAAGGCTACGAGACAGCCCTTGCCGGCCTGGTGGCTCGCAAGTGGATCCAGGAGCAGAAGGGAAAGCCATTCTTCCTTTATGTCCACCTTAACGCGCCCCATGCACCTTATAAGGCTCCGCTCAGGGACGTTTTTGCGACCTGGCCCGGGTTTTCGCGGGTGCAGTCGCTGGGTGATGCGCTGCGCTGGCTTTACGCCGGAGAGGTGCGTTATGCCGCGCGGACCTTTGACGGGATTTTGAAGGAGCTTGAAGCCGCCGGGATTGCCGCCAATACGCACGTCATACTGACGGGTGACCACGGTGACCAGCATGTGACGCGCAGGTTTTCGGGCAATGAGGCTGGACCGGTCGCAAGCGGAGCATTTTTTGACCACGGTGCTACCTTGCTCGATGACGAGATCAACGTCCCGCTGATCTGGCGCGGACCCGGGGTCATTCCGTCGCGCCACCACACACACGTTTCCACGCTGGGTGTCGGACCGGCAATGATTGACATGGCATCTGCTTCCGGGGCGAATATTTCATCGGGCACGTCATGCAGCGCCGCAGCGAGGGCTGCTGGGAACACCCTTTTATCGCGTGTCATGCCAGGCAATTCCAAGGATGGACCGCCGCTCCCTCGACCTTTCGGGTTAGAGGGTTACCAGCAGCGTGGAGTCGTATTCGATGGTCGCTACAAGTACATCCGAGCTCACGAGCCGGTCAGCAAAAAGCTGGTACCGCCTTCAGGGTGGTCCGTCACGCGGCATGAGTTTTTTGCAAGGGAGCAGCTCTTTGACCTGGATGCTGATCCGCAGGAATCCCTCAATCTGGCTGGGCGGGACACAACGCTGTTGATGCGGGCGCGGCGCGAATATGACCGCTTTTACCAGGTTAATACAGCCTTTGAACTGGTGGTCGAGGCGCCTGGTGGAGAACCCGTTGAGGTTCCGGCGCTGGGATTTCACGGCAGTGGAAGCAAGCGCGTCGTCATTCCTGTTCCTGCCGGCGTGCGCGCAAGCGACCTTGCCGTCAAGGTCGGCGGGAAGGCCGTGAAAATATCGGGTGCGTCATTGCGATTGCCCCTGCCCGCTTCGCAGTGGCAGAGGTTGCCGCGTGAACCTGGCGGCGAAGATGCGTTGCTTGCAGCGCGCAGCACACCCAACGCCTATGTGCGTCGTGTGCTGGTCAATGATGGCGAAGTCCGGCGAATCGTCAGCGGTAATCCGATGTTCGACCAGGTTTTGCGCGACTGGGGCTACCTCCATGATGATTGAATGGGGGGCGGCAGGCCTGGGACAAAAAATGGGCGGATCCATGCTTGGTATCGCCATGGGACTTTGCCAGTTGCCCGAGGGGAGCGGACCATCCAGCAACGCTCTTTACGGCGTTGGCTGTATGCGCTTACGTGCGGCGTCAGACCTCGTTGCGCTTCCCGGGTCCGGGGAGTCGCCCCTCAAGGTCAATACGGCGGCCGGTTCCTTGAGCCTTCATTTCTCCCCTTGGATTGCGGTGCAGATCAAAGGTCAGGCGCGCGCCACCAGCGGTTTTGACAAGGACGCCCCTTCGTGGGGTTTGATGCCGGAGTCCTTTGACAAACGGGTTGATCATGCAGTGATCCGGCTTGGTAATCCTGCGCTGCACCGCTTTCGCGCATCTCTGGGCAATCAGCGTCTTCCCTTCGGTGTTGATGCAAGCCCGGCTGATGATCCCTGGCAAGTGTTCGAAGACAGGGATTTCTGGGGATTTTCTGCACGCGGGGCTGCGATCGCCTACGACAACTTGATGGACCTTCAGTTCGAAGCTGGCGTATCCGGGCAGGGCTCCGGCGAAAATATGGAGCAAGACAAAGTACGCAAACTGCCTTTGCGCACCAGCGCGCGTCTTTCCTATGACTTGAGTTTCTTTGAACGGGCCAAGGTGGTGATTTCGGCTGCAGATGACCTTTACCGGATGCGATACGGTTTTGGCTTTGTCTCGGCTTTGCGTAACGGTGATCTCACCCACTTCGAAATGCTGCGCTCGACGGCATCGGATGAGCAGCTGGATGCTGGATTCCGCAGGCTTTTTCGTTTTGCCTATCAGACTTCAGACCGGCGCTGGTGGTTGCTGTATGACGATGACCGTCTTCGTGCGCGCAGCTATGCATTTGGCTACCGTCACTTTTTTGTCGGCGGAAATGTCCGTGGCCGTTCCCTTGATGGCCAGCCGGACCTTGCAGTGAAAGTCTCCCTGGGGGGCGTCCGTTCCCTCAACAAAACCGTTGAGGGCAGGGCGGTGCTTTCCTTCGGGCTGGAGGCGACCCTGTGAGGAGTCTGCCTGTTTCAGTCTGGTGGTTCTTTCCGCTGCTGATTTGTGCGGCTTTTGCCGGGCCATCGTCCGTCATGGCTGCGGAGCCCGGAAAAAAAGCCAAGTCCACGCGTAATTCGATCGAAGTGGAGTACGACAAGCCAGTCAAGAAGGAGGATTCCTCGAGCGACGAATTCGACAAGGCGAGGGCTTTTTCGGTCGAAGCGCTGCTGAAGAATTCGGTCCTTGCAAGCGGACTTGCATCTGGGACGGATGCCCTCAACCACTCCCTTGAATCGCTCATGCACACCATCTTTTATGGGCTCATGGACAATGAGTTCCGTTTCCCCACAGGGAAGTACAGCTGGATTGGCTTGGATCTGACCCGTGATCTTTACTCAACCCGGCAGGGTCCCTTTGTGGTGGTCGACAAGATCGCCGCTGGTCCGCGTTATGCGAGGGAACTGTATAAAGTCCAGAGGATCCCCGTGGTCGCTTCGGCGGACACAGGCCTTGATGCGCTTGATATCTACCTGCGAACGGACGCGGCTCGCATTGCTGAAAAGGATGAATTGCCTTTCTGGCGCGTTGCGGTGAACAATTGGTTTGGCCTTGTTCCGCTGCTTGCCATGGTGTTGCCACCATCCTTCGACCCCAACGAGCTTTACGATCCATTGCGCCGGCTTGAGGCTCCATTCCGCATCCCGACGTCTTCGGAGTCGTTCTACAAAATGCCGGTCAACAGCATCAGGAGCTACGGCCTTTCTGGTGGCGTCGGCGTGTCTATTGATTTCGAGGGGCTCAAGGACCAAAGCATCCGCAAAGCCCTTGAGCGCATGAAAGACCTGAAATTCAACCTGCCCATCGGTATTTTTGTCCGGGGCGAATACCGCATCAACGTACTTCGCAAATCGGAACACATCGCCTGGATCGGAGTGGTCAACCTTTCACGCAAAGGGGCCAACGTCCGTGCCTTCGCCGGCAATACGGTTTACCTCCTGTCCAACGTCATTCCTTTCTATCGCGGAATTCCGGGTGTTTTTGCGCCCGTGGATCTTCGCGGGGAGCTGGCATGGACTGACCGGACGGATCGCGTCTACGAGTTCGATTTGCGCACCGGTCCAGGTCGTGAAGCCTACGAGGCGGCAGTCCTTGGTGACTTCACCTTGGCCGATCAGCATTCAAGGCCTGCATCAGGCAAGAGCAGGAAGCATGTCCCCGGGCCGCATTCATCTGGCGTGTCCTTCCACTTTCGCAGGAACATCCAGCAGCAGGGCGAGTCCTTCTTGAATAACCGCAACCTTGTAGCCATGCGTGATGTCTGGAACCAGGAAAGAAACCAGTCTGAAGTTGCTATCTCTGAATCCGGTGACACCTATCACCTGCTCGAAGCACGCCACGATTCGGTGGACCAGCACTGGGACATGCTGGTTGGTTCTGAAGACAGTTCCGTGCGCTTTGATGCAAAAATCAAAGTCCGCAAGTTAGAGGATCAACCTGGAAAGCCCGGCACGGGTTACCGCTTTGAATTTGTCGATTCACCCGCACCCCTGCGTGTCACTGCCCTGATGGACCTGGAGGACCGCTACACAACGGTGGTTGACCTTCGGACCTACATCCAGAAGCTTGGTCGATTCACCGGGCTCGAATTTGAGGGACTGCCGGATCTTCCGGTGCGTGATCCACGCGAGGTTTCCGACCGATTTCGCACAGCCTATTTCCAGCAACTCAATGAAGGTCCTCTGCATCCCAACGCCCGGACGGTTCACGTCGGGCGTTTTTCAGCAGCCGCAGCCATGGTTTTTGACTCCGCAACGATGGACTATATCTGTGCGCGCCCTGATGACGAGAAGTGGCGTGCGTTTGCCACCGCGTTTGGCTTACCGGAGTCCACTTGGGCAACACCCACGCGTCGCAAGGATATCTGGTGGGACCTTGACTGGGCGGCTGCAGCACTCGCTTTTCCGCTGAGGATTCTGCACTTCAAGTCACCTGCCGCCGATGCCATCGCCCAGGCCGATCGCGGGATCAAGGCGATGAAGCTTTATTCGACCGGTCGCACTCCCATGGAGAAGCGCCAGGCGCTTTACCAACTTTTTGATTCCGATTATGCGCCCATTCTTGCCCGTGCTTTGATGAACCTCGCAATCAAGGAGCGTGTTCCCCGGCGGGTAAAACTTTTTGCCGAGGCAAGGGGGGAAGCGTCTGAAGAGATCAAACGGAGCTTTGATACCTACGATGGCCGCGTATTCACTGCAGGACCCAAGTTTCCGGTCGAGGAGCGGTTCTCGAAAGTAGAGCGCGAGCTTGAGGATTTTCAGCCCCAGTCCATGCGACCGAACCTCAGTAAATCATCCATCCGCGGGATCAGGTTGCTGAACAGGATGGAGGAAGAGGGGCAAAAGGGATTACAGGTTGTTGTCAGGTCCGATGAGTTGACCGGTGTCCGGAGCGCCCGCCTTTACGTCAAGTTCGCCCAGGCAGGAAAGCTGCAACTCACCAACTTGTCGCTGGTGGAACGGGTGGTTACGCTCAAAGCGTCAAAGGGTACCGTGGTGTTGCAGCTGACCGGAGCGGACAGCCCATTTGCCGGGCCGGTCTACGACCGTCTGGTGTCGTATGGCGGACCCCTGTCGCTCACCATCGCCCTGGCTCCCGCTGGTGCCGCATGGACAGAGCGTCAGACGCTCAAATTCAATTATGAAAACGGTGCCTTGCGCCCCTTTGAGTGATGGGTCACTGAAAAAAGCTGTGGACAGAATCAGCCAATTTAATAAGGTACGCCGCACTCTTCGTGTTCCCTGTGGTGGCTGTGGCGAAGTGGTTAACGCATCGGATTGTGATTCCGACATACGTGGGTTCGATCCCCATCAGCCACCCCACTCTTTCTCTCTGTTTCTCCGCATCGGGGTGTAGCGCAGTTGGTAGCGCGCGTGGTTTGGGACCATGAGGTCGCAGGTTCGAATCCTGTCACCCCGACCAGTTCTTCAAAAAGCATCGCAATGCGGCGTCAACCTGCGCCGGCTCGTCAGTCATTTACCACAATGTAAATTCCTTCCTCGCCGGCTGGCTTTCCTTGCCTTGCTCGCTTTTTGAAGAGCTGGTTCAAAGGTGGCACCGCTCTGTGCGCGGTGCGGCTCTTGAAGTGCTTGGGCAACCCACGAACATTTTTGACAAAATGTAATATCTCACACAACAATACGGATATGCCGGACATTTCCGGTCTGGAGTGACGGAATGTTTGAAAGAACATGTAAGATACCGAAAAATAACAGTTTTTTCTTGTTTGGGGCGCGTGGAACGGGAAAAACCTCCCTACTCCGCGACCAAATCATTGGCGACAATCTTTTGTGGCTGGATCTGCTTGATCGGAGAATCGAGGATCGGTATGCGCTGACGCCTGACCTGCTGTATGAGGAATGCAAAGCAAAATCCAGATTGCTCAGTGGGATAGGAACATCCAAGAGCGACCACCAGAGGAAATCATTTGATTGGGTTGTCATCGATGAGATTCAAAAAAATCCACGGCTCTTGGATACCGTGCATCGAATCATCGAATCCCAGGAATTCGTCCCGCCAAAGTTTGCACTCACTGGATCCAGCGCACGAAAGCTCCGTCATGGCAGGGCAAACCTGTTGGCTGGACGCGCATTTGTGCGCAACCTCTACCCTTTGACTCACCGCGAGCTTGGCGAGGATTTTGAACTTAATCGTATTTTGGCTTACGGCGCCCTGCCGAAGATATTTAGTTGTAGCGATGATGCTGAACGCGCGGATTTTCTGACCAGTTATGGCCTGACTTATCTCAACGAGGAAGTGTGGGCCGAGCATCTCATTCAAGACTTGGATCCATTCCGAAAGTTCCTGGAAATCGCTGCTCAGAGCAACGGCAAGGTCGTCAACTTTGCAAATATTGCGCGCGATGTGAATGCGCATGAAAAAACAGTCAAAAAATATTTTCAAATTTTGGAAGACACATTACTCGGCTTCTATTTGGAGCCATATCATCGGTCTCTGCGGAAGCGACAAATATCCAGCCCCAAGTTTTTTCTTTTTGATACGGGCGTCAAGCGCGCCCTCGAAAGAACTTTACGGCAGGAGTTGGTACCCTCAACCGCGATATTTGGAGCAGCATTTGAGCATCTAGTCATATCGGAAGCGGTCCGATTAAATGATTACAATCAAAAGGACTTCAAATTCAGTTACTTTCTTTCAAAAGACGGCGGGGAAATTGATCTCGTCATTGACCGGCCGGGCCAGCCAACGGCTCTGGTTGAAATAAAATCCAGCCAAAGAACCGACGAGTTCAAGACGCGTTACTTGCGTTCTCTGGCGCCATCTCTCGACAAATCTGAATCCTTCTGTCTCTCGTTGGATCCTCACGAACGGATTCAAGACGGGGTAAATTATCTGCCCTGGCAAAAAGGTTTAGTTGAGCTGGGTCTTTGAAGAGGTGTAGTGCACCTCGTAAGGACCGGAGTCTAAAATTGCAACAGGATTGATCACCGGCAGTTGTAGGTACCGGATTGCCAAGTATACCTGAGCTCTCCACTGGTAGGCCATGAATAGGCGACAAGGTTGCAGTCGTCTTGCATGATGAGACTGTTGTTGGTCCATGCGGTGTTACCGCCGCTGATTGATTTTACAATTGTTAACGTCGAGTCGTATAGGACAACGTTGCCGTGCTTGTTGCCCTGAATCACAAAGGTGGCACCCTTGCTCTTGGCGGTGCCAGTCTGCCAATGCCAGGGCCGGCTGGTGGGTGGTTTTTTGTACAACACCACGTTTCCATCGTCTTGCATGACTGTCCAATAGAGCCTGTTGGTGCTGCATAATTTATCTCCGCGAAGGATTCGGTCGTTGGCAGTCCCACCAAACAAACTGTCTTTGCAATAATCGTAACTCCAATTGTTGTTTGATGCGCCAAAGGTCCTGCCTGATCCGTAGTTTGCGATAACGCATGGGAAATAAACGCGACTGAAGGCGTTCCGTGGGAATTCGTGTGTCGTCGATGTGACGGTTCCCGTGTAATACAACGTACCAGAACAGTTTGCGGCGCTGTAAAGAGATACCGTGTAGCTTGATGCCCCAGAAACGGCTTCCCATTCTAAGGTGTTTTTATTGGTCGCCGTCAAAGTTTTAGCATTTAGATTTTTTTCGAAACTAGAGGTGACAAGAGCGCCATTTGCTGGAGATGTCCGCGCAAAGCTTACGCTCAATGTAAACGTTGAAGTGGAGTTTCCACCGGCCGACCCCGCAGTCACCAGGTAATCGATTGGCACACTGGACGAAGTTGGAGTTCCTGAAATCAAGCAGCTTGCCGGGCTTGCTGTCGATGACACTGTGATTGACAAGCCGGCTGGCAAGGATGGCGAAATGGAACAACTGGTCGCGGCGCCCCCTGTATTGTTTGCTCGCAGGGAGAAGGCCACGTTTTTCGTCGCGGCTCCGACGGCTGGGTATGAGCCCCAGGAAAGCGATGGCGGCAGAGGTGTGAACCTTGCAGATACTGTCGTCGGTCCGGTAACCTCAATCGTGCAGCTTGTTAGGTTCCCCCATTGACAGAAACCTGGGCTTGTCCAACCACTGAACACAAAGCCTGCGGCTGGCGTTGCCGTGACAGTGATTCTAGAGCCGAAAGTAAAGCTTGTCTGATTTTGCTCACTGGTTGGGTCCCACCCGGTCGTTCGGATGGTTCCGCCGGTGGTCTGTTGCAAGGCGAAAGTCTGACGGTTTGAATTGAGCCAATTGATGATCAATAGTGAATCCATCGGAGTTACCCAACCATCACCATTCGTGTCGACATAGTTTGGTGTTCTCTCGACGTCCGATGCGCTAAGTTTCCTTGAGCCATAAAGATTGAGATCGTTGGTTACTCCATTTCCACCTTTCGCTATGTCCGGATTTGTGACGTCAGTGACGGTAATCTTCGTATCTGAGTTAACATCCAGGGGATTAGCCTGATTTTGCCAGTTTCCTGCTTTGACAGTCACAGTCTTGGCAGCATTCATGGATACGTTGCAATTAACGGGATCGCTTCCGCTACACTGATCCGACCATCCCAGGAATACGTTTGGCAGCGTGACAATTGCTTTTGCCGCAATGTTGGTTCCTGAAAACACATTCTTAGTGATCGAGCCTGAGACGCCGTAGCCCCAGGCGTGACTCATCGCTTGAGAGTTCGTAAGGTTGGTCATTTCTACGGAGACCGCGCCGCGGCCCTGCTTTTGAAGGGTATATTCGTATAAGAGTTCAAAGACTGCTTTCTCTGTCACAATACGGTATCGGTCCATGACCAGGTTTTCGTCCATGGTGATTGTGCAGGTTGCGTCCGTTTTGGTTGCGCAATTCCCGCCCTCCCATCCTTTGAACCCACTTCCAGAAGCAGGGCTTGCAGTCAAAGTCACTTGAGTATTGTAAGGGTAAGCGGTGCTGTTGGGGGCGCGTACGATGGTGCCGTTGCCACCGGAAACAGTCGTCAAGGTGTATGTATTCGGAATGAAATTTACGGAAACCTGCTTGTCTGCTGTAACGCCGGACGGTACCGCACAGTCTGCTGTATTCGGGACAGGATTGCATCCTGTCCAGCTTCCAACGGTATGACCTGTTGCAGGGGTTGCGCGGAGAGTGATTCCTTCCGGTGGTAAGCCCAGTTTCCTGAATTGGCTGCAACTGTTGACGGCACAGGAGAAAAGATCGAGCAGCATTTCAGGATTCTGACGGACAGAACTGACAGAACCACCGGCAGCCGAAGTAACGGTGGTCCCGGGTGTCCCGACAGTCTTGATAAGAGTCAGATAAAAAAGCTGGTCAAACGCCGCACTGACCGTTTTTGGTCCATCGATCGTCAGATTGAGTGGCGGCATCGGACTCGCCTTTGGATCATTCGGAATTGGCTGGTCATTCACTATCCAGTTCTTGAAGCGGTAATCCGGGGGGGTGGGACCGATGCCAAACGTCACGACAGTGTTGTGGGCAAACGGGCTCGCGATTTCTTTTGGATCGTTTGTCCCTGCGATGAAGATCAACCCGCCCCTGTCCGGCTGCGTGATGACTACATCGTAGCGATTGTTCGCAAAGATTGCCGAAGCGGACATCCCTTCTCTGTTGACCGTTAAAGTGCAAGGGTTTGACTGGCCGGCACAGTCGCCAGACCATCCAGTAAAGTTATGAAATTCCTTGTTCCTTGCACTCAAGGTTACGACAGTGCCATGGTCATATCCTGTGCCAGCAGGCAGCGGCGATATCCCAAGCAGGTCAGCCGGGGTTGCGGTCAGGCTGTATTTGTTGATGCTGAATGCGATGCCAAGGGTTTTGTCGCTATCCATCATGACCATGCAGGGCTTGAGGGTCCTTCCATCCGACTCCAGGAGCGCCTTTCCCTCCGGCCCGTTGCATCCAGCAGATCCACTGCCGGTCCACGGCCCAGCGGTATGATTTTCTTTGGCCGCCGACACGGAAACGAGCGTTCCAGGCTGGTAAAGGGTGGGGGTTCCACCGTCCGGGTTCTTTGTGATGGTGCCGTTGCTTGTGGTCGAAAGGATGAACCCCGTCCTGGCGAAACTGACGCTGATCGTCGTCTTGTCACTATCCATGGTCACTTCGCAGGTGTTTTCTGTTGTGACCGGACAGGTGTCGGATCCAGTGCCCGTCCACGCACTCAACGCAAAGCCGGAGCGAATGTCCACTGCCTTGAGTGTAACTTTCGTTCCAGCAAGGAACGGGCTGGCGATGCGACCGTTCTTGTCATTCGATTTAATGACCGTGATCCTTCCGAGGATACCGAACTCAGGGTGGGGCAGCGGCTGAAGTGGCTGAAGTTTGTATGTTCTCGTGAATGGTGACGGATTTCCCGCCGATACTTCCGTCAAGGCCTTGGTGACGACCAGCGCGCAGGGATTTTCCTTGCCGGTGCAGTCGCCGGTCCACCCGGTGAATTCATACTGCTCTGCGGGGTTGGTGGTGGCCGGCGTGGCAGTAAATGTAACATTTGTTCCATACTCATAGGAATCCTGCGCAACAGCGGGGTTGCTCGATGTCAGGATGATGGTACCCCCGACGGCAGGGTTTATGGCCCTCACGACATGCCGCGTCTTCTGGAAACTGGCGTTGAGTGCAAGGTCGTTTGACGTCACACGGATGACGCACTCGAGCTCACCTGCTCCGCAACCTCTCACAGCGTTTGCCCGGGCATTGCCCGTCCATTCAACCAACTGGAATCCGGTATCGGGGCGGGCCTGGACGAGTACCTCGGTTCCATGGGTGTATCGATCTCTCTGTTGGTCTTGAGCGATCGCAAGCGTTCCGCCCCCGTTTGGCGGCGTGCCAGGTCGGAATACATAGGTGTTTTCCGACGTGGTGAATGCGATCGTTTTTTCGTCATTCAGGGTTATTACGCAAGTGTCTGGAATGGGCTCCTTCGTCGGGCAATTGGTTGCGCCAGTGCCGCTCCAGCTGGCAACGGAGTGGCCGGCAGGCAGGTTGGCTTTGACAGTGACTATGGTGCCGTGCAGGTAGGGAGAGCTGCGACCGGCCGGGTCAGTTGAAACGATGCTGATTTTAACCGGGTCGAAATTCAAAGCATGGGTGTTGTCAACGATCACCGCCCCGATGGTCTTGTTATTATCCATGGCAACTTCGCAATTACCCGTTTGGTCTGTGCAACCTGCATCTCCTGTCCATGAGCCAAATTTATAAAGCGAAGATACTGGCCTTACGGCCACCTTGACCGTGGTCCCATGGTTGTAGGCGCTTTGGTCAGGGTCCCGCACCCATGTTCCGTTCGTCCCCGGGTTTCTTGTGTCAAGGGCAAGGGCGTAGGCCTTGATTTTGAACGTCGCGGAAACTTTCGGGGTGCCCACGGCCTTGATCGAGCAGGCGTTTGGCGCCAACGCCAGGGGCGGTGCGTCGCACCCGGTCCACTTGTCGAAGATGTGGGTTGCGTCCGCATTTGCTAGCAGTATCACAGCTTTTTCGTACTCAAACTGCCCCCTGCAAGGATCGGTTGTTTGTGCCGGCTCGCACCGGAAAACTCCGTCCACGGAGCTGATTGTACCTGCGACAGGCCTGGTGACCTCGATGGTCACGGGATTTCGCATGAAGACAGCGCCAACGCTGATGTCGTGAGACCGCATTAGGATCGTACATTCGTCACTGCGGTTGTCACATTTGGCAGTTCCTGTCCAACCAGTGAACCTGAAGTCGCTGGTTGTACCGGTTGGAATGGCCTTCACCCTGACCTCGGTGTTGTAAATGTAAGGCCCGGGCTGGGTGTTCGGGTCTGGGCTCAGGATGCCAACGCTTCCACCTTCTGAAGAAAGTCGGGTCAACGAGTAGAATTCCTTCTCAAAGACAGCGCCGATGTCTTTGAGGTTGTCCATCCGGACAACGCACTTGAGGCGCGACGCCCCTTCGAGGCCTGTGACGTTACATGCACCCGAACCATCCCAGTTTTTGAGCTTCCAGCCTGGATCTGGCGTGGCCGTGACCTCGACGTCTGTGCCGTGGGCAAATTCAGTGCCGCCAGGTGAAAAGCCTGGGAAGTTAATCGTGCCATTGGTTGCGGCGAGGGGCTTAAGCACATGTCTCCTCAGTGCAAAAGTAGCGCCGATCGATTTGTTTCCGGTCAGCTCGATGGCACAAGTGACGTCTTTCCCGGTGCATGCCCCGGTGCCAGTCCAACCGGTCAGCTCGTTTGCAGCCAGGTCAGTTGGGGATGCTGACACCGTGACCTGGGTGCCGTAATCAAACTCAGACGGGAGGAGCGCGCCGGCCGGCGTTGTGATGGTGATGCTGCCTGGCCCCGTGGTCGCCGCCTGGGAGAGGTAAAACTTCAGGCGTTCAAAGGTCGCACTGACCGTCTTGTTGGCGTCCATGGTGATCTCGCAGGGATCTGCCGCGTTCAAGCAGGCGCCTGAACCAGACCAGCCGGTGAACTTATACCCTGCGCGGGGAGTTGGTTTTACCGTGACTTTAGTCCCGTACTCATAATCATTTTGCCGGATGGAGGGTGGAACAAAGTCAATGGTTCCCCTGTCTTTCTGGACGTCATCAAGCGATATGTCGAGGGTGTGGCGAGTTTTTTCAAATTCAGCTCCAATGTCCTTGTCGCTGGTCATCGTCACTGGGCACGTGTCGTTGGGCGGGTCGGCACATGCACCAGTACCCTTCCAGGATTTTAGTTTGCGGCCAGTGTCTGGTTTTGCCCGGACATACACCACGGTGTTATACAAGAAGTCTTTTCCAACCGGGTCGATCGCCATGTCATTGTGGAGCAGGCTGCCATTTTCCGTAACGAGCGGCCGTAGCTTGTGGCTTCTCAATTTGAATGTTGCGCCAACTTTCTTGTTATCTTTCATTGTGATGTTCGTGATGTTGCATGTCAGATCCGACGGGGGGCACTTTGCATCGCCAGTCCAGCTCTCAAACAGATACCCTCGGTCTGTGTCAGGTTGGGGGGTGAGTGTGACAACGGTTCCGTCATCGTAGGTGTTTCCAATGGGCGCTGGTGATGCAGCGATGGTTCCGTTGGACATGGGGTCATACCCGAGAACGTACTGTTTCTTTGAAAAAGCCACACTGACCGACTTTTTGGAGTCCATGATCAATTTACAACTTTCGGACGGGGGAGCGCAGTTGACTCCCGTCCAGCTTGCTACCTGATAGCCATCGGAAGGGGTCGCCGTGACGGTCACAGTTGTGCCGTGCGTATAAGCAGTTGTCTGCCCTTGCGGATCCTTTGGGCTGACGGACAATGAACCGTTGGAGACTGGAGGGGCAAACTCCAGTTCATATGTGTTGATAGAAAAGGCAGCTCCAATCATCGTCTCCGCAGCCTGGACAGTCAAATTGCATGTTCCAGCAGTCTGTTGACCAAGAACAGGACATCCCGCCCAGGTTGAAAAGCTGTGGTTGGGGTTCGGGATGGCGCGCAGGCTGATCGTGCTATTGTAACCAAGATTGGCTTCGCAGATGGAATCGCTCGCAGAACTTCCGCAACGGATTTTTCCGTCGTCAGTTCTGACCGTACCATTTTCCGGGCGATTGACTGACAGCTTTAGCATGTTTGCCTGGAACACGGCGCCGATCGACTTGACGGCGACCATCTCTACCACACAAGTCTCTTTGGTAAGGAGGCACGCCCCGGAACCCGTCCAGGATGCCACGGAGTGGCCAGCCGGCGGTGTGGCTGTGACCTCAACATCCGTCCCGTGTTCAAAGGGATTCGTTTTACTTGCGGTGTTTGTACCGGTTACAGCAAGGTTTGCTGCCGATGCCGACTCAAATGTAAGCGAATAACGTTTTTTCTGAAATCTGATGGTAACAGCCTTTGCCGCGACCATGACAACATTGCAACTGCTCTCTTTATTGGGGGGCGTGGTTGCACAATCTCCCTGCCACTCACCGATCTCGTAGCCAGTATCTGGCTGGGCGCCTAGTGTTACCACTGTCTCATGCGGATAAGGGGATGGTGTGGAAAGGGTTGGTGTTGTCTGTAAAACCGTGATCGTCCCACCAGCAGATTGAGTGATATTAAGGGGCCACATCTTTTTTACAAACGTCGCGCTGACGCTCATATTTTCACGGTTCATGGTGACTAAACATCGTTCAGTCGTTGCGGTGCCAGAACAATCCCCACCCCAAGCGGACAGTTGGTAGCCGTCGGCAGGTTCTGCCTTTAAATAAACTTTGGTGTTATGGATGTATGGACTGGTCCTGTCAGCAGGGTCGGTACGGTCTACGGCAATCGTGCCAAAGGCTGGCGGGTTGATTGTCAGGTCGTAGGTTTGGTCAAGAAATGTCGCAGAGATCGTCGCAGCATCGGTCAATTTTATGGTGCAAGAGTTTGGGAGAAGCGGCGGTGCGGACGAGCAACCCGTCCATGAACCAAAGGTTTTTCCTGTGTCAGGTGTAGCGGTAAATGTGACGGATGAATCATAAGCAAATGTGGCTACGCACAGATTGCTGTTGCTTGCGCAATTGATTTTCCGGTCCCCGGAAGCAATCGACCCGCCTGCAGGGACGGGTTGGACGGTTACTTGGACTGGTAACCTGGTGAAGTTTGCTCCGACCGTCTTGACGCTAGTCATTTTAAAAGTGCAGGTGGTAGTGGTTCCGCTGCACGCGTCGCCGGACCAACCAGTAAACTCAAACCCTGCCGATGCAGTAGCGGTCACCGTTACGTCTGTGTTGTGCGGGTACGGGTTGGATCTTTCAGCCGGAATCGGGTTGGTGACGCTGATTGAACCGTTGGTAGGGGGAACAATTGCCAGATGATAGAGCGACTCGTTGAAAGTCGCCCCGACAGTAATGTTGGCGGTTAACGGGACCGCGCATGTCGTCGATACAAGGGGCGTTGGGGTTGCGCAGTTTGACCAGCTGGTGAATGAATAACCGAGGGCTGACTCTGCCGAGAGTAAAATAGTTCCGTTCGCGCTAACCGGGAAATTTGCCGAACACGTGTTGTTGCCATTGCCGCAATTGATTGGGCCATCACTACTATGGATCCTGCCGTGATCTGGTGGCGTCACAGTCAGGGTCATCATCCTTTCAAAATTTGCTGTGACGGAAACTTCGCTACGAATGTCCTGGATGTCGCAAGTAGGCGTGGTTCCCGAACAGTTACCCGACCACTGGAAAAATCGGTATCCAGCCTGGGGTTCCGCGCGAAGTGAGAGACTTGTTCCAGGAACAACCGTTGCTGGCTCGCAGATGGGGGCGCTGCATGAAGGTATCCCGGGGGCAGAGATGGTGCCCCCGCCACTACCCGTAGAGAGCTTGACTGCAATGAGGGCGGTAGCGGTTGACGTTCCCGTTGCGGGGATGGGAGCACCCATCGACAGGGCCGTCATGAGGATTTCTTCGTCTGACATGGGCCGGTTCAACATGAACCAGGACTTGAACGTGCCGTCTGCGTGTATCGTCCGCTCCAGATTCGCGCCAAGAACGACCGTCTTGAATCCCGCCAACAATGTTTTGGCCTCTTCACGGTTCAGCGTCAGCTGATTCACCATTTTCGAGACGTCAAAAATCCCGGCCTTGCCGTTGACGTGGATCTTGACAGAAACATCTTCCTGGCCCGCCTTTTGGATGAACGACAGGGCAACAAACGCCGTATCGTTGTCCAGTTCTCGGATCTTGCTGGTCTCATTGGTATAGGTGCTCTCAACGCACGCATCCGCGGTGCGCCCATGCAGTGCAAGGCAAAGGTTCCACCGTCCCGCGGCACTACCATCGGTCTTCAATTGCCAGTAGAGGCCGTTTATCCGGTTACCGTCCTGTGAAGTGACCTGGGAATACTTGCCAAATCCCAGGAGCGGGATTTTTGGATTGGAGGTGGATCCCGCCTCAGGCGCAGGAACGGGAAGATTGCCATTTCTCTTGTGCATGAACCCAAGGGTGAATCCTTTATCTACCTGGTTCGCGGTCTGATTTGTTGTCGGGTTGAAGAGCCCGGAGACAAAATTCATCAGCGCGTCTCCGGCCTCGATTTCGATGCCAGCCAGCCCGGTGGAAGCTGGATTTGTTGAATCTGTGGGGGCAGAAAGTCGCATGGCACGACTGGAGCAGCTCTTGCCTTCTGTCGTGACAACGGAGGCGTCGCGGACATGAGTCTTGACCAGGTTGGCGGGCGCACCCTGATCCCGCAAGATGGAAGTGTTATAGGACAAGTACGAGCCGTCATTGTCGGGCGAAGCGTCACCCCTCACCTGACCCAGAACCGTGGTCGTGGCATCGAAGTCGATGGACGACAGGGTCTGTGCGTTCGGCAGAGCAGCTGTTCCGGAAAGACAGGTGGAGGGTTGTGGTGTGTCTTCGCCCACGGCGTTCAGGAAAAATTCATAGTTGTCTGCAGTCGGTGTTTGCGGCGGAGTCAGGCTGACGAGTGGCGCTTGCCTTGGCAGCGCCACGACAATGCACGTCCGCCCCGGAAACTTGCCGTCAAACGGGAAGCCGTTGCGGAAGAAGTCGGTGAAATCTTCCGGCTCGAAAGTCACGCTTCCATTGGGTGGGTCAGCAAGGCGGCGGAATGTGAGCTGCCCGATGTTTTCAAGGACTTTGGCTTCGGGAATGTTCGTCGTCGTAAAGCCGGAGAGGTTGCTACAAGATTTGACTGCGGCAAACGCATGGGGCAGCGAGAATCTCGTACACCAGGGGTTTTTTTTCTGGATTTGGTTTTCTGACTCGGGAAGCGTCTCCGGGTCGATCGAGAAAGACTGGGACAGGTCTTTGCAAGTAAAGCGTACGTTGAGCGAGTCTAGCTGGTTTGTGAGTGGATTGGTCACGCCCATCGGCAGATTCTGGGATTTCACGTACAGCGGGGATTCTGAAATGGCGGTCGGAGCGCCTCCGCTCCCCGAGCCGGTGCCCCCGCCGCTCCCGGGCAAAGCGATTTCAGTGAACTCGACCTGAATGACATCACCCTGCAGGTTCATCACTTTGGTGGCCGGGATCTGTTTTTCGACAATCAGCCCGACCCTGCGCTTTGGCACGGACGGGTTGTCTGTCTTGCAAGACTTGAAGACGGCAAGGGCTGTGCCCTCTTTTTTGTCGGGGATGTTGGCCGTCGCCATGTCGATGATCCGGGCCGGGTAGGAATCGTCTTGCTCGCAA
>JBEGVZ010000005.1:0-21686 GCA_041178085.1 Pseudomonadota bacterium | reverse complement strand
CGGGATCTGGATGCAGGCCAAGGATTCCCGTCGCCACGCGATCAAGCAAAAACCGGTCGTGCGTTACCAGCACGATCGCCCCGGGGAATTCCATCAGGGCAGACTCCAACGCTTCCAGAGTTGGCAAATCCAGATCGTTGGTGGGCTCGTCAAGAATTAGAACATCTGCGGGCAAAAGCAGGAATTTGGCGATGTGAACGCGCGCCTTCTCGCCGCCAGAAAGTTTTCCGTAGGGTTTGGCCAGTGCCTCGCCATCGAACAGGAATGTCCGCGCATAAGACGCGATATGAAGCGTACGTCCCCGAAAAACCACCCCATCGGAATCAGGGGCAAGTATCTGCTTCACGGTGGAGTTTTCGTTGAAGCCCTCGGCCTCCAGGGCAACACGTGCCTGGTCGAAATAGGCAATCTTCAGCTGGTCCGCGCGTTCCACTTTGCCAGATTCGACGCCGGTTTCGCCCGTCAGTATTTTCAGCAAGCTAGTCTTGCCACTGCCGTTAATACCGGCCACGCCAAGGCGCATCCCGGGGCCAAGGGTAAAACCAAGGCCTTTAAAAAGGGTGCGCGCCCCCCACGACTTGGTGACCCCTTCCAGATGGATCAGCTTTTTAGTTTTACGGGCGCTTGACGTGAAGTCGAATTCAATAGACCGAGTTGACAGGGCCGCCTTGGCATCGGCGACCTGAACTTCAAGGGCCTTGGCCCGTTCGATGCGTGATTTTGACTTCGTGGTCCGGGCGCGGGCGCCTCGGGCAAGCCAGGCGGCCTCGCGACGCATCTTGTTGGCCATCGTGTCGGCTTCGCGCTCGCGGGTTTCGATCCAGGCAGCCTTCTTTTCGATAAAGTCCGCATAGCCGCCCTCTGAATCAAAAACACTGCGCGGATAAAGGCGCGCGATTTCAATCACGCGAGAGGCCACAGCCTCGATAAAGTAGCGGTCGTGGCTGATGATGATCGAGGACGATGCCGCCCGCGGTAACAGCCCTTCCAGCCACATCACGCCCTCCAGGTCGAGGTGGTTGGTGGGCTCATCGAGCAAAAGCAGGTCGGGTCGCTGCACCAAAGCACGAACGATCGACAGGCGCTTGCGCTGCCCGCCGGACATTGCCGCAACGCGGATCCCCGACTCGATCAGGGCATCGACACCGCCGAAACGCCGGACCGTCTGAAGCATGGCCTCATGGTCCAGGCCGGCTTTGTCACCGGCTTCAGTCAGGACTTCCAGCGCAGTCATAAGGGGGGACAGATCATGTTCCTGCGGCACGTAGGCGATCTTCACCCCGCGCCGGAAAGACACTTCTCCACCATCAGACGACTCGATGCCGGCAATGATCTTCATAAGAGTCGACTTGCCGCAGCCATTGGCGCCCAGCATGACCATCTGCTCGCCTTCGTCCAGGCTGAACGTGACGCCGTTCAGAACGGGTTTGGACCCGAAGGATTTGGTGATGTCCTGGCAAGAAAGAAGGTTCAAAGTCCACGTCCTGGGGATTCAAGAGAGTTCCAAATCACTTGGCGTCGATACTGACTCCGGGTTAGTGTTAAGAATCACGATGGAAAAGGCAACATAAAGGCCATTGATGAGTCCGACTATATTCTACGAAGGTCCTTATCGCTTTTTCTTCTTCTCCAGAGAGGAAGTTCGCATGCATGTCCATGTGACTTGCGCCGATGGGGAGGCGAAATTCTGGATCGAGCCTGTCGTTGCCCTTGCCTCGTTTACTGGATTGAGCAGAAGGCAGTTAGTGGATCTCCAAAAAATAGTGGTGAACCATGAAAAGGAAATCAAAGAAGCGTGGCGCAAGCACTTCAGGCGCTGAAGTGAATGGCATTTCAAACCATGGCGTCTGGTTACTGGTCGACGGAGTGGAGTATTTCGCACCGTTTGAACTATTCCCCTGGTTTCGCTCAGCCACGATCAAGGATGTGCATGACGTTAAACAGCCGCACCCTGGACACCTTTACTGGCCTGGTCTGGACGTCGACCTTCACGTCAACTCACTGCAAAACCCAGAGGCCTTTCCACTTGTTGCCGTAAGTTCAAAAAAGCGGCCAGGGAAAAAGAAGTCCGCCTGATATGAACTGCTCTACCTGACTGCGCCTGGACCCCCGGCCATGGCAAATGCCTGAAAAAACTGGAGCTCTGCTTAGCTAAGACGACCACGCCTGGCCCTTCCGGGCCCAAAACCCGTGACCAGACGGGTCCTTTTCGGCGATCGGAAGCCAGGCGCAGTCAGGTAGAGCAGTTTATAAAAATTAAAGCCCCCGTCCTGGGGATTCAAGCGCGTCCCATCCGGGGCCAAGTTCCAACTCGTTGGCGAGCTGGCCGCCTTCCCAGCCCCCGTGACGGCGCAGTCCGGCCCTTATAACCGGCAACATGGCTGGAGTCACCTCAAGATCCTTGCGCAAGTGCCAGAAACACTCGCCGTGGCGCTCGACAAAGATCTGCTGGGCCCGCCCCGTAACGCGCTGCAACCGCTCTTCGTGACGTTCCTTGAAGTCCCGCAAGACTTCAGAGATACGGGTCTGGTAACCGTCAGGTGCGACCTCGCGAAACCAGCTCAGGATATCGTCGTCGATCCGGATCGAAATCAAGGTTTTTGGCATAAACGCCTCGTGTATATACAATCCGTATATACAAATTCTCTCGTGCCAGGCGATGCCAGGTCAAGAGGCACACGGAACTACAACGAAAGGCCCATGAAATCATGAACAAGTTTTTCCGGTTTTGCTGGACGATCATCGTCGCTTTCTTCCGGAAATACACCGGTGGCTCGGTGGGGATTCTTGATTCCTGCACGACGCCTTTTATCGTTTTACCAAACGATTTAGACACCAACCTGCACATGAACAACGGTGTTTTCTTTTCGATCCAGGACCTGGCACGCACAGACTTCATCATTCGATCAGGGGTCGTCCCGGCGCTCAGGCGAAACGGCTGGTATCCCGTGGTTTTGTCTGAAACACTGCACTTCCGGCGGGAACTTCGACTTTTTCAGAGATTTGTCATCAAAACGCGGATCGCGTGCTGGGATGAGCGAGATGTCTACATCGAGCATCGTTTCGAAAGCGGCGGTGAACTTTGCGCCGTCGGAGTCATCAAGGCCAGATTTCTGAAGAAATCTGGCGGCCACGTCCGGCCGACTGAGATCAATGCCGTCGCCGGCGAGGGTCGCCCCTCTCCAGCCATGCCCGAGCACATCGCCCTGTGGCAGCAGGGCGATCACATGCACTGGAAAACCGCAAAAGGGCAATGACGTCCTAATGCGATCAAGACACATGCCGGCTTAGTCATAGAACGGACACGACTGGCTACCATCCTCTGTCCAGCGGTAGCTTTCCACCTGATCGTAGATGCCGTTTGTGATCTCGTTACTGGTTCCCCCTGACACTGTCATCCAGTACGGGTTGAAAGAAGGCTCATCCGATCCTGGCTGCCAGGATTTTACACACAACGACACGCTCACCGGTTGGTCACAATTGTTGTAAAAGGGAAACCTGGCATAACCGTAGTCGTCTTCATAGATGCCTTGATCCGTAAGGCATCCAGCAAATACAGGGGACGCCGCGAAAAACAACGCAAAAGCGAATAAGCCAAACCGCACAGATCACCTCCTGTTTAGTGCTATCCTAAGAACATGACAAAGCCTTCGCACACAACTTCGCCGACGCCAGCAACGGAAGACCCCCGTCTTGGTGACGCTCTTGCCACTTTGCAAGAACTGGAGGCAGCCGGGTTTCAGGCTCGCCTTGCAGGTGGTTGTGTTCGCGATTTGGTTATGGGTAGTAAAGCGAAGGACTTTGACATCGCTACATCAGCCCGTCCTGAAGCGGTCATGAATGTCTTGCGGGCGAAGGGATATAAGCTCATCCCCACCGGCATTGACCATGGGACGGTGACTCTGGTGATGCCTCATGGAAATATCGAAATCACCACACTCAGGCGCGACGTTTCCACTGACGGGCGTCGCGCTGTCGTCGCCTATGACGGCGCCACGTTTGAAGAAGACGCCGCCCGCCGCGACTTCACGATGAACGCTCTGTTCCAGGATCGCCATGGCAAGATCTACGACTTCTACGGTGGGCTTGAAGACATCAAAGCGCGCCGCCTTGCTTTCGTCGGTGACCCAACCACGCGCATTCGTGAAGACTATTTACGCATCTTGCGATTCTTTAGATTTTGGGCTCGGTTTGACCTGACCCCGCACGCCGATGCCCTCACATCCATTCAGGCCGAGCAAGCTGGGCTAGATGCTGTCAGCGCCGAGCGCATCACTCACGAAACGACGCAACTTCTTGAGTGTTCCGCGATCGCCGCACCGCTCCTGGCCATGCAACAAACTGGGGTGATGACACACGTGCTGCCGGGATTTCCCGCGAAAATTCCACTGGGAAAAATCATGCCCGGACTCCTGGCACTGGACTCTATTGACGCCAAATGGAAGTGGCAGGCCCGCCTTGCCATGATGCTTTATTTTTCTCCGGTGGAAACCCCTGAACGCATGCGTCTGAAGCTTTCCAACCGGGAACGCCGGGCGGTCATGTGGGGACGTGACGGGTTTGATGCAATCGCAGGCGCCGGTGTCGAAATTGCAGACTTGCTGGCCTTCGTGACCCGCTGTGACCGCGAAGCAGGCCCTGGATCCTTGCACGAATGGCTTTACCCGGTTTGGATTGGCCTTGCCGCGCATTTCAACGAAGCTGCCCGGGAAGAGCGCCTCCGAAAAATCAACGCGACACTCGATGCAGAAACCCGCTTCGGATCGCGGCGAACCACCGCCATGCCACTCACGGGCAAGGATGTGATGGAAGCGCTATCGATCCACCAGGGCAAGCGCGTTGGTGAAATACTTGCCTCCCTCGAACGCGCCTGGCTCAACGGTAAATGGACCACCCGCCAGGAAGGGCTCGATCTGGCAAAAAACCTGTGACTTTTTTTAACTGCTCAACAGGACGAATCGTCTGCTTCACTCACCATTGATTCTTTGTCTGAGGACGTATCATCCTGGACTTTGACTCCCAATGCCTTGCGGACATTGTTAATGCCGTTGATATGCGCCCCCCTGGCCTCGGCTGCTTCCATCGCTTTCAGGGCCGGGGCGGAAAAGAGCAAAAAGTTCACGCCGACGACCCGGTTGGCTCTTTCATCAAGTCCACCACCGCTGGTGAGTCCGACCAAGCCATTTCCGACTATGATCGGCCCCCCCGAATCCCCAGGTGCCCCCATGGATTCCTCCCCGACAGCAACTCCTTTGTACTCCGTGGGCGCATCGTAAACCATAATCGCTTCTTCAACGGAAACAGCGCCTACCTTGTTGAACCCGTACCTTAACTTGCCATCGGGCGGGCCACCGTTCAGGGCAGATGTCCGCCCGAATCCTGCTACCGTCAGCTGATCACCAACTCTCGGCGGCACGGAAGCAATCTTCCGCCAAGCACGGCTGGAATTGTCTGGTAACAACAACACGGCAATGTCCAGAGAAGGGGTTTGATCAAACGCAGCCTCCCCGGCAATCCCTGCGTGGAATACGGCTTTAGGCGGTATCTCCCCCCAGATCTTTACATTCCCTGAGGGGCTTGCATCGATGCAATGGGCAGCGGTAACAACAGCATTGTCACCCAGAAAAGTGCCCGTGCATAATCCTCCCCCTGCCGTCCGTACCACGACAACGCCGGACATCTGGGGCGTCTCTACACCGTTGGCCACTTTCAAGCACGTGCCTTTACCCGACGGGCCTGCAAGGCGCGCTTCTGTGCGCGTGAGTCCTGAATCTCCTCCCCTTTCACCGCAGGCCGCAATGAAAGCAAACAGCAAGCTAGTGACTGAGAGGGGTATGGCAATCGATCGTTTTTGATCCATACAGACAGTACGGAATTTTCACCGGTGAACTTTATTCCGTCCTGCCGCGGCCTGAATGCGCTCGTTTATCGAAATAAACATCAGTGAATACGGTCATCTGAGTTAGACATGTCAAAAACCAGAACATCAATTCCGCCACTCGATAAGGAAACTGCCTGGACCGCGGATTTCGACCCGTTGCAGGCTGGAGGTGGTGCTCGACTGGTGGCGTTCTATGGTCACAGAGTACTCAATGGCGCCGTACTTCAAACGGGATAACAAGGTCAGGATGGATATCCCGCCTTCACCCGCAGTCGTCTCAATTGATTCCTCGCCAACGCACACCAGATCACCCTGGTTGCGTTCACCACGCTTCAACTCTGCTTTACCCAGCATCATTTGCGGCGCTGGCCCAGCTATCACTTTCAATTCCCGCGCTTCTGCGACCCCAACAGCCGACCGGACTGGCAACGCCCCGCTAAGAGTATACCTTGTGACTGATATCCCGGGCCGTGAAGCTGTCACCAAGGAGTGGCATGTCGAAGACAGGAGTTCCGCAACCTTGTCACCGACGACCGTTCCGCTTGGCATGCCTACTTGCGGAGTGACGTTGTCGACTCCCCCATCCGACCGGTTATTGCCAGAGCCAACTCCTTGATCTGCGGGTGGCTTCGCGCCGTTGCCTACTTCCGTGCCTTGCGGGGCGCAAGCTTGAAAGAAAGTCAAAAAAAACATCCCTTGAAGCAGAATGGTCCTCATGCCACGGCCCCTTTCGCTTCTTCCTCTTCCGAGCCAGTCGTTTTTGACGATCCCTGCCCGGTATGCGGAAACATCTGGATGTTTAACTGGATTATCTCGTTGTCCGGTTGAACGCCATTCGTCGCTGCCTGGGCCATGATCCAGGTATGCAGTTCCTTCCTGAACGCCTTGATCCGCGACTTCAACTCAGGCAGCGCCGCGCGTGGGATAGCGACCGTAAGAGCGCCATACTCGCGTTCCTCCACCGCGACACTTGAGAGGGCTTCAATCGCTTCACCCAGCATCGCCCTGTGGTAGGACCGCACGGCCAGGCTGCGCACTTCATCTGTCGAAATGACCACGTCATCGGCTGCCTCAAGGCGACCGGCGTCATTGCGGCGCACATAACCATGCTGAAGAAGAAATGCGATGGCGTTACGAGCTTCTTCGGCGGCAACGCGTCCACGCAGGCGTCGAGAAATCCAATAGGGATCTTCGCGGAAATCATTCGATGCAATCAGGTCGCGGATAACAGGATAAAGCCAGGAACTCAAATACTGGACACCCTCGGCACCGATTTCACGACGACGGCCGTGGGGCATTAATGCTTGCAGGCGCGACAACAAGGCAACACGTTCCGAGTCGTCTGGTGTCTGGTTCATCGCGACCAGTACCTTGAAGTATTCCAGGGCGTGTCCTTGGAGCTTTAAACCGTGCGCCACTTTTACTGCTGCTTGGGGACTGAGGTTACGCTCCCCGTCGATGACAAGTTTCATGAAATTCGGAGAACTGAAACCAGCCAGCTTCGAGAAAGCCCGGAAGCTGAAGCCACGCGAAGCCTTGCGCCCATCGTATACCGCAGCAAGGTAGCGCCGGTAATCAAGGAAGCCAAAAATTTCGAGCACCGGATTCTTCATACTTGGACGTATTCGGAATAAATCAGCGTTTTCTTGAGCCTTACCTTCAAGTAGCTGTAATTACTTATTTTATTATCGCTAACTTGTATTCAATGATCCATTCAGACTGTGGTGCGACGCATCGCAAGGCACCGTATACGCATGAATACGGTTTCACGCCTGTTCCAGTCCTGACCAGCCGGTGCAATGCCGAAAAGGTGCCCACTTCAGGAGGTCAACATGCATCACCATAAAGTTTTGAAACGTCAATCCATGGCATTTACTGCCACCTTAGCAGCTTTTCTAGTCGGTGCGTGCGACCAGCAAGTAACTGCAAAACGCTCGTTTTCTGGTGAATCGCAACACCAGCCAACTCTGGCTGTCTCTCCGATCGAAATGTTTAAATCATGTGAGGAACTCACAAATCATCTGCTTGGCACCCTGGCAAACATAGAGCAGCGAAGAAATATAGAAGACAGAACGCCCTGGAATGCCTCTACCAGGATCGGCACACCCGCCGATAGCCTGCCGTCTTCAGCAGCAAACAGCGAAATCATTGGCAACCGGCAGGAACGGGGAGTCGCAGAAGCGGACTTCACGGCAGTTGGCAAGCATCACATCGTCATCGCACGACGGAATAAATTAACGATCTTGCACCGGAAAAGCCTCACCTACGCAGGCAAGCTCTATCAAGCGAGCGGTCAGCAGATCACAGGTATTTACATCGACGGAGATCGCCTTGCTGTTATCGTAAATGATTTCCGCACTGGTTCCTCCATCAGTATCTTTTCACTCGCTGAAAACGCTGGCCCATCACTGATCGTTGAAAAAAAATTCGAGCACCCGGTCATCAATTCGCGCGTCACTGGTGGGCACCTCGTTGCAATTTTTCAGTATCAGTTGACCGGCAAGGAGAAACCAGAAGGGGGTAAAGTCGCTGGTGTCGAATGTACCAGCGTCGCCAAGCCACAAGTCGACGCTGAAGGCCTGGGACTGACACGTGTGCTCGCACTGAACCTGCACAGCCCCGAAAAGCAGGAGAGTATTGTGGCCGCCCTTGCCGCAAGCTCCCGCATTTACATGAACGAAGAGAACCTTTACCTCTCAGAAAACCCGTGGAATGACGTCACTGGAATTCACAAGATCCGCTTCGATGCGCAGTCGGGAACCTTGCAATTCACTGCAAGTGGGAAAGCCCCCGGCTTCATGCAGGACGACTTTGCCATGCGCGAAGTGACCCTTGCTGGCACGCGCTACTTGGTTCTAGCCACCAACTCTAAATACAAACCGGATGCGAAGCCCACAATGGGCGGTTGGACTGATGAGCCCGTAAGCATACAACCCATGCCAATGCCTTCAGCCCGTGCCAACAACCTTTTTATCATCAAGCAAGAGGGAGCAACCCTCCTTGAAGCTGGCAAGGTAACTGGCATCGCCCCGGGGGAAAACATCATGGCCGTGCGCTACGTGGATGAGATGGCCTATGTCGTTACTTTCCGTCAAACAGACCCGCTCTATGCCATCAGCCTGAAAGATCCAGCAGCACCAAAGATTTTGGGCGAGCTGAAAATTCCAGGCTTCTCCGAATACCTCCACCCGGTTGCCGATGGCAGGCTTCTTGGTGTTGGTGTCGAAGCCACAGAATCCGGCCGCAGAACTGGAGAAGTAAAAGTCTCGCTCTTTGACACTTCAAAGCCGGAAGACCTCAAGGAAAAGTCTGTCATCAAAAAACAAGGTCAATCGGAAGCCAACCATGACTACAAAGCCTTCATGTACGACCCGGAAATGCAGACGGCCTTTGTCCCGGTCAGCGGCGGTGCCATGATCCTGGATGTCGGTACCGACGTGTTGGCTGAAAAAGTGTTCATCACACAATCCGGACAAATCCGACGCGCCTTCAAGTTTGACGGAATGCTGTTTACCGTCTCAACGGAACAGATTGTCGCCCGCGATCTGAACGAACCTGGAAAGATACTGCTTAAATCCCCTGCCCTTTGACTCAGACGAAAGAAAATAAAAAGCCCCCCGTTTCCGGGGGGCTTTCTTCTCTGGAGTCACCCAGGAGAACCCTTGAGCAAAAACCTTACTTCACACCGGTCAAATCAGGCGGTGGTGGCAGGGTCGATGCGGAAGACGCGACCAACTCAAAGCCGGCCGTGCCCTCGTTGGTCATGGCGCTGCCATCGATTTCGTAGACGCCCGTGCTGTTTTGCTTGAAGCACTGGACGGCGACATTGTTGGTGTGCTGACGATATGCCCACTGGCGACCCGTCGTGTTGGCATCTGCGACTGCCGGCACGTACATCTTGATGGTCTGACCGTTCCGGCTGGGTGAATAGAAGGAACCATCCCCATCCGACCCGGGACTGTTCTCCGTATCCGTGCATGGGGATTGCGCGGAGCCAGCGCCGTTTCCACAAGCGAACGGGTGGTATGAACGGTCTGGAGCAATCGCGGAACCGGTCTTCATTGCCTTTCGAATACTGCCGCCAGAATTTGCTCCGGAGGAAGAACATCCGTAAAGGTTTCCGGATGAATCAGCGTCCATCTTGAAGACAAATCCTCGTGTCTGCTCGTCATATCCAGCACCAGGATTTTGCCAGTAGGAAAAGTTACCCGTGTCATTGTCTGGGTTCATATTGAAGGAGACCGCCAGAATCCCACTGACGGCATCATTCTGCTGGGCGTAGGGATTGCCCGTTGCAGGATCGAGATACGCACCAGCAGCATTAGTGCTAACGTTCAAATCAAGTTTACCGTCAGCGTCCACAGCGGAACCAGATATTGCTTTATTCATCGCAGCAGTCAGCAGACGATATTTCACGCGGCCTGCGGAACGCACGTAGTTGATGGTCAGGATCCGCTCTTTGTCGCCACCGCCGAATTCCTTCGAACGGCGAATGACCACGCTTCCCTCAAACTCTGTGTTGTCCGCATTGGTCGGTTTATGTGTCAGCGTAATTTTTTCTGTCGGATCATTTGCACCGGGCGCGGTCCCAGGCGCAGCCGGCATCTTCATCTCGGCTTCCGTGACAAAGTTATCCCCGACCTTCGTTATCTTTGCGCTGTTAAAAGGCAAGTGATCCGGATTTTTTCCCGCTGCTGTGATTGCAGCGGTCATGATCGCCTTGAAGTCCACAGAACCGCCATCACTGGTGGGCGCGCCCTGCCCTGCTTTTTTGGCTTGGCAAAGCATCATCTGAACCATACCCAAGGTCCGGTCGACCATGGATGTGATCCGCTTCACCTGGCTGCGCGTATATGTCACCATGCAGGCTTCGCCAGTTGCGGTTACAGATGTCCCGTCTTTCGTGCCGTTGACAAAAGTGCTGCCACTTTTGATGTAGATCATCTCGGAGTCAAATTCGTAGCACTTCTCGTCCAACGGCGCTCCATCTGCTTTGCCCAAAGCCGGTGGAAAACAGCTGTCTGCTTCGCCACGGATCATCTTGCCAGCTTCCTCGTTCTTGACCTTCACGCTCGGCTCTTTCTCATCAAGCAGAGCCAGCGCAGTCGAGGAATTAGTCTGAGGAGCCACAGAAAGAGAAAGACCTAGCGGATAGCTCAGGGTCAGCGCTTCGGTGCTGGTATCGCCGCTATCGTCGCTGCTGTCTTTCTTGCCGCAGTTCGTCGCTGCCACCGCTGTTGCGATCGCGATCGCTGCGACTGCTGCACTCCGTTTGACTTGCGTTTTCATGAATTCACCTCCGGGGTCGGTAGAAAGGCGAGTGGATGTACGAAAAGAGTAGCACCCGCCCGGGGCAGGTCAAATAGGCAGGACTGATCAGGCAAAATCAGGCTACGTCGGGTAACGAGGGCTTTAGGCCTAAACCACTGAAAGACTGTTTTAACAGTTCAGCGGCTTGGGCAATTACCAAACCAGACGCACCCTTGTTTACGAAGGGCGAGAAGTGTTGAAAGACCAACTCACTCGCCTTATGGCCGTAGGTCACGTGCGAGATCAAGGGAGCTGCTAGTCCAAGGTCGCTCACGGCATGAATGCAGTTCGAAGCAGCGCCCTCTTGACCGCCCATGACCCGACCACGGAAAAGATTGTCGAGCATCACGTAAGCGATCTTTCCGCTTGCCAGGCGCTCGGACTTCAAGCGAGCCGCTTCGTAGAGTTCCGGGCTGACTTCCACAGGCCCAAACGTCTTGAGCTTAAGCCCCGGCGCTGCTGCACACTCAAACGATTCCTTAAGGCTGAAGTTTCGCCCTTTTACCGGTAGCACCCAATCCCAGATCTGCTGACCCGGGCGGAGCTTGTCCGGAAGCCAGCTGATGTCGACGGTTTCGTGCAGCATCATCTGCCCGGCGCTGGAATCAACTTTGGCAAAAGTTGCGAAAGTGTGGGAGTAACCCGGTCGCAACCACCCGTCCTGATAGCCAAAAATGATCATGATCGTGCGCACGAGGCCCTCCCGGATCGGTCTCAATCAATGTGGCACTGTAAAGGATGCATTTCCTAAAGATATCAGATTTTTATGCTTGAAAATTATCACAGAAAGCATTAGAAACCCGCCGTTGGTTCTATTAAAATCCATAAAAACGGAGCTTTTTTATGTTCGCCAGCACCCTCGCCTCCCTCGCCTTGACCTGCACCACGGTATTTTCCAACCATGGCGGAGACCCGCATTCCCGCGAGTATGTGACCCGCGTGGCTATCGACTACCAGACTCGTCAAGCTCTCGTTCGCGAATACAGCTTTGAGGCTCACCAGGCATGGGCCGTAGAGAGCGTTGAAGAACTCCTCGTTGACGAAAACCTCGCCAGCAAGCCGTTCATCCTGTTTGCTGAGACGGTCCCTGCAGACGTCACCGCTGATGTCTACGACGCCCTCGAACTGTCTTTCGACGACAGCATCTCAAGCCGCGTTTGGTCGAAGCTCGTCGTGAAGCGTGACGGCAGCGCCAATAACGAGGTCAACCTGAACGGCCGCACGTACAGCGAATCCATGATCTGCAAGTTCAACTGAGCGACGCGCTGGGGAATTTATTGGCCGCGCACGGAAACCATGCCCTTGATCGGCTGGACCGCACCGGCCTGTACGTAAAGAGGCACTTGAAAAGTCCCGGAGACCGCAGGGTCCCGGGATTTTATTTTGGTGGATGACAAGTCAATGACCAGAGTTGCTGCTTCCGTCGCTGCAGGAATTCCCAGTGCGACGTCACTGGCCAGCATGAAGTATTTCTCTCCCGCATTGCCAAAAAGGTCCTGCCCCCGACGAAGGACAAGCCTCCCACTACCCAGGTTTGTTCCGCCTGAAAGAACTGAGTAAGGGAGGGTGAAACCGTCGTAGAGCTTCTCCCCTGAAGCAGTCACCCAGTCGGCATCGATGTCGAAACGAGTCTCCAATTTAACTGGCGGTGCACCGGCAGTCGTACAGGGACCCAGCGACAAATCGATCAAGACCTTTCGGCTCATCTGCGACTGGTCGACAAAAGCCGTCTGCAAGCCGTTGGAAGTCCCGCCCGCGATCTGGATGCCCCTGAGTTCCGCCACCTTGCATTTTTGTTCAGGTGGCAAAGCGGAACCTGGCATTGCAGTCGGCGACGGGCGCGGCGTCCGGACACGGGAGCCCCCTTCGAAACCATCGCTTTTCTTGGGCAGGCATCCAGCAGATGTCAGCAATACAACACCGGCCAGAAGAGCCTCGCACCGTTTTCCCCTTATTTTCAACGCCCGGCTCCTATGAATACTTCTGCGGTACCCGCCGGCTGGGAGGACTCCTGAAACAGGGTAGCTACCAGGCCCGTGCCCTTTGCAAACAGGATGCGGGCAAGGGAATCACGGCTCTGCAAGGTAACCTCGATCGCGTCACTGCCGCTGACTGTGTCCCCTGCCGTGCTTGCCTGGTAGGCGACATGAGCCGCCTTCATGGTGGAATATCCCGGATGGATCTGGGATCCCCCGCGTGAACGTTTGTTGCAAACAACATCGTAAGCCAGCTGTGCGTAGCCATCATCGCCGTTGATCTTCCAGAGGCAGCGCCCACCCTGAATGCCGCCCACGGCTCCTGGACAAAGCAGAAGCTGGGTCGTCACATTGTCAATCTGCTGGAAGGTCCCATCGGCAGCAACCACACCGCGAGCCTGACCGGCCGCATCATCGACGATCTCATAAGAAGTCGAGTACAAAACCTTTGTGCCTGCCGGATAAGAGTTCGACGGGAAATAACCTTTTTCTTGAATGTAGGCACACAAGCGTGCCGGATCAGAGCCATCAGGAATTTGCCGCTGAACCGTCGTGTTCAAACTGAGCATGCGCGCGCCCTTGCCCGCAGACTTCCTCTTGAGGCAGGCCACCGTCACCAGGGAAACCCCTGCCAACACTGCCGTTGCCAGAATGATCCTTTGGCTTGCGCTTCTCATTTGACGACTCCTTTGCTGGTCAGCCACTTCCTGTGGGCGTCAAGCGCCACGGGCTCCCCGCGAACCTGGAACCATACGTCAGCCACCAGACCTTGAGCTCCATCCACCCAGGTCATCGCACCATGGATGCGCACTTCATTGCCAGCGACCTTTTCGAATTTCTTCGTCAAGCCCTCGTTCTCCATAGGGAAACTCATAGCCAGGCTTATCGTCTTGATGCCAGTTGCCTCCAGGCTGCGCAGTTCACTACGCTGGCTGATGCCATCCTGGTTGCGGTCCTGCCATACGAGCAAGTCAGCAAATTGCCCATCAAGTCCCGATACAGTGCCATCACGGTTGCTGTCATAGGATGAAAGGGCCTCAAAACCATTGCGATAGGGCTTGGATCCCATCACTTCGCCAGAGAAGTATTCGCCGAACAATTCACCAGCATCATCGATCTTGCCGTTATGATTCAAATCCACGGCAAGGAGAGCATCCTTCGCTCCCACCCAACCCGTGCGGACTTTCTTGCCTTCAAGCTTGATGTCAAAGCGCACCGGCTTGCCTTTGGCGTTGACATTGACCAGGTCCAGCTTGCCATCGCGGTTCAAATCAACGACCAGCGGGGACTGGAAGTCTTTAAATGCCTTGTTTGGCATCGCAAAGGAAAACACGGGATGCCACGCAGAAAGTCCTGGTGAGCCCGTCTGGACAGAGACGGTGTCCCCCTTCACCTGATAGGAGACCTGACCGGACCATGACGTCGCCCGCTCACCATCCGCGCCGACCACGCTCTGGGTCGACTGACAGCTTGCCCGCGCCTGCGGCTGGGCAGCGTTGGAATCGAGGCAGATGCTCATGTTGCAACTTCCCGAAGTAGCACCGCTTCGAATGTATTGCGCGACGGGCCTGATAATCAGGGATGGATAAGCACCGCTGCCGGCAATCGCCTCGCCGTTGATGCCTGCATCGACGGTCAAAGTAGCAGTTGCCACTACACCTGAACCATCCTCGCAAACCGCACGGTAGCCAGGTTCAAAGATATGGAAGCCGTGCTCCATGTTGGCAAACGGAGTGACCGCAAATTCCATGAACTGCCGTGACGCGGGAGGTGTGGGAGCGGGAACGAACGGTGTCGGCGTTGGCAGTACCGGTGTCGGCGTGGGGGTCGGAGTCGGATCAGACCCTGCGTTGGATTTGCGACCGTCGATCGCGGCGAAAAAAATAACCACCGCGGCGATGCCCAAGGCATTGCGTCTTTGCATGGAAAACCTCTTGGTGTTTCCTGAATTGTAACAAATTATCGAACTTTATCGGAAAGTAGAGGTCAGAACTTTAGCAAAAAAAACCACTTTCACCTTAGGTCAAGGTAGCTTGGAAAATTACAGGCGTATTCAGCCCCCGGAAGAAATCTTCCGGGGGCCTAATATCATTCCTGGGATTCGGCAAAAGTAAGCGAAGTAAATGCGAGGGGCTTCGCCGCCTTAAACCACGCCAATGGCTTGGTCGTGGAGGAACTGCGCGGGTCGAGAAAGAAAGCCATGTCGGCATCAGCGGCAGGCTTGAGAGCCGTCACTCCAGCACATGTCCCGTCACCGCCGTAGCAAACATTGCCCGACGCGCTGGTGGCAGCCAACATATTGAATGTTGCCGGAAACCCAGAACCGCTCGCAGATGAAGACTTATTAAAACCAGACGTCAGGAAACCAGACGTCGCGTTACCATTCATCGTAAATATTTCAACATTAACGGGTCCCTCGGTCAGAGCCTGGCTACTGTTCCAATCGAAAGAAGAATCAACCGCGGAGAGATTTGAAAGACTTGAGAACTTACCTTCCGAATCAACCGAGCCAGTCGCAAACATGCGGCTGTGGCGGGTATACTTTCGATTGCCGGAATTGCAGCTGGTTGACGACGTGCATTCAACAAACTGGCGACGCGTCTCAAATCGCAGCTGTCCCGAGGATCCAACCTTGAACATCAACTGAAACGTGTCTCCGCCGAATCCTGAACCGTTTGGCTCATCCGTGTAGAACATGAAGCCCGCTTCAGCGCCGCTTGCCTTGAAGGACATGCGCACAAAAGCCGAATCCAATTTCGCTTGCGAACCGTCCGACAGATCTCCTGCATAAACGTCATAATCCCAGCCATCCGCCGCACGAGCTGAAGGCTTGACCATCATGACGTCATAAGTCCAGGTCCCATCCATGCCACCATCATTAGATGACGCATCAATCATCGCTTTGATATCAGGATCAACCACGCAAGGGTTGTCGGACTTCATACTCACGCGGACGGGGCCAGCACCTGCCACAAGATTCTCGCCGCCACCGCAGATCAAAGTCTTGGCAAGGGCTGGTGCCCCCAAAACCGTCGTGAAGTTGTACGTGTTTTTATTAAGCTTGCAGTAGAACAGCGACCCCGGATACTCCGCGAGGGTTCGCGACATGAACTTCTCGCCATCTGGACCAGTATCATTCTTACTCGCATCTGCATGAATCGGCATGCCACTGGAATTCGCGCAGTAGTCAGTTCCAGCAACGGTCCTCAGTCCCTTGGTATTTAAAACGACCCCGGCCACGCCGCCCGCAAGCTTGGAGTCTACCCCAGGCACTGTCAAGGCAGACACCAGTGCAGTCTCAGCTGCCTGCATGATCGCCAGCGCCCCTGTGGGAGCCTGGGCTCCTTCGTCGCTCTTTTCGTCTTTTTTGCCACACCCCACGGACAAGGCAATTCCGACAACAGATGAAGCGATTTTTTTTGCGTTAAAGCAGCGCAAGGGATGCCCTCCAGATAACGTTTTCTGCAAATTATAACCAAACTTCGCAAGCGTTACCAGCGAGGGACCACACCCACTTCTCGAAATCGTAATGGCCAAAGACCGATCCGATTGGACTTGCCATTCGCCCATCATCTGCAACCCTTGTGTCTTAGCTGTTGACGGCCTCTCCGCCAAGTACCCATGAAAATTGATTTATTGTCGGACCAGTCGAGTCTTCGGGCATTAAAGATTACTCATCTTTGGCCGATAATTTTCCATGGGAGTAAGACCGTGCGCTGGATTACAATCACTTCTATCGGAGTCGTTCTGGCGGGATGCTCCCTTGCCGGTGAGGGCAAGGTCGAGCCAAAAATCAAGCGTGGCGCGACGATTTCCAGCACGATGTCTGAAGAACAAATCAAGCAGGCAACTGGGATTGTACCCCCAGAAGGTACTTATGCCAGCAAGCGTACTTCAGCTACCTTCCGGATAACAGGAACTTGCATTCAGGGTTCGCTCGAGATCCGCATTGCGGATAGCAGCGGGACGGTGAATTTGACCGTTTCATGCAGCGGTAGCGACGGAACGTTTTCGGCGGACTTGGACTTGAGTGCCCTTCCAGATGGCGAGGTGCCGTTGACCATTTCTTTTTTGGGGGACGGCTCAAAGCCAATGTTTGAGACAACCCAGAAATACTCAAAACTTACCGTTCCACCTCCGGCGTTCCAGTTACCACCCCAACTCGTGGACGGAATCGGGGGTATTGAACTCGAACCGGTACAAGGCGCTGTCGCCTATCGCCTGGAATTCACGCCTGCCGGTGGTGGAGTGCCGGTAGCGGTCGAATCCGGATCGACTTCGGTGGCGGTCACAGGCCTGCCAGTGGGTGTGAATTACACGGTTTCGATGGTCGCAATCGACGTAGCCGGCAACGAAACAGAGTCATCCAATACTGCGACATTCAGTCGGACACCCAGACTCTCTTTTGTGTCGACCCAGCCATCAAGCCCAGGCCTAGACCAAACCCCGGTGGTCAAAGTCAAACCCAATGGTGCTGGTGGCACAGTAGGGATTTACAGTGACGCCGGCTGCAGCGTGTCACTCGGGAGCGGAGTCCCAGTCACTGCTGGAGCTACCTTGACGATCAATGCAGGTTCTGTCACGGCAAACAGCACTACGGCAATCCGGGGCAAATACACCGCCGTAAACGGGGTAGCGTCGGCATGTGTTCCGTTGGTCGATTATGTCCACGACAGCGTCGCACCGGCAACACCAGTCATCTCCTCCATCGCCGGTGATGCAACTTCACCCGCGACGACTTCCAACCAAAAACCGGTCTTTACTGGAACTGCCGAGGCCGGAGCAACGGTCTCACTGATGAACGGAGCGCAGGTCCTGGCGACCGTCACCACAAGCGGCGCTGGCACGTGGACATGGTCTCCTGCCACAAACCTGGCGGCCGGCACCTACAAAATCAAGGCCAAGGCTATCGATGAAGCGGGAAACCAGAGTGCGTCGACGGATGAATTCTCTCTGACAGTCGATGTCATCTTGCCATCCGCTCCGGTCATCACCTCCGTTGCCAGCAAGACAACGTTCCCGGCATATACAAATGACACCACACCGACAATCTCCGGCACTGCAGATTCTGCTGTCACAGTCACAGTACGCGATCAGGGCGGAGTGCTCGGGACCACAACCGCCAGTAGTGGGGGAACATGGAGCTTTACTCCGACCGCGGCATTTTCTGCCGGCAGCTACAGTCTGTCTGCGACAGCGACCGATGCTGCTGGCAACTCGAGTGAGCAGAGTCCGATGGTGTCGATGATCGTGGACTTATCTGCGCCGCAGCTACCTGTTTTTGACCAAGGCGGCCAATCATACTCCGCTGACTTCGTGGTAAATGTATCTGCGTCTGACACTTCCGCGGGAAATTTCGTGGAGATTCGCTACACGCGAAGCAACGTCGGGCCACTTGATTGTACGACCACGGACAGTTCGGTTGTGAAAGCGGGAAGTTCCCCAGTGGGGGTCTCCGTTTCGATCAATGCGCCCACTACCAACTACCTTCGTGCCATTGTTTGCGACGAGGCCGGCAACGCCTCGCCAGAGGAGTCCGCAACATTCACCAACACCAGCGGTGGTGGGAGCGGGACCCCTGTGGCACCAACGATCCTTTCGATCGCTGGCAATTCGAGTGCCACAGTGGACGTTTACACAGACACTGCCCGTACCAATCCGAATCTGCAGACCGTCGAGATCTCGGGCAACGGAGCGGAGGATGCTTCCACGGTGAAAGTATACGCCGGGACTGATTTGATCCTGACTGTGGAGAACGCCTATGATTCTTGGAGTGGTCATGCGACCCTGCCCGCGGCAGGCCATTCTTATTCCATCACGGCCACAGCGACACGCGGCGGGAACACGAGCACCCCATCACCTGCGAAAACAATGAAAGTGCTGGGTCTTGCGCAGCCCTGCGGGGGCCGGTTTTTATATGTGGCGGGATATTTGCCAGGTTTCTCGGATGACCAGCAACCTTATATTTCGCGCTCGCCCCTTCCAGGACAGTTTTATTTTCCGGTTCACGGCCATGCTTTTGAAGGTTACACAGCGTCCAGCTCTTTGACAGTTGCTGCGGGTATCACCATCATGGTGATGGTAGAAACCGTCGACGGTACTGACAGAATTGCAGCTTATGTAGGCAACCAACAGAACATCCCGGCTACGCGAGAAGATCTGAATTGGCATCAAGTTGACAGGTCAGAAGTAAGCTTTTTTGAAAACGAAATCATGAAGCGGTTCCAGGTGCCTTTCTCGGGTGTCGTTTTTAATGACGGCACGAATGCTCCTACGACCCATTCTGGGAATGCCCTGCTGCACACGTTTTGCTATCCGGAAAACTTCTATCCAGCTGCAAATTACACGTCTATGAAAGCCACTTTCTTGAAGCCATCAGGTCTCAATAATTTGTTCAACGGCCCTCAGGAATGTGGCTTTAGCAACTACGAGTCTCCGTCAGGAAAATCGTTCATTATGTCGGCAATACCAGCCAATGAAGGCCAAAAACCGCACATGTGGTTCGCTCCAAATCTGCCGTGGTTCGGCTCAATGGGGGGCGCGGCGATGGGACATTTCAGTTCTTCGGAAGTGAGTGGATCTTGCCAGTATCGTTATGACTGGAATGACCCGCAAACTGCTTACACAATCAACTACGCGCCGAACGGCATGTCCTTTGAATTTGCGGTGATACCAATGTTCCGTGGTACGTGGAGTGCCGCATTTGAACAAACTGATGAGAATAACAACGGTACTGGCAAATGGTACTTGGTCGAAAACCACTCCACAGTGGACGATCTTGGATACCCTCTCGATTATGATGCTATTGACTGGAGCAAACCGGTCACTTACGAGAACAGCCCCAACTTGTTATGGGATGCTGAATACGTGACGTGGAACGCCATTCAGAATTCAGCCTTCAGGCCGAGTGGGTTTCTGGTCAGTTCTTCCGATCTGACGCGCTATCGCCTGCGAATCGAGCCTGATTCCTATGTTGCGCCGCAGTGTAGCTGCGACCTGAACACCACGCTGTATCCCTATTGCTACAGAGCCGCTGACAACAATATTTACTACAGCGCTATCTGGAAAATCTGGGAGGCAGGCCCGAATTGCCCGTGATGATCGCGGGCACTTATCTTGCCGGGTTTAAATTAAAACTTTCTTTCGTCACTTTCGGTCGATTCGACCAGGAACACATGGCTGGTGGTTTACGCCTGCTGCCGCGGTAAGTTCATCGCCGAAAAAAAAGGACTTTTTTGGCAAATATTTCAGCACCTTGAATACTGTTCCCTTCAATTAAAGCAGCAGGTCCGGCAGAAGCTCAGGTGAAACGGGATAAGTGCCGATGATCTCTTGGGAATACGAAAAAAACGTCTTTTCAGGAGATTGTGGCTGAAACCCAGGTCAGGAAATTTTGGACTGATACTTGTGCTGGTGGCAGGAATGCTTGTCAGTGGGTGCGATTTTTTTGGCAAGGCCTCTGTCAAGGGTATCATCAGCCGCGGACCAGCCATGGCTGTTTTGGAAAATCCTGAGGATATTGAAGCCGTCGCAGCCGTTTTGCCCGCAAAAAACTCCTACATCAACCGGTTCACGTCCGTGAATCTGGTTATCTCAGGAAAATGCATCAGCAACAGTGTTTCGGTGCGAGCCACAATTGCCCAGGCGAATCTCACCCTTGTGCTCAACTGCGATCCATCAGACAGGTCATTTCAGGGATCGGTTGACCTGTCGGGTGTCATCGATGGTCCGATTGAAATCAACCTGGAATACCTCAGTGAGCAGAACGGGACCGTTTTTGAAAACCCGTTTACAATCCATAAATTGACGAAAGAGATTGTATTCAGCATCCCGGAAATTTCTGTGTCGAACAATTCGATCGGAATACCAGCTGTCGATGAGGCCGCATCGTATCGGTGGCAGATCCGCAGTCAGGATTCTCCTGGCATTTATGCAATTGACACGACGCAATCAGGTGCCGAGGGATCGATACTTGATGTCTCAGTGCTCAATCCAGGCAGCGCTTACGATATCTTTTTGACTGTGAATGATCTCGCTGGAAACAGTTTCTCAGCCAGCAACAGCGGAAGCGTTAGTTTCGTAATGCCAGTGACGGCAACCATCACCGGCGCGCCGTCTGGGATCAGCAAGTTGACAACGCTGGACGTGACGGTTGGCGGGGCAGAAGTGGTTTCTTATCGCTACAAGCTCGGGGCATTGAGCAGCACAAATTGCGGTCAAAGTGCGGGCTACACATCTTCGGACATACCAGCCGGGACAAAAATCACCGACTCCATCGCCGGCATCGCGGATGGAGACATTCGCCTGTGCGTTGTCGGCAAAGACGCAGCCGGAAATCTCCGTCAATATGCGGAAGCGACATCTGTGAGTTGGGTCAAGGATACCACGCCGCCGACGGCTTCTTTGTCTGGGCAACCGACCGGTAGTAGCAACACCACCCTGCTCAACGTGACCGTTGGTGGAACCGGGGTAGTCAGTTACAAATTCAAAGTTGGAGTCAGTGGCAGTACAGATTGTAC
>JBEGVZ010000004.1:0-3461 GCA_041178085.1 Pseudomonadota bacterium | reverse complement strand
GTCGCCAAAGCATTCCGCATGGCTGGAATTTCGCCGAATGACGCGGCGTTGGTCAAGGCCGCAGAATGGCTGAAAAGCAAGCAGCGCCCTGACGGTGGCTGGAGCGAACACTACAGCAGTTGCCTTGAAGGCCACTACAAGCAACATCCGACGACCCAGGTCGTGATGACCAGTTGGGCTTTACTGGCCTTACTGGAGATTGCTCCCGCGGACGACCCGGCCATACAACAAGGGATACTGTGGCTTTTAAGCCAACAACAGGCCGATGGCGGTTGGCCGAGACAGGCCGTCAATGGTGTATTTTTCGGGGCTGCAATGCTGGACTATCGCCTTTACCACACCTATTTTCCAGTTTGGGCGCTGACAAGGTATAATCGCGTTGTCACAGCGCAGTGAAAGTTGCTGTTCCGCTACAGATGTTGCGATAATCGCGCATACACCGTCCGAGGAAAGGGAAGTACTCACGGGTCGAGACGCAAACCATCACCCAATTCAAACACCTATTACGTAGCTGCGGTCAGATCCGATCCCGCTACTCCAAGCAAGAAATCAGTGACGGGGAATTCCGAATTCATGAAGGAAGCAAAAGCAATGAACGAGATGGACGTTGATGTCCTAATTGCCGGGGGTGGCGTTGCGGGTTCTGCGGCTGCCGCAGCACTCTCGCCTCTCGGCCTCAAAATCCTCATTGTCGAACCCAAGGCATCGCATGGTCGCCGGCTCGCGGGTGAACTGATTCATCCACCTGGCATTGATGGACTCAAACAGCTGGGGCTTCTGGATGAAGATTCCGGCATTGGTTCGGAGATACGTGGCTTCTCCCTCTTCCCCTATGACCCCGATCATGAACAGAAGGAATCAGTCACCCTACCCTACAGCGAGGTCGAGGGCCTGACCCATGGTGGCATGGCGATTGAGCACCAATCGCTCAAGGAGCATTTGCTGGAAAAGGTCAAGACCTTCCCGGGTGTCGATGTATGGATGGGCGGTCGGGTGACCAGCATCGAAAAAACCGAGGGTGGAGATGACTACTCGACCATCGTCACGTCGGAAGCGGGTTCTACCCGGGTCAATGCCCGTCTCATCATTGGTGCGGATGGCCCGATGTCACAGGTCCGCAAAATGACAGGTATCCCACACGAGACCCATCGTTATTCCGGCATGCTGGGCGTGGAGGTGGATGACACCCATTTGCCAACACCAGGCTATGGCAACATCTTTCTGAATCCGCTCGGCATTTCCTACGCCTACAGCGTGAGCAAGGGGCGCGCACGTGTCATGTTCGAGATTCTCCGCGGAGACGACTCGAAGGAATCCATTCGTGAGCATCTGAAATTCTTCCCCAGCCCCTTCCGTGACGACATCGAAGCCGCCATGGCGGAAGACAAGCCGCTGGCCGCTGCCAACTACCGCATCGTTCCTCAGAGCAACGTCAAGGCGAATATTGCGTTGCTGGGCGACGCCAGGGGATGCTGCCACCCACTGACGGCTTCCGGCATCACGACTGCCGTAAAGGATGCGCTGAGCCTCCGCGACGCCCTGGTGGCTTCCAATTTTGATTTCCATGCCGCACTGCGGAAATACGCAATCGCTGCAGGCCGCGTCCAGTTGACCCGCCGCACGCTTTCTGAGGAACTGCGCGAAGCGTTTCTTTCGCATACGAACGAAGCAAAACTGCTCAACGAGTGCATTTTTTCCTATTGGAACAACAACCCCAAGGGTCGGGCTCATTCCCTGGCCTTATTGTCCACCCTGGACAGCAGCATCCTCTCAATGGGCGCACAGTTCGTTCTGGTCGTCATGCAAGCTTTCAGACTGCTACCTAGCCAGATCAGGCAGGGCAAATTGGGCTCCTGGTCGCTCTCCATGCTCAAACTGGCCTTCAAGAGCCTCAGCATCCCGCAAACAGCGGTCAGGCATTGGTTGAGAGAGCAACACGCCATGGCCAAATAAACCTGCATGAAACCCAACTTGCCACTTTTTATGGCAAGCGTCAAAAGCCCCGCGTGTGTCTATCTCCGCGGGGCTTTTTGTTGGTTGCGTCTACTGGGTGTTCGCGAGTGGCGACAGCGGTTTGATTCCTGCCCCTCAGAGCTACTATCCAAACACAGCCAACGCCGGCAGACTCACTTTGTCTCTTCAATCCTGATGGCTTGAGTCGGGCAATATTTGGCGGCGGCTCTGGCCTTGTCGATCAATTCCTCCCCTGGCGAAGGGTTCAGTACGGTCAGCTTCCCGGCCTCATCAACATGGAACAGCTCAGGCGCTTCTCCCATGCAGGTGGCATGGCCTTTACAAAGATCCATGTCTACATCGATCCTGTAGCGACTGCCTTCTGCCTGAGCTTCAAATCCTAACCCCTCACTCTTTACCATTCCCGGAGAAGGTTGAGCATGCCCCCTGAGTCGGTAGCGAATTCTGCATGGGGATGCGGGTTCAACCACCATTTTTGTGTAATCGTCATGGTAGGACTCTGCGGGGCTGACCAGCTCGAATTCATACCGGCGCAACAGAATGCAAAAAATCGCCTTGATCTGGAACAGTGCGAAAGCGTTACCCGAGCATTTGTGGCGTCCTCCACCAAACGCCTGCCAGGCGTAGAGATTCTTGTCCTCTGCCCGCTCGGGTGAATAGCGATCCGGATCAAATCGTTCGGGATCCGGAAACAAGGAAGCAATCCGGTGCGTAATGGCAGGCGCCGCACAGACGAACTTGCCAGCCTTGATCGTGAAGTCTTCGACAGTAAAGTCCTGAAGCACCTTACGCATCAGGATAATGAGGGGCGGATGCAGACGGAGCACCTCCTTGAGGACGCTCTCCAGCTTCGGAATTTGTCGCAGCGACTCGAAGGTCACTGACCCCTCGTCACCGAAAAGCCCATCCAGCTCATCAACCACCGCCTTCATCCACTCCGGGTGGCGTAACAATTCAATCAACACCCAGGCTGTGGTACCTGAACTGGTGTGATGACCCGCAAAGATCGTCGCGATCAACATGCCGGTGATCTCATGTGGCGTCAGCTTGGTGCCATCCTCATAGGCTGCATCGATCAATGTCTGGAAGACATTCGGACTATCCGAGCGCTGCTTGGCCCGCCGCGCCATGATGTCTGTTACCAGCCCTTGCAGGCGGGCTCGTGCCTTGTCGCGGCGACGGAAAACGGGGAGCGGCAAGTTCGGGAAAACATAAGCGATCGGCTTGATGCCCTGCTCGAGAGCATGGTAGATCTCGGCAAATTCCTTGTTAAGCTCGTGCCGGAACTCCGGACCCAGCAGACAGTGGCTGGACGTGTAAATGGTCAGCTCCTTGGTGAATTCCAGCAGGTCGATTTCGCCGGAATCCCCCCAATCCTTGATGAGGTTTTCGACTTCCTCGACGATGATGTCCGAGTAGGTCCTCATCGGCTTGTCCCTGAGCGCCGGCATCAGCATCTGCAGTTGCTGGTTCTTTTTGCGAATCGG
>JBEGVZ010000003.1:0-25473 GCA_041178085.1 Pseudomonadota bacterium | reverse complement strand
CGTCCAAGCAACTTGCCCAGCCCGTCAACCAGCACCTGCATTTCAGCCGGATCAATCTGACTGCGATCTCTCAGCTTGGCGGCAAAACGGCCTGCATAGCGCGGTGCATCCGGCTTGGATGCTGCGATTTCATAAAACACGGCGGCACGAGCCTCGTCCTTCAAATTGTTGTAAAGGACAGTCCCAAGTGTCAGCGGAAGACGCCAGCCATCGGGGAACAACCCCAGACCATCGGAGATGATCGGCTCGCAAAACTCGGGACGGTTCATTTCCATCGCAAGCACCAGGCACCCGAACATATAAATGGTCTCAATGCGGGGCTTGAGCCGCGTTGTCGCCTTGAGTGCCGCGAAAACATCCTCCGCAGGCGTTGATTTCAAACGGACATCCACCAGGTAGTTCAAAGTAAAAACAAGCAGGGCATCATCGACAACCCCGCGATGCCCAAGGGTCACGACATCGATGAATTCAGGACTGAGCTCAGAGAAAGGCGGCTCATTCACCAGTTTGTAGGCCTTGTCAGCTAGCTGGAACGTACGGGTGCTGACCCCTGCAAGTGCCACAACGAGAAGCACCAACCAAAGGGTCCCCAGCGCCGCATTGAAAACATGCCCGGGTTTCATGGATGGTCGAAACCACTGCCGGCACGCATCATCTGGACCACGATGCCGCGTTGGATCGAAATAATTAATACAAGCACGATGAACGGCGCCCAATCAAACGGACCAGACCAATTGCGCGTAATTCGGCGAAACGGGCGGTAAATCGGCTCGGTCACCCGCTCGATAAAAGTAACGATGGGGTTTCGCGGGTCGCCACCGACCCAGTTGATCATCACTGAGACAAAAACGAGCAATTGAAGGGCGTTCAAGACCATGTTCAACGCTGTGCCAACTGTCACCAAGATCGCATCACTCATTGTGCCTTCAACCTCCCCGGTCAGGACCGCTCACCAAAAAGGGCGCGACCTATACGGACACAATCACTGCCCGCAGCCAACGCCGTACGAAAATCACCACTCATTCCAAGCGAGAGTTTACCGAGACCCACGGCATCTGCAAGCCTCCTCAGCTTGCAAAAGGACTCCGGGGGAGGGAGCCCTTTGTCGTGGAAGTCCTGATCGCTTATGTCCGCAGGGGGAATCGCCATCAATCCCTGCAGCGCAATCCCGCCAAGCCCGCCGGCTACCTTCAAAAGCTGGCCGAGGGTGGCCTCATCCACCCCACCCTTGGTTTCTTCGCCTTCGATGTTGGCCTCGATAAAAACCGGATAAGGCGCCCTGCCCATCTCACGGGCATGACGATCAATGTAACGTAGATGCTTCTCACTCGCTGCAGACTGAATCTCTGCAGCTACGCGGACAATGCGTTGAATCTTGTTGGATTGAAGCTGACCGATGAATATCCAGCGAATGTCCGGCAAGTCTAAAAGAAGCGCGGACTTTACCTCGAGTTCGTCAACGTAATTTTCACCGAATTCGCGCTGGCCAAGTTGATACAGGTCACGAATCTTGCGCGCATCCTGCCCCTTGCTGACAGCAATCAACCGGGCCGCCGGATTCATTCTGGCAACCTCTGACCGCACGGTAGCGTAGTCCAGGATCCTGTCGCTCATTTCGCTGGAGGTGTTGCGGGCAGCACCGGGGGCATGGACTCAGGAGGACTCTTCTGCAACCCGATGTTGGAAAAAGAATCAGGCTTGTCGCCCTTGGCCGGAGCCGCAGGTGCTGCTGCGGCGGCTGGCGGGGCTACCGCAGGAACCTCAGCCGCCGGTGACTGAGGCCGCGCCGCCACTGCCGCCGGAGCACTGGCCGTAATCGGGGCTCCCGGAAGGGCGCTTGGACCGCCAGCGACCGGGGAAACAGCCGCGGTGCCGGCTGCGGGGACACGGCTAAGCGGCGTGAAAAAATCCTCTTCGGTCACCTGGTAATGGGGGGCCGAAATAAATATGTCGCCCTTCTCATTAATGCGAATCTGAACGTTCCGGAGCTCCTGACTGCGGGAGCTGGAAACATCGACACCATTGAGAAACACGCTGCGCGCCGACGCGTGCCCTGCGAAGGTCAGGGATGCCAGCGATGAAAAGGAAACGAATGCTGCTTTTGACTGCCAACTTCCCAAGATTCTCATGGCCTGCTCCCTGCTGGCGTATGGACCCGGACCTTCCGATTTTAACACGAACCGCGGATTCATTTCACTGTCAGATATGTTAGGATCGTGTACCTGAAAAAAAAGCTGCCTGACCGGAGGATTGCTGATGAAAACGTGTCAATTTGTGATCGCGCCAATTTTCGCATGTGCCATGTTCGCCTCTTCCTGCACCACTTCCACGGCCGAGTATACCGATCCAGACAAGGCCGAGATCCTTGACGACCGCTGGAGCGAGACGGACCTGAAAAAGACCGCATCATTCCTTGTGGACCAGGTCCTTGCCCGCCCCTGGCTGGGAGAATACAAAAGCAAGAACGGTGGCAAGGCGCCAGTGGTGTTGGTGGACCAGGTCGAAAACCGCACCGAGGAAGTCATCGATACCAAGGCCATGACCGAATACATCCAGGACGAATTGATCAATTCGAGGAAGGTTCGCTTCGTCAGCGATGTGAACATCCGCAAAAAGCTGCTGGACGAACTCAAGTACCAGAATAGCGGCGCTGTCTCTGAGAAAACGGCCAAAAAGACGGGCAACCAGACTGGCGCGGATTTCCTGCTCGAAGGATCGATTGCAACGTCCACCCACTCCAAAAACGGTGGCGGCGAGAAAACGATTTATTACCTGACCACGATGCGCCTCACCAACATTGAGACTGGTGAGATCGAGTGGACTGGTAAGAAGGAACTCAAGAAAGCCTTCAAACGCTCGAGCCTGGGCCTGTGAAAATGCGCGGCCGGACGACCAGCGTCGCAATTGCTGCGACGCTGGTCGTGCAGCTTGCCGGGGCGTGCGCATCTTACACGGATGAAATCCGCAACATCCGCAATGATTTCGTCCAAGGTGACTACCGCAACGCTCTCGATCAGATGGACAAGTCGAAGATCAAGTCCGACAAGTCCAGCCAGGTCCTTTTTCACCTGGAAAGGGCCATGATTCTCGACCGTCTTGGGGAATTTGACGCAAGCCGGAAGGAACTGATCAAAGCTGACCGCCTTTCCGACCAGCTGTACACGGTAAGCGTGTCCAAAACTGCTGCAAGCTTTGTCGTCAGTGACGACATCACCGATTATGCAGGAGAGGATTACGAGCGCGTCGCCATCCATACGATGATGGCCCTTTCATTTATTGAAGCCGGAGACCTCTCCAACGCTCAGGTCGCCGCCCGTCGCATCAATTCAAAGCTGGCGGAGATCGTCAGCAGCTACGGGAAAGATGCCAAGGCAAGTTACGCGGACGATGCCTTCGCGCGATACCTGGCTGGCATGATCCACGAAGCCCGCGGAGACACCGACAACGCAATCGTTGAATATGGCAAGTCCCTGGCTCTCTATACCCAGGACTACCGGGAATTCAGCAATGGCATGACGCCAGGCAGCCTGCCCCAGGCATACTATCGGCTTCTGCTTGCACGGAATCGCAGCGACAAGATCCCCGCATTCAAGAAGACCCATCCGGCCGTGGCCAGCGAGGTTGAAGCGGACCTCAAGGCACGGGGCGAAAAACTTGCCCAAATTGCCGTCATCCACGAATCCGGCCAGGTTTCAGCCAAGGTGTCGCTCAGCAACTTCATCCAGGTGGGCTCCCAGGTTGTCCGCATTTCATTCCCGGCGATCCAATACCAACGCCATCGTTTTAATGGGGCCACCGGCATCGAGTTGGCCGATGGGAAGTTTGTCTCTGCGTCTGTCGGTTCAGATCTGGATGCCATCGGATCCCAATCGCTGGATGACAGGAAAAGCCGTATCGTCGCCAAGGGCCTTACGCGGGCGGTCATCAAGGGCCAGGTGGTGGAGCAAACCCGTCAGCACTTCGGCGACGGGGCCGCACTGTTGGCCAATATTGTCACGGCAGCGACTGAGACCGCCGACACCCGCGGCTGGAATCTTTTGCCCAGCCGCCTTCTGGTTACCAGGGTCTGGGTAAAACCAGGCACCACGCGATTTACAGTGAAAACCATGGGACGCGAGCGTCCGATGGAGATAGAACTTCGCCCGGGTGAGCTAAAGCTCATCCGGGCGAATGATGCTGCACCATCCAAGGCGCGAGCGCCTCTTCAGCAGTCTGAAATCAAATCTTCGACCAAGGCTGGTTGACGATCGAATTGCGCAGTCCAGCGACACCACGGACGGAGGCAATCCGGCGTTCCGCAAAAAGGTCGGAAGCCTTGCCGGTCGGAATTCCGTTTTTCTCAGCGTCAGCAAACACCGACAGCAGCGTGTTGTAGATGTTGCCGGCCTGGTTGCGCGCCACGTCCGCGTTGTAACCGATCAGTTCGTTATAGACGTTGATCAAGCCACCGGCATTGATCACGTAATCCGGAGCATAAAGAATTTTGCGCTCAACCAGTGCGCCGCCGTGACGTTCGTCCTTCAACTGGTTGTTTGCACCACCGGCAACCACTTTTGCCTTGAGCATCGGAATGGTCTCGTCGTTGAGGATCGCGCCCAGAGCACACGGAGCAAAAACATCGACGTCGGCTGCATAGATTTCGTTATCACGCACAGCAGTCGCGCCGAACTCCTTGACGGCGTATTCGATCTTGGCCGAATCAACATCAGTCACGACCAGCTTCACGCCATCCTTGGCAAGGTAACCGCAAAGGTACTTGCCAACTGCGCCAACGCCCTGCACGGCAACTTTCATTCCCGCAAGGTTGTCCTTGCCCAGGCGGTGCTTCACCGCAGCACGAATCCCGGAGTAGACGCCCCAGGCCGTGACAGGAGACGGATCTCCGGAACCACCCGGACGGGATGAAATCCCCGTGACGAAACGGGTCTCGGAAGCAACTTTTTCCATGTCGCTCACGTTGATGTTCACGTCTTCAGCGGTGATGTAACGACCGCCCAAAGAATTGACGAAACGACCGAATGCGCGGAACAGAGCCTCTGATTTGATTTTCTTTGCATCACCGATGATCACAGCCTTGCCGCCGCCAAGATTGAGGCCTGCGCAGGCAGCTTTGTAGGTCATGCCACGGGATAGTCGCAGCACGTCGACCAGGGCGTCCTCGTCACTGGCGTAATCCCACATGCGGGTTCCGCCGAGGGCAGGGCCCAGAGTGGTGTCGTGAATCCCGATGATCGCTTTGAGGCCGGTTGCCTTGTCATGGCAGAAAACGACTTGCTCATGCCCCATCGACTCAATCAGCCCGAAAACCCCGGAATTACGGGAACCAGACGTTGTAGCAACCATAAACAACGGCCTCTCTGATCAGAAAAAGCGGTGATAATTCGACTCCGAAACCCCGGAAGTTAGCGCGATCATGGGGTTTTTTCAAGCACAGCCTTTCTTGTCAGTTGATTGTCGATTTGAAGTCCTATATATGAGCGATGTTAAGAATTTTAAAGTTTTTAAGACACTTTTTTGCCAATAAGCCGTCCCCGGAATCCATGACCCTTTCGAACGCCACAAAATTTGACGTGATCATCGCCGGAGGCGGCCATGCCGGCTGCGAAGCCGCCCTGGCAGCCGCCAGGTTAGGCGCCCGGACCTTGCTGGTTACACAGAACGTCGAACGAATCGCCGCCATGAGTTGCAATCCCGCTGTCGGCGGCACCGCAAAAGGCCACCTCGTCAAGGAAATCGATGCCTTGGGCGGGGAGATGGGCAAGGCAATCGACGCGACAGGCATTCAGTTCCGGGTTCTAAATCGCAAAAAAGGCCCAGCGATCTGGTCGTCCAGGGCTCAGGCCGACATGGACCTGTACCGCCGGCACATGAAGCACGTGCTGGAAAACACCCCGAATCTGTCGATCCGCCAGGATACCGTCGAAGGCCTGATCGTAGATTCTACAGGCGAAGGCCCCCGAATCCGGGGCCTGGAAACCGCAACCTTCGGTCGCTTTGAATCCGACGCCGTGGTCATCACCACCGGTACTTTCCTGAATGGCTTGATCCACATCGGCAAGAGCAAGATTTCCGCCGGTCGCGCTGGCGACGCGCCTTCCGTGGCCTTGGCAAAGTTCCTGCGCGATGCAGGCTTCCGGGTCGGACGGCTTAAAACCGGAACGACACCCCGGCTGGATGGGCGCACCATTGACTGGTCAGGACTCGAAGCCCAGCACTCGGATGAAGACATCATTCCTTTCAGCTTCAGCAACGACCGGATCACGCAGCGCTTGATCCCTTGCCACCTGACACACACCAATGAAAAGACTCACGCAGTAATCCAGAAGTTTTTGAGTGAATCGCCGCTGTATAGCGGCGAAATCGTTGGCATCGGCCCCCGCTACTGTCCCAGCATTGAGGACAAGGTGGTCAAGTTCAAGGACCGCACTTCGCACCATGTCTTTCTTGAGCCACAGGGCTATGACACTTGCGAGGTCTACCCCAACGGCCTCTCGACTTCCCTGCCCCTCCATGCACAGCTTGAGTTCGTCCGCACCGTCCCGGGACTGGAGCGGGTGGAAATCATCCGCCCCGGATACGCCATCGAATATGACTTCGTGGATCCGACCGAGCTTTACTCCTCCCTGGAAACCAAAAAATGCCATGGCCTGTTTCTGGCCGGCCAGATCAACGGAACCACGGGTTATGAAGAAGCCGCCGCGCAGGGCCTGATGGCCGGCATCAACGCGGCGCGAAAGATCCGCGGCGAGTCACCCTTCATTCTGGGGCGCACCCAGGCCTATATCGGGGTGATGATTGACGACCTCGTGACCAAAGGCACCAGCGAACCTTACCGGGTGTTCACATCGCGGGCAGAACACCGGCTGCACCTTCGTGAAGACAATGCCGACAGCCGTCTGAGCGACCTTGGGCGAGGAGTTGGCCTTGTAAACGCGGACGATTATACGAAATTCACTGCCCGCCAGCGGGAACTGCGCGAAGCCATGGCGTTCATTCGTAACGCCAGTTTTGGTGACTGCGGAATCGACGAAAAACTTTACGACGCCAAGGACAACCGGGGCACCAAACTGGAAGCCCTGCTCAAGCGGCCCGAGATCACCGTGGACGACGTCCTGGGCGCTGTCCCGGTACTGGAAAAGTTCGGGCGGGCCATCCGGCGCCGAGCCACCATCGAAATCAAGTACGAAGGCTACATTGCCCGCGAAGCCCGCCTGATCCAGGACACGGCAGACCTTGACCGCACCGCAATCCCCCGTGCCATTGATTACACAAGCCTTCCAGGGCTGAGCCGTGAGGTGGTCGAGAAACTGCGCAGGGTCCAGCCCGAAACCCTCGGCCAGGCCTCGCGCATCAGCGGCGTCACGGCGGCGGCCATCCAGATCCTTCATTACCACTTGCGCGCCTGACCCCCGATCACCGATAGTTGGGTCATTATTTCGATCCAGCGATCGCACCACGGGGGGCCCGTCCAGATGACCAATCCGACCACCAACCTGAAACGCCGCATTGATGTCGACGACGGTTACATTGAGCTGGTTGACTACATGGGTGCAGGTGATCTTGCCGTTGTAAACGCGGCGCGTGTATCTTTCGGCAAGCGCAAGACCCAGATGGACGACGGCGACGTCAAATTGATCCGGTACCTTGCCGCCCACAAGCACATGAGCCCGTTCCGTCACCTGCAATTGACCTTCGTGATCCACACATCAGAGGTGGTCTGCCGCCAACTCTACAAGCATCAGGTCGGTTGCGCGTTCAGCAGTGGCGAATTCCGGGAAGCCGCAACGGTCTGGAACGAAATTTCAGGCCGCTACGTGGAGTTCCCGAACGAATTCCACCAGATCAGCAAGTTCCGCCAGCAACACAAATCCAATAAACAGGCCTCCCTGCCCGACACCCTTGTGGACGACAACCAGAAGGCCAAGGAAGTCTACGATCGGGCCATCCGCGACGCTTACAAGGCCTATGAAAGCCTGCTAGAGCTCGGTGTCTGCCGCGAACAAGCCCGCTTTGTGCTACCTGTCGGTTTCATGAACACTTTGACCTGGACGGCCTCTCTGGAAGCCGTCGTCAATTTCATCAAGCTCCGGGACCACGATGGTGCCCAGCTGGAGATCCGCAAACTCGCCCAGGCCATCCATGAACTGGTCAAACCGCTTGCCCCGGTGTCGGTCGCCGCACTTTTGGGAGATGTTGTGGCATAATTGGTCACAGAGGTGCCCCGACTTTGGCTCACCGTGTGACCCTTGCCCGCATGATTGCATATGACACGTTTGCGCGTGTCATGGGTTTCCGTGCGGCTGTGCGCAACAACAAAGCTCTCGGCGTTGCGGACGCGAAGTTTCACTTTGAACGTCCGGAAGACTTGCTCGATGCGGCCTACCAGCCGGGAGGCGCCGGGGAAAGCCTGAAGCGCATCGACCGCAACCTGGTGAAAGAAATCCTCTACGGTGGCCTGCGCTGGTACTCCAAGATCTACTGGATCCTGCAAAACACCTCCTCCCGGAACCTTGATGAAACCAGTCCGGAAGTCCGCACAGCGCTGGTGCTCGGGACTTACCAGATTTTTTACATGGATCGTGTCCCGGAAAGGGCTGCTGTCAACGAAAGCGTCGAATATGTTCGCAGCAAGGGCCAGGCGAACGCCGTCCCGTTCGTGAATGGAATCCTGCGGCAGATCGCCAGGCGGGCCGAGTACTTTGCGAAACCGGACAAGACCCGCCAGCCAGTCGATTATCTGGCGCTTCAATTTTCATTTCCACGCTGGATGGTGGAACGGTGGATCCGCCAGTTCCGCGCAGACAAACTGGAAACCATGTTAGCAGCGATGAACCAGCCACCGCCCTACACAATCCGGGTCAACACGATCAAGACACCGGTCAACGAAGCCCACCTGTTTCAGCAGGAACTGTTGCGACAGGAAAGGAATCATTCCGACCGCTGCAATTTACGTGGTGCTTTCCACTGCAAAGATGCTCCAGATACGAGCCCTGAAAGCCTGTTCTCTGCAGGCTGGTACACCATCCAGGACGAAGCGTCGCAGTTGATCGGACACCTGGTGGACGCAAAACCCGGAGAAACCGTCATCGATGCTGCCTGTGGACCGGGTGGAAAGTTTTCGCACCTTTTTGAATTGAGCTGTGGGGCTGCGCGCCTGATTGGCGTCGAAAAAAGCGAATCTCAGTTGCTGCGCGCACGGCAAACGATGGATCGCCTTGGACATTCATCACGCCCCGAAGCCCGTATTGAATGGCATCATGCGGATTTCCTCGAATGGAAGTCACCGGTCAAGGCCGACAAGATCCTGCTCGATGCCCCATGTTCAGGGATGGGAGTCATCAAGCGCCATCCGGAAAGCAAATGGCAAAAGGATGCCAACCTGGTCAGGAACATGTCACTGCTGCAGCGCAACATGATCGCACACGCCTTGCGCCAGCTGAAAACAGGCGGCGAAATGATTTTCTCTGTTTGTTCGTTCGAACCAGAGGAAACCACAGAACAATTAGCGTGGATCAAAAAGGAATTTGGCGACGCCGTCGAGGTCATCTCGCCAGTGGTTCGCTTGCCGGACTATTTCAAAAGGTACGTGACCAGGGACAACGTTCTTCTGATTTACGGTGGAAACCAGGACCAGACGGACGGATTCGGTTCGTTCATCGTGAAAGTCCGCTCCGCACTGCCGGAGGCACAATGAAATACCCCCATATCAAGCTTGGCTTAATAGTTGCCGCAATGGCAGCGTACGGCATTGCATCAGTTCCCGGGCTTGCAGCCGGGGAACAAGCTGCCACAGCCCCGGACGGTGCAACCCCCTTTACCAGTTTCAGCGAACTTAAAAACTCAATCGTCAACAAGATCAGTGCCGCCTCCCAGCGGGTCTGGCTAGCCACGGATTTCCTGTCCGACGGTGACATCGTGTCCGCACTCCACCTTGCACAGTACCGCAAAGTCGATGTGCGGGTTTTACTGGGACGCGCCAAGGCAAATTCCTACATGTCCAGGCTTGGCGCACTGAAAAACCAGAACATACCGACCATGCTCAAGCCACCCGGTTTCTCACCAACCGGGCAGAGCGCAATCCTGAGTGACAATCAGCTTTATTTTATCGACGGTGACCTTGACTTCATGACCCACCGGCGAACCTTTGTGATGCGTAGCGGCACCAAAACCGAGTCCGAGGATTTTGCCACGGCATTTCAGTCCGCCGTGAGTGAGGGGCTGGATGCCAGTCCGTCCCCAGTGCCTACGGTCGGTAGAAAGCCCAAAAACTCCAACTGGGGCAAGGCATACGTTCCGCCCACCGGCGACTCTGGAAGCGCCAAGACGGAACCCCGCCAAAACCCAGGCCGGAGAGCCTCTACAGCCAAACCGTTACCAGAAAACGGTGACGGGGAGCCATACCGTTACCGCCGCGGTGGCCAGGGACCCCGGCCAGAGGGTATTCCAAACAAGCTGCCCAAGGCCTTAAAATGGAAAGAAATCGAAAAGACACGCCGGAACCAGGAGGTTCCCGGCGAGAATTGAACGCACAAGGTAATCGCGATCACTGACAGAACCGGAAGGAATCTTATGTTGAAGGCTGCCATGACTCAGACATTCATGACCTTGGGACTCACTGGTTCAAGCCGGACCCGGGGTAACCAGTTCAAATCAGTCCTCCGCCTGGCGTTTCTTTGCCTGGCCTTGACGGGGTGTGCACGCTTCTGCGGACTGAAACACAAGGACATGAGCCCGGAGCAAGTCGTGGAGACCTATCTGAATACAGCGTTTAACATGCGCGAGACATCTGAACGCGAACGCCTTGCTGGACTGACCACCGGCAAACTGCGCCAGGCAATCAACTCGGCAAGGGACGAAGACATCAAAGCTGCGTACATTGACCGCCGTTATGAAGTTAAAAGCTATTCTGTCATCGAACGCCGTGACCGGACTCCTCGCGAGACCGAGATCACATTCCGCCTTGTTTATGCCGACCTCGGATCTGCAGGTGCCGAGATCGCGAAGGATACTGCGGCGACCGTGACGACAGACAACACCGTGAGTGTTGTGCGTGAAAAGGGTGCTTGGTTCCTGCGCGACGTGATCGGCAAGAAGACCACAATTGATTTTCCAGTTTCTGCGGAAAACAAGATCGAAGCCACGCCCGGCGTCATAGGACCTGAGCCGACTCCGGTCGAGTGATCGTGTTCGCATAACCTTTCGACGTTGCCACAGGGCGGTCACCCGGCCGCCTGGGCCAGAAAAGACACCTGGGTCACCGTTCCAAGTTCACCAGCCTTGGCCAGCGTCGGCTTGCGACCGCGCTTGACGCTTTTGAGTACCACCACATCGGCCGGGTTTACGTTGGCCTGCGCTGACTGGACTATCTTCTGCAGCATTTCATGGAACTGCAGACGCAGGGTACGGTCCCTCGACAACTCCTGAATGATGCCCTGAAAGCTATCGTCCTGGCGCAAAGTACACATGCCAACCGCCACATCGCGTCCGAGTTCACGGGCATTGACCTCTGAGAGGACCCGGTAAAGCGCGGAATACTGCATCAGCAGAGCACGCCTCGCCATCTTGTATTCGCCAGCCGGCAGGGCGGCAACGCGGTTGGCCAGCGCGTTCAAAAACAGCCCGAAGCGATCCGGGTGCTTGAGCGCGTAAAACTTCATCGACTCATGGACCATCACTTGGGTGTGATGATCGGCCTCGAGGATGAATGGCATGTTCTCCAGCAAGAACTGCAGGGCCACTGACTCTACTTTCTTCTTGAACAGAAGACTGAACAACTGATCCAGGACCGTGTGGCCGAAACGACTCATCACCCGGTTGAAAAAAGGTTTATCGGGGATGCCTTGTTCGGTTTCACCAAAATAGTGGATCAGGCTGAAACGGACTGCGTCACTGCTGGAATTGCTTGCACTGAGCAAATAAGTTGCGACCCGGTCAAGCAACTGTCGTGCGTTACGCAATTCGCCCGGGAATTGCTGGTCAAACGCGCGGATGGCAAAACCAAGCTCGCAAACCAGAACCACGCTAAGGTTGTAAATCTCGATGGCGTGGTTCTTGTCGGCGTATTCAGCAGAGAAGACAACCTGAAGGATGTTCTCACAGGCCCTTGCCGCCTGGGGGTTGGCGAACAGTTCCTCTAGGACCGTTACGATCATCGATTCGCTCTGAGCGTTCGCCAGCCAGATCAGCAACGATTCGACAATGATTTCCTGGGATAACCGAATGTCGCCCCGCTCGCACAGGCGGACGATCATGTGCTTAACGACATCAGCCTGCTCCTGCCCGTTCAAGATAGTCGTCATCTGGCGACCATCTTTCCACGACAACAGGATACCGACGTCTACCAAATGGCATGCTTCCGCAACCGTCTTGCAGTTTCGCCACGTGGGCAGGTTCTGCTTCTTTTTTACCATCGATCAACCCCTTGAGATTACTTCACATCAACGACGCACGTACGCCCGGAATCTGAGCATCAACCGCGCGCCGCTTTCGGTGCCACACCGCCCGCCGTTGCCTCAACCAGGCGCCGGATTTCGGCACGGGCCCGGTCAGAGAGGACATCAAACTTCAATCCGTAACCAACCGGGTAACGGGGGTCCGAGTTGTAGCGGACCACTTGGGCAACCGCATTGAACGGCTGAGACATGCCTTCCGCCTTGACGGACAGTTTCAGCTTCTCGCCGATGGTGAAGATCGGCTCAGAGGTTTCGACAAAAATCCCAGAGGTCGAAATGTTCACACCAGCACCAATGGTCAGGTTGCCGTTGTTATGGATCACGACGCGACCGCTCACTGATGCACGCGGCGCTACCTTGCGACGATCCTCGATCGCTGCCGGGTCCACTTTTGCTGGAGCAGGAAGCCCGAGTTCCTCGTGGCATTCCTCGACCGGCCTCCAATCCTTCCACCCGACCCTGAATACATAAGAGTCTGGAGCGACGGCCTTGCGAGCGACAAGCTGGTTCGCCTGGTCGACGGTAAACGGGCCAATCTGCTGGCCACCTGAGTAAATGAACCATACGGCTTCAGATCCGGCCGCATTCCCTGCGATGGTTTCTTGATTTTTTTGCTGACCCGTCATGGCGCAATTTCCTCCATAGATTCGTCGCCGTGATGAGGGGCGTTTCGGAGCCGACCAAAAAAGCTTTAATAAAAACTTTAGGAATCCGGCTTACCGACCATCATTTTGGGGACTTGCGTCGCCGATGACCAAAAGTGCTACAACGCGTGATAGCATGAAATCAGGGCAACATAGCCGATTACGGGGTTTTCCATGAAATTCACCTCCCTGATGCGCCGGCAAGACCAACGCCGCCGCTGCTGGCCAACCCAGGCATTTTTACTCAGCTGTGCCATTGCATCCGTTACGGCGCATGGTGCCGTACCGGCAGCCCAGGACAACTTGGCCACGAACAGCCACGAAGCCTTCGAAAAACCATCGTTCGACCCGGGAAGTGCCCCGAACGCCAGTGAATGGCGGCGATTTATGGAGATGCCAACCAAAGAAATCGAAGCCCTGTGGTACAGCAACGCACACCGCGGCAACACCCTGGCATCCTGGGACTGGAAATGGCGCCTTGGCTGGGTACGGATATGTGCCGCACCATCCGGGGGCCGCCCGGAATTCTGCAGCAAAATCCTCGAGAACGGCCTGCAAGACAAGGCTCTGGTGGTTCGCGCAGAGGCCGCTGGGGCAATCGGCACGGCAATGGAGGGCTCGATGGACGCACCAGCTTCGCGGAAGCTGTTGGCGACGCTACGCGATCGCCGGAACCTCCGGTCAGGTGTCCCTGTGATGGTCCAAAAACGAGCGCTCTACTCGATCTTCAAGATCGGCCATAGCGATTCCATCAAGGAAGCCGCGGCCATTGCAGGCAGCACGCCGGAACTCAAAACCTACTGGGAAAAACTTACTTCCACTTGATGTTGCAACCAATCGAAGGCTTTTGGTCACTTGACGGCGCCTGGCCAGCCATAACCGCCTCAACTGCAGCACGCAGATCGGCTCCGGTGACTGGTTTTCCGTTGCCGGGACGGCTGTCATCCATCTGGCCGCGATAAACGAGTTTGCGCTGCGCATCGAACAAGTAGAAATCGGGTGTGCAGGCGGCATCGTAGGCACGGGCAACCGCCTGGGTCTCGTCGTAAAGATAGGGGAACGTCCACCCTGAGCCAGCCTTCTCGATCTTCATCAATTCAGGGCGATCATCGGGGTATTTCGCCACGTCGTTGGAGTTGATCCCGACCACCGCCACTCCCCTTGCAGCAACATCGCGGCCCAGCTCAGCAAGACCCTGGCGTATGTGCTTCACATAGGGACAGTGGTTGCAAATGAACATCACCAGGAGGGCGGGCGCTGCCTTGAAATCCTCCAGTGAAACCATAGTCCCCTCGGTGGACGGCAAGGAGAAGGCCGGAGCACGGGTACCCAAGGGAAGCATGTTGGACGGAGTCAATGCCATGATGATAACCTCTCAAAAGCAAGGAGAAACATGGTGTTAGATACCACATCGCAAAGCGTCTCCACAGTGCTTTTCGCAGGCGCAGTCATCCATACCTTCCTGACTGGATGGTTCAATCGGCTGGCGGAGCAGCACCCAGAGGGATCTCTCAAGGAAAACCTGTTCCATTTCCTGGGCGAAATTGAAGTCGTCTTCGGGATCTGGGCCGCAATCTTCTGCGGGTTTCTCGCCTGGCACACAGACTTCACGCACTCCATCCATTTTGTCGAGGGATTGTCTTTCACCGAGCCTGTCTTTGTGTTTGCCATCATGGCAGTTGCAGCAACCCGCCCCGTGCTTACAGCCGCGAGCGGCTTTCTGGGTGGCGTGGCGCGCATGGTTCCGCTGCCCGGCATGATGGCCGAATGCCTTGTCTTGCTGTCTGCAGGGCCATTACTCGGAAGCCTGATCACAGAGCCGGCGGCCATGACTGTCACGGCGCTCTTGTTGCGTGATCGCGTCTTGGGAGCCCAAATTTCGAACAAGCTACGCTACGCCATCCTTGGCACGTTATTCGTCAACGTTTCCATTGGCGGTGTCCTGACACCATTCGCCGCCCCGCCGGTCGTTATGGTCGCGGGAAAATGGGGCTGGGACACAGCTCATATGATTAGCCATTTTGGCTGGCGAGCAGCCGTGGCCGTAGTCATCAATGCCGCCGCACTGACGATCGCATTCCGTCGGGAACTGGGCGCGTTGCGCCCGCCTGGAAATGGAATTGCAAAGAAAACAAATCACGCCCCGCTTGCTCTGGTTTTCATACATCTCGCATTTCTGACCGCCATCGTGGCCGTAGCCCACCATATCGTCGCTGTGGTCGGGGTGTTCATGATGTTCCTCGGCGTTGTCCAGATCACGGGGGAATACCAGGACCGCTTGCAAGTACGGGAAAGTCTGCTGGTCGCCTTTTTCCTGGCGGGACTCGTGGTCCTTGGCGCGGGGCAGCATTGGTGGTTGCGTCCGCTTCTGGCCGAGGCGAACGTTTCCACGATGTTCTGGGGGACCACTGGACTGACAGCGATCACAGACAACGCGGCTCTGACCTATCTGGCGGCCCAAGTGCCTGACCTTGGTGACGCCGCAAAATATGCGGTCGTCGCGGGCGCTGTGACCGGAGGCGGCCTGACGGTGATCGCAAACGCACCGAATCCTGCTGGCTACTCCATTCTCAGAGACTCTTTTCCGCACGGTGGCATCAAGCCCCTCAGCCTGTTTGTCGCAGCCCTGCTACCGACGGCTGTCGCGGCAATACTATTGATGCCCTGATGATGAATTTCGACGGAGCTTGTTGATGGCACGGATCGGCGACGAAGTTCCTTTCAGCATACGCCTTGGCTGGTATAATCTCGCGTTCACGGCAGGGATGATCAATGCGGGTGGATTCCTTGCTTGCCGGCGCTTCGTCTCCCACGTGACTGGATTCGCAACCATCACCGGCATTGAAGCGGTTCGTCTGGCATGGCCTGAGGCCATAGGTGCCATCTCCATCCCGTTTTTCTTTATTTTTGGCGCGATGACGAGCACTTGGTGCACGGAGCCCAGAACTGGGGAAAGTCGAACCCCATCGACCACGCCCGCATTGATCCTGGTGGCCGGGATCATGGTGGCAGCAACCCTTATGGGCAACCGCGGATTCTTTGGCCCGTTTGGCATCACCGAGGATATCTTGCAGGACTATTTCCTGCTTGCGCTGCTTAGCTTCGCCTGTGGCGTGCAAAACGCGACGGCTACGGTGGTGAGCGGATCCTCCGTCAGACCAACACATTTGACCGGAACCACCACAGACCTGGGCGTTGGACTGGTCCGGGCCTGGACCCAGAGAAGAAACTCAATCGTGCGCCAACGGGAGCTTCTGGTGTCCTGGCGCCGATTCTTGTTGATGATCACGTTTGTTGCTGGTGCCGTTGTCGGGGCGCTCATTTTCTCGCAGCATGAGTACGACGGGTTCATGCTGCCATTCATGACATCGCTGCTATCGATTGCCCTGAGCATGAAAGACAGTTCAGGTAGCAATGCGACCAAAAACTAAAAACGCCCCGGATTTCGCGCAACGATCACAGCCGCCAGGAACTTGGGCACGTAATCGACCGTCTCCGCAGGCAACTGGTCCACTAGATGCCAGAAGTCTGCCGCACGCGATTGCCGGATGGTCGTAGCAATCTGGAATCGCTGCACCCGGTTTTGCCCCGTGTTGTACGACGCAATGGCGAGCAAGTAACGCTGTCCACCGAACATCTTCAAAAGCAGGTTCAAATAAGAAGCCGCTGCACGGGAGCTCTTCAGAGGGTCAACCCGCTCATCAATACGTCGCCCCTGATCAACGCGCAGTCCGTATTCCCTGGCCGTCGCAGGCATAAGCTGCCATAACCCTTTCGCCCCTGCAGACGACAATGCGTCGATCTCGTAGGCCGACTCGATCCAGACCAGATAGCCAAGTTCCAGCGGAAGGTTCTGCTCCTTCAACGCTGACTCGATCGCCGGAATGTACTGCTGGCGGCGCCGCAAAAGTTCGCGGTGGTACCCCCGGACCGTGAACCGGTTGATCCAGTACTGCACCTTGTTGATGAAGTCGACATCCATGACGGACGGTGGAGTCTCTCCAAAACGGACAGAAATATTCACGATCTCGTCCCAAATGAAATCGCGATCGACTTCAAGCTTTGGCAGCGAAACAGATGAACGTGTGGAAGGATTCTCGCGGCTTCCCCCAGGAGTAAGCGCCCGCAACTCAACCCCTGGCAGGCCCGCCGGCAGGTTTCTCGCATTGCGCTCGTAAAGCCTGACCCCGGCGAACAACATGAGAGCCAATGCTGACCCGGCCATAACACCGACCACTGCCGTCTTGACCCGGTTTCCCGGTCGCCAGCTGACGTCCCCTAAGTCACCAAATACAGGAATTGCACCAGGGTTAGGGGCAACACGACGCCGCGCAAGGCGGCTCATGGAAGACAACCTGCGCCTGAGCATCCCGGTCATCCGCGTGGGCTGCATCGGGTCCCATACCGTGAACTGGAAAGTTGCACTGGTTCCAACTGTAATGCGGTCCCCGTCACGCAACTTGGAGGTCTTGCCAAGCTGCTTGCCATTGATCCGGCTACCGTTTGCACTGCCCAGATCCTTGATCAGAACCTTGCCAGGCGCGCGATAGTATATGCAAACATGCTTGGCATGAACGGAGGGATCACCAGCGATCACAGCATTGCACGCGGGGTCAGACCCGACAAAGAAAAGGTCCCCGAGGCCAATGGAGAACATCTGCCCGCTTAAAGGCCCTGATAGAAAACGAATGGTAAGCCGGTCTGACAATCCTCAAGCCTCCTGGGAAACCGTCGCGGATTGTTCCGCAACACGAAGCTCAAACCGCATGAACGCCTTGCCGAGCTTGACTACGTCACCGTGACACAGCAGTCGTGGTTCTCTGATTTCAAACCCGTTGATCTGATCGCCGTGCCGCAGGATTCCGCCGCGCAACAACTTCAACTGCGCCTTTCCCCCGTCGAGGAGGAGTTCGGCATGTTTCCTGCGGATTCGATAGCCCTTTCCTGCGTGGATGTTGCAAGCATCCGATGTTCCAAGCAAATTCCGGCCTTCCATGACAGGCAATACCATCCCCACGTCCGGCCCGTTGAGGATAGACAACCAGCCAGCGAAGCTGTTGTCACGATATGGACAGTTACTGAAACTCCTTTTAACCCGAAGGCCACAGGTGCGGCATCGAACAGAGCGCATTGCCAGGCGGATCGAAAGGAACCAGTAACGCAAAATAAAAAACAGTGTAACCAACAGGATTACAGCTAGAACGCCTGCAACGATCCTCTCGGGGGGATTGAGGTCTGTGAACAACCGGATCGCTTTTTCCCGCGATGTGCCGGCCTTGTTTATGCGTTCAATGTTGTCACGCCAGGTCGCAGGGAGAGGCACAGAAGACATGCCAGACGAAACATCCTGACCGTGATATGAAACCCCCAGATCCAGGTAAGAAACCCCGTCCTGTGCGATCGCATTCCGACCTTCCCAAGTGCCAATCAGTGAAAAAAGGTCAAAAGTAGCTACGTATTCCTCATTAAGGTTTCCCAATACGTTGCTGAGCGCGGGATAAAGATCTACCCGTGAACTGATGCGCTGGACGAACCCGCCACCAAGCCGTGCACCGTCTTGAAACACTTGCTCGGCACCCACTGGCAGCGGCGGGATCGAGTCCGCACGCAACAAGTAGACGGCAACCTCTGCGACCTTGAGCTGATCGAGGCAGGCGGAAAGGCGTTTCAAACCATCCTTAGATTCGACTGATGGATTCCCAATCAGGATGGCTGCCCGTTGTTCACCGGGGCGTGAAGCGTAAGGCGCCCACGATGCAAATTTTTTTGCAGCAGCGCACACCGCTTGATGAATTCCGGTGTTCTCCCCGGCAGGCGGGGCGTCCAGGATCTTTTTCTGCAGCGCCCGGACGTTGTCGGATTCACCCGGTGAAGTGCCCGCCACTTCCAGTTCACCGCTGGATGTGACCGAAAGCACGGAAAAAAATTCGCTCCGCGTCAGCGGTAGATTTTCCGCAAGGGTCTGGCGGATATCATCCAGAGTTGCCCGGGGTACGTTAGCCGCAACAGGCAACGTGACAACCAGGCGTCGGACCCGCGGCTGGGCAAGGGTGCTGAACGTGGACAGTGAATCCGGCTTGAGCCTTGCCGGATCACTTTTACCCAGCGTGAGCGTGAATGCCTCACGATCAAGGGTTGTCACCGGAAACAGGATTTTATTTTCTTCCTCATGAACACGACTGAAGACAATCAACTTGAAATCATCCGTTGGCTCAACGGCACGGATGCGCACAAGTTTGCTGGCTGCAGAAGCAGGATGGCCCGCCAGCGCAACGGCAACGACAGCAACCCAGGAAGCAATGATAGGGGCCCGTTCAACCATGGAAAATCTTCACATAAAAATTGTGACTGCCGATTTGTACTTCATCAGAATCCTGCAAAACCCTGCGGACGGGATTGGCACCGCTACCGAACACCAGAACGCAACCACCGTTGCCCATTGCCAGATGGCCGGCACGCGGAGAAAGTTTTGCATCGACCAGGGAAACCTCAAGTCCTGGCGCCGCACCAAAAAAATTGTCACCCGTCAGCAAGCGAAAGTCTTGCCCTGCATAGGGCCCGTATTGACCGACAATCCAGCCCTCGCAAAGACGCTTCCGGTTTTCATTCCGGAAAACAGGAGACGCCGGCCGCGGCCGCAGAACTGGCTTGTAACCGGGATCGAATTTTGTTGCGGTCCTGAAGATAAACCGGGCGGGGCCAAAGGCGATCTCGTCTCCGTCCAGGATCTGAGCCGTCGTGACTTGATGACCGTTCACGAAAGTCCCGTCCCGACTGCCAAGGTCCCTGATACTGGAACCGGCCACGTCGACAATAATTTCAGCGTGACGACCGGAAACACCCGGGTATGTGACACAAAGGTTTGACTGATACCCAGAGCCAATCACCAGAGAGCCGACGCACAGACGAAAGTCCTCGCCCCAGTGCTGGCCATTCATGCCAACGAGCCACCCGGCAACTGGCTGCCCGTTAAAACCAGCCGCACTTTGGGTGGAGCAAAGCGTATGGGAAAGGCCGAACTGCGCCTTCATCGCGCCGCGGCCCAGACCACGCTCTGCCAGAGGACAAACTCTTGCCATCGCACAACGCCTCCAGAGAAACAACCGGAGGCTTTTTGAAAACCTACCGGCGGAAAACGAGATACTTGCCGGGCGTCATGCCCATCGCAGGCACCACTTCACCAACAACAACAGCACGGTCAAATCCAGCTCTGCGAATGGCACTTAGCGCAGCTTCGGCATGGTCCGGTGCTATAGCCAGGAGCAGCCCACCTGACGTCTGTGGATCCACCACGAGCTTGCGCATCACATCCGGCCAGCGCTGGGCGGCTTCTCCATCCAGCTCCCAGCCAACACCACTTCCGGTATAACTGCCGTTGGTCGTATGCGCCCGGGTCAAAAACCCGGCCTTTAAACAATCTGCTGTACCTTCAAGTGTAGGCAAAGAATCGGGATTGATCAAAAAACTGCAGCCACTGGCACAAGCCATTTGCATCGCGTGGCCGGCAAAACCAAAGCCCGTGATGTCCGTGGCGGCATGGACAGCAAACTCTGCCAAAACTTTAGGCAGATCATTGATCCGCACCATGCTGTCGATCGCCCCCTTCACCCAGTCGGGCTTCGCCTCCCCTTTCTTCAAGGCAGCGGTGATAGTCCCGGTACCGAGAGGCTTGGTCAGGATGAGGACATCTCCAGCCTTGGCTCCCGCGTTGGTCCAGGTTTTATCCTTGTTTACAAAGCCCGATACTGAAAAACCCATCTTCAGGGTTTCATCGTCAATCGTATGCCCCCCAGCAAGCGCGACGCCGGCGCGGTTCAGGACCGATAAAGCCCCGTCCATCAGGGGACGAATTAGATCCAGTGGCAAACGGGCACCCGGGAAGGCAAGAATGGTCATCGCCGTGACCGGAGTGCCGCCCATGGCATAAACATCGCTGATCGAGTTGGCTGCGGCGATTGCCCCAAAGTCGAACGGGTCGTCGACGATCGGCGTGAAGAAATCCAACGTCTGGACCAAAACCCTGCCATCCTTCAAGTCCCACAAGCAGGCGTCATCCATGGTGTCATGGCCGACCAAAAGTTCGGGTGGTCGCTTTTGCTCAAGGCCTGCGAGCACTGCACGCAGCTCCCCGGCCGGCAGTTTTGCCGCGCACCCCCCCTTCTGAACGGTTTGGGTTAACTTCACCGGTTCCTGCTGAGTGTCACCCTGGACCGCCATCACTCACCCCCGTAATCCTTCAAGAAATTGCGACAAGCTACCAAGTCACCGCGAAAAATCACATTCCGTTCTGCAAGCCGGCCAGACTGGGCATAGGCACGGTCGTAATATTTCTCCAGCAGAGTCCGGATCCATGGATCCTGCGCAGCAAATTCACGCGGACACGCCTTGCCACTGGCAAGAGCCAGTAGCGCTTCGCGTGTGTCCTGCCCCCCAAGGCGTCGCTCAAGAGCCGAGATATTTTCCGCAAGCACCTGCCACAGTGACTCGACTTCGCAGCCTTGCTCAAGAGGCTGGCTGACATATTCCCGGAAGATCGCCCGCGCACGCAGGTCAATGGGGGTCTCCACAACCACCACGGGCGCCGCCCGCATCTGCCTGCGAAATTCTAGCGGGATGGAGATCTTGCCGATCAACGTGCTTTCATCTTCCACCACAAGCGGCCCGGATGCGCCTTGCAAAACTTGAAGGCCGAGCTGGTTTTCGAAAAATTGTTGGGATGGTTGTTCAATGCGCTCACCGGCTTCCGACACCGCGTGGCCAAAAGAACTTCCACGGTGGCGGGCCAGACGCTCCAAATCAATCACCCGCCGGGAGTCGAACCCGGACAGTGCGATCAAATCGTGAAGAAGGGCTGTTTTTCCGGATCCAGTCATGCCGGAGAGGACGACCATGTCCCTGGGTGCTGAAATCGCTTCCAGCAACTTGCCACGGACAGCCTTGTAGCCACCAGCAAGGCGAGAAACACTGACCTGGCCATACCTGTCTGGGTTGTTTTTGAGAACTTCAGCAACCCATGACGCGGCCAGGAGCGACCTCAGGCCCCCGCGCCAGCAGGAAACCAGGATGCGCCGCTCACCAGTTACCCCGGAAAGCGCGCGACGCAACCACTCGTTAGCGCGTCCCTCACGCGCGGACCAGACCAATTCGACACCGAGGTCAATTGCCGCCTGTTGGCCCTCTTGTTTGTACTTCAATCCAACCTGATGCCTCTCAAGGTCTTCAAGAACAGGACAATTCCAGGCTCCTGGCAGGTGCCCTTCACCAAACTCGGCGGGTGAGCGCACATCCAACAGAATCCAGCGCGGGAGCTCGGCCAGAAACTGTTCCGGGGTGATGGCTGGTGTTTCAAAAAAAGGCTCTGGCAATCGTGACATGAGGTCCTTCCCGAAGGTCTTTTACTAGCACCTGATGCCGTTGACTGTCCACGAAATGGCAGCCTGTCACATATGGTCAGGCTTCGAGGGGCCGTCCCTCACTGAAGCGCGCTTTCGAGGTCGCTTTGGCGCCAATGGGCTGCCAATGCAACAAAGCCGCAGGCACTCAACAAATGCCAAAACACATGACCATGCAACCAGCGGCTGACTGGGTTGCAGTACCATCGTCCATGATCCAGGACTGATGCCAAAAAGGCCGCCAGAAACAGGATAGCGGCGACAAGAAGAAATCTGGAAGAACGGGAACGAACACGACGCCAGACGGTGAATTCCAATGCGAATGCCAACAATGCAAATACCACAACCAGAATCTGGTATTGAAAGCGAATCGAGTACAGGAACGGAATGATCAAAGAAAAGACGCCCACCAATGATAAAACCAACAACCGCCTGCGGGATGCGTGCCCGATGTTAAGACAATCAAAATTTCGTTCAATGATTGAGCCAAACATCAGAAACATGCCGATGAAATCCAGCCACTGCCCAGGAAAGGCATTCGACGCATGATAAACAAAGGACATCAAACCCATGAAGAGGACGGAATGACCTAATGCACGCAAGTGCTTCTCTGCCAACTTTGCGCACGAGCGCGCTTGATGAATGATGAAAGCTCCGGCAAGGAAATACCCAACATTTGACCACGCATTCGCCGGCTCGCTGATCCAGGCACAAACGGTCTGTTCACACCATTTTATATTCGGCGCACCAAACCATGCGGCAAGCCCATGCCAGGGACAGTCTGCCGCATGCGGATTGGGATAAATAATAGCTGACATGCTGAAACCTGTTATGCGGTCAATTCAACCACAACATCGTCCGTGCCACGTTGAATCAACTGAATCGATTGTACCTTTGGCCAGACGTAAACATGGGCATCGGAAACATCTTTTACTGCGTACGGCCCCTTCAGCGCAACTTTGGAGAATTGCGCACGGTCGGCATCAATCAGAGCTGCCCCCTGTTCTGACAAGACCAGTCGATCCTGGTCCCCGTAGTCACTGCGGAACTGTTTGGCCAGACTTTGCAATCTGCGGGCCGTACCCGGCACAGATCCAAACGCAGTGGCCTTGCCACTGCCGAACGGACCGAAAATACCAACCGAAGCAAGTCCGGCAGATATACCAACATCGATGCCTTTGGGATATCCGCACGCACGCGAGAACCGCCTGCGATGGTTCAGCAGCCACGACGCAAAATCGAACCCTGCATCAACCAGTTCCGGATCGTGCTCTTCGCCATTAGAAAACAGAACCACAAACAGCTCATCTGCGATCCAATCCATGAAATAGTTGCCGTCCGGAAGATCCTTCTGCAGCCTGTCAACGATGCGATCGTAGTAGGAGGATAGCTTCCCCCCTAGTTGCTGCGGATCGATTTCTTTTGCCACTTCCTGGAAGTTGCGCCAGTCAGAGCAGATGCACACACAAAAGCGAATCCGCGGCCCAAATACTGCTTCAATACTTTTGTTTTCCCGGGCCGCCTGCAACAGAACCTGCTGTGGAATATAGCGTGATTGCTCCTTGAACTGCTTGATCATCCCCAATTTGAACGCGCGGTGAGCAAAAATCTGCACATTCTGTGCAATAGTCAGGGCAATGAACGTGGCCCCGATCCCATATGGGTTGTCGGGATAGGACCAAAGCACAAAAGAGCTCGTGGCCATCACGAACACAAACATGACCATGTGAACCAACGCACGAAAAGGAAGCAGCAAGTTGGAGATGAAAACGTAAGAAATCCAAACCAATGCAAAAGCACGGCTTCCAGAACCATCCGCAAGATCAATTCTTGCCGCAACAAACCAGGCAATCTGAGCTGCGTACATGGTTGCAAGGGCTGTGTACCGCAGGGTATCGGTTTTCTGGTGCCTCAGAACCATCAGAGCAGCGATTATCGTATGGATCGACAGCCACGACAAAATGGCGATTGATTCCGCAGCCCCTGCAAATCCAGTGAACCAGAGAAATGCAGGCGGCAAAGCGATCAACAGACTGATCCGGAAATAGAGAAGCGCGAGACTGCGCTCCCGCATGGAAATCGCACTCATCGCAAAACTTTTCTCAAATGCGTTTGAAAACTTTGGTTCAATCAAAAGGGAGGCAAGGTTCATGACATCCTTCCCGATCAGGTACGGATCACAGCCGACTCTGAGTACACCGTTTTGCACAAACGAAAAGGTGTTCGGAGAGCCCGGGAAAAGCTTGACCAGACAATCAAAAACACCAATGGTTCCAGTAATGTAGCCTGCCGCCCGAACGCATACCCCGGAAACTCATCCGATGACCGGAAAAACGGGATCAAATCAGGAAAGAGGCCTCTCACCTACCCGGATCCATTACTTTTTTTCCGGCGGGACAACAGGATCAATTTCTTCTGTCTTTTGCCGATAGCGAAAGTGTAAAAAACTGGGAGCTTTCATGCCAGCGATTTGGAATCCGCGGACCCTCAAGGCATTCTGCTTTCTTGCCGGGCCTGCGCTCCTGTGCTCCTGTGCCAAGGAAATCGAGGGAACGAACGCAAGTGCGACGGAAGCGCACGATCAGACCAGAGCAGCCGGACCAGCTTCGCCTCTGAAAGAAAAGAGTTCACGCGAGATCGCACCTCCGTTTTTGTCCAACCTTGTGAACGGCACGGACAGGGTTCAGGCATTCTGGAGCGACTATGACGATCAGCAACAGTCCGCAACCGTTCTACTACCAAAAAGCTATTGGAACGTTGCAGTTCAATTTCGCAGCAGGCAACCAGGTGAATCTGGCTTCTCGTACCTGAGATCCGCCTTTGAGGCGCTCAAGACTGTCGACCACTTGCGTATCCCGAACGGCTCTTACGAAATTCATGAAACAGATGTCGTCGGAGGGTTGGCCTTCCGGATCAATAATCTTCAAGACAAGACCATTGATTTTTCGAATTCGACGGTCTCTTTTCACTCCCCCCTCGGATTCC
>JBEGVZ010000002.1:0-9824 GCA_041178085.1 Pseudomonadota bacterium | reverse complement strand
CGAAATCACCTTCAACAGACTGATTCGATTGATTTAAAACCGACCTCTTCCTGCCGCCTGCAGACGCACATGAGGCGGTCAGAGCGAGTGCCAGAAGCAGCGCCAGTCGGCGCGGAAAGCGGGCTGGACCAGCCGTTTCCATTGACAAAATGTAGATTTTAAGTAAAACCATCCAGCTTTCTATCATTTTAGACGGTGAGGACTCAGACGAATGAGCATCAGCCTCGAAACTTCCAAAGATTTTCAGTCATCCAAAGTAAAAAAACTACCGCCTTCGGTGGTCAAGGATATCGAATTGAAAAATCATGCCCGTCGCCTGGCGAACCTGTCCCCGATCCGGATCAAGGTCCGGGCCTGTATTTCCTGCGGGACCATGTTCGAATCCGCTGGCAACCGCACCTGCGGCTGCAACACACGCAGCACGGGGTTTATCGCCGGCCGCGAAATCATTTAGTAAGAACCTGAATTAATTGAAGTTTTACCCGCCCTAAAGGAAATCCCCAGGGCGGGTTTGTTTTTTTGCTAAAGCAACTCTGAAAGCCCCCGACAACCCAGCATCTTGAATCATTGGGGACCATGGCTTCATGGACGGGGTCAATAACGATCGAAAGCCGTACTTTGTCACCTGGCGGGACGCTGCCTCGGGAGAGATGAAGCGTATCCGCAGAATGCCTCCTCCCAAGCTGCATGACTTGAATCCAGGCGACGAGGCCACACTTGATCGCCGGGTCGGGGATGACTTCAAGGAAGGGACGAATGTCACCATTGAGTTCAGCAACCCGCGGCACCCAAACGTCTTGAAGCTCAAAAACGAGGCTGGTCAAACCACCTTCGTTCCCTACTTTGACCTGACGGGAAACATCCGCCGCTTTCGCACCGTGGACGGCGTGCGATTACCCGTTGAAACACCCAACGAATACGGCGGTGCGCAAGACCAGTACATCGACAGCGGCTACCTGGAGTGGCCGTGAACGATCGGCTCTAGAAAGCGAAAATCCATCGACGAAAAAGCTGTTGCGCATCCCGATCGATTTGGGCAGATTCACGACTCCTGTCGCACCGCGATCGGAAAGAGGGCGCTTAGCTCAGTTGGTAGAGCACCAGATTTGCATTCTGGGGGTCAGGAGTTCGACTCTCCTAGCGTCCACCACTCTCAACACCATCCCTTTGGAACTCTCTGATTTCCAAGGGGTTTTTTGTTTTTGCCAGCTTCATCTACCCCCCTTCCAAATCGCCTAAAGATCGCCCCCAACCTGCCGAAGTCTTCTTGGGGAGATTAAAGGATGCCTTTCAGGGGACCGCGAATAGCCAAAAAGTATTTGCTCATGTTCCTCGCAGGTACATTGGCTACCCTGTCTGCTTGCCTGCGCGGTCCCGCACTGCTCAAGCAAAGCGGCAGCCTTGGCAGCAGCCAAGCCACCCTGATGGCAACCACAGAAGAAGATGGTGCTGTGACCGGTACATTTGACCCGGCGTCCGGCAGCCAGATCCTGATTGCTTCAGACGGCTCAGGGATCGCAGGTACGTCCGTCCTCTTCCCATCTGGGGCGCTATCCTTCCCGGCGGCCTTCACCCTCGAACCGGGGGCCTCCATCGCGACACCGTCCATTGCATCCACGATCGGCCTGAATGGCTTCTCTGGTTCGGGTTCCGCGGTGGTGCTTAGTTCATCGACTTCCATCAATACCGACACGCCCATGACGCTGTCGATACCACTGCCCAGCGTGAGCGCCCTTCAGTTGGTCATGTCGCTGTTCGAAGATGTTTACACTTCGATGGTCGTTGTCTACCGGGTGAAGGATGCAGAGACCGGCAAGTTCGAGACGGGGATCATACCGCGTGCGGAAATTCAAATCGTTGACGGCAAGGCGCAATTCTCTTCTCGCAGGCTTGGCGCATTCCAGACCGCAATTGTGGCTCCGGAAGAAGCAGTCGCGGCTAAAAAGGTGGAACACACAGAGGCAGTGAACATCTTCACCGCCCGTGACGTTAAAAAAATTCCTCCGATTGAATTGACGGCTGTTTCGCCAAGCGTTGGCAGCAAGGTACGCAAAGAAGGTTTACTGACGGTCACGGGGGCATACTTTAAAGCTGACTTGTTAGCAGTTCAGATCACCTCTGAGGGGACTTCCTTCGACGCAAAACCAGTGGCCGTTTCAAATGACGGGACCACCGCCAGTTTCAAAATGCCTGCGGGAGTTCCCCATGGCAAACCTGTCACAGTTGTTCTGAAGCAAGCCGACGTGAGCCGTAACACTCCCGGGCCAACACACGACACCTCGGGCCCCGTCATCTCGGCCAGCACCATTTCTTCCGGCCCCAACCCCGACGCAGACGGAAAATATTACGTAAAAAACGCTTCCATCCACACATATACAGTGACCACGCCACTCGCAGACATCGCTGCCGGGGCGACCGCGGCAACTTCGATGTTTGCTTTTACTGGGCAAAGCACAGCAACGATCAGCTACCCAGTGATTGACAGCGCTGGAACAGCACTTACTTTTACCATCAGAGAATTCAACGGCGATGGCGTTTTGACCGTCAAATTAAAATCCGGGGCTTTGACGGATGATGTGGGAAATCCGTCCCCGGAAACCACGCTTGTTTCATTCGTGGTGGATAATACCGCGCCTACCGCAACGCTGTCTGGCACGCCTCCAAACCCAAGCAATATAACGACCCTCGACATCACCGTCGGCGGTGACGGAGTGAAAACCTACAAGTACAAGTTCGGACTCAACAGCACGTTAAGCGTCTGCTCGGGTTCAGCCGACTACCATGCCTCCGAACGACCAATAACGGATAAAATCATAGACTCGATCCCAGCGACGGATGGAAGCTACCGTCTTTGTGTCATTGGAACCGACAAAGCAGGAAACAACCAGTCCCTGTCCACAGCAACAATCCACATCTGGACAAAAGACACCACACGTCCAGCCGCTCCGCTGATCGATAAAATTGCCAGCAGCTCTGACAACCCAGTCGAAACCAACAACGTTAAACCAGCTTTTGAAGGCACAAAGCCAGCAGGCGAACCCGTGAAGATTTCCGTTTACCGGATGACAGACTCGCGGATACTCGTTGGCTCAGTAAACGTCAACAACAGTGATACTACCTGGTCCTTCACACCTGCTGCAGCAATTCCGCTGGGTTTTCACTCAGTGTTCGCCACAGCCACAGACGCGGCCGGGAATGAAAGCGACGCTGGATCAGCAAAGTCTCTTACTATCGATCAAACTGCACCATCAGCCCCGACAGTGAATACTATCGATGGAAAGACTACTTTTCCAGTCCTCTCGAATAACAAACGCCCAGTGATTGCAGGCACGTTTATCGCGACTGAAACCGACGCAAAGAAAATACGAGTTTTCCATCGAGGCACTGGATCCGGAAGCACCGACTCATTGATCGCAGAAATCGACAAGCCAGCGAGTGGTTCAGACTGGAGTTTGACCCCGACTGCCGACATCCCGGACGGCGAATACTCGATCACCGCAAAAGTTGTCGACAAAGCAGGAAATGAAGGCCCCGCCAGCCCACCAAAAAATCTGACCATAGACACGACACCGCCCGTTGCGACCATTTCCAATGCGCCAAGCGGAGTCAGCTCAGCAGCGCAGCTAGACGTCACAATTACCGGAGTTGCGCAGTATCGCTACATCATTGGAATCGATATGGACTCAAATTTTTGCTCTTCCACAGCAACAAACGATTATTCAGCGCCCAGATTAACAAACCAGCTCATCACAGATCGTCTCAATTACGACAACAAAACATACACTTTATGCGTCATCGGCATCGATGCAGCAGGCAACCAACAGACCAGAGAATCCGCAACTCAGGCAAACTGGGTAAAGGGATCCGGAAGCTTGACAACAGCCCGTCCATCCCAACGATCGTTACTCAAGCCTTACGGATCCAACTCAGTGGTTGTCGCGTCATACCTGCAAGCCGCTGGCGGAGTCGCGAAAATCAAGTTCAAGTATGGCGCCGAAGGGCAAGTGCCCAGCAATGAATCGTCGGGAACAATCGATGCCTCCGAAAATTCACAATGGTCTGTCGCGACTCATACCAACAAAATTTACCTCGCGATGACCAAGGGGACCACGGGGAACTACGATTGGGTTTATGTGCGTCAGTCAAACACAACGACAGACCCAAGCAACCTCCAGTTCAGCACACATGTAATCGACGAACCCGTTAGTTCAAGTCAGTACATCTTACCGACCCTCGCGATCGACAATAGCGCTACATTGGTATGCTCTGCCGCCGTCTTGCGCCCCGAAACCGCGCCCGACGAATTGAGATACTCCTGCACCGACCCGAGCACCGCAACTCCATCTTTCCAAGCGAATCCACTGAAGTTGCTTACATTGCCATCGACTGAAGAGAGATTTACCGATGTCCGGATCGTCCCCGGAAGCGACGCCAGGACATTCCATGTGCATGCCTCCACCACAGCCGGCAATTTGTTCAGCTGGAATACATCAGGCAATCGATCGGTGTTTCCAGTCGGGAATTTCCCCTCCAATCCTCCTTCTGTCACTTACCCAGCATCGACCTCCGAATGTACACCGCGGGGTATCGTGGAGGTAGCCGGGGTTTTATATGTGGGGGGCAACTTCCCCGGTAGTGGTGCTGGTGGTGGCAGCGGAAACGGCGGGCCGTGCTTGTACAGCTCGGTCGCAAACGCAAACTCCCTAGGATGGATCATGCTAAGCGGTACTAATCCTTCAGCTGAACTGACGTCCATCGTAGCAACGGAATCAGGTGAAATTTTTGCAGCATTTGGAACGTTCGTATATAAAAGGGGAAGCGATTCGACATGGACTCCGTGGGGAACCCTGAATGCCACCTCTGCACTTCAGATTTATTCCCTCGCTGCTTACGGAACAAAACTAATCGCATTGACCATGGATGGCCAACTGGCCCAGACAGATACGGCAAATACTCTCAAGACCTGGTCAAATTTAATTACAGACACGACCAAACTGAACGCGAATGTAACAAAGATCGCGGTAACTTCTGCCGGCACGATTTTCGGCATGAGTCCCGAGGGGATTTTGCGTTTTGATGGAACGCAGCGCAAATGGGTGGCATTCATACCCATGGGCACTGGCGGTCAATTCCTTGGAATGGAAGTCGCAGGCAGTTATATTTATGCGTGGAAAGACATGAGCCTTAACAATTATCGACTTTACCGTTATGCAATCAATTATCCTGCAGTCACTCCAGGAGCAGAGACGGAAGTTTTTTCACTAGCGAATGTTTTGAGTGGCACTGGGCTCAGTCCAATGCTGATTTCACCAACTTCAATTGGATTGATCGTTTACGGTGGAGTCGCCACGCACGGAAATCGCCTCGGTAGCCCAAGCGTCGAAGGAGGTTTGAGCACAGGTTCTGGCGCAGCAATGCTGACGGGTAAATCGGGGTTTGGATTCAACACAACAATGGACGGGAAAAAGCATTTATTTATTTTTAATGCGGAAACCGCGAACCTTTCTGATAAGACCCCTGTATTCAGAAGCTTTGATGCTGAGACGCTTTCCTGGGGGACATCTGTGAACCTTCGTGGCCTGTCAGCAGCAGAAGGTCTTACTGGACTTCCTGCGATTCACACCAGGGCGCCAACAGACAATAACAAGGAAATGATCTTCGGCCTGTGGATTGAGAGACAGAATATTGGCGGTGAAGATACCAATGACGCGGTGAAGTACCGGTCCTGGCCATGGGATTCCGATCCTCCACCATCTACGGAAGTGCCGCCGACTTTACACAGTCTGGCAAACGGGCAGATGTTCCAGGGTGATGAGCCCTCCATCGCATCTGAGTCTTTCCTGCGACTCATGGGGGTTGTAGGAACGACCCTGGAATTCCTCCCTTGAAGGTGCGCTTGATCATTGAACTGGGTCTGGAATTTCAACAGCTGCTTCCGTGTCACAAACCGGATCCGTGACTCCATCCAGCCCACAGATAACAGCCTTATGTTCAGCCACGACTTCTTTCAGCCACTGGATATTTTCCTTAAGGAAGAGATTGACGTGTAAGCTGTCTCTTCCGTAATCGCCACCGGAAGCGATGCCAATCAATGCCTCGTCGTCACGGAAAAGCGGACCACCCGAATCCCCCGGCGAAACGGCCACGCCGTTTGTGCGATACGTCTGGATCATTTGATTGGTTGATAGAGATGAAATTTTATTTGTACCGCGGCAGCGCCTGGTGCCGGTGTCTGCCCCTTCCCATTCTGTGCAGGATCCGTAACCCAGCATATTGACCTTTTCGCCAACCTTTGCGGGTTTACTTGCAATCCGCGTCCATTTCTTTGCTGTGCCCTCGGGGTACAGGATGATGGCCAGGTCGTTTGGCTCGACCACGTCCCGCGTCCCCGGATACTCGATCACCTTGACGCTATTCACTTCATAACGCCTGATCATGACGGTCGAACCGGAACGCACACAGTGGCTGGCGGTGATGAGCGTCGTTGGACTAACGAAACTGCCAGTGCACAGGCCAGCGCTATCGATGGACATGCGAACTGCCCAGGGCAGGATATCCTGCCCGGCATCCTCGCCCCCGATGATTTTGGGGTTTGATTTTGAAACGAAGTCATGTCCGCAGCCCACCAACAAGGCTGGCGAAACAGCGCAAGCAAACATTGCCAACATCAGATGCCGCATGACGACGTCCCCCGCTCAGAAACCCGGCGCATTTGAACCGTATGGCTGCACTGCAAGGGGCGGACCAGCACCCAGATGCGTTTAAAACGCACGCCAGGCCTGTATACCCCTTCCAAGGCATGGACGCTGATCAGCGAATTGACACCTTAAATTCAGGGTACTTGCAGTTTTCCCTAAATTTTTGGTGTGCTGGATCCGATAACGGCTTTCAGGAGGAAGCAAGAATGAAATTGAACCAATTCGCCATCTTGGCATTCATGCTGGCTGTAACCGCGTGCCAGCAATCTTCCTTCACGTCAAAGGGCGGCCTAAGACCCGTGAAACTTGGTGGTAACGGTGAACCCGCCCAAGGCGGCAAAACCCCAGGAGGGGGCAGTACACCGACCGATCCAAGGGACGACAACACGACACTGACTGAGGGTGCGGACGCGACCCTCAAGGTGATCTGGCGAGCTCCAGAAACAACCGAGCATGACTTTGGACCTTGGCGTCGGGGTTCGTTCAAATTTGAAATCGAGCGCACTGGTGCCTCGGGTGGGACTCCTGTCGAAGTACTCTCTTTCGACTCCAACAGCTCCAGAGACAGCCTCGAGGGGGAGCGCACGACGGAAAAAGTGATTCAATGTGGCAAGAAGAATTCCTTCAAGCTGACCATCACCGCCGATGGACAAACCAAGTCGCTGTCGGAATGGAGCCAAGAGCTGATTTCATCCTACTCGAAACCGAATAATGCCTCGGATTGGGAAGCTTTCGTGAATAAAATCCTTGGTAAAAATTGGAGCGGAACCAATCAGACGATCTTCATCGGTGGATTCGACCATGGTACCCCTGGCGAGAAATGTGGTGGTTCGAACTTTGTGTGTGACAACCGCGAATGGAATAACCGCGACGACTTCCAGGGCATCTTCAAGATGGACCTGAGCAAGTGTGAACAGGGCGGCGCCGGCACAGAAATCGAATTTGAAGGCATGCAGGGTTTATAAACTGTGAACTGCTCCACTAAACTGTGCCTCAGGCGCTGATGGCGAGACACTCCAGCGGCCATGGCCGCCCCCGCGAGTGGCCCACCCTGGACCGTCTTCTTTTTCCCTCAGCCTTAAGGTCGATCTTTGCGTTGTGGGCACACACGTAAAGATCTAGCCGGCACTGCAGCCGGTCGATCCGCTTGGTGGTGCACCAAGTCCGCCGAGCAAGACACTTCAAGTTGTCCCGCACCATGGCGCAGGTTTGATTCAAGGAAAAGAGGGGGTCTTTGCCCCCGGCCTTAAGCTCGCCAAGCCCAACCACACATCCTCGGCGACCCTTAAACCTCCTGTGTTCCGCCGTGGGCAGGTGCCTTGCCACCAGCTGTGGATAACGCGGGCACAGGTCGGATTTGATCACGAGGTCGCGCACAGCAACCTTAGCAATATCCTGTAACACGCTGACCAGTGCAGCCCTTCGGTCGTCTTTTCGCCTTCCGTATCGGCGCCGTGACATCTTCGCCAGTCGCCCCTTGGCCGGCATGCTTGCGGCCTTCAAGCGCAGGATGATCCGGCTTGGCTCTTCCACAGCAGCGGCAATGGCTACGGGTTTGCATTTCGTGTGTTCCGATGTTTCCATTTCGTCAAAATCAGCCATTTTAACCGCGCCTTCCATACGGGCTAGGCGTTCATCGTGAATAAGGTTTGCAAACTTCGCCAAGAGTACAAGTTTTCGCGCGACAGTTGTTTGTGTCGTCGAGCAAAGGAGCGCGATCCGTCGCTGGGACACTCCAGAAACCATCAAATTGAAGACCGGGCGGTGGAGATCAGGCCTTCTTTGCCGCGCGCTCAAGGTGCCATTGGTCTGCGAGAAGCAGTGGCGGCATTTCTTGCAACGATATCTCTGGCTCTTGCCGCCTGGAATCGTGAGATGACGAAAAAAGCCTTTTTTTATGACGGACTTGCAGGCTTTGCACTTGGGACAATCCATGGCTCCTCCTTATCAAAGAAGAGCACGATGGCGGGCAACTGGCCGTGGGGTGAAGTGACACCAGATGTCAGGCACAGTGGTGTCGAGCAGTTCTAAATCTTCTTCACCTTGAACGCCCACATACCGGCAATCATTCCAGCGACAAAAACCAATGGTCCAAACTGGCCACCCGTCAATGCGGCAAGGGATACCAGACCGGGCCCGGGACAGTAACCACCGAGCCCCCAGCCGACACCAAATGCAGCGCTGCCCGCGATCAGGCGCCAATCGATGGAAACGCGGGAAGGCTTGAAAAAATCCTGGTCCAAAAGGGGCTTCTTTCGGCGTGCCGCAATCTGGTGCATCAGGATGTTGACCGCCAGGGCGCCGGCCATGACAAAAGCCAACGCGGGGTTCCAAGCACCGGTCACATCAAGGAAACCCTTTACCTTGGACGGGTCCGTCATTCCGGAAACGCCAAGACCAAAAGCCATGAGAAGTCCACAGGCAAAATGAAAAATCCAACTCATCATTTACCCCCTTAGCCAATCAACAGGCGGCGGACGAAGACAGCGAGCGCGCCGGTGATCATGAATGTGACTGTCGCTACGATGGATCGCTTGGAGAACCGCGCGATCCCGCAAATACCGTGACCGCTGGTGCAACCGCCGCCCAGCCTGGTACCGTATCCGACCAGGATTCCGGCAATGGCAATCTCCAGCAAGGAGGCGTTCTGGAATCCATCAAGCCCCTTGGGCCAGACGAACGGCATCAGGAAGCCACCCAGGACCAGCCCCACGATGACTGGAGACTTCCTGAGAGCATCGACCCACTTGCCCCGTCCCTTGAGGTTGTCTGCAACCTGGTCCACCAATGTCCCCAGGATGCCACTGACGCCGAGCACTTTGCCATAGAACAGCCAGAGCACCCCGGCTGCAAAACCAATGAGTATCCCGCCAAGCAAGGGTTCACGGAACTGATACCAAAGATCTGTTACGTTCATCGCCGAAACCTTTCCCCGAAAAAAACAACGCCGCAGAAAACTGCTGCGCCTAGTGAAAGATACACCCCGAACATCATATCCTGCATGTTCACAGAGAAGTGAATTTTTCTTCCCGACACCTGCTCACGCGCAAAAGACAGGCCGGCACGGGTCAATACCGGCACGGGATCAATCTTGGCGTCAGGTATCAACGACAAGTTCAAGATCAG
>JBEGVZ010000001.1:0-26470 GCA_041178085.1 Pseudomonadota bacterium | reverse complement strand
GCCATCACAGCGCGCGCAGAGGCAGCCGATTTCATCCGCTCGTGCACCAAGGACTTTCACCTTTCACTCAGCCGACGACTGGTATTCTCCCTTGATGGGACACGGGCATACTTCATCGTCCCCGTCGCCAAGGCACCACCTGCAAAATCAAAGCTCCCGCCAGAGCGCAAAATGGTCGCGTTTGAGTTAAAGGTGGCCAGCGCAAAGCTGGAACCCGTCTTTGGCTTGAAGGATATCGCTCAAGCGGATCTCATACCGACCCTCGACATGGCAGGAAACGCGAACACCCTTGCCGCACTGGTGACCAATGGAGAAGATTCCTTCTGCGCACTGGGCGACGTTGAATTTGTGGGTGGTCCGAACGATCAGTCAAAACCGGTCAAACGGAAGGGTTTCTTCGGGGTGGTTCCGACAACCCGGATTCCGGTGGCCTTTGATCCGGTGCGTCGCGCACTGGTACAACTCGACACGGTTTCCATGCAATACCGTCAATTGTATAAGGTGCCGGGAAAGGATTTCCCGGTGTTCACAGATCCGGTCAGGGGACGGATGATCCTTTGGAACGGCCAACAGCGATTGCTTGTGGAGCATACTGCCGGGATACCACTGGAGAAAAAAGCCCGCAAAGTGAAGTTCCGTGAGGGATACCAGGTTCTGCAGCAAGGGTACCGCTTCGCGGCAATCAAGACGGATGTTCCCAACAACACATTCGTGATCCATGAAATGCCGGAATGGACCGGAGTGACCCAGGAGAAGGAATATTCCATCAAATTACCGGGCGGCTACAGCGTCGCCCAGTCGATGGTGCTTCCTTTATTTGACCGCAAGCTTGCACTGGTCACTGCGCGCAACGATCAGACGCGGCGTCGCTGGCAAAAAGTCTTCCTTTGGGATTACCGGGACGGAAAAATACTGCGTGAATTCAGCGCTGGCGGAATCAATTATTTTGGCGAGGCGGGAATATCACCCGACACCAAGACCATCGTGCTGGTGCAAATGAGCGGGGCCACAGGGACAGCGGAAAAAGTGCGGGTGTTCAACTTGAGCAAGGAATCAGAACGGGAAATTCTGCTGGAATCCCCCTGAGGTTTTAATTGCCTTGAAGGACGCTCCACAGCCTGGCCATGTCGTCAGGAAGCGCGGCTTCCACCTCAATCGTCCTGCCATGTTCCGGATGGCTGAAGACAAGCTTTGAAGCATGCAGGCAAAGCCGGTGAAATCCTGCACGACGCTGAACGTCTTCCGTGTTTCCGTCTTCAAAGTAATCAAGGAAGACCTGCTCGTCAGGGTGGTACAACTTGTCACCCACCAGGTGATGCCCGGCGTGGGCCGCGTGGATGCGGATCTGGTTTGTGCGACCGGTTTCAGGGGCCGCACGCAGAAGGCTATGCCCTGCGGAACGGTCGAGCGTCGTAAAATTCGTGATGGCATCCAGACCACCAGCTACGACCCACTTCTTGATCCGGATCGCTGAAGTCGCAAGATCACCAACCGGTCCATCTGCAGTCCATGCGTCCGCCACAGTGACCCCGTTCACGATCGCCAGGTATTCTTTTTTGACCCGGCGCGCCGCCCAGTCCGCCGACAGGCGATTGCGTGCTGCGGGCGTGGCGCCACAAAGGACGATGCCGCTCGTCTCGCGATCAAGTCTATGCAGTGCCGCCCATTCTTCGCCAAATGCCTCGCGCACGAGGTGGGAAAACGTATTGAAGCGGTACGGACCATTTTCGTGCATGGGCAGGTTACCAGGCTTGAAGACTGCCATGACGCCACCATCGCGCCAAATTTCACGGATTCCACGATCGACTTCGGGCTCAGCCGCCGGCGGATGAAAGAAGGTCAGGCGATCCCCACGTTCAAGTTTATAAGCAGGTGGAGCAATCCTTTCGTTGACCCTGAGGCACCCGGAAAAGATCCTGTTCTGCCATCCGCCCCGCGTCAGAAAAGGGAACTTCCGGGATACGTATGCATCCAGGCGTTCCCCCTGACCCTCGTTTTCGATGGCCGGACCAAGGGTCCGGAAGTGGGCGCGCGCAGCGGGCTGACCAGCGGCTTGAAAGTCTTGCTGGGATGTTGGTTGCCGGGTTTCCATGACTCGGATACGCTCTACCACCACTATGGCCGCTCAAGGTATTAAAATCGTTATCACCAACCGTAAAGCCAGCCACGAATATGAGCTGGGTGCCAAGTTCGAGGCGGGCATTGTCTTGCAGGGCACCGAAGTTAAATCCCTGCGCGCAGGAAAAGTAAACATATCGGATGGTTGGGTTGATATTGACCACCTCGGGGAGGCCTGGCTGCGGGAAGTCCAAATCAGCCCCTACAGTCACGGCAACATCATGAACCATCCCGAAAAACGCCCCCGGAAACTGCTCTTGTCACGCGCGGAAATCAATAAGATCGCCCAACAGACAGAAACAAAAGGCCTGACCGTGGTACCGGTGAAAGTCTATTTCAAGAACGGCCTGGTCAAGGTTGAGATCGCTCTTGCGAAGGGCAAGAAAGCCCACGACAAGCGTCAGAGTGAAAAGACCAAGTCGGCCAACCGGGAAATGGCCCGGGCCTTGCGTCAATAACGAAGGAAAACGATTGCCTATGGGGACCAACGTTTCGCCCGGAAATTCCACGAGCAAGCCAATTAAAGTCTATGTCACGACTTACTGTCCTTACTGCGTCAGCGCAAAGAACTTGCTGAAAACGCTGGGACTGTCCTTCGCGGAAATCAACCTGGATGAGGATCCGGAACTCCGGATGCGTCTGAGTCGAGAAAACAACGGCTGGCGTACAGTGCCCATGATCTTCATCGGCGACTACTTTGTCGGCGGCTTCACCGACTTGAAGGCGCTGCATGATTCCGGGAAATTGAAAGACCATTTGGGATGAATTGGCGACAGTCTGCGTACCTGGCGGGATTTTTCGCGGTAGGCATGGCGGCTATCGCCTTGTTTCTAAACCAACGCGGACTGATTTTTGGCAAGGACACACAGTCACCTGCCAGCATCCAGGAACAAAAAACTGACGCAAGTGCGAACCGTGAAGACCAGTCAGACGCCGACCAGGAACCAGGATTTGACAGCGCGACGGAAAGAGATCTGGCGCGTCAAGTACGCGTCCGTTTCGCCACGGGCGATTACGCCGGTGCGATCAAACTCATCGACGAGGCATTACAGCGGCCTGATGCATCGCAAGCCTTGAAATCCTGGCTCACCGGGCAGCGCCCTGTTGTGCTGGCAAGCCTTGGCTGGGCGACACTGGCAGCAGGGGACTGCGACCGCGCGATCGAACAACTGCGTCACGCGCTCGCTGCCATGGGCCAGACGAGCGCTCCATCGCAAAACGATGCGCTCGCCGGAGACATACGACGTGGACTGGGCTATTGCCTGAAAAAATCAGGACTGCTTGCGGGGGCAGAGGAAAACCTCAGGGAAGCCTTACGCGTCAAACCTTCAGATCTGGAGTCCCGCTTACTGCTGGTCGATCTTTTTGAAACGGATGGCCGATTCGTGGAAGCCGTACAGTTTCTGGAAGACGCCGGTCCCGGTAATGAACAAGTCAGCAAAAGACTTGATACCATGAGGCGCAGGGCTGGTGAGGGTGCCCTGCAACAAACGCTGCGCACACCTCATTTCAACATTTCCTACCGTTCCGGAGAACATGACGCCCTGGTCGCAACTGCCGGTGAAATCCTCGAACAGGGCCTTGACGAACTGATCGAAAAGGCAGGCTACAAAGAGCCACGCGCGCCGGTGGAAGTGGTTCTTTACCCGAGCAACCGCTTCAACTGGGTGCTAGGTGGAATTCCCGACTGGGCGGAGGGCATCTTCGACGGGCGTATGCGCATTCCCGTTCGTGCGGGATCACGTCCAGAAGTTTTTCGTGCAGTCCTGCGCCACGAACTTGTTCACGCGATGAATTCGAGCATGACCGGTGGACGGCCCCTTCCCCCGTGGCTTGAGGAAGGACTGGCCCAGCGTCTTGGCGAAATGAGCGCAGGCGCTGCCTTTCATTTTCCGATCAAACCACCAGGCTTCGCACCTGAGGGAGATTTCCAACACTCCTACCTGAGCTACGGCTCAGCTGCCGCGGCATCGATCTACCGGCAAAGCCTCTACCTGGTGCTGACCCTGGAACGGCTTGAGTCAGATAATATTCGCAAGGTTATCGGGCACTTGTCACAATCCGCCGGAACCAGCCAGGACGGCCTGCTGGCACCTGCGGGGCAAACTTTTGCCAGCCTTTACCAGAGGGCCCGTAGCTGGTGGGACGAACGCCGCCCGCTTGCCGCCCGGTGAAACAGCTGGTAATCCCGGGTTTGGCCTCTGAAACAACCGGAACTGCACACATTTGATGAATGCCGAAGTTGTACAAATTTCCAGCGCCGTGATCATCGACGCATTGACCCGGTCGGGCAATGAGGCTGGACGGTTCTGTGGCTTCGACGGTGTGCGTGCCGTATTTGATTCAAGCGGGCTGAACCTCGATAACAAAATTGCCATCGAACGCGCAGTGATCCATGCGCTCAGCGAAGCCTCCGCGCCGGGCGGCCCCCTGGAAGGAAAAGTCGACCCTGCGCTGTGGCCGCCGGTCATCTATTTCAGAAAACAAAAAGGCACACAGGACCCGGCATCCACCGGGGGCCCCTCACCGGTAACGGGGAAAAAACAAGGTCCGTTCGGTATCCAGAGATCCTTGAAGCCAATCCCCGGCGTGAAACATGTGGTGCTGGTTGCGTCAGGCAAAGGGGGCGTTGGAAAAAGCACCGTAAGCGCAAATCTGGCGGTAGCACTTGCACAGGAATTCCGCGTGGGCTTGCTGGATGCCGACGTGTACGGTCCATCCGCACAGATGCTGCTCGGCCTGGCAGGAGCAATGCCAGTCACAGCAGGAAGAAAACTCCTCCCGCTGGAGGGGCACGGGGTAAAGGTGGTTTCCTTTGGCTTCCTGACCGACCCCGCACAACCGGTCATCTGGCGCGGACCGATGGTCAGCAAGGCCCTGGAGCAATTTTTTTACGACGTCGACTGGGGCGAACTTGATTACCTGGTAGTGGACCTGCCGCCCGGTACCGGCGATGTCCAGCTGACTTTCGTCGAACGACTGCCGGTCGCCGGTGCCATCATCGTCACCACGCCGCAAGATGTCGCACTCATTGACGCACGCAAAGCGCTCGCCATGTTCCGCAAACTTGATGTCCCGGTGCTTGGTGCCGTGGAGAACATGGCCATGTTCCACTGTCCGGCTTGCGGACACGAGGAACACATCTTTGGTCACGAGGCTTTCCAGGCATTCCAGATCGAAAATGAATTGTCGCTCCTGGCAAGGATTCCCTTGCGCAAGGAGATCAGGCTCCGGAGCGACCAGGGTACCCCTGCAGCACGCTCCCAGGATCCGTCAATAAGTTCACCATGGCTTCAACTGGCAGGTGCAGTGCAAGCATCATTGCCATGAATCGGATCCCATCCATCGTTGTCGCGCTCGGCGTCATCAGCATGCTGACTGACATGTCGTCCGAAATGATCTATCCGCTACTCCCCGCTTTCCTGACCCAGGTGCTCGGCGCGTCGCCAGCCGCACTCGGTTTGATTGAAGGGGTCGCTGAGTCGACTTCATCCCTGGTGAAGGTGATCTCTGGTTCAATTGCAGACCGCATGGACCGGCGCAAGCCACTCGTCGTGCTTGGTTACACCATTGCCGGCGTCGTCCGTCCATTGGTGGCTTTTGCTCATTCATGGCCAGCCGTTCTGGTGATCCGGTTTTGCGATCGTGTCGGCAAGGGTATCCGCTCCGCACCGCGCGATGCGCTGCTCGCTGATTCGACGCCAGAAGACGTCCGCGGGACTGCGTATGGACTTCACCGGGCCCTGGATCACATCGGCGCCGTGGTCGGACCACTGGCGGCAGCCGTGCTGACCGGCGTCTTCCATCTTGGTTTCCGTGATGTCTTCCTGATTGCGGCAATACCTTCCGTGATTTCCATTGTGGTCCTGGTTTCCATGGTCAAGGAACCAGCGCGAGAAGGCGCTGGACGGACGGTCACCGGCAGCCTCACATTCAAGACGCTTGCCGCTGATTGGCGGCTGATTCCAGACAAGTTGAAGATTTTCCTCGTAGCGCTTTTTGTTTTTAGCATCGGCAACTCCACGGACGCCTTCATCCTGCTGAGGTTGCACCAGAGCGGGGTTCCCGTCAGCTCCGCCGCTCTTTTCTGGGCTGGGCTGCATGCGGTCAAGGTGTTTGCAACCTGGCAGGGCGGCAAACTAGCCGACCGCTACAATCCCCGTTCACTGATGCTTTGTGGATGGCTTTGGTACGCGCTCATTTACACAGGGTTCGGCTGGGTGGACGATCCGGTGCTCATGATTGTCATTTTCGCCCTGTATGGCTTTCACTTCGGCTTTACCGAGCCCGCGGAACGGGCATTGGTTGCAAGCCTTTCACCGGCCCATTTGCGGGGTACGGCGTTCGGATTGTTTCACTTCATCATTGGCATGGCTGCGCTTCCAGCAAGCCTGATGTTCGGCTGGATTTTCCAGACATTCAGCTCACAAGCGGCCTTTACCACCGGCGCTGTGATCGCGCTCTTGGCATCGCTGGTTGTATGGCGGGGCTTCAAGGACGGCCTGACGCATCCGGCGGTTCCTTGATGTCAATCGCTGGTTTGATATTGAAGCGGAATGCGGATCCACGAAATCCATGACGGTGTTTCATTCGCCACTGGCTTGGCCAGTGATGATCTCCACCAGGCTGGCATAAGTCGCATGGCACAAGGCTGTCCTTGCATCTGGCTCAAGGCCACAGGCACGGGCAATCGCAAGCTCGCCGCGCATCTTGCGCGGCCACGCAGAAAGCTGCACCCTGCCAGATACGAGGCATGTTGTTAGACCCTTAGCCTGCGCTGCTGACAAGAACACAAACGGGGCCTTCCCGGCAGGGGACTGGGCGTCAGAAGATCCCTCACCAGTGAAGAAAATGTCCTGATCTTTCAGGAACGTGCGAAACTTCATGACATCCAGAAACCAGCGTGCTCCTGGCTTCAAGCGGGCACGCAAAGCCCAGGCCATCGCGGCAGCGACGCCCCCGGATGCGCCGCCGGATTCCAACTTCGCCCAGTCACGATTCGCACCCGAATTGGCAAACAACTTCGCCACGTTTCGCGCCCCGGCCGCCAGCAGGTTGACCTGTTCAGGCAGCGCACCCTTTTGCGGGGAGAAAACCCTCATGGCCCCCTTTGGCCCACACAAGGGATTCAAGACATCACACAATACGGTCCATTGAAATCGCCGCAATGCTTTCAAGTCACGGAATTCAGGGGAGCCGGCAGGTGGTGGGACGATCGCAGCGATGTCACGTAGCAGTCCGGTATTGAATTGCGAAGCATCAAGCACTTCGCCGGACTTGAGCCGCAAGCCAAAACCGAGCGCCTGCAACATCCCGGCCCCACAATCACTCACAGCGGAATCACCAAGCCCGACCACGCAGCGGGTTCCTGCAGGAAAACGACACGCAAGGTCTCGCAGCAACATCCCGAAACCGTAACTGTTTGCGATCATTGCAGTGGCTGGTTCAGGTGCGCCCACGAGGTGCATCCCAAGACAATCAGCGGATTCGATGAAGAGCGTTGCCTCTGCTTTTGACCTTCGCATGGCAACCCTTGCGGATACCTCACGGCCAATCGGGTCTTGCACCCGGATATCCAACAACGTTAGCTGGGCGCCTGACTTTGCTGCAATCGCCTGCCAGAAATCCATCGAGCCACGCCCACCGTCAGCAATCGGCAAGCTACTTGCGACATGTCCGGCGGACTGGATGGCTTGTACCGCAGCATCGCAAGCATCCCGCGCCGACAAGGTTCCCTTGAATGCAGAAAATGCACACAACACCCGTTTCGGAGGTTGGCTCAAAATGCACTCAACACCATCAAGGATTTCCCGGTGAAAGCCCAGAACCTCCGTTACTTTCGACAAAGGAACCCATTCAAGCCCGAGATTCAATTCGGGGTCATCGGAGATCTTGGCGGGTGCAGCAAAGGGCCTGGCCAGGTAGGCACGGAAGAATTCTGTGACACAAGGCACATCAAGACCGGCCCAATGGAACAGGTAAGACTTTCGCAAATTGGATTCCGGGTCGATCCTGACCTGATGACCCGTTTCCTCCAGACACTCCCGTGTGGCAGCATCGGGCGCGGATTCACTGGCCTCCACCGCACCTCCGGGGAGGAAGTTTCGCACAATTCCGCTGACCGGATCCCGCAAACGCACAGTGAGCAGGGATTCATTGTGGCAAACGACGACCGAAGCGCGGTAACGTGTGTCCCGTGAAGTCGAATGGGCCTTTTGTCTGACCTTCTTGTGGGACTTGCTTCGCATGACCAGCACCGTGATCTTTGACATGGGTAATGTACTCATCAACTTTAGCCACGAAAAAGCCTGTGAGCAAATCAGCGCTTTTTGCGGGAAGCCTGCCAGTCAAATATTCGACGTCCTTTTTTCCAGCGGCCTGGAAATGCGCTATGAAGCCGGCCAGATCTCCCGTGATGATTTGATCGCGGGGATGGAGGCCGGACTGGGTTGCAAGCTGGACACCAGCAAGGTGGTCGACGCGGCCTGTGACATATTTTGGCCCAAGCCCGACATGGTGAACCTTGCCGCCGGCATCAAATCGGCAGGCTACCGGCTGGTCCTGCTTTCAAACGTCAACGAAGACCACTTTGAATACATCCGCGCCCGCTACGACTTTCCGCAGCTTTTTGACGAGCTGGTCCTTTCTTATCAGGTGGGTGCATGCAAGCCTGACGACCGCATCTATCAGCGCGCGGTAAAAGCCGCCATGTGTCCTGCCGGGAAATGCCTTTTTATTGACGACGTGAAGGAAAACATCGACGCCGCCCTCAGGAACGGAATCCCTGGGATCCATTACCGCAACACGGCGCAACTCAAGGAAGAACTGACGTCCCGCAAAATTAGCTGGAACGTGGTTTAGAGGGGCGGCTCCAGATGAAAGTCAGGACGCAGGCCATGGTGATGGCCGAAGTCCAGCGAGCCCATTGGGGCACCTTTACGATCAGAAGCGGAAACGACATGGCAGCCACCATCATGGCCGTCGCCAACCATTTCGCGTTTTGATTGATCACACCATGATCCTGCCAGTCCCGCACCGGTGGACCAAGCCTCGGATGATTCATCAACCAGGAGTGGACGCGCTCACTGCTCTTGCCAAAACACCATGCGGCCAGCAGCAGAAAAGGGGTTGTCGGGAGCAAAGGCAGGAAAATCCCGATAATGCCAACACAAACAAAAAACCAACCAGCAGCCAGAAAAAAAGGTTTGTGCATGGCATCGATCCCGGAAAACACAGAAGAAAATCGCGCTTCAGTCCTCAACTTGTGGTCCCCAGGCTGGTTGCTGTGCTTCGTGTAGCCCTGTGTCCAGAAGCCGTTGGTTGCTACCGTCCCGGTTCATGATAAACAACCGGGGAGTCCCCTTGATATCCTCAAGATTCAGCCCTCGGCTACTCTGGAAGATGATCAGTTGTCCATTGGGGGACCATGATGGCCGTTCGTTGTCACCGGCGCGCAAGGTCAAGCGCTCCATCTGGGTCCCGTCGGGGTTCATCATGAACATATCGAAGCGGTTGATGTCCTTGTCGTATCCAGCAAAGGCCAGTTTATCTGACTCCGGCGACCAGGCGGGCGTGGCATTGTACCAGCCAGCGTAGGTCAGTCGCTTGTCACCATTGACGCGGACCTTGTCGTCATTCCACTCGAGTGATGCCCGGAAAATATGGGGGTTGCCAAAGCGCCCGGAGACAAACGCCATCCATTTCCCGTCGGGGGAAAACGTCGGGTCGACATCAAGGCCATCCCCGGCGATCAGGATCTTGCGATCACGACCCTTGGGACTCATGACGTAAATTTCTGAATTTCCGTTGTGGGCACCAGTGAAAGCGATGTAGCGATCATCCGGCCCCCAGTTGCTGCCACTGCTGAGCCCAGGACCGCTGGTCATCTTCTTCTTCTGGCCAGTCTTGGTGTCATACATGAAAATTTCAGCGGGACCGTCCTCAAAGGATGTGAAAGTGACGTACCTGCCATCGCGGCTCCACGAAGGAGACAGGTGAGGTGCATTCGAATTCGTGATCTGCTTGACGTTGCTGCCATCGAAATCAGATATGAAAATCTGTTTGGCGGCATTCCGCGATCGGCGACCAACAAAGGTCAGGCGGCTGGAAAAAATGCCTTGTTTTCCAGTGTATGCCTTCAGGATCTGGTCCGCATATCGTCTGACCACAGGAACCACCTGTGACTTGGCAACCTTGGAGTATCGCTTGCCCACAAGGAGCTGGCCCTTGCCGGTATCGATCGTCCGGAAATTGAAAGTCCAGGTATCGTTGTCTCTGGTAACTTCGCCCAGGGTCAGCGACTCAATCCCGACAGCGCGCCACTGCGGCAAATCCACCCCGTCCAGGTCTTGCTGGCCAAGCCGCCACTGAACGACTCCCTTGGCGGAAAGTACGCCGGAGAAAACATCAGGCGAGCGAACGCTGAACAACGCAGAAAAGTTGAGCAAGCGCACCAGTTCCGCGGCACCACGCTTCGCAACCTCTGCCGTTTCCCGGTCTGCCGACTCAGCCAGCAGGAAATCAGGAACTGCGACATTCAATTTGCGAAAATTAGGATTGTCGATGTTCACAATCAAGGGCTGGCCAGTCACCGCAAACATCTGGGCGGAAGACAACCAGACCATCAGCCCGGCAAGGCAATGCATGAAGAGTTTTTTCATTCCAGTCCCCTCACGGATTGAACTTGAACAGTATCTTCTGGTTCACAAGGGCCGCCGGCGGCGGTGGCAATGGCACCGAAGCCTTAGCCGCTTGCAAGGCCAGCTCATCAAAATACGTATCTCCTGAGGATTCCTCAACCTTTGAAGATACCAGATGACCACTTTCACTGATCTCGATGGCCAGGGTAACAGGCGAAACTGTCCTGAATTTCAGCGTTTCAGGAATGGAGTAATTGCGCCGGATCGCTGACTGCAACCTGGCTCTGTAGCGGTTTGCTTCTGAAGCAGACAGCGTGCCCTGGACTGCCCCCGTATTTGTCGCAGCGACAGCCTTCGAATCATCCTGCAAACGCGGTGAATCCGTAGAGGCCGCCTCGTTTTTCTTTGCCAACTTGTTTTCCTGGCGGAGTTTCTCCAGGGCAAGGCGACGCAGGGCGTCATCCTTTTTCAGGCGGTTTTTTTCCTCGGCCTCGTCCTTGGTACGGCTGAGGTCGCGGGCATCTTCGACTTTTTTCTCCGCTTCAGCCTTCTCATCCTGTTCGGTGAAGGTCTTATCCTTGGGGGCTTCCTGGTTATCAACGGCAAACTGTTTGGGCAGCTGGGGCAGCATGCGCTCACTGACCTTTGCCTCCTCCGCCTTGACCGCATCGGGCAATGCAGAATCCTTTGGCGCCCCGGAAGTGGCGTCGACCAGCAAGTCGGCGTCAATTGCCCAGTCCTCGACAATCTGACGTCTCTGGTTTAACAGGTTGATGCCCTGGGCAAGGAAGAAAAAGAAATGAATGCCCAGCGACACGACGGCAAAGAGACGGAACAGTTCCATCTCATTTTTCTTGTCCAGCCGCGTGCGCACCAACCTCAGGAAAGCGACCATCCGGGTCATCTTGTTGTGGAACAGACTGCTGCTGGCTCGGGCGCTAACCGTCATTTGTTCTGTGCCTGGGTGAGCATCCCGATCTTCAGGACACCCGCCCCCTTGGCCGCGCTCATGGCCTCAACAACCTTGCCGTAAGCCACTTCGCGATCAGCACGGATATAGAGTTCTTTCTTGTCCCGGCCTTCGTACAGCACCTTGAAGCGCTCCGTGAGAGCCGGCGCGGGAACTTGAACCCGGTCCAGATAGTAGTCGCCCTGGGCATTGATGCTAAGGACAACACGGTTTTCGTCGATCCCCGTGCTCTTCGCTGCCGCATGAGGGAGTTCGACCTTGATCCCACCGATGGACAAGGGTGCCGTCACCATGAAAATGATGAGGAGCACCAGCATCACGTCAACCAGGGGGATGATATTGATTTCCGCCAGGTCACTGTGGTCTGACTCAAAACTCTTGTCTTGTCCGAGTTTTCCAAAAGCCATGTGGACCCTCAGTCGCAGGTTGCATCTGCCTCAAACGTGATGGACTTGCCCCTGCTGCTTTTTATCACTGACCAGGTAGCGTTCCACGATATTCAGGAAATCCGCGCAAAAACCGTCCAGATTGACCAGCTGCACGCGGATCAATGCGTTGAAAAAGTTGAAACCCACAACGGCGGGGATCGCCGCCGCAAGACCAAAGGCGGTGGCAATCAAAGCCTCAGAAATTCCAGGCGCGACTGCTGCCAGGCTGGCGCTGCCCGTCTGGGCGATGCCCTCGAAGGAGCCCATGATGCCCCACACCGTGCCGAACAAACCGATGAACGGGCTAGCCGAAGCGCTGGTCGCAAGAAGGGACTGGAAGTTTTCCAGGCGGCGGCGCTCAAACATCTTAGCCTTCTGAAGGGCGCGGCTGAGGTTCTCGATGGCTGCTCCCACCGCCATTTCCCCGGACTGGGAATGTTCACGGAGCTGCGTGCCTCGCACCAGCTCCGCATACCCACTACGGAAAACTTCCCGCGCTGGACTGTAGGGGTGCTCTGAAAGGCGGGAATTCAGGTCATTCAACGACCGGCTGTCCCAGAAACTTTTCACAAACGAATCGCTTGCCCGCGAAATGCGACGCAGATGCCAAAATTTGGCCACCAGTGCAGCCCAGGTCAGGACGGACAGGCCGACCAGGGTCAAGAGAACCATGAACACGACAGGCCCGGCACGCAACGCACGACCGAAGATCGAAGTTCCGGCACCCTGATCCGCTTCGCCAACGCCAGCTATGTCGACTGCAGTCCCATCGCCGGATCCCGTCTGCTTGGAGCCAACCTGGCCAGGGGTTTCCTTGGCGAAGGATTGGTCGCTGACGGAAAGACCGGCCGTGAACAAAACAACTCCGGCAATCGCAGCTGCAACGCAGGCCCGTAGCGACGACCTGAATGATGACATCAAACCCATCTTGGTTCTCCTGGTGTGTCCTAAAACTATATCCCCGCCCGAAAAATGCCTCAAGTCACCGTATATAAAAGCAAAACACCCCTTGACTTTCATCGTGGTCAAGGGGTGATTCTGTGGCTTTTGAAGCCAACCGTGACGTACAGGCGGGACAGCGACGACTCAGTAATCGTCGTCTTCCTCACTTTCATCCTCGTCTTCATCTTCGTCCAGGGACTCCTCGTCCTCGTCATCGTCGCTGAAGAAGTCATCATCACCAGCTCCGGCGCCGGCATCGTCATCATCATCGCGAGAGTAGTCTCCAGCGGATTCCGTCTCTTCTTCTTCCTCGTCTTCTTCGCGATTGGCGTATTCTTCCTCTTCCTCGTCGTCCATTTCCTCGATGAGGAAATCTTCCTGGGACAGGTCCCGGCGACGCTCGAGCCAATCTTTTGCTACTTCTTCGTCCTCAAAACCGGCTCTGAGGACCCTGCCGCTGTGAATGTTGTATATCTTCCAGGCCACGATGATTATCCCCTCGGTCCAAAAAATTCTCTCTACTGATTTAGGCGCAAAACTCAATTTGGTGTCAAGTGGGACAAAAAAACCTTCTCAACCGACCCGTCAGGTCGTAAAGAGCAGTTGACGGGGGAATGAGCCATGCCGGTGGCCATATTGAGAACGAAAATCAGCCGCCAACGCCTTTGCCAGGCGGCGCTTGTGCTGAATTTTGCCCCCGTCGCGGCTTTACCCACGGGAGTAGGCGGAACCCCTGGCCTTGGCTTGAGCCTCGGGGGGCGCGTGGCAGAGTTCGGTGGGGCAGAGGTCCTGACCATCAGCAGCACTGGTCGAAAGCTGGGCAACGACACCCGGGCGGTATCCAGGAGCAATACCCACGCTGTCCTGGCCGGCATCAGCAGCCGCTGGTTTTACTTGATGGCAGGGACTGCCATGGTCGAAGAAACCAGGACCAGCGATACAACCTTCTGGCACAGCCAGCAGGGGGGCATCCCGGTGATGCATGTGGGCTTCACAGCTCCTTACCCGGTCAACGAATCACTCGCGCTGCAATTGGGTATTGGACGACTTCAGCCACTGGGACGCGGAGCCAGCCCGAGCACAACGACCCAGCGGTATGTTGAAGGCACGAGGGAAAATCGCCCCGGTCTGGCCCTTAACGAACCATTGAAACCAGATGGCAGCGGCTCCGGGGCATCGCCAGCCGATGCGGCCATCGCCATGAAAGCCATGACAACGCTAAGTCTGGGGCTGGAACTCAGGCTTTAACACCTGCCAGGCGGCTCAAGATTGTCCATTCTGCCGCCGTGACTGGCTGGATCGAGAGGCGTTGTCCTTTACGCAAAAGCAACATGTCCTCCAAACCAGAAGTCTTGCGAATTTCTTCCAGGCTGAGCAGTTTTTTCGCCGGTGCCACAGCCTGAACGTCGACCATCACCCATCGGGACTTGCCGTCAGCCTTTGACTTTTCGTCGAAATAATCGCTTTTCGGGTCCAATGCCGCAGGGTCGGGATAGGCCTCACGAACCACCCGCGCGAAACCTGCAACACCGGGCGGATTGGCGTTGGAATGGTAGATGACAACTTCGTCACCTACTTTGAAGTCATCGCGCATCATGTTCCGCGCCTGATAATTGCGGACGCCTTCCCAGCAGGTGGTCTTGCCGGGAGCCTTCATCAAGTCATCAAAAGAAAAAACTTCTGGCTCAGTTTTCATGAGCCAGAAGCGTGGACGATCTTTTACGGACACGTTTTACTTCCCCTGCAGCCTTACTTGCGTTCTTCGATCGGCTGATAATCACGCAGGTTGTGACCGGTGTAAATCTGGCGCGGACGGTTGATGCGGCCGTCGCCTTCCTTGTGCATCTCGAGCCACTGGGCAATCCAGCCTGGAAGGCGGCCAAGGGCAAACATCACCGTGAACATGTCGGTCGGGATGCCCATCGCGCGGTAGATCACGCCACTGTAGAAATCCACGTTTGGATAAAGCTTGCGTTCGACGAAGTACGAGTCGGACAGGGCAGCTTCCTCGAGTTGCTTGGCAACGTCCAGCAGGGGATCGTTGATCCCTTTTTTGGCAAGGAGCTTGTCGCAAGCGGCCTTGATGACCTTGGCGCGCGGATCGTAGTTCTTGTAGACCCGGTGGCCGAAGCCCATCAGGCGGAATCCACTGTTTTTGTCTTTCGCTGCGGCCACCGCCTTCTTCACGTCGCCACCGCTCTTAACGATGCCCTCAAGCATCTCGACCACTTCCTGGTTGGCGCCACCGTGCTTTGGCCCCCACAGGGCGCAAATACCGGCCGCAATAGAAGCAAAAAGGTTGGCGTCGGCAGACCCGACCATGCGCACCGTTGACGTCGAGCAATTTTGCTCGTGGTCGGCGTGCAGGATCAGCAGAAGGTTGAGCGTCTTGACCAGTTCCGGATCAACTTCGTACGGCTCTGATGGTACCGCAAACATCATGTGCAGGAAGTTAGCGCAGTAATCGAGCGAGTTCTTCGGATAGATCACTGGCTGGCCGATCGATTTCTTGTACGAATATGCCGCGATCGTACGGACTTTCGACAGCACGCGCGGCACCAGCTGGTTGACCTGGTTCTCGTCATGGGGATCAAGCCACTCGGGATAGTAGCTGGAAAGCGAGCAAACCATCGACGACAGGATCGCCATTGGATGCGCGGAGGACGGGTACCCGTCGTAGAAATGAAGCATGTCTTCGTGAATCAGCGAGTGCCGGGTAAGCATCTGCCGGAAGTCAGCGAGCTGTTGTTTGTTCGGCAGGTAGCCGTAAATCAGCAAGTACGCTGTTTCCACAAAAGTTGATTTCTCTGCCAGTTGGTCGATCGGAATCCCGCGGTAACGTAGGATGCCTTTCTCGCCGTCGATAAATGTGATCGCGCTCCTGCAGGAGCCAGTGTTGCCGTAGCCAGAATCCAGCGTGATCAATCCAGACTGGTCACGCAACTTACTGATATCTACACCTTTTTCGCCCTCGCTTCCGGTGATGACGGGAAGCTGGTAGCTCTTGCCGGCATACTTCAACTCTGCAAAATCGCTCATGGGACCGGACTCCTCGCCCAAATAGGTTTTCCAACTGCAAAAAAGCCACTCATATCGTATAGAACTGATGCCCCGATGGCAAATGAGAACCGGCGACCAGGACACGACAAAGGCCCCATGATGATTGACAAAAACCGGACAGACACGCAAGTCCTGAAGAAACCCGGACGCTTGTTTGTGATCGATGCCATGGCCCTCGCATTCCGCAGCTTTCATGCGTTTGGAGTGCGTCCTCTGACCACTTCCGCCGGGATCCCGACTTCCGCCGTCTACGGCAGCGCCGTGTTCCTGCTCAAACTTATCGACGAAGAGCGTCCGGATTACCTGGTGGTTGCCACGGACACCAAGGAGCCGACCTTCCGGCACAAGATGTACCCGCTCTACAAAGCCAACCGGACCGAGATGCCAGAGGACTTGGCACGGCAGCTTCCCTACTTGTTCAAGCTTTTCGAAGCCCTTGGCTGCAAGCTTTTAAGAGAACCGGGCGTGGAAGCTGACGATTTGATTGGCAGCCTGGTGAAGCAAAATGCAGGCCCTGACCTGACCTGCTACATCGTCTCCGGCGACAAGGACTTCATGCAGCTGATCAATCACCACGTGTACCTCTACTCGCCGAAAAAAGCGGAACCTGCGCAGGTGATCGGCATTGAAGGCGTCCACGAAAAGTTCCAGTGCAAACCGGACCATGTGGTCGATGCGCTGGCGCTGATCGGCGACACTGCGGACAACGTCCCGGGAGTCCACGGAATCGGCGACAAGGGCGCCGCCAAGTTGATCGGCCAGTTCGGCAGCCTCGAGGGAATTTATGCCCACCTCGATGAGATCAAGAACGAGAAACAGCGTGAATCCCTGCGCGCATCAAAGGAAGCAGCCTTCCTGTCGCGGGAGCTCCTGCGCATAAAGATCGACTGCAACCTTGAGCACGCGCTGGACGACATGAAGTACGATCCAGACACGGCAACCGCAAACCCGTCCTTGCTTGAACTGTTCGATGAGCTTGAATTCCGCACCCTTTCCCAACGCGTCCAGGCCGACATGAAAGCAGCACGCGGGAAAGCGCAAGCTACTCCCGCCAGGTCAGCTCTGACCCTCGAACCCAGCGAACAGCCGGGGACCGCACCATCGTCACCGGGACAGGCGGAAGAACTTTCCCGCAGCGGGTACCAGCTGGCAAACACACCGGAAACCCTTCGCGCGGCAATGGCAGAGATTGAAAAAGCACCCGTCGCCTGCTTTGACACGGAAACCACTGGCCTGGACGTGGTGGAGTCACGCCCGATCGGACTCAGTGCCAGCACTGCCCCCGGCAAGGGCTGGTACATCCCCCTGATCGACAAGCACCTTGACGGCGGGCTTTCCATCACGGAAGTCAAAGCCGCGCTGAAGTCGTGGCTGGAAAAGCCAGGACAGATGAAAGTGGCGCACAACCTGAAGTTCGATCTTCAGATGCTGCACAACGCCGGCATCAAGCCGCAGGGCCCTTTCACCGACACGATGATTTGCAGCTGGTTGCTGGATTCGATCGGCCGTGAACACGGACTGGATGCATGCGCGCTTCGTTACCTTGGCATCATGAAAATCCCGACCTCTGACCTGATTGGCCTGCGCGGGGAAACTCCGATGGCTGATGTCCCGCTGGACAAACTATCGGAGTATGCGATCGAAGACGCCGAAGTCACCTTCCGGCTATACCTGCATTTCACACGAGAGATTGCCAAGGCAGGGCTGGATAAAGTCCTCCACGACGTCGACATGCCGCTTGTACCGGTGCTTGCTGCGATGGAGCAGCGCGGCGTTTTCGTCGACGCGGAAACCCTGTCCGTCATTTCTGAACGCCTGGCAGGTGAGGCGCAAAGACTGGAAAAGAAAATCCACGAACTCGCCGGCGAGACCTTCAACATAAACTCGACAAAACAGCTACAACATATCCTGTTTGAAAAACTGAAAGTCCATGAAGTCACTGGCGTCAAGCGCCTCAAGAAAACCAAGTCCGGATTCTCAACCGATGTGTCCGTTCTGGAGGCGCTGAGCGAACACCCGCTGCCATCAGCAATCCTTGAGTATCGCTCAGTCACCAAGTTGAAAAATACCTATGTCGACACGTTGCCCCAGTTGATCAAGCCGTCCACCAACCGCATCCACACCAGCTTTCACCAGACCGGGACAGCAACGGGACGCCTCAGCTCATCCGATCCAAACCTGCAGAACATCCCGATCCGCACGCCGCAGGGCCGGGAGATCCGCAAGGCATTCCGCGCCGGTTCACCGGACAGCGTGATCATCTCGGCAGACTATTCCCAGATCGAACTGCGCATCCTTGCCCACGTTGCGAACGAATCTGCACTTGCCGGGGCTTTTCGCAACAACGAGGACATCCACACGGCCACAGCTGCACGCATCTTCGGCGTCGCACCCGCGGATGTAGATGCCACATTGCGTTCCCGGGCCAAGGCGATCAACTTTGGAATCATCTATGGCATGGGGCCGCAGCGCCTGGCGCGTGAGACCGGCGTCAGCATGGCCGAGGCAAAAGAATTCATCGAGAAATACTTTGCTGGTTACCCCGGGATCCGGGACTACATCGCGCAGGCGATCGCACGCGCACGGAGCAACGGCTACACCCAGACCATGACCGGCCGCAGGCGACCTGTGCCTGACCTGCATTCCAGCGACCGCCTTGCCCAGGTCAACGCAGAAAACATCGCCGTCAATTCGCCAATCCAGGGGAGTGCAGCGGACCTCATCAAGTTGGCAATGATCCGGGTTGAGCGGGAACTTGCGGAAGCCGGACTTGCGACGCGCCTTCTGTTGCAAGTCCACGATGAACTCGTCTTTGAGGGGCCGGCAAGCGAAACAGCGCGGTCCACACAAATCATCCGCAATGCCATGGAAACTGCGCTGGAACTGTCAGTACCATTGAAAGTCGAAATCGGCGTCGGCGCAGACTGGTTGGAGGCACACTAGCGTGAACCTGGAAAAAGCCATGCCACTGCTTCAACACCTGGATGAACTTCGCCGGCGATTGACCCGGTCCATGACGGTGCTGATGGTGACGTTCTTGATCCTGGTGTTCAAGTCCCAGGCACTCTTGAACTACCTGAAAACCCCACTCGTGAACGCTCTGCCCCCGGGTGTTCCTGCGCTTCATTTCACCGGCCCGATGGATGTGATGTTCACCGGCATGAAGGTGGCTTTCATGGGCGCTGTGATCATCACCAGCCCGTTCTGGCTGAGGGAATTCTGGAAATTCTTCGAGCCTGGACTCTATCCGTCTGAACGCAAATACGTTCTCCCGTTCATCTGGGGGTCTGTCGTGCTGTTTCTGGCGGGAGTGTCCTTCTGTTACTTCGTCGCGTTGCCTTTTACGCTGGGATTCTTGATCCAGATGGGCCTTGAAGTTGGCGTGCCGATCATCACTGTGACGGACTACATCAACCTTCTCGTCTTGATGTTTGCAGGATTCGGACTCGTGTTTGAAGCGCCATTGATTCTGATCCTCCTGTCAATGCTTGGCATCGTTGACTCGAAGATGCTCTCGTCACAGCGCCGGGCAACACTCGTTGTATTGCTGATCATTGCCGCACTGCTGACTCCGGGGCCAGACCCTGTGTCGCAATTCGTCATGGCAGTGCCTCTTTATGCCTTGTTCGAGCTTTCGATCGTGATCATCCGGTGGCTGGAGGGACGCAGGGGAACTTCAGCTCCGGCGGCTGCGCTGGCGGTGGTTATAGCCTTAACTGCATCCACCCTTGTCGGCAAGAATGCCCAGGCAGCGAGCACAGCCCCCGTAACGGGGAAGCACTCCTCGTGGTCTTTCGGCCTTGGCCTGGCCTTGCACGAACTGGAAACAGATGGCATTCACGACGTCCGGGGCAAAGCGGGAAGAATCAGCCTCGGTTATGTGGCCGGTCGCGGAAAATGGGAGTTCAGCTCCACGCTGGATTTGGTGCTTGGTCCTTACGAGCCGGTCAATCCCGGCCAGTTACGCAGAATTGACGTGGACTACAACGGCACTGGAATCACCGTCCTGGGTAGTTACCAGCTAGGTGAATTCGCGGCTGGCACACCAGCCCTGCTTGCAGGTGTTGGTTACATCGACGCGACCGGTCGCGCCATCGGTAGCGCTTTCGAAAAGGATCTGGTCGTCACGGATAGTCAGGAAAACTCAACCACGCGGACAGCCCTGCTCGACAATTACGTGCTGAGAAGCACCAGGTTGTCAGCAATCGCAGGAGCTTCCTTTAACGCAAACTGGCGCAAGCCCAGAAAGTCAAATTCCCGTGAGGACCTTAAAACGACGATTGATGGATACGTTATATCGGCATGGATCGATGTGCCTGTGATTGCCAGTTACACTGCCAACTACGATGAACTTCAAACGACTGGCACGAGTGATAAAGCGACTGGCAGCGAGCTTGTGTCCAGGCCGGTCACCGACCGCGGGTCCATGCGTGGCTACAGCCTGGTTGTCCAGACCACGGCTTTGCTGGGCAGCTGATCACCGGCAAAGCTGTCTGGCATTGTCCGGCAACCCGCCAGCGCTCTTACCGACTACGTTGCCTGAACGATCAATCAGAAGGAACGTCGGGGTTGCCGTGATCCGCTCACCAAATTTACCCGCGACTTCTGAAAATCCACCTGCCGGAAACACGGAATGACGACCGATCATGTCAGTGGCGGAGAACATCGACAGCCACCCGCTACGCTGGCTTTGCGGGACCACGGTTGCCATGGAGCACTTTGAACCTTCCAATGCGAAAGCACGCATGAACTCCTGATCCGTTGTCAGTTCCTCGGCCATGCTTATGCAAGCGCTACATCCTGGCTGAGAGAAATCAAGCAGAAGGTATTCACCGCGGAAGATCTCTGACAAACGAACAGTGTTGCCTTGGGCGTCCAGGAATTCGGAATCTTTTTCTGCCGGGAACGCAGGTCTTGAAGGTACGTTTTGCTGATCCTGTTGCTGGTTGGTGACGACCTTCAAAACGATATTGGCCTGGAAGGTCGGCTTGCCCTGGATGTCCGAACGCTTTATCGCCAACGGGGGGTCGTTACGAAACATCGCGTCCATCATCCGACCGGCGGCGCCTGTCCGGCCAAGTTCTACGGTCACCAGGTAGTCGCAACCCTGCTTGATGGAGACGCCAAGGCGAAGCGAAGCTTCGAATTTGGAAACCTCATCGATTCGTGTTGGGGCGACACAAGTGGGGTCTGAGGGTTCCACCACGATCCTTGAACCGAAATTTTGATCGTTGATGAGTTGGCGGACTCTCTGGTCACGCGCCTCCAACATCGATGCATCGGGTAGGTTCACGTCGATGGAGGTGAGCGAAGCCCGGCGAGCGGACCCCGGCGCACCCAGCCCGCCACGCGGACCCATACAAGCACCCTGCAGGATCGCCAGGGCAAACATGAAGACAGAGCGGTTCATCAAAGGATTACGAATCACAGCAACAACCTGCCTTTCCGAGATACCACGGCATATTCAAGACTTGTGCCAGAGGCCGGCGGCGCGAACAAAGAAAATTACTCAATAATTTCAATAATTTGCTGACTTTTCATCGGCCACAAATGGCCCACCTGCCGTCCACGATCTTGTCACCGGCAAGGCATTCGACAGTCAGCGGAAGGGGCTCCAATCCCGTAACCAGCATACCCCGGAAAAAATCCGCATGAATCCCGCCACGTACAACACCCTTGTAAAAGAAAGCGCGGATACCGCAGGCGGCACGAACCTTGCTCAACAAGAAGCATCAGGAGACCAAACCCATGAAGACCGCACTTGCAGTCATTCCCTTCTTGCTGGCAACCACACTTGGCGGTTGCGCCAGCTCTGCACAGCCAGAACCTGCGAAACAACAGCCTGGCCAGGCGATCCAAAGTGGCGGCAGGCTTCAGCCCGGGAATCAAATTCAAGACTTGCCGGCATCATCATGGCGAATCAACTACCAGGGGCGCAGCATGTCTCTTCAGGCAGCACTTGCCGCGACCGGAAAAAAAGCCGCCATATTCCAGTTTGCAGGCGTGACCTGCAACACATGCCAGGCAGACGCCCGTGAATTCACTTCCTCTTTACAGTCCGCTGGTGGCAACAGCGTCGCGCATGTCGTCGTCTTCACGGACTTCCTTGAGGACTTCCAGGATCAGGACTTCGCAGGATTCATGGGGACCTGGGCGCCGGCTTCGCTGCGAGCTCACGACGAGCGTAGCAGCCTCTGGTTGTCACTCCAGAATGACCCTTCGAAACCTGATCGCAATGTGATCGTGGTCCTGGGCCAGAATGGCCGGGGGATGTTCACCAACCTGCCCCACCCGAACAGCGCCGTGTTGTCCGCGCTGCGGACGCTAGCTTCCAGCAACTGAGCGAAAAAACTTGAAAAGGGGCGACTAGATGATTCTCCGGATTTCGACCTTCATCGCCATCGCATTTTTGGCCACCAATGCGATCGCCGGAAACGCACCCCGCTTCCATGACGAGTTTGCAAAGGCAGCACCTGTTGCATTGGCGGCACAAACAGAAAACAAGGCGGCTGGCATACCCACGGGCCAGCCGCTCATCGTTCAGTTCTGGGCATCCTGGTGTGTCGGCTGCCGTTCTGCCATGGAGTCCTCGATCAAGAAGCTCGACACCAATGATCTTAAAGTCGGCTTCATCAACATAAGTCTTGACGAAGATCCGGCTGCTGCGCGGAATTATCTGAAACCTGCAGGGCCCCTCGCAGAAAGGCTGACTGCTGCAGCGTTTGTCGACACCAGGCAGAAACTTGCCGAAAGCCTGAATATCAAGGCTGTTCCGGCGACCCTGTTCATCAACCGCGACGGCAGCGTCGCCGGGCAGTTGCTCGGGCATGGCTCACCCGTGGAATTTGAACGACTTTTCAGGCAAATTTCCCAGGCACACTGAACCATTGTAAAATCATCCACGAGACCGGAGGCAAATGCATCCGGAAGGGAAAGGAAACCCGCGTGAAAATGATGCCTATCCTGCTGGCGGCGGGCGCCCTCCTTTCGGGGTGCGTCAACCCGGACGTAAAATTCAAGAAAGCGCAAATCCTGGACCCGTTGATGGACCCGGCAAAGGACCCTGGCCTTGCTGGTGCGACCCTCGGTGAGCCTGCACGCCTTAACGAAAAAGGCGCCAGTGGTAGCGGCGCAAGCGCAGGAACTTCCTGCCCGACTTGCGGAAAGTAAACATGACGAAGCCCATCATGACTGCGATTGCCTTGATGCCAGTCATCGCCACACTGCCAGCTCACGGACAAGATGAACTACCTCGCAACCGAAAATTCGAGGCAGTCGCTGCCCTGTACTCGGACGGCTCGACCAGCGCCCTTCTTGAGACGACAAATATCCGCCCCTCAACCGGGACCCGCATCGGAATTTCCCGCCGTCACACGATCGGAAAATCTGAGCCGGATTCACCACTGGCTGGAAACGAAACGGCCGTCTCGGGAAGTTTTGATTACGAACTATCGAATTCGGAAGATGGGCTGTCTCCCCTCACTGTTTCTCCCACTGCCGGGTGGCTGGGATCAGCCTCACCATCAGCAGACGGAGAATTGCGTACCTATAGCCGCTGGGTCGGGGTGTCTGCATCGATCTGGACAGGCCAGCAAACGACCAGGTGGACACTGGATGCGCAGCGCACATTCATCAACACCACCGGGCTGGATGTCACAGACGTTGATGGCAAGCGCATATTGACTCCTGAACGCATAGGCGGGACGAGCACTGGAATCAGCTGGCTCCATCTTGCGACACCGTCGTTCCTTTGGCGGGGCAAGTTGAGCATGAACCTCCGGCAAGACCGTCCCACGGCGACCACTGGAAACATTGAAGGTCGTCAGTTCATCGCTCCGCTCATGGCAGCCGTGCACTTCGGAGTCAGCCGGTTCAAGAATTCTGGCGAGATCCGGCCGGTCACCCTGACCGGCGCTGTAAGCGCTGATTCCGCATTTATCGAGTGGCACCAGAAGACAGGTGAGCGCACGATCCTGGCCCCGGGATATCGCTGGTACCGGGAAACAGAAGTGCCGCGCGCAACCAATGGTGAGCGCCGGACACTAGGCAGCGACCAGATATATGCCACCATGCGCTACCGGATGTGGCGTGAGTATTGGCTGGAGGACACCGACGAAGTTCTGGTCTCTGCGGGCGTCTACCAGACGAGTGAACCCAGGAAAATCTGGCATGTTGCCCTGGGTGGCAGCCGCTCCTTCTGAACCTGCACTTCAGCTTCAGGGGGCCGCCTTATCATAAGCAGATGGCAGCGCGCGCCACACATTTGATCCGGTATCGGGCTGACCTTGCGACACCAACCCTGCCTGGACCATGCGTGGATTAACGACGCGGCTTCCATCCGACTCGTCATACACATCAAAAATATTCCTGTTTGGCTCAAACAGGTGCCAAGTGAAAATCTGATCCTCGCCCCAGACTTCGCCGTAAAGGACGATGTCTCCCTCAATCTGGCCAAGGCGACGCCCTGTCTCGTTGTGACAGCGAGAGCAGGATTCATCATTGACTGGAATCAAACCCATTTCGTAGCCGCGCGGGACGATCGAGAATTCCCCGGCTGACCCAGGCGCGTAGGTCAACAAGCCAGGGTTCTCCTTCCACACGGATCCTTCCACGGAAACAAATTTCCGGTGTAGCAAAGCTTTCACCAGCCCTTCATCCGCAATCGCCGGAATCTCGTCAATGGCACCCTTGATCTCAGGGAAAATGCGTCCAAAAGGGACCGATTTCATGCTGTGGCTACGCAGGGTGCCCGGGTCATCAAGGTGTTGGACCAGCTGCACAAGATTAGGATCGATCAACCAATTCGGGCGCAAGGAACGAACAGCGACAGCCATCTCCTGCGCCGTCCGGAAAGGACGGAACATGTTCACTGCCCAGCCTTGCAAGTAGCGCTTTCGCGTACGAACTTCGAAAACGTGTAGCTTCCCCGCAGAATCCCGCTGCATCAAGACTTCACCGAACACCGTATCGACCGGGAACGCCCAGCGCCAGCGACTCCGGCTGCCCGTCTTCCAGTAACGGACGGGAATGACATTTCCATCCTTGTCGCGTGGAGGAAGCCAGAAGTTAACCACCTTCACATTCTCAACATCATTGGTGCCTGCCGCCTTCCGGAAGGGTTCACGAAACCGGTAGTCAGCGCCAAAGTATTTCGTCAGCTTGAAGATTCCCGGATTGTCTGCGTTCCGCTCACCCACTTCCCGACCGACACAGTTGGCGCGGACTCCTGTGACTGTCTCTTCGCTGTCCTGGTAGGAGAAAGCCATCGTCTCTTCGTCGTACCACATCGTCTCAGCGCCGCGCATGACTTGATCGAGCGTCGCATCCGACAGCACCGGCAACAATTCCTTGACGCTGGCAAGTTCGGCAGGATTGAAAAAGTCCATGTAGCCTTTACGCAAGCCAAGAGCCGGATCGACCAGTTTGGGCGAAGGAGCACAACGCGGATAGAAGCCTTCTCTGCCATCTGCTGCAACACCCCTGCGCAGCTCCCGCAAAAGCATGTGCCTTGTCAGTTCGCCGTTCACAGTGTCCGTAGCAAGAGCAAGGCGCTTTGATCCCTTCGGCATCCAGTCGCGCCCCGGTTCAATCGGGGATTCAAAATCGGGCGGATCATTCGATGGCCAGCTGAGAACATCCACGATGGCATCCGCCCACACCTTGCCACTCTTCGGGGCTTTACCTTTGAACAATTCCACCCAAACAACGTGATCATCGGCACTGCGGATAAACCGGACGTCACCGACGGCATGACACGACTGACAAAATTCACGAAGTTTGGGAACGACGACACTTTCACCGGAAGGCACCCCGGCAAACAATGGCTTGCCGTGGGCGAACACCACCGCAAGGATGAAAATAAAGCCATGTCCTGCATTCAATCGATGCATGCAACACCTCCAGCCGGTCTGACACCGGTCAGCCGCGTTTTCGTTTTATCTGGACTGGTTTAGCCCCAGGAACCCGCCAGCGCGGGTCCACCGGATCGATGAACAATTTATGGGTGTGGTTGTCGACGCTTGTCGTTTCAATCCAAGTTTTCTGCAGGTCCCGGATTGACTGGAAATGGCCAGCAGTGACCGTGAACTTGTGCTGGCTGCCGCCATGGCCGTGCCAGAATTCAAGGTTTACTTCCGTATTTGCGTCGACCATCGCAACTGTGATGGTCCCGGTATGGGGCCCGATCTCGCCATCGTAATAAGTCGCCACAGCGAAGCAGTCGTAAAGGGTCACCATCTCTTCTTCGCCGGCAGGCGCTTGATTGATGGGCCCTGCGTCACTGACATCTGCGGAATGGGGTGATCCATCCTTTG